>JAVJQT010000006.1:0-168279 GCA_040218795.1 Cytophagales bacterium | reverse complement strand
ACCGGCACAGTGTACCATCTCGATCTTCTCGATGAACGGATCACTGGTGCGACAGTTCAACAGAAATGTGGCAGAAGATGTGGCCGGATTGGGTCTGAGCAGTCAGAACTGGGAGTTGACCAATGAAGAAGGCATCCCGATTGCCAGTGGCGTGTACATCGTCCATATCGATGCCGGAGAACTTGGGGAGAAAGTGGTGAAATTCTTCCATATCAACAGACCAATTGACCTTGATACTTTCTAAAATCATAGGCGTTTTTTAATAATATTGAATAAAGAAATTATTTAAAAACACTGTTTAAGGCCCAAAAAAGCTTAAATATCCCCCAATTTGCGCAATTTTTGCTTTGTTTTTTTCTGTAAATTCATGAAAAAAGAATAATGGATTCTCATAAAACGGTATGGTTTATTCGTGCTAGTAAAGCGAATCACAAAACTCATGAAAACAGTAGTAAAACTAGTTTTGACCTTTATTTTATCATTGGCAATTGCGCATTGCAGTTTTGCTGAAATAGATAAACACCCAAAGACAAAATCAAAAGGTTTTAATGCTGATCAAAAGTTTACTGCTGCACTCTGTGCCAGATCCAGTTCAAGAGAAGTTTTAGAAATAAATAATGTAAGAACCTTACTTCATAATGGAGGTGATATGTGGTGGACAGTTTCCTCGCCTGACGCAGCTCGTTATGAAATTCCAAAACAGGATGATCCAAGTGCGCCTAAGCAACATTCCTTATATGCCGGCTCAATTTGGCTTGGAGGTCAGGATGAGTCCACAGGGGAATTATTGGTTCTTGCTAATACTTATAGGCAAACACATTATTCCCTATGGCCGGGTCCACTCTATGAGTCCGGGCCGGATCGGGGAACCATATCTACAGAGGAATGTGCAACCTGGGATATTCATTTCAAAGTAAGCAGAGATGAGATTGAAAATTATATCGATGACTATCAAGCAGGAAGGATTCAATCGGTTGAAGATATTCCCGAATCCATTCTGAACTGGCCAGGAAGAAACAACCCGCACATTACCTCACCAGATGGCTTGTTTAGTGATAGAGTTGTTGACATGGGTCGCGATTTGGCGCCCTTTGATGAGTTTGTTCAAATTGAAGAAGAAGGAGCCGGAGACGGAGTTTACGATCCTTTGCAGGGAGATGTACCCTTTATTTTCGGAGATGAAGGCATTTGGTGGGTAATGAATGACGAAGGAAATTCAAAGGAATTTGGGGGTGTAATTGGAGCGGCTCCTCCAATAAATATGGAGATTCAGGTAATGGGATTTGGTTTTGCAACCAATGATGTATTAAATGACATGACCTTTTATTGGAACAGGTTACTCAACCGAGGATCAAGAATTATTGGTGAAACCAGAATGGGGCAATGGGTGGATCCGGATCTTGGTTTTGCAGAGGATGACTATGTAGGTGTTTGTGTACCCAGAGGACTTGGAATCTGTTACAATGGCGATGAGTTTGATGAAGGAATCTCCGGATATGGTGAAAATCCTCCCTCTGTGGGTGTAGATTATTTCGAAGGGCCCTGGGCTGATAAGGATACTTTGGGTGATGGAATTGATAATGATGGAGATGGATTGATTGACGAACCGGACAAGGGCTATGAAGTCTACGAGGGTGATGGTATAGATAATGATAAAGATGGCGAGGTGGATGAAATTGATGAGTTAATAATCATGTCAAATTTCGTGTATTACAATAACAGTGAAAACTCTATCAATGGTGAACCTGACAATGCACAGGACTTCTTCAATTATTTGAGAAACAAATGGAAAGACGGTTCAAATTGCACTTATGATCTTGGGCAGGGCATTCAGCAAAGCTTTCCTCCTTGCGATTTCATGTTTCCCGGAGAATCAGATCTTGATATCGGTTGGGGATTAGGTGGAAACGTGCAGCAACCATTTAGCGGCCCTCAAAATGTACCATGGGATGAAACGGTTGCTGGTAATCAACCAGATGATCGAAGAATGCTTCAGTCGGCAGGACCATTTACATTGGAACCAGGAGCATTAAATGAATTGACGATAGGAATACCCTGGGCAAGAACAGGTGCCGGTGGTTCCAGAGGTTCATTAGGTAAATTAAAAGTGGCAGATGATATCTGTCAAAAACTATATGATAATGACTTTGAATTGCTCAACGGACCGGATGCACCCGATGTAATTGTTACAGAACTTGACAAAGAAATTATATTAACAATAGAACCAAGCGAATTTACCATTGTAAATCAAGGGGTTCGACAGGCGATGAATACTGAGACGTATCAAGAATACGAAGCAAATGTTGGTGATTTCTACAGATTTGAAGGTTATTTATTCTATCAATTGGCCAATAATACAGTTACAGAAGCTGATCTGGATAATCCTGACAAAGCGCGATTAATTGCACAATGTGATATAGCCAATGGCGTTACCCGAATTATCAATTACGAAAATGATGTTACTATAGGTGAAAATATTTTTGTTCCGGTAATTAAAGTAGATGGTCAGGATAATGGAATATTCAGAACTTTGAGGGTAACTGATGATGCATTTGCTGAAGGTGATCCAAAATTGGTAAATCATAAAACCTATACTTTTCTTGTATTATCCTATGGCTACAATCCCACTATGGCTTTGAAAAATTTGGGTGATAATGTGGGCGATAGAAAAGAACAGCCATTTATTCTGGGCAGGAGAAATGGAATTAGAAAGGTGGTGATTCCACATCCAAACGTAGGCACTATTCTTAATTCAGGCTATGGCGATGAATTTGAAATTACTGCGGAAAACGGAATCGGGAATGGTGGTAATATTTTGGAATTTAAAGCTGGAGTAGAAGAAAAAATACTTTCAGGAACACCATTTCAAAGAATCTATAAATCAGGTTCAGGGCCCCTATCAATTAAGGTATATGACCCTAAATTGGTAAAAAGTGTAAATGATGTTGAAGTCATTTTGACTAGTCGTCTGGAATATGATATCACAGAAAATAATTTTCAGTTCCTTAAAGGTGATACAATAGAATCGTTGGGAGACTACTTTTCCAATGAAATTGTGAATGAAGATGGAAAGACAATTCAATACCAAATCAATCCTTATAAAAGACAGAAAAAAGGAAAGGCGGTAGTTGTTCGGGAATTGCCGGAATTGGAATCAGCTACTTCTAAAACTTTGGAGGTAAGGCTTTTGAATGGTTGTGAAAATGGAACATTTGTAAGAGATGTTTACGCAATAAGAATTGATGGAACTCAGCAAACCTATGAAGGAAGTGGAATAAAACGTCCTACAAAGTTTTGGTTAAATTCAGACAGCAGCAGCATAGTATATGCCATGAATTTTGTGGAACACGATTTATGGACACTCAAAGCCGATGGCCTTGTTGTAAAAGGATCCGTTCCTGTTAATGATGAAAGTGAACAAACCATTCCTGAATTTGGAATTTCTCTTGAATTGGAAAGAGGATATAATCCCGGTTATAAAAACAGGGAGGAAGGGTTTGAAAAGAATGGATTTCAGGATGCCAATATTGTTTATGAAAACAGATTACAGGATTGGTTAATCCCTATTGATTATGATAATCACCCATGGATTGATCAGGCAGAAAGTTCACTTATAACCTATGATCAACTCGACGTTTATCAAAACGTTTTGGATGGAAGCTGGACAAGTTGGATTTCATCAAAAAATGCATTTTCGGATGAAAGTATTGCTCCGGGAGTTTTGGTTAGTGAACCTGAAGGATGGTCCTATATTCAGGACTTGCCAAATGTTGACATTGTATTTACTCGCGACAAAAGTAAGTGGACAAGATGTATGGTGATTCAAATGGCATCACCTGACTCAAGTATTATAAGTAAAGTAGTTAATCGTTCTCAAAAAAGTGAGAAGGCAAGTGTTGGCAAGGATGGTAACCCCGATGGTACAAAAGCAGCTTATCCAAGCGGAAGTAATAAAAACTCCAGAGGTTATTCCTGGTTTCCAGGCTATGCAATTGATATAGATAAAGGGCTTCGTCTAAATTTGGCTTTTACTGAAAACAAATTAATTGATTCGGTCTCAGGAAATGATCTTTTATACAATCCCGATACAAATGACTCAAATAATCATTACATCATTGTAAGCAATATGCCTTATGATTTTGAAATTCCGGGAGAGCAAAGCGAATTTCAAAGGCGAATGGACAGCACCTTTGAAGATCAGAAAATCAGTCGTACCAGCCAATACGGAGTTGTTTACGAGCAAACATTTAGCTGGATAGGAATGATGAAAATAAAAAGAGCATTTGCATACCTACCTGAAGACGACAGAGCTGATATTCGTGTAAAACTTCGGGTAGAAAAAGATTATGAATCAACTGATTGTGGAGTTCCACCTACATATACATTTAGTACAAGTGATTTTCAGTCTGTTCTTGAGAGCAATGAAAAAGGACAAAGCGATTTGGACATTATAAGGGTTGTTCCGAATCCCTACTATGCCTATTCTGAGTATGAACAAAGTCAGGTAGATAAAAATGTAAAAATCACCAACCTGCCGGGTACTTGTAAAATATCCATTTTTTCAATGAATGGGTCCTTAATCAGGCAATTCAATAGAAATATTCCTGGGGACATTCCCGGACTTGGACTAAGCAGTCAGAATTGGGAATTGACCAATGAAGAAGGTATTCCGATTGCCAGTGGCGTTTACTTAATTCATATTGATGCCGGAGAGTTAGGAGAGAAGGTTGTAAAGTTTTTTAACATAAGCAGACCTGTTGACCTGGATACATTCTAACATGATTTGTATAAATTTAAATTAAATGAGCCTTTTGAATGAAAGGCTCATTCTTTTATTATTCCGGTTATCTTTTTATACAAATCGATATTCTGATAATTACCACAGAAATTTTCGCTGTGTACGCCATATGCCCAGATATTGTTATTTAATTGGTTGTAATTGAGCGCCTTAGATGAATATATGATTGTATCTCCCTTGCTTATTTCAAAAACTCTATTGTAATCCTGAAAAGGGTTGATCAATAAAAACAGATATGACTCCGAATTAAACCCTTCAACATTGACTATATAGTCTATATAAGAGTTCATTCTATATAAATTATTTTTACTTTGGGTTTCAAGTAATTTTTCCAAACCTGAATAAGCCAAAATCAAAACGTGAGAATCAGTATTTCTTATTTTTGACCAGTTTTTTAAGCCCTCCATGACCAAATCTACAGAGTCGGGAATGCTGTAATTATTGTATATGCCAGCAAACTTTTGATTTCCCTTTATTTGGACCTTATTAATATCAAGACCTAGATTGTAATTCTTTATTCCGAGTTCTTCGAGTAAATTTTTTTGATCTACTCTTCTGGTAAACAAATTTGTTCCCATTCCCCAAAAAAAATCCGGTTGATGTTTAATCAGGTTTAATACAGCTTGCTCTGAGTATGGAATATTATCTGTTATACCCGGGAAAACTGCAGCGATTAATTTAGAGCCAAGACTGCCATCACTAATGATTGATATTTGATATTCTGATTCTTCAAAATCCGATATCCATGATTTATTAACTACTGAATCCTTATCAATACCCAAATGCCCTTTTAGGGTAGTTTTGCCCGACATAAGCGCTGTCATATTAGAACTTATGTCAGAATAGTCATCAAAATAACTAATTGGTTTATAAGCGCCTAATTGTTTAAAATTTCGCAGGTTTTCTGAATTAGGGTCGTCTAATAATAAGCTAAAAATATCCTGATCTAATCCTGGAATAAAAAAAACAACCAAATTGGTCTGTTTATTTAAATTATTTTCCTCAATTACTACTTCGGGCTGATCTCCGGCACTTTTTTCCTCAGTACCACAGGAAAAAAGAATGATTGCTGATAATATGGAGAAAATTGCTTTGGCTCTGTTCATTTATATACTTCAGAAAGTGAATATTTCTTACCGGGTAAGGAATTTATCAATCCTCTAAATTCGAGATTTAAGAGAATTGATGCTAATTTATTAACAGGGATTTGAGTATTCCATGCCAATTGGTCAATAATGATTGAATTGTTTTTTTTCAGTTCAATTATTACACTTTTTTCATCCTTTTGTAATTCCTCTAAATCTATCTCTGTTTTTTTTACACTTTCAGTTTCCTGATCCCAATTCAAATAATACTCGAGATCTGTAATATTCGTGAAAATATTGGCTTTATGTTGTTTAATTATATTATTGCAGCCTTCACTATAGGTATTGTAAATATTTCCGGGCACCGCAAAAACATCTTTATTATAACCATTGGCCAAATCTGCAGTGATTAAAGCACCGCCTTTTTTCGCAGCTTCTACCACAATTACCGCATCACAAAAGGCGGCAATGATTCTATTTCTAGCTGGGAATTTTGGAGCATCCGGTACAGTACCGGGCGGGTGTTCAGTCAAAAGCCCTCCATTTTGAATCATTTTTTCAGCGAATACTTTATGTGAAGCCGGATAAATTTTATCAATTCCTCCTGCAAGTACGCCTACAGTAGTTAATTTTTGATTAATTGATTCTTTATGAGCAGTGATATCAATTCCATAAGCCAGGCCACTGATAATTAATGTATTATGCTTTTTTAATTTTCCGACAATCTCTTTGCAAACTTCGATTCCATATTTGCTGGCATTTCTAGTGCCAACTATGCTGACAGCTTTTTCGGAATTTAAGTCGCAATTTCCTTTAAAATATAAAACCGAAGGAGCATCGGGTATATTTTTAATTCTTTTGGGGTATTCAGGGTCTGAGTGAAATAAAATTTTAATCTTTTGTTTTTCACAATAATCGAAAACTCTTTGAGCTTCCTTCAAAGAGGCATTGTTTTTAATCAAGGCATGTGTGTGTGCGCCAATTCCCGGAATTCTTAGTATTCTGGCAGGGTGGGCTTGAAAAACCTCTTTTGCGCTTCCGCAATAGGATATTAAAAGTTTAAAAGTATAGCCCCCAATACCGGGTATTAGGCTAAGAGCCAATTTGTATATTAGCTCTTCCCGCATGAATTAAGAAATGTTAGCGCGAAGATCAGTCAGAAAGTTTCTTACATCTTTCAATGAAGAAATTACATCCAGCTTGTTTTTTGATTTATTGCTTTGCGATTTGATGATATCTCTGGCACCGGCCAGGGTGTAGCCCTTTTCTTTGACCAGGTGATAAATCAGTTTAATACTATCAATGTCTTTTTGAGTGTATTGTCTTTTACCATTCCTGTTCTTTTTTGGATTGACTTCATCAAATTCTTTTTCCCAAAAACGCAATAATGAAGTTGCAACGCCAAACATATCTGCAACTTCGCCTATATTATAATATTTTTTAAGGATAGGTTTTTCTTTGTAGGGCATGGGAAATGAAATTATCTTTTCTGAAAATTATGTATTTATCCGTGGAAATAAAATTCCAATTCGTGAACTATGGATATTCCACTTTGAAAACCATTACTGAATTACCGCCACCCACACTGCTTCTTCCCTGACTTGTAACAACCAGTAATTTATTGTTATTGCTCAGATCCATTCCTACTGGAAACGAATCAACAGGGATTTCTGAAATCACTTTCATATCACTGCTCCTGACTACGGCGATTTTACTTTCATTATTTGCACATGCAAAAATGTATTTACCATCTGAACTTGCAGATATTGTTCTCAAGCCTTTTCCGGCAAATACAGATTCCCATTCTTTAAAATAGCACATCTTACTTTCACAGTTTAAACGGGCATTTATGACATCCTGATATTTGGCCTTTTGGACATAACCGGGGATATTACTACTCAGGATTAACCAATCATTATTTATAACTAAATGACGAATATTGATTTTCATTCCCCATACAGACCCTATATATTCCAAAGAATCCATATTAAATATTGCAATTCCTCCATTTCCACCCATTCTTCCAATCATTAAATAATCACCTTCGGGTGTAAATACCGTGCCTCGAAGACAAAAACCACAGCCATTATCTCTATCTACTTTTTCCTCGGGATCAAAGTCAAGCTTCATCTTCTTATCAACCACAAATTGTTTCACATAGCGAAAAGTCTGTGGATCATTTGAGGAAATGTCTATAATTCCGATGGTGTTATCTCCCCAATGTGTTACAGCCACATATTTGTTGTTAGGGGAAGCGGCAATCATCTTTGGCAAGGGCCCGGTTGGCATTACTCTGACAATACTGTCGTTTTCGGTATTGATGATGGCCACACCACTTGGTGAAACCGCATTTCTATCAAAACTGCGTCTGTAATAGGTCACCCATAAATATTTGCCATCATGTGAAAATGTGCTCTCAACGGGCTTTCCGCTAAATATGTTGAAATCCGAACGTCTGTATCTGTATTTGTAATCAAAAACTAAAGTATCCTGAAAAAGCAAAGTATCGTCCTTGTCAAAAATATGTTCAATTACTTTGATTTTCTCAAAGCTATCAGCCGAATACACCAATGTTTCATAGCCTTCAAGCGATTGAACATATAGTTTTTTATCATCCGGACTAAAGAGTGCTGACTTCGGTGAATTTATATTTTTGTCAAAATGATCATTTGAAGAAGTGGTTCTTGAATTATAATGTTGAAACCTTTCTATCAATTCTAGCTTTACTTCAGCTTCTGCAGGGCTGGATTTAGTTCCAATTGGAGTATTAATGACTTCGTATTCTACTTCTGTTTGTGCGGAGAGAACATTAGAAATAATAATTAATAAAGTGATTATTAGATATCGCATAATACAAATATATATTCATGCGAAAATAGAAATGAAAAAGCAGAATTCAATTGAATTCTGCTCGGTTAATATTTTAAATGATATTAAAAATCAGGATAAGGACTGGTTTTCAACACTTGAAAGCTTAAGAATCTCTTCGTACTCTTCAGCGCTGAGATCATTGAAGAAATAGTGAACAGGATTCACCTTCTTTTTATTTCTGATTACTTCGTAGTGCAGGTGTGGCGCTACGGAAGTACCGGTACTACCAACATAACCGATTATTTCACCTCTTTTTACTTTTTGGCCTTTCTTGACAATAAATTTACTCATGTGAGCATATTTGGTTACATAACCGTAACCGTGATTTATTTCCACCTGACGTCCATAACCACCTAAACTATAGGTAGCCCTTCTTACAATACCGTCTCCGGTAGCATAAATTGGTGTGCCACGTTCAGCAGAAAAATCTACACCAGTGTGCATTTTACGGACCTTGTAAATTGGATGAATTCTCATTCCATATCCCGAAGCCAATCGTTTCAATTCTTTGTTGCTGATGGGTTGGATGGCGGGAATTGAAGCCAACATTTTTGCCTTGTCATTGGCCATCTTCAAAATCTCATCATAAGATTTTGATTGGATGTACATTTTCTTTTTGATCTTATCAATCTTTTGGAAAGTAGAAAGTATGAGTGTTTCCTGTTCAAGATCTTCCTCCATTAATGCCTGGTATTTATTGGCACCACCAACACCCGCTTCTCTTACACTTTCCGGAATTGGGTTTGCTTCAAAAATAGTTCGGTAAATGTCATCATCCCTGTCTTGTAGTGCGGTAAGAATATTTTCTACCTGATTCAGTTCTTTACTTAATAAATCGTATTTGAGTAAAAGTTCTTTATTCTCTTTTTTTAGAAGCGCTTCTTTCGGGGAATCAAAATTTGTGAAATAAACAAAGAGTAAACCAACAGCTATAATAACACCTAGAAACAGGAATCCAAGGAAGTTAATAAAGATATCGCCTTTGGAAACCTTTATTCTTTCATACTTACAACTTTCAGTATCGTAGTAATATTTAATTCTTGCCATCTATGTGCTGAATTTTCTACTAAATTTGCATGTTTTTTATAAAACTCGGCAAAAATACAAAATTACTTCATATAGAGTATCATTATTATATATACAATAATGAATCTATAAAGTTCAAATTTTATGAATTCAAGCGAAATACGTCAGAAATTCTTAGACTTTTTTAAGAAAAAAGGCCATAATATTGTCCAATCGGCTCCTATGGTGATTAAAAATGATCCTTCCTTAATGTTTACCAATGCCGGAATGAATCAGTTTAAGGATTTCTTTTTGGGCAACGAAGAACCCGATAATCCCAGAATAGCCGATACTCAGAAGTGTTTGAGAGTCTCCGGAAAGCATAATGATCTGGAGGAAGTCGGTATTGATACCTATCACCACACCATGTTTGAAATGTTAGGAAACTGGTCAATAGGTGAATATTTTAAAAAGGAAGCCATTCAATGGGCTTATGAATTTCTTACAAAAGAACTGGGAATAAGCGATAAAAACATGTACGCTACCGTTTTTGAAGGCGATAAGACTGAAAAACTGGAAGCTGACGAAGAGGCTTATAATGAATGGAAAAAGTATTTAGGCGAAGAAAAGATACTGTACTGTAATAAAAAGGATAATTTTTGGGAAATGGGCGATACAGGTCCTTGCGGGCCTTCCTCAGAAATCCATGTAGATCTAAGATCTGAAAATGAACAAAAGAATATACCGGGTAAAGACCTTATTAATATGGGGCATCCCCAGGTAATTGAAATTTGGAATCTTGTTTTTATCCAGTTTAATAGAAAAGCTTCGGGTGAACTCGAAACGTTAAAATCAAAACACGTTGATACCGGAATGGGTTTTGAAAGGCTTTGCATGCTAATGCAAGGAAAACAATCCAATTATGATACGGATGTATTTACCCCGCTAATAAAGGAAGTTGAAAAACTATCGGGTATTAAATACGGTATGGGTGAAAAAACAGACATCGCTATACGAGTTATATCAGATCATGTTCGAGCGGTCACGCTTGCAATTGCAGAAGGCCAATTGCCATCAAACGCAAAAGCCGGTTATGTAATACGAAGAATACTTAGGAGAGCAGTGCGCTATGGCTACACATTTCTCGATTTGAAGAAACCCTTTTTATACAAACTGGTGCCTGTATTGGCAGCACAGTTCCGCAATGTGTTTGATGAAGTTTACAATCAAAAGGATTTTTGTGCAAAAGTGATTCATGAAGAGGAAAATTCATTTTTGAGAACCCTTGAAAATGGTTTAAAAAGATTAGATAATCTAATCACTGATGCTAAAAAGAAACATAAAAATCAGCTCGATGGAAAAGTAGTATTTGAATTGTACGACACTTTTGGATTTCCGGTGGATTTAACTGCTTTAATTGCAAAAGAAAAATCTGTTCAAATCGATGAAGATGGTTTTCAAAAAGAAATGTCTGTTCAAAAAAACAGATCAAAAAAAGATGCTGAGAAATCCGCAGAAGACTGGATAGAACTGGCTAAAGGCACTACGCAATTTGTGGGTTATGACAGTTTAGAGGCAAAGGTAAGCTTACTAAAATATCGAAAAGAAAAACAAAAGGGTAAAGAATATTATCATCTTGTTCTGAATAAAACTCCTTTTTATGCAGAAGGAGGTGGGCAGGTAGGAGATACAGGCGTATTGGAATCGGATAACAGCAAAGTTAAAATTCTTAATACCATAAAAGAAAATGATTTAGTCATTCACATTGCTGACAAATTACCCGAAGACTTAAATGCTGATTTACAAGCTAAAGTAAATGTGCAAAAACGTCTATTGACTGAGAATAATCATTCAGCTACCCATTTATTGCATGCTGCATTGCGCAAGGTATTGGGTAATCATGTACAACAGAAAGGCTCATTAGTCAATGAAAAAATGTTGAGATTTGATTTTTCTCACTTTTCCAAAATGACAGAAGAGGAAATAAAGGAAGTTGAACACCTTGTAAATCAAAAAATCAGGGAAGACATCTCTAAAGGAGAAGAAAGGGAAATCAGTTTTGATGAAGCCATCAAAAAAGGTGCTATGGCACTATTTGGTGAAAAGTATGGAGACAAGGTAAGGGTAATTAGTTTTGATCCGAACTATTCCGTTGAACTTTGTGGAGGAACACATGTGGATGCTACCGGTAAAATAGGTTTGTTTAAGATTGTATCGGAAAGTTCAGTAGCGGCCGGAGTGAGACGAATAGAGGCCATAACATCAACAGCCTCAGAGGAATATATCGAAGGTAAAGAGAAATTATTGGAGGAAATTTCAGAATTATTAAAAAACCCAAAGGATTTAAAAAAGTCGATTCAAAGTCTGATCGATGAGAAAAACAGTCTTGAGAAGAAGGTCCAGGAACAGGAAAAGAAAGAGTTAAACAATTTAAAAAAAGATATTTTGGACAATATCGAGCAAAAAAAAGGATCTCAGATTCTTAATAAAAGACTTAAATTACCAAGCGCTGATAGTTTAAAACAATTGTTATTTGAATTAAAGCAAAATAATAATTCACTGTTTGCAGTTATTTCTGCGGATGTCAATGACAAAGCACTAATTGGTGTTATGATAAGTGATTCACTTGTAAAAGAAAAGAATTTACATGCAGGAAATATTGTTAGAGAATGGTCCAAGCTTATCAAAGGCGGAGGGGGAGGACAAGCTTTCTTTGCTACTGCAGGGGGCTCAGATATTTCAGGATTGGATGAGGTTAATAAAGTTGCCAATACATTTATTGAGGAAAATTTTTAGATGAGTAATAAAAACGAATTTGAAGCAGTTATCGGGCTAGAGGTACATGCTCAGTTGTCAACGAGAAGCAAGGCCTACTCTTCCGATTTGGCAGAATATGGTGGATTGCCAAATACACATATCAGTACAATTACACTTGGTCATCCGGGAACACTGCCTCGAATCAATAAAAGAGTTGCAGAGTTTGCCATGCGCATGGGAATCGCTTGTCATTCTGAAATTTCACAGTATAACATTTACGATAGGAAAAACTACTTCTATCCGGATCTCCCCAAAGGATATCAAATTACGCAGGATAAAACTCCGATCTGCAAAGGAGGCTTTGTCACTATTACTTTAAAAGATGGCTCGGAAAAAGACATTGAAATCACACGCATACACATGGAAGAGGATGCCGGAAAATCGATGCACATAGACGGACAGGAAGAAAGTTTTGTTGATTTTAACAGGGCCGGTGTAGCCTTAATTGAAATTGTGTCTGAACCTGTGATTAAAAATGCAGATGAAGCCGCTGCATACATGATGGAGATTCGAAAGCTGGTCCGTTATCTCGATATCTGCGATGGTAATTTGGAGGAAGGTTCTTTAAGATGCGATGCAAATATTTCAGTCAGACCCAAAGGCGCTGATTATTTTAATAAAAAAGTTGAAGTAAAAAATATGAACTCATTCAAAAATGTTCATAGGGCCATTTCTCATGAAATTGAAAGACAAACAAAACTATATAGTGAAGGTGGTACCGTAGAGCATTCCGAAACAAGAAACTTCGATCCGGTTAGCGGGAATACAATTCCTATGCGAATAAAAGAGGAAATGAACGATTATCGGTATTTCCCTGAGCCTGATTTACCACCACTTATAATCGATGAGGAATGGATAGAGAAAGTAAAAAGTGAAATGCCTGCCTTGCCCAGAGAACTTTACAGGAAATTTAGAGATGAATATAAATTACCTAAGTACGATGCTGGTGTGTTGACTGAGAGTAAGGGAATTGCTCATTATTTTGAAGAATTATGTGCACAAACTGATAATAAGAAACAGGCATCTAATTGGGTAATGGGACCTGTAAAATCCTATTTGAACGATTTAACATTGGATATTCAGAAATTTCCAATTTCGGCAAAACGATTATCGGAATTATTGAAATTAATCGAAGAGGGCAAATTGAGCAATTCGATAGCCGAACAGAGAATCTTTCCGGAAATGATTAAAAACGCCAATAAAGATGCAGAAACAATTGCCAGGGAAATGAATTTGCTCCTTGATGCCGGAGGAGATGATATTGGTGAACAAATTGATGAAATACTGTCAAAATTCCCCGAAAAAGTAGCAGAATATAAAAATGGCAAAAAAGGACTTTTGGGAATGTTCATGGGGCAATTAATGAAAGAAACTAAAGGAAAGCTTGACCCTAAAACAGCAAATAAATTACTCACCGAAAAATTAGAAAATTAATGAGATTGAATTATTTATTAATCGGACTTTTTAGCATTTTAATTGCTTGTCAGAGTGAAATGTCGAAAAAGGACAATGAGTTTATTATCGAGGGGAAAGTGAATTATCTGCGGGATGGTTACGTCAAGGTAATAATTAGAAAAGGTGAGGGACTTGTAACTCTTGATAGCGTGAAAGTCAATGATGATTCCACTTTCGTTTTAAAAGGGATTATTGAAGATCCGCAGTATGCACAACTCAATTTCTTTGATAAGCAAATCGGTATTTTCCCATTGACCCCTGATAAATTTACCGCTCTAGCCGACGGTAATCAAAGCGGTGGAAAATTTGAAGTACAGGGAACCGAAGAAGCTGCACTTCACAAAAAGCTTACTTCCACCATTGCGGACTATCAATTGGAGTTAATGGAACTCAAACAAAAACTAACCTACGCAATGGGCGCCAATGAGGAATCAAAATCTGAGGATATCAGAAATGAATTAATTGGAAAACTAGATTCACAAAATGAGTGGGTTAAGTCCTTTGTTGATTCCCTTGGAACAGGAAATATCGTTGCAGGATATGCCCTGGTAAATTATCTCAACCCTGTAGAGCAATTCGACTTTTTTGATCAAAAGGTGAAGGAAATAGAGGCAAAAGAAGAATTGAATGAATTTGAAATTAGATTTATTAGCCAGTTTAATAATAAACGAGCGGAGATCGAACAGGCTGTAGCAGAGCAAAAAATTAAAAGAGAAATGGAGCAAAAACTGGCAATTGGAAAACAAATGCCTGACATTGCTCTTCCCAATCCTAATGGAAAAACTTTAAATCTGTCAGATTACCGTGGAAAAGTGGTATTAGTTGATTTTTGGGCGGGCTGGTGTCGCCCTTGTCGACAGGAAAACCCAAATCTTGTAGCTGCTTACAAAAAATACAACAAAAAAGGATTTGAAATATTCGGAGTATCTCTCGATAAAAATAGGGAACAATGGTTAAATGCAATAGAGCAGGACAATATGACCTGGCCTCAGGTATCTGATCTTCAATACTGGCAATCGGGGGTTGTAAAAGATTTCAATATTACCGGAATTCCGGCTAATTTCCTTTTGGATGAGAAGGGGATAATAATCGCAAGAAATCTACGCGGACCTGCACTTCATTCTAAATTAGAACAGGTATTATAAAAAAGGCGGAATTGCTTCCGCCAGTATTATTTATTGATTGGCCCTAATTCTACTTGATAATAAATCTTTTTGAATAGGAATTATCTCCGGATGTTAGTTTTATAAAATAGACACCCGGTTTGAGATTAAAATCTTTGCTATTCACCCTGACTGTATTCCAACCGGATTGAATAGTTTTTGATAAATCAATTTGTATTGATTGGCCAATTATATCAATAATTTCCGCACTTATTTTGTCATTTCCATTGTGATAGAATTGAATAGTGAACAATCCCGAATTTGGATTTGGATACAGATTAAATTCACCAAATAATTCCTTTCTAATGCCTGTTGTTAAGGGCACGGGTTGATCTGAATCCGATATATGAATATCGTCCAACCAAAGATTATTTCCCGAATTTGCATTTAATCTGAACATAAACTGTACATTATCCATTCCGGCATAATTTGAAATGTCATAACTTACAAAACTCCATTGGCTTGTATCTGTAGGTATAAATGCATTGGACGTTGCGGGAGCTGTATTTATAATATTTGTATTCCAGACTTTTATAAAATCAAATGACTCGCCACAATCAGTACTCACCCAAAGAAATAAATTCTCTAACTCATTTGATTTTTGGGCATGAGCAATCTGAAAATTTAGAAAAGCATTACCTGCTTGTAATTGAGTTAAATCTGCAATGGGTGTTATCAAATCAAAAGCACCATTGTTGTTGTGGCTAAAATTATTTAAGTAAACACTTGAGGGTGCCGAAAACGATGCAGCGGTAGATCTTTGAAATTGAAATATACTTCCCTGAGGTTTTGTAATATCCCAGTTTAAACTTGTATCGTTATTATTTGGCCAGGCGATATCTGAAAACTGCTCCAAATAAGGGCCAATATAATTGCCACTTCCTGGAACAATTTCCATTAAATCAGTTCTTATCATCGTATCCGCGTTGGTATTGGGCATACTTACTGACAGAGATACATCAAATAAACCCGCGGAATTATAAGTTACAGTAGGGTCTTTTAAACTTGAATTTTGAATTGAAGCACCGTTAAAAGTCCAGTTATAAATAAAGCTGTTTTTATCTGCAAAAGCGTGAAATGACTTATTGCTAAAGTTAAATGTTTCGCCTTCGCAACTCTTGGTTTTGTTGACACCAAAATCGGCGGTAGGAGGGCAAGAAGCAATTGCATATGAAAGGCTATCTGTGCCTGTAAAACTTAAATTTGCTTGTGACCAGAGATTGTTTCGCTGTCCGACGGAGCTGTTCAATGCAGCCTCAGCCCAATTCATTTGACCCTGGGTAAACATCATTTCACAATTACCATAGTCCATTATGTTTTGTGAATTGTCCAATGTTCCGCAGGTTGTGTAAGAATTATTACATCCACCACAGAAGCCGAGGGTATTGGGTGTATCGCTTATTCCGTCATCAGTGTTGCAGTTTGATGGATCTCCACATCCGTTTCCATCACCCCATGGATGTCTTAAATTTAAATAATGACCAATTTCATGTGGCATTCTTCTGGCATCTGAATTACTACTTGCCGGGGGAAGGCTTCCCATTCCATCGTATAGACATACGACTCCATCATTGGGGTTGTTGTTTGAAGGGAAATAAGAATAAGCAGCCGCTCCACTTCCGATACTTTTGACGATCCAAATATTAAGATATTTATCCTGAGGCCATACGATAGGTCTTATTCCTTGTCCACTATTGGTAAATATTGGATCATAAGTTCTTGTGATGCCATTGGTGCAATTGCCGTTAGGGTCTTTGGTTGCCAGCCTGAATTCAATATCGAGTTTTCCAATAATTGCATTAAACGGTGGTACAGCCTGTGCGGTGTCAGCCTGCCTACGTTGATAATCTTCATTAACAATTCTAAGCATATCCAAAATATTTTCTGATGGAATATTCTCAAGGCCGTTTTCGTGGACTATATGTACTACAACCGGGATGATATACTGTGCCTCTGTCTGTTTATTTGCTTTATTTTGAATAAATTTTTGAGTGAATTCAAGCAATTCGGCTTCGGTTCTGTAATAATCCGGATCATTTTTTCCGAGTTCTTTCATAGCGGCGTCCAAACCACACTCATCATAGAAATTTTGGGAGAAGACCTTAGTAGTTAAAATAAGGGTCATTGTAATAGCAAGCAGTAGTTTGGTTTTTTCCATGATGGATTTGTTCTACTTATAATAAAATCAAATATCCAATTTTATCAGGGTTTGATTTAACCGCTGAAATAAAAAAAGGAGGACAATGCCTCCTTTAAATAGAATATTTAATAATTATTGAATTATCAATCGTTTTGAGAAAACCTGATTTCCCGAATTTAATTTTAGGAAATAGACCCCTTCGTTGAGTTCATATTTTTTAGTGTCAATTATTGTTTTGTTCCAACCCGATTGAATTTTTTCAGTCAGTTCTATTGGGATTGATTTACCAATAATATCTACTATTTCAATACTTACATCATCATTTTCTATTACATTGAATTCCAATGTAAATATGCCTTCATTTGGATTAGGGTAAAGGTTGAATTCTCCAAATAAGTCCTTCCTAAACCCAACTGTTAATGGATAAGGCTGATCAGAATCAGAAATATGAATATCATCCAACCATAAGTTATTGCCGGAATTCGCAGAAAATCTCAACCTAAATTGAACATTATCAAGTCCTGCTAAATTCGAAATATCATAGCTGATAAAATTCCAGTCACTCGTATCAGCAGGTGTGAATGAAGAACTGGATGCAGGAACTGAATTTATTGTACTTCCTCCCCATGATTTTTCAAATGAAAATGTTTCACCGCAGTCTGTACTAATCCATAATGATATCCCCTCTTGTTCACTACCTTTTTGAGCATGAGCAACCTGAAAATTAAGGAAAGTACTTCCGGCCTGCATATTTGTAAGATCTGCAATTGGCGTAATCAAATTGAACTGGCCATTTCCATTAAAACTGAAATTATTTAAATAAATACTGGAAGGGGGGGAATAATAGCCATTGGTAGATCTTTGAAACTGAAATAAACTTCCTGAAGGTTTATCCCGTTGCCAATTGAGGCTGGCATCCGGATTATTTGGCCAGGTAGGCTCAGATACTTGTTCAACATAAGGAGCAATAAATGATCCACTCCCGGGAATGATCTCAATTAAATTGCTTCTGGTATCGGTATTCGGACTTATAGAAGGTAAACTTACAGATAAGGAAACGTCATAAATTCCTGCTGTATTATAGACAATTGAAGGGTTTTGCGAGGAAGATGTGGCTGGTGTTCCCCCATTGAATGTCCAGTTATAAGTGAACGAACTCGGGTTGGCAAAAGCATGAAATGATCGGTCGGTATATGAAAAAGTGCCACCCTCACACTCTTTTGCTTTATTAACTATAAAGTCGGCTGTAGGAGGACAGGCAGGGTTTGCATATGATGCATCATCAGTACCGGTTGCAATTAAATTTGAGGTAGAAACTAAATTGGATCGATATGTTCTTGCAGGTATGATATTTTGCATTCTGCTGACCTGGCCCATTGTGAACATATAAGATCCACAGAATGAATAATCCATATAATTTTGACCATTATCTAAAGATCCGCAAGATTGCGGGTTATTGCAGCCTGTGGCTCCAATTGTATTGGGTGTGTCTGTCACCTGATCATCGTCATTGCAGTTGGCAGGATCTCCCGGCTGACCAGTTCCAACGCCACCGGATTGAGAACCCCAGGTATGGAATAGATTAAAGTAATGCCCTACTTCATGTGTCAATGTCACTGAAAACTGATTGTTACTTGGATTGATATACTGGTAGCCAATCACTATACCATCGAATGGTGCAGGCGTCGAACCTGAAGGAAGATAAGCAAAAGCAGCACTTCCCGCTCCGGGCTGTTTAACCACCCAGATATTTAAGTAATTATCTCTTGGCCACATAATGGGTCGGTAATTCTGTCTGGCATCATTGGTATATGCAGGATCAAAGGTTCTGGTAATTCCATTGGTACAATTTCCATTCGGATCTTTCGTGGCCAATCTAAACTGAAAATCGGGATCACCAATTATTCCCTGAAATGCCGTAACAATTCCCGAGGTGTCCGGGTTTAACTTTTGAAAATCTCTGTTTAGTTCCTCCATTATAGCCTTTATATATGAACTGGGAACGTTTTCCGAACCGTTTTCATGGACAACATGGAAAACCACAGGTACGGTATAAGTTATACTGGATTTCGTGTTTGAATTCTGTATTCTGGACATATATTGTTCGAATTCATCCATTTCTCTAATTAGCTCTGGATTTTCGGCAACTCTTTGCTGATGCAATTGGTCTGTCAAACACCAGTTATTGCTTTGGGCATTCGAGTTGAAATTACTTGTTAGGATAAACGCAAAGGTTAATAAATTGGATAATAAATATCTTTTCATTGATTTATAATTAATGTATTGGCTTATTGTACTGATTATTAGGTATCATCAATATCTTGAACTTTAAAAATAATACATAAAAATTTATTTAAAGTCATGAAAATAAAAAAGGGACCCATAAGGTCCCCTTTGATACACTATTTGATTTTAAAGAATTACTGAATTATCACCCTTTTTGTAATCCAATCATTTCCTAAATTCATTTTAATGACATAAATACCGGGTTCCAATTTATTGGATTTGGTATTTATTCTCAGGCTATTCCATCCTTTTTGAATTGAATCTGACAATTTTATGTCAACGGACTCTCCAATTAAATTGACTATTTCAATCTTAACTTCTTCAGTACCATTATGGTTGAATTCCAAAGTGAATTCACCATTGTTAGGATTTGGATAAAGATTAAGATTACCAAATATGTCTGTTTTCAACCCTGTAGTCAAAGGAACAGGTTGGTCTGAATCTGAAATGTGAATATCATCTAGCCATAAGTTATTTCCGCCATTTGCATTAAATCTGAACATGAATTGTATATTATCCATTCCTGCATAATTAGAAATATCATAACTAACAAAGCTCCATTCGCTTGTATCAGTTGGATTAAATGCAGAACTACTGGCAGATGAAGTATTTATGATATTTGAATTCCAGGCCTTAATAAAATTAAATGACTGTCCACAATCATCACTCACCCAAAGTAAAATGCTTTCTAACTCGGTAGCTCTTTGAATATGAGCCACTTGAAAGTTTAAAAATGCACTTCCGGGCTGCAACTGTGTCAAATCTGCTATTGGGGTTATTAAGTCAAATTCACCGCTATTGTTAAATGCAAAATTATTAAGATAAATGCTTGATGGCGGAGAATAAAAACTGTTGCTTGATCGCTGGAATTGGAATAGGCTTCCTGATGGTTTTTCCCTTGTCCATATCAGGCTTGCATCAGAATTACTTGGCCACAAGGGATCATCAAATTTCTCCAAATAAGGTCCTATGTATGTACCGGAGCCAGGGGTTATTTCAATTAAATTTGATCTTAAGTTAACCGGCGATGAAGCTGAAGGAATATCAATAGAAAGACTAACATCATGAGTTCCCGGTACTAAATATGTTACTGAAGGGTTTTTTAAATTTGATGTCGAAGGTGTTCCTCCCGGAAATGTCCAATTATAAGTCCAGATATTTTCATCAGCTAATGCATGGAAGGATTTGTCGGTATAATTAATCACACCACCTTCACATTCTTTATTTTTATTGGCCTGAAAAACGACAGTTACCGGACAAGCGGGTGTGCCTTGATAAGTTGCATCATCGGTACCAGTCGCTAAAAGGTTGGATGGAGATACAAGGGTTGATCTTACCCATGAGAATCCTCCGTTAATGGCAGCATCCATTCTTGCCACCTGTCCAACTGTGAACATACTTGGGCAATTTGAGTAGTCCATATAGTTTTGAACATTGTCAAGACTTGAACAAGACACTCTGGATAGATTACAACCACTTGCATTTCCTATAGTATTAGGAGTGTCATTAACATTATCATCATCATTACAGTTTGAAGGCAATCCAGGATTATTGGTTTGTCCCCAGGTATGATAAAGATTGAAATAATGACCGGTTTCATGCGTCAGTGTTCTCGAGCTACCCACTCCGAATTGCGTATATAAAACCACAATTCCGTCAAAACCCTGAGGGACATTTTGCGATGCTAGATAGGCATAACCACCGGCACCACTAGCAATTGATTTTACAATCCAAACATTCAAATATTTGTCTTTATCCCATGCATTTGGTTTTGGAACGTTGCAAGAGCCTCCCGGGCAACCACCGTGATTTGTAAAGGTTGGATCGTAAATTCTGTCAATACCATTCGTACAATTGCCATTTGGATCCTTTGTGGCCAATCTAAATTCCATGTCCATATCTCCGATAATAGGTTGAAATGAAGATGCAATAGATGAAGTATCTGAATTTAATTTTTGGAAATCCCTGTTCAATTCATCAAGTGCAGCAATAATTTGAGCATTGGATATATTTTCAGGTCCATTTTCATGAACTATATGAAAAACAATAGGAACAACAAAAGTCGTTTGACTTTTTCTTTGGGGATTTTTAGATAGATAATGTGCTATATCTGCTTCAGCTTTTTGCATGTTCTGGGCCATTTCCGGATAAAGTTTTATCATATCTTCGCGCGCTTGATCTGCACCACATTTAATGCTGTGTACATGTTGGGCAAATGATCCTGAGATTAAGATTACACTCAGCAATAGTATAAGACTTAGATATTTCATTTGTAAAAATTTAATCATTTGATATTTATTATGGAATAGAATATTATTTATTGTTAAAATCAATTAAGCAGGCCCAAAGTTCCCGCTTTTTATTTTGGTCAGAGATAAGTTCTTTTAGGGAATATGTTTTTAGTACTTTGGAATTCTCGATATTAGACCATGAATTTAAAGGTAGATTATTTTCACCTTTATGTTCCTGAGCCGCAAAAATAAAAATATAAGAGTATTCAAAATTGTGGTTCTCCCAAGCTGATTTTGAATAGGCCCATGCGAAATCATTTTTACCAATCTTTATTGAGTTCATTATATTTTCAGCTAATACCAACTCTTCGTCATGGGGATGAGAAAAATCATCATTGATGAAAAGGCATAGAATAACACTATCTCTATTTCCATGAATGTCTAATTTTTTGTTTAATGAACCCGATTTAGTTTCAGGAATTTTGTAAATGCCTTCATCAAATAAAATTGATGCAATTTTTGAATTTATCATTATTCAATAATGAGTTTTGTGCGTGCCCCTTTACTGATTAATGGTTTAAGCAAATACATTCCAGCTGGTAAATGACTTAAATCGATATTCGTTCGTGTTTGCTTGGGATCTAATTCAAAATCGGCAACTATTTTTCCAAGATTATTTACTACTACAAATTGTGTTCCCTCATCCTTGAAGAAATTTCTCGCTTCTATTGAGAAAAAACCGCTTGATGGATTTGGAAAAATTTTAAATTCCTGATTTTCAATTGAATTACTTATTTGAGTTAAGGGTGACTGCGAGATTTCAAAATCATCGATGTAAATATTATTTCCACCCAATGATTTAAACTCCAGTTGAAATTTTAAATTATCCTGACCTGCAAGATTAGAAATGTCCAATGAATAAGGCGCCCATTCATTAGAGCTAAGAGGAACAAACTCAGAATTACTGATTTTTGACCGACTGTATAAAAAAATGCTCAATTCTGATTTTAAAAGACTCCATGTAGCGCCGCAATCATTGCTGTAAGAAATATTTAAAAGTTCAACTTCATTGTTTCTTTGCGCATAGGCAATCCAAAAATTGAGATAAGCATTGCTTATTTGTGTTAAATCGGCAACTGGTGTTATCAATGAATTTTTTTCACCATTTCCCGAATTATTAAAATTTCTGATTTGCAGACTTGCAGGAGCACTAAAAAATGCATTGGTATTTCTTTCCCATGTAAATGCAGAATTATTTTTGTTATTAATATCCCAGGATAGACTTTGATCGTTTTGATAAAGGGGAAAACCCGTTTCTGTAAAAAATACTTTTCTAGGAGCAATAAAATTTCCCGAGCCATTTAAAACGTCGATATAATTGCTTTTGGTTAGTATAGCAGATGATCCGTTGTTATTACTAACAGTAAGGTTCACATCGTATTGACCGGCCTGATTATAAGTTACAACAGGTTTTTCAAGATTTGAACTTGAAGGTGAACCACCCGGAAAAGACCAATTGTAGCTCCATGTTGAATCTTTAATGGAATTAAATGAAAAATCTTCAAATTGAAATGAGCCATTAACACAATTGATTTTTTTATCCGCAGAAAACTGGGCAACTGGTGCGCAATTTGGTGCTGTAAAAAAATAAGCATCATCTGTTCCTGTATTAATCAGGTTTTGGGTTGATGTTAAATTTATCAAATTATTTATGCTTGTTAATGCACTTGTCATTCTTGACACCTGACCCTGGCTAAACATGTTTTGACAATCGTCATATGACATATAGTTTTCAATTTGATTTTTCACATCTGTCGTAAAAGGAGAGGGGCCCTGGGAGTCATTAGTACAGGAATTTAAATTCAAATTACAGCCCTGAGTTGGAGAAGAAGCAGGGGGCGTATCGCATACAAAATCTCCGGAACTGCTACAATCACTTCCGCAAGACCCATTAAAAGTATGGGCTAAATTCAGCGCATGTCCAACTTCATGCGTTGGCGTCCTTCCCTGATATATTATATTGCCAATTCTTCCCCAGGCATCATTGCGATTCACTAGTCCATATAATGGATTATTTCCGTTGCTTGGATAATAAGCATATCCTAAAATTACTCCTCCGCCTCCTGTAAAGTTTTCAATATCATTGACAATCCAAATATTGAAATATTTTGTATTGTCCCAGCTGCTGATTAAAGCATCTTGCCCACCAAAATTGTTGGTTTTTGAATCATTTACTCTAACAATACCATTTGTGCAATTGCCATTTGGGTCTTTTTTGGCTAGTCTAAATTCTATATCGAGAGAACCGGCATAGGATTTAAATAAAGCCCTTGTATCGGAGGTATCAGCATTTTCGCGTTTAAAATCCTCATTTATTTGATTGATTCCATCCAGAACCTGAGCATCGCTTATGTTTCCATTGCCGTTAAAGTGAATTACATGGACAACTGTTGGAATAATAAAGGCAGTTTTGGATTTTGTTCCAATTTGAAGTTTTGCTAATTCATTGAAATTGGACAATTCTCTTAAATAGTCCGATTTTTTTTCCGGACTGCTTAAAAAGTACTTATCCATGGCCTGATCTGTAGCGCAAGGGATTGTTTTAACTGACTGACCTAGTGCAAATTGACTTATTAGAATCAGTGTAATTGTGATTGAGATATAGACTCTTTTCATCGTATTAATTTAATGTACAATTATAAGAAATTTAGATCTACCAGCCTTCTTTCCCCTTTAATGGAACAAATACGAACATGCCGTGATCTTCCTCCCTAAATTTTTCTTCTGTTTCTCTAACAACGCGAAGCATGGTTTGGGTTTGATGCTGACCCACAGGGATAATTAATTTACCTCCGATTTTCAATTGTTTTTTTAATGATTCAGGAATTTTGGGGGCACCTGCCGTTACGATAATACCATCGAATGGGGCCTTTTTGGTCAACCCAATTGTGCCATCACCAAAATAACAGTTGACTTTATAACCTAGACTGTAAATAATTTTTTTTGAACGTTCGTATAATCCTGACACTGATTCTATGGTGTATAGATCCACACCCATTTCGGCCAATACACAAGCCTGATAACCAGATCCGGTTCCAATTTCCAATACTTTATCGCCCTTTTTAACTTCAAGTAATTCAGTTTGTCTTGCTACGGTATACGGTTGTGAAATAGTTTGTTCATAACCTATTGGAAAAGCCTTGTCTTCATAAGCGTGGTGCAAAAGGGCATTGTCGAAATAAATATGTCTTGGAACTTTTGAAATAGCCTCCAATACATTTTCATCTTTTATACCTTTGCTCTGAATTGTCTTAACTAATCTTTTTCTTAATCCTTTATGTTTGTAATCATCCTTAAATACCATCAGAAATAATAGCTTTCTCCGTTAATAATTAATAGCTACTTTTAAAACTTAAGCCTATCAATGTTCAAAACTACATTAAAATTATTTTTCCTTAGCTTAATTCTTACTGCTTGTGATGTAATAAATCCATCTGAAGAAATACCCAGCTATTTAAAGATTTCAAAATTTGAAGTTGAGGGCATTAATGATTTGCCACCTTCGGCCAATGTTCAGGATGTATGGGTAACAGTTGATAATATTTTTATTGGTGTTTATTCCTTTAACGATGAAAGCATAACAATTCCTGTTTTAAGTGCAGGATCAAGTGTAGTTACATTAAGACCGGGAATAGTCAAGGATGCGGGATTCAACAGTATACATGAAATATATCCTTATTATAATGGATATACAGAGCAATTAATATTAGAAAATGGCAAAATCACAGAGGTCACTCCAAAAACTTCTTATACCGATGATGCTTTTTTTGTTCAGGAAGTAACGGATGATTTTGAAACCGGTCTGACCCGAAAGTACAGATCCTGTCTTGGTTGTCCTACTACCTTACAGGTTATTAATAAAGATTCTACCAACAGCGATTTATTTATAGATATCAATGGAACAGCACTTGGCCTTGTCGAAATAAGTGCCGGCTCAACTGATAGCATAAGTTTTACCAGCGCTGAGCAATTTGGGATTCCATTAAATGCCAGCCAGGTTTGGATGGAATTTGATTATAAATCCAATATTATTTTTACTACAGGACTTGAAATAAATAATCAGTTTTATTTTAGAATTACTCCCTTTTTAACTGCCAGCCCCGATGGATGGACGAAAGTTTATTTTGCATTAATAGATGATTTTTCCATTGCGCCGGGACAAGCCTTTAACCTCGTGTTTAGTAGCCCTCCCTCAGACGGTTCTGAGGATTATTACCTGGCCATTGACAATATACGATTGATTGTACCGGAAATTTGAAACGAAGAATCAATACTGTCCTTTTTGTAATTGCAGATTATTTTATCTCTGTAATAGCCTATGCTGTTTTTTATCAGTATAGAAAATACATTCTCGATGAAGAGATTATCGGGTTAACACCGAAATTTGTATATGCTTCACTTACGGTGGGCTTCTTTTGGATTTTAATTTACTGGTCCTGGGGTTTTTATGATAGAGTACATCGAAGGTCGCGTTTAAAAGATACCTTTTCTCTTGTCGTATCTACTTTCTTCGGGGTCATAGTCCTTTTTTTTATCATTTTACTTGATGATGTTGGTGTTACAAAATACACCCAATATTACCTCACATTTTCAGCCCTATTTGGGATTCAACTGATCGCTATTCTGGTTGAAAAGTTAATTCTCATGACCTGGTTAAAAAATCAAATGATAAAAGGGAAAATTCAATTCAATTCAATCATTATTGGCACAGGAGACGTAGCTGAGGAATTACTCTCAGAACTTTTGAAATTTCACCGATATCTTGGATTAAATATAATTGGGGTACTTTATCCGGATAATTCTAAGTTTAACCCTGAACTCAATTTGCGAGATTTTGGTAATCTTGACAATCTGGAAAAAGTAATTCGAAGAACAAATACTGAAGAGGTAATAATTGCACTTAATTCAGAAAACTACCCCAGACTAAGTGAAATCTTAGACCGCCTTGCCGGTATCGACGTAAAGATTTCAGTTACGCCCGATATCTACCAAATTCTATTGGGATCTGTAAAGGTGAGTCATTTTTTCGGAACACCACTTATCGAAATCCGACAGGAATTATTGCCGGGCTGGCAGAAGTTAATAAAACGCTTTGGAGATTTTACGATCTCATTACTGGTATTAATTATTGGTTCACCTTTGATTATGATATTTGGAATTATCACTAAAACAACCTCCAAAGGCCCGGTGTTCTTTAAACAGGAAAGAATCGGTTATAAAGGTAGAAAATTTAAAATTTTAAAATTTCGATCGATGTATGTGGATTCTGAAAAAAACGGTCCGGCATTGAGTTCAAAAAACGACCCGAGAATTACACCCTGGGGAAGATTCATGAGAAAAACACGAATTGATGAAATACCTCAATTTATAAATGTATTGAAGGGTGAAATGTCAATAGTTGGCCCAAGACCGGAAAGACAATATTTTATTGATAAAATAATCGAGCGCGCACCTCATTACCGACATTTACATAAAGTAAAACCTGGTATAACCTCATTGGGCCAGATTAAAGTTGGATATGCAGAAAATATAGATCAAATGATTAAGCGTTTGAAATATGATATAATTTACATGGAAAACATGTCTATAGCATTAGATCTTAGAATATTATTTTTTACAATTTTCATCATTTTACAAGGGAGAGGGAAATAATGTTTACCGGTATAATAGAAAATCTTGGCGAAATTAAAACCATTAAAAAAGAAGGTACAAATATTCACTTCGGGATAGATGCACCTTTCAAAAATGAGTTAAAGGTCGATCAGAGCATTGCCCATGATGGTGTATGTCTTACCGTTACTGAAGTTGATGATAGTCTATACAGTGTTACGGCCATAGAAGAAACCCTAAACCGGACAGCATTAAATACCTGGGAAAAGGGGAGAGTCATTAATTTGGAAAGGTGCATGCCCGCCAATGGGAGATTCGATGGCCACATTGTTCAGGGACATGTTGATCAAATTGGCATTGTAGAAAAAATTGAAACCCTTGAAGGGAGCTGGAAATATTATATTTCATACGATGATAAACTGGGAAACATTACTGTAGAGAAAGGATCAATATGTGTTAATGGTGTGAGTTTGACTGTGGTAGATTCTAAAGATGGAATGTTTAGTGTAGCAATTATTCCCTTTACTTATGAGCACACAAATTTTAAACATTTTGAAAAAGGTACGCCGGTAAACCTTGAATTCGACATATTGGGAAAATATATACAGAAAGTATTGGCACAACGTGTTTGAAAAATTAATTGAATGCTGTCAGTCGATTAGTTAATATTCTCGCTTATGGCATATTCAATGATATTCGCACCCATTTTCAGCGCCAATTGCCGTACTGATTCGGGGTCATTATATATTTCCTGATCCTCCCAGCCATTGCCTAAATCACATTCATAGGTATAAAATACTACCAGTCTACCTTTATGGATAATCCCATATCCCCGGGGAGCTTCATTATCGTGTTCATGAACTTTGGGTAAACCCTGGTCAAAATCATAGGTCTGATGATATATGGGATGTGTAAAAGGCACTTCAATTAAATCAGTTTCCGGAAACACTTTTTTTAATTCCTCTCTTATGAATTTGTCAAGGCCATAATTATCATCAATGTGCAGGAAACCACCGGCTTCAAGATATTTCCTGAGATTTTGTGCATCTGAATATGAGAAAACTACATTGCCATGGCCGGTCATATGTATAAATGGATAGGAGAAAATATCCGGGCTGTTTACATGCACAATGTCTTCCTCTTTGTAAATATTGGTCTTTAAATTTTTATTACAAAAAGCAATCAAATTGGGAATTGAGGTTTTATTCGCATACCAATCACCGCCTCCGTCGTATTGAAGTTTAGCAATTTTAAATGAAGCTTGACCTTTTACCTGAAAGCCAAAAATAATCATTAAAACAAGTACAAAAAGGGATTTAAAAAAGGTACTTTTCATTGAATACAGTTTATGCACTAATTTATATAACGATAAATTTTCAAATTGTTGAATTAAAATTAGATCAAATTAAGATATAAACACGATACGATTCCCGCAGTTTCAGTTCTTAATCTAGATTGGCCAAGGCTTAGCGATTTAAACCCGACCTCCTTTACCAAATTAATTTCTTCGCTTGAAAAATCACCTTCGGGTCCAACTAATATTAAATATTCATTTTTGTTTTTATGTATATCCTCAAAATTTTTCTGTTCTGAAGGATTCGAATTATCTAAATGTGCAATATATTTTTCTTCGATATGAAGATTTTTATGAATGAAACTTTCAAGGGGTTCAATGGGACTCCATTCAGGTAAAACAAAATTTCCACTCTGTCTGGCAGCGGATAAAATTGTTTTGTCAATCCGCTCTTCCTTTATCACATTCCGAATGCTATGTCTGCTTTTGATGAAAGAAATTTTGTCTATCCCTATTTCAACAGACTTTTCAAGAAACCACTCAACCCGGTCTATTTTTTTGGTAGGCGCAATGGCTATATGAATTTTGTGCTTTCTGAGGCGCTCAATTTTTTTTGACTCGACAATGGATACTTCCATTTTGTCACTCTTTGAATTTTTACATTCCAATACCTGTAAATGTCCTATTCCATCAAAGGCATGAATGATATCTCCATTTTTTATTCGGAGAACCCTGCTCGCATAATGGGATTCTTCTTTAGAAAGAAAAGTGCTATCCAGATCCGGTTTGTAGAAATAATTGATAGACAATTGATTTGATGTCTATGCAAGTTAAGCTTTGGTCGATTAAGAAGAAAAATTTTTTAGCAATTCAATATATTCTCAGTCGATTTTGATTTATACCCTTTTCTATTTATTTAAGCCATTTCAAAACCCTATTTTCGCTCGGTGAATCCCCCTGAAAAAGTATTCTCACTCGGAGTTTGGTACATGCTCGCAGCGACTTTCCTATTTACATTAATGAATATTTTTGTAAAGCTGGTTCCGCATATTCCGGTGATGGAAATTATTTTATTTAGGTCATTGATTTCTCTAATTATGAGCTATTCCGTTATCAGGTATAATAAAATTTCACCCTGGGGAAACAATAAAAGATTTCTATTTCTAAGAGGGTTTTTTGGCGTATTGGCGCTAGTACTATATTTCACAACACTTCAAAATATGCCATTGGCAAGTGCGGTTACAATCCGTTATCTCACTCCGATTTTCACAGCTATGTTTGGAATCTATCTCCTTGGAGAAAAAGTATTCAAAACCCAATGGTTGTTTTTCGCAATGTCGCTAGCCGGAATTATATTAATAAAAGGCTTCGATACCAGGATTTCGACCATTCATTTTTTAATGGGAGTGGGGTCTGCATTCTTTTCGGGAATAGCCTACAACAGTATTAGGAAATTACGTTTTACCGATCACCCAATGGTCATCATTATGTATTTCCCGATAATTGCGCTTCCCTTTTGTATCATTTATTCATTTTTTGACTGGGTGACTCCGGTAGGGCTGGATTGGCTTTATCTTTTGTTGATTGGAATTTTAACACAATTCGCGCAATACTTTATGACTAAAGCTTATCAGGCCGATGAGGCCCAGAAAGTCAGCACGATAAATTATGTAGGATTTATTTTTGCTTTAGCCGCGGGGATATTCATATTTGACGAACATTATTCCCTAAAAATCATTTTTGGGATGCTACTTGTACTGGGTGGAGTTATTCTTAATATTTTTTATAAGAATTACCGCTACGATAGAATGACGGCTAAAAAAGACTAGGATTGGTCTTCTGACAATAAAGTTTCTACGTAGGAAATATATTCATTCTGTGCATCTTCCATTGTTTTACCTCTTAAAGCAGCCCAGGCTTCGTGTTTAGCTTTGGCCACAAAATCAAAGGCATTTTCCGGTGCAGCTCCAAGATTATCACCGCTGCTTCCTTGCTTATACAAAGCATACAGTTTTAATAATTGATCGTTATCCGGTTTACTTGAAAGCGTTTTTACTTTATCTTGTGCTTCTTCAAATGTCATTATTCTACTATTCTTAGATTAACATTATTAAATTCTCCATTTAAAACTTCAATGCTCTCTCCTGAATCCAAAGGCAAGGCATTGAATGAAAAGGTGCCGCTTATTAATTTAGCATCGAGGTCGAGATTCAATATATCAACATTGCAATTATTGGAAGAAATAAATGTTGACTTGCTTTGTACATCATAATAAGTCCCTTTGGCAATTTGAGAATTAAAAGTGCCTTCAGTGGTTTCCTTTACAATTATACTGATGTGGTTTCGAATGATTCCATCACTACTTAGATAGCCTTCAACATGAATTTCATTATTCAAATAATTTATTGTGGCTGAATTTTCTGATCCGGATGACCATAAGCTTCCATCCAGATCGGCAAACATATCTCCGTTTAAGTCCACAGAAATAGGATCTGCCAAATCGGGCCCCTTGCAGGACGCTACAATTAGTAACGATATAAATATGAATATTAATCGCATATATACTTGATAAAAATAATCATTTAAATCCTCTAGACCACTATATGGACTTTTAAAAATATAAATATTAGAGTAATTCAAATTTTTAATCGGATAGAATCTGTTTAAAATGCCTTTCATTTAGATTTTTTTGAGTTTCAATTTCAATAATTTTGGCACTTTCTGAATTATCATAAAATGTCTTTAAAATTGTTGATAACTCCTCAAAATTTATGATTTTATTATAATCCATTGCAAAATCTTTGGCAGAATTTAAAGCATTCAAATTTTGCCTTGTATCAAAATATTCATCCAATTCAGGTTGTTTGTCAGGCCCATCAATAACCCTGAAAATACCACCTCCGTGATTGTTTAAGAGGACAATTCTTAAATTTTTTAAATTGTAATTATGCCAGAATGCATTTCTATCGTAGAAAAATGCAAGATCTCCTGTTATTAATAATTGTTTCTTTTGATTCGATAGTGCATGGCCAACGACCGTACTGCTACATCCATCAATACCGCTTGTTCCTCTGTTACAAAACACTTCATTTCCTTCATGGATTAGATCCTGAAATAGATTGACATATCTTGTAGAAAGGCTGTTTGACAAATGTAGATTTATGTTTTTTGGTAATTTTTTAATTATTTCAGATACAACTGAAATTTCAGAAAATTCAAAACCTTCCAATTTAGAATCTCTGGAAACTTTGCATTGATGGTCCTGTTCCTTCCATTTTTTAACAAATTTGATGTCCGATTCGAAAAATGATTGCACCGATTGAATAAATCTTAATTCGGGCACCTGAATTGTTTTTTGAAGTTTTGAATAAGTATCATGCGCACCGTAGAACCCGACTTGCCAATGAACCAGGTTATCCTGATTTCTCAGGTATTTTTTGAGTGATTTGGATAGAATTGATCTGCCTAAACTGATTAGCAAATCAGGTTTCGGTAATTTCTCTGCACGTTTTCGCTTAAGAAAGAGGTCATGGTTGCAAATGAAACTTTCTTTAGGATGCAAATTTGAAATGTGATCGCCGATGATGACTGCATCTTCATCTTTTGAGATTTGTGCTAAAAGTCGATTTAACTCTTTGTTTATTGGCATTTGCCCAACCAAAATCATCATTCTTTTGAAAGAATTCATCTCTTTCTTGAGCTCAGTAGCACCAAAATGAAAATTGACAGGATTATTATCGCTAATAATTGGTAAATCCTTGCTGAAAGTTATTTTTTCGTTTTTAGCCGGATATAAAGGTTCTCGCAAAGGGACATTTATATGCACCGGGCCCGGTGTTGAAATGCTCTTATTAATAATTTCATTAATTGACCTTCTTGCAAAAATTATATTTTTATCCAATGCCAGATTTACGGGAAGATCAATTGAATCAACAATGTGGTTTTTAAATACCTGGCTTTGTCGTATGGTCTGGCCATCCCATTGATCAATTAATTCAGGAGGTCGATCCGCAGTTATGACAATTAGTGGAATACCTCTGTAAAAAGCTTCTGTAATTGCCGGGTAATAATTTAACACTGCCGTACCTGAAGTGCAAATTAAAGCAATGGGTTTTGACCTGCTCTCCGCCATTCCCAAGGCAATAAATGCCGCAGATCTTTCATCAGAAAAAGTATATGTTTTTAGTTTAGGATGTCTAACCATGGAAATAGTCAAGGGCGCACATCTCGAACCCGGAGACATAACTATATCTTCAACACCCTTTAGATGTAATATTTGTGCAATGTCATAATGGGTTTGATTAGGCATGAAAATGACGTTTTAAAGCATTTAATTTATTAGAAGTTTCTAAATATTCATTTTCAGGGTCAGAATCAGCCGTAATTCCGGCCCCCGCATATAAAATAGCCTCTTGCTCCAATAATTGCATGCACCTCAAATTAACATAAAATTCAAATTCATCTGTGTCTTCAATAATCCCGAAAAAACCCGAGTAAAATTCGCGTTCATATTTTTCTTTGTTATTTATATAATCAATGGCCTTTTTTTGAGGAATTCCACTTACTGCCGGACTGGGATGAAGTACCAAAACAAGTTGCATAGCCAAATTCTGAGCAATTTCTGCTTCTATTTTGGATTTTAAATGAATTAATTCTCCAGTTTCAACATTTTCCGGACCATTTGTACTTAAAATCTTGGGTGAAAAAGCTTTAATTTTTTCAATAATAAAATCAGTCACTAAACCTTGTTCAATAATCTCTTTTTCAGTCCAGTTTTGACCATTATTAAAATCAGATTTTTTGATCGTTCCGGCCAAAGCAACAGTTTGAAATATATTTTTTGAAGTAAACTTGCCTAATAACTCCGGACTGGCTCCAAACCAACAAGCTTCATTTGGAATATGGATTAAATAGACCATGCATTCAGGATAGGCCGCTGATATTTTCTCAAAATAAGAATCTAATGCAAACTCTTTTGAAATAGATTGAATTTCAAAGCGCGACAAGACTATTTTTTTAAAATCGCCTTTTTTAATATTTAATATAGCTTTATCAACCAAGTCTGTAAAGTTCGTTTTGGAGTTGGAGGCTTTCGAACTTTTTATTTTGATAAAGGAATCTATGTTTTTGGGGAAAGAACTTATCAATTTTGATTTTCCCTGAATATGATAAGCCTGATTTCTATTCAAATCAAATGGGGCCAATAAAAATCCCTCTTCTGGTTTTTGGGATAAATTTGTTTTTGTCCAGGGACCACTTAGAAAATTGAGTTCTTTTTCAAATGGTTTTTTAAATATTACAAATGCCTTATCCTTTTCTAATTTGACCATGCTGGCATTGTGTTAAACCTTATATTATCTTTTGTCTATTACGGCTACGGTTAATCGGCTAATACAAACCAGATCGTCCTGTTCATCCTTGATTTTAATTTCCCAAACATGCGTTTTTTTCCCAATATGTATGGATGTAGCTTTTCCTGTCACATAACCCGATCGCACACCCTTGATATGATTTGCATTGATTTCAATACCAACACAGAATTGTTTTTTGTCATCAACACTAAGCTGAGAAGCCAGACTTCCAAGCGTTTCTGCAAGAACAACCGAAGCCCCCCCATGTAATAGTCCAAAAGGTTGTTTTGTTCTATTATCAACAGGCATTTTTCCTTCTAGGTAATCATCTCCAATGTCCGTATAAACAATATCGAGATGTTCACCCATATTACCTTTATTTATCTTATTTAATTCTTCGAGACTTGGTTTATGTTTTATCATGATAGGTGTTAACTTCGCGCAAATTTTATTAAAAATTTGGGAGTCAAAAAAATATATCTAATCAGACATGGACAAACCGATTTCAATTTAAAAGGAATTGTGCAGGGAAGTGGCGTTGATGCAGGTTTAAATGAATTTGGAAGACTTCAGGCTGAAACGTTCTTTCAGGCTTATCAACATATTCCCTTTGATAAGATATATACTTCAAAATTGAAAAGGAGCTGGGAAAGCGTAGAAAAATTTATAGCGAAAGGCATTCCGTGGGAAAAACTGGAAGGGCTTAACGAAATTTCCTGGGGAAATAGAGAAGGGCAGGCCATAACACCTGAAGAGGATGCATATTATCATCAAATGCTTACGCTCTGGAAAAAAGGGGAAACACAACACAAGATTGAGGGCGGAGAAAGTCCGGAAGATGTGGTGTACCGTCAAATTGAAGCTTTGAACCATATCCTCGCTCAGGAGAATGAAAATTGTATACTTATTTGTATGCATGGTCGAGCCATGAGAATATTATTAACTCATTTGCTGAATTATCCTCTTAAGAATATGGATACATTTGAACATGCCAATCTATGTTTATATGAACTGGTGTATACCGGTACCATGTTTCATATAACAAACTTCAATGATACCCGACATCTAAATTCTATTCAATTGAATCAAACGCATTAAGTGCGGATTTAGACTGATGTTCAATGCTTTGACTGTATGGGTATTTTCGATATTCCAGGGCCTGGTTGTAGTAAAACACGGCCTTCTCTTTTTCACCTTTGGATGAATAAATATGGCCCAATTGAAGACAAGAATTAGGGGCAAAATAAAAACTGGCATCACCCTGAATTTCAATGCATTTTTTAAAGGCAGGAATACATAATTCGAAATTTTTTAAACTCTGTTCAATCCTGGCTAATCTATAATAATATTCAATTTCATGTTCTAAATCTTTTTTTGATGATAAGGCATACAATTGAATTTGATTTCTTGCCTCTTCAAAATAACCTCCGTCAAATAGCAGTCTAGACTTTAGCAAAACCTTATTGGGCAACTTCTTATCACCAAAAAACTTTTGAGCATATTTATCTGAAACTATTAAATCAGATTCATCCACAATTTTTCTATTCATCTCCAAGTCGGTTTTACTAAGATCACCAAGAAGATAGTATGCATAAAGCAGTTTTAAACGCGCATTGGAAACAAACCCTTTTCCTGAATAAGTGAGCAAAAAATTCTTATAATTAAAAATTGCATCCTCGTACTCCAGTTTTTTTAAATGCAACTCTCCTCTGAGAAGAGAAACTATAGGTTCCAGATGTTTTGGCGGAAATATCCATTTATTTTTATAAATCTCTTGAAGTCCTTTTTCATTTTCTCCTGCTTTATGACAAAAAATTATAAATGAAAGAGAGGCCAGTTTTGTATCAAAAGGCGCGATATGTTCTAATACTTTGAATCCTTCCTCTTTTTGATCCAGAATGAATATATAAACGTAACTAAGGAAAAGACTGGCTTCCAGTTGAAAATCATTTTCTCGATCAACACATTTTGATAACTCTTTAAATCCCCGGTCAAAATTATTTTCAAAACCAAATAGATTCGTTAGCCAGTGGAATTCTTCAGGGATTGCAGATAGTATAATATGAAGAAGGCCCAGTGATTTATTTACTTCAATAAAATCTGGGTGTTTAGATTGAAGATCAATCAAGCTTTTATATGCTCTTCTTAAGAGTACACCACATCTTAAATATTCTCCAAATCGCCAATGGATAAGTGCCCATTGCAGATCTATCTCTGCAGCACAAAAGTTTTTTATTTTTTCCCTGCTTCCTGAAACCTCAATATTTTCCAACCTTTGAGCATGTCTCTTTTTAAATAATTGGAATAACTCTGAATTTCCATTAATGAGCAGAAATAAAAAGTCATTGTAATTCTCTGCCAGAACATAATAGGCATTTGTGGCATCCTTTAATTGACTTGTGTCAATGTTTAATTGGTAGAGTCTTTGGAATTGTTCTTTTGGAAATTTATTCTCATCGGCAAATGTGCTTTTGCCAACAAGGATAAGTACAAAGAAAATGTAAAGTAATTTTTTCAAAGCCTGAAAATAAAAAAAGTCCCTTTTCGAGGGACTTAATTCTTAAGCTTTTTTTGCTGTGGTTTTCTTTTTGGTCGTCGTTCGGGTAGTTCGTCTTTTCTTTGGTTTTTCTTCTTCTACCACTTCTTCTACGTCAGCGAGAATTCGACCGGAGTGTTCATCCAAAACAATTTTCTTTTTCTCTTTTATCTCAGCAATTTTTTGCGGAGGTATTTGAATAAAGCTTCCTTCTACGGCACCATTTTTAACGGTAACTACAGCCATACCATTTTTCACGTTGGCTCTAAGTTTTTCGTAGTAATTTAGGAGTCTTTCTTCAACCTGGTTGACTGATTTTTGTCTGTCTTTCATCAATTTTTCTTCCTCATCCTGTGATTCAGAAATGATGACATCCAGCTCTTTCTTTTTATTTTCCAGATCGCTATTGCGGTTATCTAAAAGAGCCTGTGTTTCACCCACCTGTTCTTTCTTTTGCTCAATAACTTCGTAGGCTTCTTTAATTTTTTTCTCAGAAACCTGTATTTCAAGTTCCTGTAATTCAATTTCCTTTGTGATTGCATCATACTCCCTGTTATTTCTAACATTCATTTGCTGCTCTTTGTACTTTGCAATCAGCTTTTCAGAATCCTTGATGTTATTTTTTCTATTAGAAATTTCTTCATTGAAATTTGCTATTTCATCGTTGGTTCTTTGAATTCTGGTTTCTAAACCAGCGATTTCATCTTCCAGGTCTTTTAGTTCCTCTGGTAAATCCCCTCTTAGCCTTTTAATTTCATCGAGTTTAGTATCGATGGATTGAAGGTTTTGAAGTGCTTTAAGTTGTTTGGCTACGTTATTAGTACTTTCCATGTATTAAGTTGAGTAATTAATCGGATTCGTATTCACCTCTGAAAATTGGAGTGCAATATTAGGGAATTTTCCTGATAAAACCTTATGAAAAATCTCTATTGTAAACTGCTCACTTTCATAGTGCCCAATATCCATTAAAAAGATTTCAGAATTGGCTTCAAAGAATTCGTGATACTTTACATCACCTGTTATAAAAGCATCTGCATTTGCCAAAATAGCATCTTTTATTAAAAAGCTTCCGGCACCCCCGCATAGCGCTACTTTTTTAATTTTTCTTTCCAGGAAATCACTGTGTCTTAAGACTTCTACCGACATGGCCTTTTTTACTTTTTTGAGAAATTCGGATTCTCTCAACGATTCTTTTAATTCTCCAATTAGTCCGGCACCTGTCGAATCATCTTCTTTGGCCCTTAATATTTTTGTATTAATCAAGTCGAGCTTTTCTGCAATTTTATTATTTACACCTAAATAAACGTTGTCTAAATTGGTATGAGAAGCATAAATGGCGATATCATTTTTTATGGCTTTTCTAATTGTTTTTTCTACATAGTGCTGATTTTGGATTTTTTTTAGGCCGGCAAAAATAATTGGGTGGTGAGCGATAACTAAATTGCATTTTTTTTGAATGGCTTCATCTATCACGTCTTCCGTTGAATCCAAACAAAAAAGGATAGCATTGACCTCAGTTTCGGGGTTTCCTAAAATTAAACCGGCATTGTCGTAATTTTCCTGTAATCGCAAGGGGGCAAATTCTTCAAGGCTCTCAGATATGTCTTTAATTTTTGTCATAATAACATCAGTTTTGTGTTATTTTGATTCGCAATTTAAAATGCAAAATACTTAATCATTTGATATTAGTAAGACTATTATTATTTCCCTTTTCATTACTCTATGCTTTTGTTACAGCTGTTAGAAACTGGATGTTTAACACGGGCTTACTAAAATCCGTCGAATTTGATATCCCCGTAATCAGTATTGGTAATTTGAGGGTAGGAGGTACCGGCAAAACACCTCATGTGGAGTATTTGATAAATTCGCTGAGCAAAGAATATAACATTGCGACAATCAGTCGGGGTTATGGTCGCGAAACCAGAGGGTTTATTATTGCCGATGACACAAAAACAGCGAGAGATATAGGCGATGAACCACTTCAGATATTTAATAAACTAAAAAATAAAGCACTTGTTACTGTTTGTGAAGAAAGGGCACTTGCCATTCCTCGTCTCCTGTCAGAAAAAAATGATGTCAATCTTGTTATTCTGGATGATGCTTTTCAGCACAGATTTGTAAAGCCTAAGGTCAACATTTTGCTTACCACCTTCAAACAACCTTTTTACAATGATTTTCTATTGCCAACAGGCATGCTCAGAGAACCTCACTATGGGGCGAGGAGAGCGGATATCGTTGTGATAACTAAATGTCCGGATGATTTACCTGAAGAAAAACAGGAATCAATCAAACGTAAAGTTTCAAACTTTGCTAAAAACAATACGCCAATTTTTTTTACTAAACTAAAATACGGTCGGCCTCATTCTTTTTCCGAATCCACTAATGAATGTCCCAAACAAGTTATTTTAGTTTCGGGACTGGCTGATTCAAATCCTTTTGTAGAACATGTGAAACAAAATTTTGAGATCGTTTTTGAAAAAAAATACGCTGATCATTACGATTATTTTTCAGATGATATTGAAGATATGGAAGCATGGCTAAAGAAATATCCCGAAGCTGCAATTCTGTGCACAGAGAAAGATTTTGTAAAACTCAATGATGTTCGATTCAAAGATTTTTTTCAAAAGCACAAAGCATATTATTTACCGGTAGAGGTAGCATTTTTGAATAATGAAGATGAATTTTTACAAACGATTCAGAATTCAATTAAATGATAAAAAAATGCTATATCATATCAATTACAATTTTGTTTTCATTGGTTTCAGAGGCGCAAATACTCGACGATTCCACGAAACAGGTCTACAATCAAAACACCACTTTTTATTTTCATGAAATAGATGTAATAGATGGCGAACTGGACCAGTATAATCCGGATACAAGCATCAATTTTGTCCATAGATATAACTGGCAAACCATAAACAATAATCTCTATCAGGATCTGGGAAATTTGGGTTCTGCTTTGTTTCCTGTATTCTATAAAGCAAGGAAGAGCATTGGAACAAACTACGGAATTAATATCTATGATGAGTATTTTGAGAATCCCGATGAAGTCAGGTATTTCAATACAAGGTCGCCATTCACAGAGTTAAAATATGTACAAGGGGCAAATAATTTTTCTAATTTAAGAGCAGAATTTTCCAGGAATATCGGGCCTTATTTCAATTCAACATTTAAAGTAGATCGATTTACATCTGATAAAAATCTAGCCAATGTCGGAAGAGACCGACTTGTTGAGCATTGGAGTTTTATTTACAATTCCAATTACAGATCTAAAAATGGAAGGTATAAAGTCCTTTATCATTATTCTCATCTAAGCCACGAAGTGGAAGAGCAAGGTGGGATTAGGCCTTTATTATCAGATAGGATTCCGGATGATTTGTATTTGTACCAAAGTGCAAATGTCTGGTTAAATGATGCTTTCACCTGGGAAAGAAGAAATAATCACCACCTTTATCAACATTTTAAAATATTACGAGACTCCACCTCTGATTTTAGACTTTTCCATGAATTTGACCGTGTAAATATCAAGGACCGCTTTACGGATAATTCATTAGCAGACACAGATACATTTTATAATTTCACCTATTACCAAAGTACAGATAATACACTTTTTACAACGCAGTATTCCCTATATGAAAATAAAGTAGGATTGGGAGGGAGTTTTAAACAGGGGTTTTTCTATCGCAGCTATATAAGGCATCGGTACTTTTACAGCAATTTTAGCAATGAATGGAATACGGAGCTATTTGTTGGAGGGGTGTTGAGAAAAAAAATTAACTCAGCCATAGATAGTTTGGATATCAGAATAAGTGGTGAAAGTCAATTACCCGGAGATTACAGGATTGGCTTAAATATCAGTGGTAAAAAATTTAACGTTGATTTAAGTAGAGTTTATTATTCACCGGATATTGTACAAAATCGATTTAACAGCAATCATTTTGTCTGGAACAATGATTTTAACCGAACACTAAGCGATAACTTAAATGCATCATATCGATTTCGAATTGGCCAACAAAGCTTTAAACCATTTGTGAATTTTCATAGGATCAATAATTATATTTATTACGATGAATTTGCACAAGCAAAACAGACCTCCGAGGAAAATGCTATCGTTTATGCGGGCATAGAAACAAGTCTTAAATTTTGGAAATTGAACTTTTCAGGATTAGTTCAATATGGAAAATCTGGAGGTCCGGATGTATTTAGATTTCCGGAAATATTCTCGAAAGCAATTCTGTATTTTGAATCCAGGATTACACGTGGAAAATCTTCAATTCAATTTGGAATAGAGGCATTTTACCGATCAGCCTATTATGGAAATGCTTACATGCCGGCAAATTTCCAGTTTCATTTACAAGATGAATTCAGATTGGATCAGGCCATTGTACCCGATATATTTGCAAGTTTCCAATTCCGTCAAGCTCAGGCATTTGTTAAAGTGCCTTATTTCATCCAAGGTTGGGCTGTGCCCGGTTATTTTTCCAGTCCCTATTATACAGGAGTTCAGAGACCGGATGCAGTTTCATTGGGTTTTAGATGGCAGTTTTATGATTAATTTTAAAAATTATGTTAGGATTAAAATTACCAACAGATCCACGATGGATTAACCTTGCACAGATAAGTGTTGAGGAAATTCTAATTGACCACGCCTATTGTGAACAAAAAGCAGCTTCTTCATGCATTTCCCTCATTGTTCAATATGCCGATAAAAAAGATATTGTTGAGGCATTAACGCCCATTGTAGCGGAGGAATGGAGTCATTTTGAAAGAGTAATTGACGAAATGAACAAAAGAGGAATGAATTTGGGTCAGGCAAGAAAGGATGAATATGTTGCAGAATTAAACAAATCAATAAGAATAGGGGGGAGTAGAGAACAACAGCTAGTAGAGAAACTTTTATTAAACGCATTAATTGAAGCCAGAAGTTGTGAGCGTTTTAAATTATTATATGAAAACCACCCGGAGGAGTATTTAAGAAAGTTCTATTATGATTTCATGGTATCAGAAGCCGGTCATTATAGAAATTTTATCGACCTTGCAAAAAAATACATGCCTCTTGAATATGTTAAAAAGCGTTGGGAGGAATTTTTAGAAGAGGAGAAAAAAATTATTTCAAAGCTTAGCGTTCGAGGCGACAGGATGCACTAAATTTTACTATATGGATAGAGCAGTTATTATTGATGATGATCCATTATTTGCAAAGGCTTTAAAGCATAAATTATCCTTTACCTATGGTTTTGAAGTGGAGTCCTTTAAAAGTGCAGAAAGAACTTTAAATAGTTTAAAATCGGATCCGGATATAATTTTTCTGGATTACCAATTAAGTGTAGGCACCGAGGTTATGGATGGGCTTATGGCGCTTCGCGTTTTAAAGAAAAATTATCCAAAATGCACCATTATAATGATGTCGGGTGTAGAAAATACTCACTGGCTAAAACAAGGCCAAAAATATGGAGCAAGCACTTTTATCACCAAATCCGATAACAAATTAAGTAATTTGGAAAAAGTAATTACTGAATTTCGAATTAATAAAGCGAAGGGTTGAAATTACATGTTTCTTCTATACTGGCCACCTACTTCAAATAATGAAGTGGTAATTTGCCCTAATGAACAATATTTGACGGCATCCATTAATCCCTCGAATATGTTTTCGTTTTTGACAGCAGCATCTTGAATTTTACTCAATTCATTTTCCGCTTTATTAGAATTTCTCTCTTGAAGCCGCCCCAACATCTCAATTTGATATTCTTTTTCATTTTTTGTGGCCCTGATGACTTCATTTGGAATAATGGTTGGCGAACCTTTAGAATTTAAAAATGTATTCACACCAATAATTGGATATTCACCGGTATGCTTAAGTGTCTCATAGTAAAGACTTTCTTCTTGAATTTTTCCTCTTTGATACATGGTTTCCATTGCTCCGAGTACTCCGCCTCTTTCTGTAATTCTATCAAATTCAGTAAGTACGGCTTCTTCCACTAAATCAGTAAGTTCTTCGATTATAAAAGATCCCTGTATCGGGTTTTCATTTTTGGTCAAACCGAGCTCTTTATTAATAATCAACTGGATGGCGACTGCGCGTCTTACGCTGTCTTCTGTTGGTGTTGTAATTGCTTCATCATATGCATTTGTATGTAGGGAATTACAGTTGTCATAAATTGCGTAGAGTGCTTGTAGCGTTGTCCTGATATCATTGAAATCAATCTCCTGGGCATGCAATGATCTTCCGGAAGTTTGGATATGGTATTTGAGCATTTGAGAGCGCTCATTTGCTCCGTATTTATCACGAAGAGTTTTTGACCAAATTTTTCTTGCCACTCTTCCAATAACTGCGTATTCAGGATCAACACCATTCGAGAAAAAGAAAGATAGATTCGGCGCAAATTTATTAATGTCCATTCCACGGCTTAAATAGTATTCTACATAGGTAAAACCATTGGCAAGTGTAAATGCTAATTGGGAAATCGGATTTGCTCCTGCCTCGGCAATATGATAACCGGAAATGGAAACAGAATAGAAATTTCGAACTGCATTTTGAATAAAATATTGTTGCACATCTCCCATTAGTCGCAATGCAAATTCTGTAGAGAAAATACAAGTATTTTGCGCCTGGTCCTCTTTTAGAATATCTGCCTGAACTGTTCCCCGAACAACCTTTAATGTTTTTTCTTTAATGGATTCATAAATGTCTTTTGGCAATACCTGATCACCACTTACACCTAAAAGCATTAATCCAAGACCGTCATGATTTTTGGGTAAATTGCCTTGGTATTCCGGTCGCTTCTTTCCTTTATAAAGCTCCTTGATTTTCTTTTCAATATCTTTTTCAATCCCTTTTTCCCGGATATAAATTTCACATTGTTGGTCGATGGCAGCATTCAGAAAAAAGGCCAGGAGCATGGGCGCAGGTCCATTGATTGTCATGGACACTGACGTACTTGGTTCGCATAAATTAAATCCGGAATACAATTTTTTTGCATCGTCAAGACAGCAAATAGAAACACCGGAATTACCGATTTTACCGTAAATATCGGGCCGATAATCAGGATCATTTCCATAAAGTGTTACGGAATCAAATGCTGTAGATAGTCTTGCAGCAGGCATATCTGCGCTTAAATAATGAAATCTTTTGTTGGTTCTTTCCGGTCCGCCTTCACCTGCAAACATTCTTGTTGGATCTTCACTCGTTCTTTTAAATGGGTAAATACCTGCGGTATATGGAAATCTTCCCGGGAAGTTTTCCTGAAGACTCCATTCTAAAATATCTCCCCAGCTTCTGTAATTGGGAACAGCCACTTTGGAGATTTTCGTATGAGATAATGATTCCACAGTCGTAGGCACTTCAATTTCCTTATCCCTTACTTTAAAAGTAAATACTGATTCCTTATATCGTCCTGATTCTTTTTCCCAATCTTCAAGTAGTTTTTTATTTTTAGGATCCAGCTCAAGCGCAATGCTCTGATATATATTCTTTAACTTTTCCTGAACATCGCTGTCTTCCTTATTTAGTGTTTTAATTGCGGTATCCAGTCCGTAAAGTTTTTCAGCAATTTCGCTTTGCTTTTCTGTCCATTGATTATAATTTCTTACCGTATCCGAAATTTCAGATAAATACCGTGTACGTTTAGGTGGTATGATATAGATTTTTTCTGATACGCCTCCTGTCAATTCAAATTCCGATTTGAAATTTGTCTTGGTTTTTGCATTGATGGATTCAATCACACTTTTGTAAAGGGAATTCATTCCGGGGTCATTGAATTGCGATGCTATGGTTCCAAAAACAGGCAAGTCCTCATCCTTTGCATCCCATAGCTGATGATTTCGTTTATACTGTTTTTTTACATCTCTAATAGCATCAAGGGCTCCACGCTTATCAAATTTATTAAGTGCAATCAGGTCAGCGAAATCAAGCATATCGATTTTTTCTAACTGAGTTGCCGCTCCGTATTCTGGAGTCATGACATATAAACTCAAATCAGCATGGTCGAGAATTTCGGTGTCACTTTGGCCTATACCAGATGTTTCCAGAATTATTAGATCAAATTGAGCCGCTTTTAAGATATCCAAAGCTTCGCTTACATGTTTTGATAAGGCCAAATTGGATTGTCTTGTTGCCAAAGAACGCATGTAAACTCTCGAATCTTTTATGGCATTCATTCTAATGCGATCCCCAAGCAATGCACCGCCAGTCTTTCTTTTGGAGGGATCAACAGAAATTATTCCCAGTGTTTTATTTTCAAAGTCCATTAAAAACCGTCGAACAAGTTCATCTACCAAACTCGATTTTCCGGCTCCACCTGTACCTGTAATTCCCAGTATTGGAGACTTTGACTTTTGCGCAAGATCTTTGATTCTTTGTATTTCTTCATTGTAAACCTCAGGATGGTTTTCTGCTGCTGAAATTAACCTGGCAATAGCATTTTGATTTTTATCAATTAAATGACCGGCCTCGCCATTTAAATGGTTACCTGTAGGGAAATCACATTTTTCAACCATATCGTTTATCATCCCTTGTAAACCCATGGATCGGCCATCATCAGGTGAATAAATTCTGGTTATCCCATAATCCATTAATTCTTTGATTTCTTCAGGGAGAATTACCCCGCCACCGCCACCGAATATTTTAATATGTCCTGCATTCTTCTCTTTTAGCAAATCAAACATGTATTTGAAATATTCTGTATGCCCACCTTGATAAGAAGTCATGGCAATAGCTTGAGCATCTTCTTGAATCGCGCAGTTAACCACTTCCTCGACACTCCTATCATGGCCTAAGTGAATAACTTCAACACCTGTTGCTTGTATAATTCTTCGCATGATGTTAATGGCGGCATCATGACCATCGAATAGAGAAGCAGCAGTGACGATTCTTATTTTATTTTTTGGGCTGTAAAATTTAGTATTTGGCATTATAAAAGAATGATTTCAATTCTCTTTAGAATTGATTTATGTTAATCCTATTGAAATACAAAAATAATCAAATTTGGATTGCCATGCCACAGAAGGGTTCAAACAAAAAAAAAGAACGGATAAACCGTTCTTTTTACAACCTTGAAAAACTAAAAGCTGAATTACTCAGTCATTTTTCATGCAACTTTTATTAACTAAACTTACAAATTATTTATTTAAAAAAATACAATTAATTAATAAAAGGTAGGATATCATTGGTGAATATAACATTATACTGTGTGAAGATTAAAGCCATTTCATTAGCACATCCCTAATCTGTCAAAAAAGAGTTTCTTTTTATCCGGTGCAATGCTTATTTCATCATCGTTTTCCAAAACGATACTTCCCCCATATCTGTGTCTGAATTCTTTGACATAATTAAGATTAATCATATTGGATCTATGCACTCTTAAAAAGCCATAGTCTGAAAGCAAAGCATCATAATGCTTTAATACTTTGGAAGACACTAAACTTCGTCCGGATTTAAGAACGATATTGGTGTAATTCCCATCAGCTTTCAAATGCGCTATTTCTTCAATGTCAATGTAATTGATCGATTTAGATTCCTTAATTGCTAATTTTTTGTTTTTAATTGAATAATTAAAATAAGCTTTGGCCAATTGATTAATCTTATCAAAGTCGCCTTCATGCTCCAATGAATGGCATACCTTTGAAATGGTAACATTAAGATCACTCTCATCTACCGGTTTTAGCAAATAGTCTAGAGCATTTACTCTAAAGGCATCTAGCGCATATTGATCATTTGAAGTCGTAAAAACCACCTTAAAATTAATAGTGTCAAACTTTTTTAAAAGATCAAAGCCAGTTCCGTTTTGAAATGCTGTGTCTAAAAAGATTAAATCCGGTTTAGAAAATATAATTTTTTCATACCCATCTTCTATTCCTAATGCAGTATCTACTACATCAACATTTTGCGCATAATTTTTAAGTTGAGATTTCAAGCAATTTAATGCTGTCCTCTCTTCATCGATGAGAATAGTCTTTATCTTCATGTTCGTAATAAATTAAGATTAATATAAAGCACCAACAGAACATCCGTAACAAATCCGGTTTTAACGGGTTTGTAATTAATGAACTTAATGGAAATTGTTTTGATTTAAGGATGGTAAATTTTCCTGTATCAAGGTTGTTGGTAAAATTTAATCTTAATCCTGTTTGAAATGAAGATTTAAACTTCAGCTCAAATTCAGAATTAATTGAATTTGATTTGGTAACTAAACTATTTGAAAATTGTATTAAAGGAAGATTTATATCGCTGGAATAATAATTAATTGGATTTTTTGTTGTTCGATATAATTTGCAAGTATTCATTTGCACCTTTATAGCATTCTTCCTTTCTGAAGTAGCAAATGAATATAGAAAAAAATTATCAAATAGTTCCAAAATTAAATGGTGTTTTTTGTTGATTTTGTTGAAAAAAATTTATGAGTAGTAGTCTTATTAGTAAATACAATGTTCCCGGTCCCAGATACACAAGTTACCCTACAGTTCCCTATTGGGAGAATAATGGATATACGGGAGAGGAATGGGAAAGACATTTGAAACTCAGTTTTAATTCAGAAAACAATAATGGAGGAATTAGTTTATATATTCATCTGCCATTTTGTGAAAGCCTATGCACGTTTTGTGGATGCAACAAACGAATTACTAAAAACCATAATGTAGAAGAAAAATATATAGATGCGTTGCTCAAAGAATGGCAACTGTATCTTCAAATTTTTGACACTCAACCTGTGATAAGCGAAATCCATCTTGGTGGTGGTACTCCGACTTTTTTTAATGCTCAAAATTTAAAGCGTTTGTTAACAGGGATTTTAAAAAATTCTAAAATTCACAATACCTATGAATTTGGATTTGAAGGTCATCCTAATAATACACGTGAAGACCACTTAAAAGCACTTTATGATCTTGGGTTTACAAGATGTAGTTATGGCGTTCAGGATTACGATCCAATTGTACAAAAGACAATTAACAGGATTCAACCTTTTGAAAACGTAAAGAGAATCACCGAATTGAGTCGAAAGATTGGTTTCAAGTCAATTTCCCACGATTTGGTTTTTGGTTTACCGCACCAAAAATTAAGCTCAATTGAAAGTACTATTATAAAAACGGCAGAACTGAGTCCCGATAGAATTGCTTTTTACTCTTATGCCCATGTACCCTGGATAAAAGGAGTAGGCCAAAGAGGATTTTCAGAAGAAGATCTTCCTAAAAATAACGAAAAGCGACTTCTCTATGAGAAGGGTAGAGAACTTTTGGAATTGAATGAATATTTTGAAATAGGGATGGATCATTTTTCAAAAACACACGATGAATTATTCAAATCATTTAAAAGTGGAACGCTGCACAGAAATTTTATGGGTTATACCACTTCCGGATCAAAACTAATGATTGGCTTAGGTGTTTCGGCGATTGGAGATACCTGGTCTGCCTTTGCACAGAATGAAAAAAGCCTTGAGGATTATTATCAAAGAATTGACAAGAATGAATTACCAATATTCCGAGGTCATATTCTCAATAGTGAAGATTTAAAAATCCGGGCAAAAATACTCGATCTTATGTGTCGCTTTGAAACGAATATAGAAGATTTGCTGCCTGATATTAAGACTGAAATTCTTGAGCGATTGGAAGAACCCTTTGAAGATAATTTAATCCAAATATCAGATAGTCAAATTAAGATTCTGGAAAAAGGATTGCCTTTTATTCGAAATATTTGCATGTCCTTCGATTTGAGATTGTATCGAAATAAGCCGAGCACTCAGTTGTTTTCGATGACAATATAATGGACACAAAAATTGTAATCATAGGTGCGGGAATAACGGGTTTAAGCCTGGCGCATTTTCTTAGGAAATCCGGAATTGATTTTATCCTGTTGGAAAAAGAAAGTGAACCGGGTGGTAAAATTAAGACTCTGATCAAAGATGATTTCACCTTGGAGTGTGGTCCAAACACTGTTTTGTTAAAAGAACCTGCTCTAAAAGAAATTATATCGGATTTAAACCTTTTAGAATCAGTCATTTTTGCCAGTAAATCAATTGGAAAGAAGAGGTTCGTAAATACCGAAAATGGTATATTCAAAATACCCTCGGGTCCTTTTAGTTTTTTCAGTTCTCAACTGATTACATTTTATGATAAATGGCAAATAATAAAGGATGTTTTTTCAAAAAAGTCCTATTCAAATGAAAGCATCACGGTTGAAGACTATTTCAATAAGAAATTTAGTAAAAATGTCACCAGAAAATTAATCGATCCATTTGTTACCGGAATATACGCAGGGGATATTAGTAAAATGAGTTTTAAACACTCATTTCCAACTTTATATAAGGCGGATTGTGAAAAGGGTAGCCTTATAAAAGGGTTTATGTCCGAACGTAAGAATAACTCTAAAAATGAAGGGATATTTAGTTTTGAAGGAGGCTTGAATCGACTGGTTCAAAATCTATCAAATCAAATCGAACATGACTTGATTTTAAATGCCGAGGTGCTGAGTATAGATAAACAAAATTCAGGTAATTTTCATATCAAAATCAGCGATAAACAAACAACTAGGACGATAAATAGCAATTTTATTGTCGATACCCGAGCCTTAAAAGAAACAGCAAAAAGCTTAAATCTCAATGAGTCTTTTCCTCAAATTGAATATGTCCCAGTGGTTAGTATGCATCTCGGATTTAAAACTAGCGATACGCTTCAGGTTCCGAAGGGTTTTGGAGTACTAAATAATAAAATGGCTAATAAAAAATATCTGGGTTGTATTTTTAATAGCGATATTTTTCCCCATACGGCGCCTAAAGATTTCAGACTTTTTACACTTTTAATAGGTGGAGCGCGAAACCCAAATTATGCTTTAAATTTTGATGGAAAAATGAGAGATGAAGTAATTGAGGATTTTAGCTCGACCTTCAATATCAATGTAAAACCAGATTTTATCCATCATTTCTTTTGGTCTGCAGCAATACCACAATACAATTCCGGATACAATAGCGTAATTGAAAGCATTAATAAATTTCACACTGCCAATAAGAATTATTTCCTGTTAGGCAATTATAATGAAGGTGTTTCGGTAGGTGATTGTATTAAAAAAGCCAAAAAGTTATCGGAGTTATTTATAAATCAATATTAAGAGATACTTTTAGTACAATATTTTTTATCAGGTCCGGATTTTGATATGCCCCATATCTATAAAAGAATCCGGTTCCTAAACCCGTTTTTAAACCTGCTGTATTAATTATTAAAATATCATTGACAAAGAGCCCGGATTCGAGATAACCTTTATTTAAAATATTAAATCCAATTAAGTCATGATCCCCGGGTTGATTTAAGTCACCTATTCCAAAGTTATGAAGCATTTCCAGACTGGGATAGTGTTTGAGAAATGAGAAAAACATTGGTCCAAAATTATGCGAGTAGAAAAGATAAAAATACCTGTCTGACAAAAATTCGTTAAAAGCCATAGTTTCGAAGGTATTGTGAAAAACCACAGATAAATTTCTTAAGCCTCCCCGACCTACGTACAATTTTTGATAGGGCAAAGAACGGTCCGCAAAACCAGTATTTATCTGAATGCTTGACTTTCCAAACCCGAGGATATGTTTTTGATAATTTAGTCTAAACTCGTATTTATTGTAATTAAAGTCACTTCCAATGGCTTTTAACCCTCTTTTCCATTGAAAATAAAATTCGGGAAAAGGATTATTTACCAGATAATGATTTCTACCCCACCTTACTCTTTGTTCGCCAAAAGCAAATCGCAATCCGAATTTTACCTCAGTATATTTAAAATCCGCCGAGGAATCATTTTGAAATGCGTAGTCATAAGTTGGTTCCAGTCTAGAATAATCAATACCTAAACGACTTTGTAGGTATTTGGTCAATCTTACATTATTTTCTATTCCTAATGCTACCTCATTATCCATAATGCTAATACCATATCGTCTTAACATTTCACTTCTAAACATCTCTGACTCTTGCATTGGGAAATCAACATTGCCCGATTCAGATACATCCTTTCTGCCATAAACTTTAATCCAGTCCCAATAATTTCGGTCCAAATAAATCTTTTCAGATGCCCCGAATTTTATTTCTTCATCGCGAAACCCATATGCAACAAAAGCGCTTGTTTTAAATCTTTTTGATACTTTTTGTTTGGATTGCACACCTAATCCAAGTCTTATTCCTTCGTGATTGTTGTATGCGATTATATCATGGATATTAAGTTCATATCCTCCGATTGGAATTTTTCCCTGATATAATTCTTTACCAAAGTTTAAACCCCGATAAATACTTTGAAGTTGAGGATTTGCACTATAAAACTCTTCTGTATTCTTTATCAGCGAATCATTTTCAAGATTTGAATAATCCGATTGAAAGTCTGTTTCATTATTGTAGGTTTTGATAATCTCATCATATTTCTGGCTTTGTACCTGCGACTTGAATTGGTAAGAACTGTATTTTACAGAACTAAATAATTTTATTTGGGTGGAATAGGATTGTATGCCAGTAAGATTCTGCACAAGGTATGTCGACTCTAAAACATTGACTCCCTTAAAATTCTGATATTCTGCGCTGATTCTAAGTTTTGAATCCGTATCGACGGCTTTTTCAGCCCAAACTGCCTGAACTCTGTTATTCGTTTTGTCAAAATAAATGAAGCCGCGAAGTTTGTTAGCTTCTTTATTCAGCTTTGGAGAAAACTGTATCACTAATAATTCAGAATTGGCAATCTGTATGGTATCGGTTAATTTAAATAAATAACGTTTTTGAGTTTCACCTGAAAGCGGATTTGGATAATACACCGATCCTATGCGCCAGAAGTTATTATAAATAGAAATCTCATATAAATAATTTGCCCCCGTAAACTCAAATGAATTTTGAATTCCAATACTCTTTCTTGAAATGGTTTTTTCCTCGAAATTGTATTTGTCTTTGTATTCAATGAGATCATGAGAACTATTATAAATCAAATAATGGTCATTGGGGTAATGATTTAATCGTTGTCCAAATAATCCTAAATAGCTATTAAAATTTCTTTTAAACCTTTTTATATCATTGCTTTTTAGAATTTCATAGTTGTTTCGTTCAAATTGAAGGAGTTTAAATTCACGATGGTATTTTTTTGAATTTGAAGCGAGATAGTTTTTAATAATGCCCAAAACGCTTTCATCAGATTTTCTCAAGGGTAAGAAAACAGTATAAGCAATCAGACGAATATTCAAATCAATTGAATCAGAATAGACTTTGTATTCTAATTCCTTGTGAAAAGGCGCATTAAATGTCAGTTTTGAAATTGGTGAAGTTGAATTTATTTGAAACCTGCCTAAACCATCTGATAATAAACTTAGACTGTCATTAACATTTATTTCACAAAATGGAACCGGATCTCCATATATTCCATCCTGAATCTTTCCCGAAATGTAAAATTGTCCTGATAAATGGCTAACTGCACCTATGAGCAAAAGCAAGGTGATAATTATTCTCATTTTAGGCAATCTATTTAATTAATAGTTTTTGGAGTTCCTGAAGTGCATTTTGATTTACAGGAGCGTAAATGGCATTGTTAATACTTCGTTTTTCCTTGTCCGTGAGATGCCAACTTAAAGCTGCACGTTTCCAGGTTATATCGGGTTTTGGTTCTTTGGGGAAATAATAAACCTTGGGGTCATATTCAAAATCTATTACACTGACTGGATTATCGATCCATTGTTCGGCGTATTCAATATAATTGTCATTCTTTATTTCCTGAATAGATCCCCAAATCGTATAAATAGAAGAAATTGGATTTAAAAATTTGGAAACGATACTTGGCGTTGATTTTTCTTCTGCTTGTTTATTTCGTTCCGTATCGCGGATCCGAATAAATATAATACCCGAAGTATTTTCTTTAATCCATTTTCGGAACACAAAAAGAAAACGAACAGCATCGGAGGTGCCAAAATTATCAGAAATCCCGGAATCCATTATTTCTGTTACAGGATTACTGGGCAAATCAATATTTGGAGTGATATAAGGAAAAGTGGCATTCATTCTTAGGGCGGTTAGCATTGGTAAATTTTCTGCGCCGTGATTTTCGAAAAACCGCATGAACTCAACACCCTTCATCAATGGGGTCTTAGTTTCCATAAACTCGGGTGCCGCCCTGTTCATATAGGAAAGCGGTTGTGGAGAAATATATAATTTTCGTCCGTCGTTAATCAAAGCGGGAGACATAATCACCATTGGAATTTCAGCACTGAGCTCGGGATATTTATAATCCATTAATTTTTTATCCAATACGTAATCTGTATTTTGATTCAATTTATCTTCTAATGCATAACCCCTGTCTTTATAATAGTACATTCCCTCAAATTCAGTTTTCTGAACTCTTAAAAATAAATCGCTTACAACCAAGCTAAATATTATAGGATTCAGATTATCCAATGAGATTTTGTCAACAAATCCATTGGACCAATATGACTTTGATATATCGTTATGTTGTGCCCTGTAATAAAGCTCTCTGAAATAGCTTGCTCCAATCATTCCACCTGAGGCACCCGTAATTAATTGTGTGTGCTGCATTAATTTACCTTGAGTGACGCTATCGGCATATTGAAGTGTTCTTAAGGTCCATACAGCAGCCCTTTGTCCACCTCCACTTGTAGCGATAAAAATCATTTTCGGTTTTTCAGGGCCTGCAAATTTATTTTTCCAATTTTTAAGAATCCTAATAGTATACAAGCTATCCTGTGTATAAATGGAATCGGTATTATATTTCTGAATGTTATTCAAATTGTATTCTACCGGTGGAATCTCATAATTAAGGCCCAGTGCAAAGTTTTGCTTTTGAAAAAATCCGTATTGAACTGAGTAGTTTAAAATCAGAAAAAGTATCACCAAAAAAGTGAGAGCCCAGGACCTTAGCCAATAGGTAAAAGCTCCAATAAACATTATAATAATGGTGCCTAATAAAAGTGCAGATGAGGCTGCGGGAATTTGAAAAATTGGATAATCCTTAAAAAGGCCAATGACCATAAATAGAATAAATGAGATTATCTCAAAAAGAACGGCATTTAAATGATTTTGATCGAAAATATGAACAAGTGCTTCCCTGTCAAATCGTTTTGTTGGTTTAACGGTTACAAATTTGAAAGGTATTCTGATGTAGGAATTTATTTTTACAACGTTTCCTTTTCTGACCGCATTCAGTCTTTTTAAAATATTTTGACGTGATAATGGCGTTTTTTTAAGATTTCGGTCAACTTCATTCACAAAGTTTTTAATGTAGTCTTTGTTCGTGATTCCGAAATATAAAATGATAAGGTAAAGTGTAAAGAAATAACCGAAATAAAAACCTAAAACTTTTATAAGAATATCGATCCAGTAAACATTTTGCTCTTTTTGAAAAAAAATAACAGAAAAAGTAAATGTGATGAGATAGGCTATGGGGATTATTGAATTGTTAATACAAAAGTGCGTGAATGGCCTTCTGATAAAGCCTAAAAAGTTGAAACGATAGCTATCAAGAATATAATTGGCGATGTTAAAGGCCATTGTAAAACCTGCCAGCGATAAACCCAATAAGGCAAAGCTGACAAATCCCGTATTGCCATTGTACTCAGGATCCAGAAAAAGCGTTGGTATTCCAAGACCTCTCCCTATTCCCTCAACTGTAACGGCAAAAATTATAAGCCAGAAAAGAAGCAGAATTTGATTTTTTCTCAAATTCAGTATGAGGAGCTGCAAGGGAAAGAAATAAAATATCTTATTCAAGTTTTTAGAATTTTTCAAACTTCGCGATCTCAATTTTGCTTATAAGATAAGATTCTTTATTTAATTATTTATTCAATAATGGAAAGATATAAAATAGTACAGATTGTTTGTTTTGCTAATTTTGCGCTCCATTAAAGATTTATGAAAAATATTAGAAATTTTTGCATCATCGCCCATATTGATCACGGTAAATCTACTTTAGCCGATAGACTGTTAGAAAAAACCAATACCATCACAGAAAGGGAAATGCAGGCTCAGGTTCTCGATGATATGGATTTAGAGAAGGAGAGGGGAATAACCATTAAAAGCCATGCAATTCAAATGGAATATGAGCAGGATGGTACAAAATACATTCTAAACCTAATTGACACGCCAGGGCATGTGGACTTTTCGTATGAAGTTTCGAGAGCTATAGCGGCTTGTGAGGGGGCTCTGCTTGTAGTGGATGCAGCTCAGGGTATTGAAGCCCAAACCATTTCAAATTTATATCTGGCCATTGATCACAATCTCGAAATAATTCCTGTTCTAAATAAAATTGACCTCCCCGGAGCAATGCCTGATGAAGTATCCGATCAAATTATTGAATTAATTGGTTGTGAAAAAGAAGATATTATTCATGCAAGCGCTAAAGAAGGAATCGGAATACAAGATATTCTGAATGCTATTATCAAAAGAATTCCCGCTCCTTCCGGCGACCCAGATGCACCTTTTCAGGCCTTAATTTTTGATTCGGTTTTTAATTCGTACAGGGGAATAGAGGTTTTCTTTAGAGTTAAAAATGGTACTATAAGAAAAGGAGACAAAGTAAAATTTGTCAATACCGGTAAAAAATATGAAGCGGATGAAATCGGCACCTTAAAACTTAAACATTTTCCTGTTAAAGAGGTGGGCACAGGAGACGTTGGTTACCTAATAAGTGGTATCAAACAGGCAAAAGAAGTAAAAGTAGGAGATACTATAACTCATCTTGACAGGCCCTGCAGCAATGCCATAAAGGGTTTTGAAGATGTAAAACCAATGGTATTTGCAGGTATCTATCCTGTAGATACAACTGAATTTGAAGAACTTCGATCCTGTATGGAAAAACTACAGTTGAATGATGCATCTCTAGTTTGGGAACCGGAAACTTCAATGGCATTGGGTTTTGGATTTCGATGTGGTTTTCTTGGAATGCTGCATATGGAAATTGTTCAGGAAAGGCTCGAGCGTGAATTTGATATGACTGTAATAACTACGGTACCTTCAGTTCGATATATGGTAACCAAATCTGATGGAAGTCAAATAGCGGTTTCTGCGCCTTCGGAAATGCCTGATCCCACGAATATATCTTATGTTGAAGAGCCATTTATTCGTGCGCAGATCATAAGTAAATCTGAATATGTAGGGAATATTATGTCTTTGTGTATTGACAAAAGAGGTGAACTGAAGAATCAGGTCTACTTAAGTTCTGACAGAGTAGAACTTACATTTAAATTACCTCTTGCTGAAATAGTATTTGACTTTTTTGATAAACTAAAAACAATTTCAAGAGGTTATGCCTCGCTTGATTATGAACTAACGGGTTATGACAAATCAAATTTAAGTAAACTGGATATTTTGTTAAATGGCGATAAAGTAGATGCGCTCTCCGCCATTGTTCACAGAGATAAAGCTTACGATTGGGGAAAGAGACTATGTGAAAAACTGAAAGATCTGCTTCCAAGACAACAGTTCGAAATAGCCATTCAAGCGGCAATAGGTACTAAAATAATCGCCAGAGAATCTGTAAGGGCATTGAGGAAAAATGTAACAGCGAAGTGTTATGGTGGTGATATCACCCGAAAAAGAAAATTACTTGAAAAACAAAAGGCAGGTAAAAAACGAATGCGACAGGTAGGCAATGTTGAAATTCCACAGGAAGCTTTTATGGCCGTCTTGAAAATGGACAATTAATTCAAATTTTAGCTCCTTTGAGATATTTTTGAGTAATTGCTAAGCAATAGGATTTTAGAATTAGTTAAATGAATTTATTAGACGGAAAACAAACTTCACTCAATATTCAAAAGGAACTGGCTGAAAAAGTAACACAACTTAAAAATCAGGATAGAAGAGCTCCACATTTAGCTGCAATATTAGTGGGAGATGATGGCGCCAGTAGAACATATGTGGGAGCTAAAGTAAAAGCTTGTGAGAGAATTGGCTATGAGTCGACCTTGATAACCCTGCCAAATACCATCACAGAACAAGAACTCCTTAGAAAGATAGAGGAAATAAATTATGATTCGGAAATAGACGGACTCATTGTTCAATTACCGCTTCCGGGACATATTTCGGAGAAACGTGTCATAGAAACAGTTAAGCCGGAAAAAGATGTGGATGGTTTCCATCCAATCAATGTTGGCAGAATGATCAAAAACCTGCCTTCATTTATATCAGCAACACCTTTTGGAATACTTAAACTTTTAGAAACTTATGGTATTGAAACCAAAGGCAAGCATTGCGTGGTGGTTGGGCGAAGTCAAATTGTTGGTTCGCCAATGGCTAATCTTATGAGTCGCAATGGAAATCCGGGAAATTGCACTGTTACACTGTGTCATAGCAGAACTAAAAATTTAGAACAATACACCAAACAAGCCGACATCTTAATTGCAGCAATTGGTCGCCCTGAAACCATAACCTTTGAAATGGTAAAAGAAGGTGCAATTGTTATAGATGTGGGAACGACCAGGGTTCCGGATAACACAAAAAAATCCGGATTTAAATTAAAAGGAGATGTGAAATTTGACGAGGTATCTCCAAAATGCAGTTATATAACGCCTGTTCCAGGTGGTGTTGGGCCAATGACAATTGCAGGACTAATGTTAAATACATATTCAGCTGCCACGGGAGAATATTACTGATTTCTATTTTCAGATATCAAAAAAATCAAACCGAATGTCTATAATCAAATACCCTATAATGGAATCGTTTTATACCATTCAGGGAGAAGGAGGTTTTTCCGGTGCTCCTGCTTATTTTATCCGTTTTGGGGGTTGTGACGTAGGTTGCGTTTGGTGCGATGTTAAAGAATCATGGCCAATCGAGGGGCACCCTGAAAAAACAACGGAGGAATTGATCAATGAAGTTAAATTGTCCGGTGCAAAAATAGCTGTAATTACAGGCGGGGAACCTTTAATGTATGATCTCGGTGATTTATGCGAAGTCTTAGGCGAACACAAAATCAGACGACATATTGAGACCTCCGGTGCCTATAAACTTACCGGGGAATGGGAATGGATTTGTTTTTCTCCAAAAAAATTTCTCAAACCAAAAGAAGATTTATGCCGACAAGCGGATGAATTAAAAATCATTGTTTATAACAAAAGTGATTTCAAATGGGCTGAAGAATATGCATCAAAAGTTAGTTCAAATTGCAAACTTTATCTTCAACCGGAATTTTCAAGGGAAAAAGAAATGTTACCATTAATAATTAACTATGTAAAAGAAAATCCAAAATGGAACATTTCCTTACAGATTCATAAAATCATGAATATCCCCTGATATGAGATTTTTAATAGTTTTTCTATTTTTTTCACTGAGTATTAAGGCTCAGGATAAAGATGCTCTTCATACGAGTTCTGCAAAAGCCGAAAGATATTATCAAAAAGCCCAATCTGAGGCTTCACGAAGAAATTACAAGCTAGCCCAACAATTGCTGGATGAAGCGATAAAAAAAGACGATCAATTTGTTGAAGCTTATTTCCTCAAAGGTATTATCTACAACTCCTACGGAGAGAGGGAAACAGCATTTAAGATGTACGAAAAAGTAATTGCACTTGAACCCGATGATCGAAAATTTCGAAAAGCACATTTTTTTGTTGGAATGGAAGAGTTCGAAAATGGAAATTATGAAAATGCTAAAAATGCCTTTCAAAAATATTTATTTCTTATTCCTGGAGACAAAAGGTCAAAAGCAATTACAGAGGAAAAAATAAAAAATTGCGATTATGCCATGGACCCGGCGCATCGCTCAGATCAAATAAAACCTGAAAGACTAGATGAAGTTCTTAATAAATTTCAGTATCAATATTTTCCGGTATTAACAGCTGATCAGGAATATATTTTTTTTACTGCCAGGGATGATATCAGTACAGAAGATATATTTGTCAGTCGTTTTTATGATGGAAAATGGGTAGATCCACAGAGTATTTCTCCTGTTATTAATACACCTGCTTACAATGAAGGAACATGTACAGTTTCAGGTGATGGAAGAATGATTGTTTTTACATCATGTAACTCACCTGGAGGAAGAGGTAGGTGTGATTTATATATCGCTTTCAGAAGTGGAAATAAATGGACCAAACCAAATAATATGGGCCTAAATGTAAATTCAAAATACTGGGATTCACAACCTTCTTTATCAGCTGATGGTAGACATCTATATTTTTCTTCGGACAGACCCGGTGGTAAAGGCCGTATGGATATTTGGGTTTCTTCCAGGGATAATTTGGGCCGCTGGAGCCCTGCTCGAAATGTAGGTGCGCCTATTAATACAAGTGGAGAAGAGTTTTCACCCGTTTTACATCCGAGCAACAAAGCGCTCTACTACGCAACAAATGGCTATGATGGTTTTGGTGGTCTTGATTTATTCTATTCATTAAAAGAAGATGGCAAATGGTCAAAACCTGAAAATTTAGGAGCTCCAATAAATACATGGAAAGATGAAGTGGCATTTTTTGTTGCAGCTGATGGTAAAACGGCCTATTATTCGACCAACGAAAAAGATGAAAAAGGGGCAAGAAGCTTTATATATCGACTTGATCTGCCTGCTCGTTTACAATTAAAAAACAAAAGCTACTCCTTGAAAGGAACGGTTTACGACAAGGAGACAAAGAAAAAATTGCGTGCACAAATTGATTTAATTGATTTGGAAACAGATGAAACCGAACAAAGCGTAAGTTCTGATCCCAGTAATGGCGAATACTTGATTGTTTTAACGGAAGGTGCAGAGTATGGTCTTTTTGTAAGTCGCGAAGGCTATTTATTTGAAAGTTTAAATTTTAATTTAAAAGATTCGGATGCTTCAGGTAAACTTAATATTGACATTGCTTTAACGCCCATAAATGTCAATGCCAGCACCATAATGAACAATATATTCTTTGACTTTGGTAAAGCAAGCCTTCGTTCATCCTCAATTCCTGAATTGGAAAAGCTAATCGATTTTCTTAGAATAAATGAAAATGTAAGAATTGAAATTGGAGGACATACAGATAATATTGGAAGTATTGAGGATAATCAAAAATTATCAGAGGATAGAGCAAAGGCTGTTAGAGATTTTTTAGTTGGACATAAGGTGCCTTTAGATCGCTTAAGTTTTAAGGGCTATGGAGAATCAAAACCTGTTGCAGACAATAATTCCGAAGAAAACAGACAAAGAAACCGAAGAATTGAATTCACTGTTCTAACAAAGTAGAACTTTGATTGAAGAATTTCGTAAATTTGGTAGAAGGAATTGAATTTGAAATGAGTAAGGCAATTAAGATATTATTCACTTTTTTATTCGTATTACAAGGTATAAGCTCTTATTCCCAAAAAGAGATAAAAACCTTAAAAACTCTCTCTAAGAATGGACATATCGTTCAGGCTTTGGCTTTTAATTCTGATAATACCATTCTCGCTTCAGGAGGAACAGATGCCAATATAATTTTATGGGATCTTAAGACCTTTCGTGAAATGCGAACTTTAAAAGGGCATATAGCTCCTGTGGAAGCGCTAGAATTCGATTTTGAAACTGGTTGGCTGTATTCAACCGGAAGGGATAACCGACTCATTGCCTGGAATATCCAAAAAGGTAAAATCGAATTTGATGTAAAAGCCCATGAAATGGAAGTTTGGGATCTGAGGATCGATTACTTTAGAGGAAATGTAATTACGGCATCAGCGGATAAAACAATCAGTATATGGGATAAAAGTACAGGAGAACTACAAAAAACATTTTATGGACATAGTCAGGACATGACGGCGATTAGTATTTCCAGTAATTGGAATTATCTTTTTTCCACGAGTAAAGATTTAACCTTAAAAACCTGGGATTTGAATAATGGCCAGGAATTGAAATCCCTTACTATGGATCGAACCTGGGTGAATGATCTTAGTCGCAGTCCAATAAATAACGTTTATGCAAGTGGCGGACATGATAAGGTCATTAGAGTGTGGAACGACAATGTATATGCTCCATTGATAGAAATAAGTGGCCAAAAGGGGCATATCACAAGTCTTGATATTAGCGGAAATGGTAAATTACTGGCATCAGGTAGTTATGATAAAACAGTAAATATATACGATGTCGAATCGGGCAATTTAATTGCAAATACGGTTAAGCATAAAGCTGCAATTAATGACTTATTATTTTCATGGGATGGGAATTATCTGGCAACTGCTGAACTTGGATCGGACATAAGACTATTCGAAATGCAAGGGCTAAATGCCGGCAAATATGTTTTAGAAATTCCTGAGAGAAATGGAAATCGACAGATTGCCGCTAGAAGCTCCTCAAATGCCGGTTCAAATAGCACTAAAAGTTCCACAAAAACTTCCAGTTCTAATTTTAATGACAATGTTGATTTCAATCCTTTAGAAATAGGTAAAAATCATTTGTTGCTTATTGCAATTAACGACTATAAGCACTGGCCAAGGTTAAACAATGCCTTAAATGATGCTTCTGATGTGAAAAATATTTTAACAGAAAAATATCAGTTCCGTGATGAAAATGTTTATATGGTTGCAGAAGAGGAGGCTACACTGGAAAATATACACAATGCATTTCAGGATTTAAGAACGAAGGTGGGTGAAAAAGACAATCTATTAATTTTTTATTCTGGTCATGGATTTTACGATAAAGACCTCGACGAAGGATATTGGATTCCTGTTGATGCCGAATCCGGAAAAACCACGGATTATCTGCCAAATTCAAATCTTTTAAAATACATTAAAGCGCTGGATTCGAAACATATATTTCTGGTGGCAGATGCCTGTTTTAGTGGCTCCTTGTTTTCGCCGAGCACTCGTGGCTATGTAGAAAATGTAGAAAAATATAAATCGCGATGGGCCTTGACATCTGGTCGTCTTGAATTTGTGTCGGATGGAAATTATGGCAAAAGAAATAGTCCATTTACATCTTACTTTTTAAAATATTTAAAGACCAATGACAAGGAACAAGTCCCTGTTTCTGAATTAATTCAGTATGTTAAAGTAGCGGTATCAAACAATTCGGATCAAACTCCGATAGGTAGTCCATTAAAAAACGTAGGAGATGAAGGTGGTGAATTCATATTTAGGAAAAATTAAAATATTACTGGTATTAGCTTTATTTATTGCTTATAGCTCAATTATGGCTCAGTCGTATTCTGTTGTTACTACCAAAGGTTCAATCCTTTATGGAAGTGAAAAACAAGAATTGAGCAGAGGAGCAAAAGTCGATTTGAATGAAAAACTGACTTTTAATGATCCACAAGCTATGGCCGTTTTGATTAGTTCAAAGGGCGAACGCTTTATTCTTAAAAGTCAAAACAGTGCTGAAAGAGACTCTGAATTGATGGCCACAATAAAGGATGTGCTGGTTCCTATGAAAAGGATGTCTGCATTGACTACCAGAGGCTCAGAAGATCATAAGATCATAGATTTGGAGGCGATGATTGGTGATAAAAACTTTGTTCTTATAGGCGAAGAAATGACTCTAACACTCGATCCGGCTTATTATCCGATGGATGATCAACGCTATTTTATATTTTCATATTTCCTGGGAAAAGAAGCTGTTAACAAAAAAGTATATTTCGAAGATAACCTGTTGATATTTAAACCAGATCAACTTTTTAATAACAAGGGAGAACCGGTTGACCATTCCCAAATTGCCGAGGCCAAACTTTTTTACAGAGATGAGATTAAAAAGGACACCCGATTGATTTCAACGTTCAAACCCATTGTACTATCCGAAGAAAGGTTAAAAGGAGAATGTGATATATTAATTTCCTTTTATAAGGATGCAGAAATGGATAAGGAGTCGATAAAGCTTGAAATCAATGATTATCTCAATTCATTTTATGGCAAAACGTCCAGAGAGGCTGTGGCACATTGGATAGATAAAAGCTTTCAATTCTAATACATGAGCCGCAAAATTCTGTTGTGGCTTGTTTCGGCAATACATGCTATTTTTCTCATTGTTGTAAGTTACTACTGGCATAAACAGCCATTTTTATATGATGAAGAGCTTACTTTACTGCGAATTAGTTCATATTTCAAACGTTTAGTACTCCATATTGATAATAAACCTGATTTGTCTAAATACCTTTTTATTGACATTTCATGGGAAAAAATGCTGGTCGATAAATATGACGAATACGGATTTCCTATAGGAAAAGAAGCAGTCACCTCAAGACCCGTTCTACTGGAGTTTTTCAAGAGAGTTTCGAATTTCGATGAAGGTCCGAAATTTATTGTTTGCGATATCTTTTTTGATGTACCTACTGATTATGATAGAGATCTGGAAAAAGAAATCAACAAGTTTGATAATATATTATGCGTCTCACTTTACGATAGTCAATACGATACCGCTTTTTACCCTGTTTTAGATGTGCCTACAGCAACAACATCGTTTGAAACATCTGAAGGTGTATTCCTTAAAACAAAACTAGTATTTGCCGATTCTATTAAAACGCTCCCTGTACAATTGTATGAATATACTGAAGGAAAGAAACTAAGAGCTGATGATCATTTTAATTGGTCTACATTTAGAATTAACCTTAATTCTTTTGTCGTAGATCATGGCGTTCGGAATTATGACCTTTTTGAATCTGAAATCACAAGAAAAGTTTACTTGTCGGAATTACTCTTATTGGATGACGAAAGCATTGAAAAAATAGTCAAGGATAAACTAATTTTTATTGGTGATTATGAGGACAATGACTTGGTAGAAACGATTTATGGAGACCTTCCGGGGCCAATTATATTGGTAAATATTTATAACTCAATAATTAATAAAGCCAATCAAATCAATGCCTTATTTATTGTATACCTGCTTTTAGGCTATTTTTTTGTGTCTTATATCTGTTTTAGCAATGATAGTATATTTGATATTCTTACCGATAAGCTATCGAGTAAATACAAGATTAATGCTGATTTATTAAGCTTTGGAGGGTATTTGCTTTATTTCTTTTTAATGAGTTTTATTTCCTATCTCATTTTTGATTTTATCTTGACCATTTTACTATTTTCTCTATATATGGAGATATTTGAAAGGCTTAAAACCATGTTTGAGAAATATGTGCTGGTTCATTTTTTCAAATTGAACTCGTAAAATGCATTGGTGACAGAGTCGCCGCTTTCTATTTCATCAATTTTAATTGCGGCATAAAGGGCTCTTTCACTTGAGTGAAAAATAATTATATCATCTTCCTGGATATTTATCATTTGATCAAGCTTCTGACCTGATTCGTATGCCTCTATTAATTTAGACAAGGTTGCATTGGGATAATCAAAGCCATTAAACCGAACAAATTTGCCATTGGTTTTACTTCTCCAGATTCTGGTAAGATTTACTGTAGTGTCTGCCAATTCATAAATATCTACTGTATTTGTATCCAGAAGAGCCGTATCCGTAAATACTGCAACTCTATTTATCAAATCAAATCCATCGGGATTTTGAGTGAGTTTCGGATAAATTCTATGACCTGTGGTTTCTGTAAGAGGAACTTCTAAGGAATCATAAATTATTAGAGCGGATCGAAATTGCGTGGTTGATTTTCCATCGCTGCTGTATACCTTGAATTCAAAATCATATTCTCTTGATTGATCCAATGGTCTTGGGAAGCCATAGTTGTATTCAAAAAAACTTCCGGAAATTGAAGTATCAAGCACAATGCTTCGATTAACTTCATTTTCTTCTCTCACAGCAATTGTAAATCTGCTTAAATTATCTGTAGAGCTTTGAGAACGGGTGAAGAATATTACCGGTTCATCAATAGGATAAACTTTAAAAATATCCTGAGGAACAACATCAAGTATCAAAAAGTCATTGTCGTCGTTACAGGATAGGGGTATAAGAAGAATGCCAATTGCAATAAGCAGATTGGCATTCATTTTAATAAATTGCTTAATCAATGCTAATTCTGTTTTAACTTATAAGCTTTAGCTTTAACATTAATTGTTATTTTCCTACCCATGAACATTCTTTGAATTTCCTCATTTACCTGATAAGGAATTATGAATTCCAGATCAGGATACTTTTCCTGAGCGTCATAAAGTGCCCTGCTTAAAGGAGCATTTTGGATAGGAAGGAAACTTCTTCCATTAAAAGTAAGAAATGTTGTTCTGGTTAGATTATTAAATCTTGGTTCATGGTATCTTCTTGTTCCCCAAGCATATTGGGTATAACTAATTGTACCATCAATTTCACCAATGTATTCAAAATCATTCCAGAATAATCTCAAATCCACAGAGGCATTCAAAGGTGAACCTTGAATACTCTTTTTAATAAATACACCTCTACCACACGATGATATAACAATCACAAGTGCGATCAGCAGCATACTGTATTTTTGATTTTTCAAAAAATTATGCATATCAGATTCTGTTTTTTTCAATTAGTTAGAAAAGAAGTAACTCAATGTTACACGCACTTGATTATCAAGATTGTAGGTTCTTGAACTTAATGATTCAAAAAGCGGCACGGCAGCTCCTCCATTAAATGCAGAAATATCGCCTGGACGCACAAAAAATTCATTGCTCACGAAAGTTCCTGTACCATCGTCTTGCTCCTGAACCACTTTATATCTTTTGAAAGCATAACCCTTTCCTATTATTCCGTACTCTAGTCCCAATGCTAAAGGTAAATCAGCGATAAAAAACTGCATTCCCACAAACCCGCCTGCTCCGTAAAGCAATGAGGTACCTTTTACATCATTTAAGATAGTGTTACCATCATTTCTTTCCTGAGAGTTAATTGATCTCTGAATGTGTGTTCCCAATAGCGCTTCGACTCCTACATAGATGTCAATTAGGTTAGTTGGGTTAAAGTGCTTCTCAATACCTGGCTTAACAGCATAATCCCTTTCGGAATTCTTAGACTCTATCCGAACGATATCTGTTGGCTGAGGTGCAGTTCCAGTGGCAAAGAATAAGTCTCCTTTTTCAACTGATTTGTCTTTTGCTGCAACCAATCCGATTCTGTATACAACGTCATTGGAATTATAATACTTGAAATTAACAAGTGAGAAATTTGGAACTTCCAATTCATCAGAAGGATTTTCATCACCCGCTATATCTTCAAGAATACTTTGAGCATCAAATACATCTACGGCTAAAAATATACCCATGTCACCGGCTAATGGTCTTGTACCAGTAGAGTAATTTGAAGGATTGCTCTGACGTTGAGATAGTTGAGCAAATGTCATTTCAGACAAAAACACAACTGATACCAAAACAAGTAGTAATTTTTTCATACTGAATAAGTTTTATTTAAATGAAAGCTTAAAAATTAACTTCTACTAAAGTAGTATTTTCTTATTTCAAAGCAAATGAAAATTAAATATTATACAATTATATATATGTTTTAGCTTAAGCATAGTGTACGCTTTTATTTTTTCTGTTCTTAAATGAACAGTAGTAATACTTATAATGTGTTTAAATGAGCCTTAATTAACCTTTTCTTGATTTGTATGGTCTTTGTGATAAGGTAGTGAAACAAACTATAGAATCATGAATCTTAAACGCACATTAACAACAATTACCTTTTTATTAGTATTTGCAATTGCCTATGCACAGGGGCCACCACCAATTACTCAACCTCAAGCCAGTCCACGGGCTGAGATTATTCAAACTATTGGAATTACCACTGTCAGTATTGATTACGGTCGCCCTGCTGTAAATGATAGGGAAATTCTGGGCCAACTTGTTCCATTTGATCAAATTTGGAGAGCAGGGGCAAATGAAAACACCAGAATATCCTTTGACAAAGCTGTAGTATTGGGAGAAAAGACAATACCAGCCGGTACATACGGTTTACATATGATTCCTTCCAAAGAGGATTGGACTGTCATTATTAGTAATGATCATGAGTCATGGGGAAGTTATTTTTATTCGGAAGAAAATGACGTCACACGATTAAAAGCAAAAATGACAAAGACAGATTATTCGCAGGAAAGGTTAGCTTATGGATTTGATAATATTTCAAACAATGGAGCAGATGTTTTTTTGCATTGGTCTACTTTTAAAGTCTCGTTTCCGATAAAAATTAATACCAATGAACTCATTATCAGACATATTGAAGATGAATACTTAAAGAATATTGCCGGATTTTTTTGGCAGGGGTTTAACAATGCTGCTAATTATACCATTGTTAACAACATTGCACTGGATAAAGGACTAACCTGGGCGGATCAATCAATTTCTATTAATAAGAACTTTGCAAATATGAGCACTAAGAGTTTGATTTTAAGATTGCAAGGAAAAACCAAAGAAGCTGATGCTTTAATTGAGACCGCTATGCCAATGGCTGATGAAAATGCAATGAACACCTACGGTTATGGTTTACTTTATAACCTAAAAGATGCAGATGCAGCAATTAAAGTGTTTCAAAAGAATGTAAAGGACTATCCGGAATCATGGAATGTATACGATAGTCTTGCGGAGGCCTATCAAACTAAAGGCAATAAGAAAGAAGCAATTAAATATTACAAGAAAGCATTGACCATGGCACCAGACCAGCAAAAGAATCGGATTAAATCTACAATTGACTCACTCAGCAGCTAAAGTTAATTTTAAAGCCCTCTTCGGAGGGCTTTTTATTGTATTGCATTGACAAGTCTGCCTTGCTCCATAAAATTACTGGAATATAATAAGCCTGCATTTCGCAATGCATCAGCACTGTATTCAAATGATATTTTATTTTCAGATGATTTATAGAAATTAATCATTGACCCTCTTTTACAGGCATTCGTTGCTTCACTTACGATCAATACTGATTGATTTTGATAGTGTTTAACAACTTTTGCCAATTGATATGATTTTTGATTAGGAACATAGATTAATTGACAATCAAGTAAATGATCCGCGTCTTCAAAAAAGTAATAAGCGATATTAGAGCCATTGGCATGTTCAGGTTTAATATTGCTCATTGAAATCTTATTGTAAATATTCCTTTCACCTAAAATTCCAATTTTAAATTCATTTCTCTTTGAATCTTTCGGCCATTCAATATTCTTTATGAAATTTTTTAAATAAAGAAATTTTAGCCTTTGCTCTTCTCCGGGATTGTAGTTTACTGATTTGAAATTCACAAATAGCAATAACACTAAAAAGAGATAAAATAATCTCATATGACGATAGTAATGGAATTAATAATAATCTAAGTTCAATGTTAAAAAGAAGAAGCGAAAAAGGGTAATGCTTATTGGAATAATTACCATTTAGGTAATAAAATCAATAAAATTCAACTATTTGTTTTTAAGTAATTTGAATTCCACTCGTCTGTTGAGCTTCATTGTTTCTTCGCTTTCATTACTGGCTATTGGTTGGGTACCGCCATACCCCTTTGTTTCAATTCGTGCAGGGTTTATTCCCTTATCTACTAAATATTTTTTGATTGTATTCGCTCTCTTTTCGCTTAATATAAAGTTTAGATAAGCATTTCCCGAATTATCCGTATGCCCTGCGATTTGAATATTTAAGTCTTCATTTTTATTTAAAATTTGAGCCACATAATCCAGATCTCCATTTGATTGATCTAGAAGTTCAGGGGTTCCTCTTTTAAACAATACATGTTCAAATTGAATGGTTTTGCCTATTTCCAAACTATCGAGGAAAATTTCTTCTTCCAGTTTGATTCCAAAATGGCGATTCTCAAATATGATAGTTTTGGTCTGGGGTAGAAAATATTGTGATCTTACATTAATTACTACAGTGTCTAGCCACTCACATCTAATTTCTAAAACACTGTCCCTTGCAAGATAATTGCTATCGCTTTTGAATCTTGTTTGGTAGATAACCAAACTCGGAATAGATTGATTGTTTGATCGGTTTTTAGTGCTAATTATAAGGATGTTATTCGTGCTGTCCAGCAAATGAGTATTTAATGAATCATTGGTGTCCATTGTATCAGACAAGTTTATGGTGATGCCTGAATCAATTTTCACAATACCATCTCCAACTGTATCAATCGAAGTATATATTATTTCAACAGGTTTCATTGACCGGATCAATGAATCCAAATCGGATTGATTGAGTTTTAAACCAAAAATATCTGATTGGCCATCGCTGGTACGGGACGATACGACAAGGAATGGAATTTGACTTAATCCGGTCTTCCTAAATGACATTTCCATTCCCATGGTATTTACATTTGCACCTAAGTTTAGGGGTGCTGACCATTTGGTCCATGTGCTGTCCAGTCGATAAGAAACCCAAATATCCTTACTTCCAAAACCACCGGGATGGCCATTTGATGAAAAAAACAATGTGCGATCATCATCATCCAGAAAAGGCGTAAATTCTTCATATGGCGTATTAATTGAATTACCCAGGTTCTTTGGCTCAGTCCATGAATTGTTGTCCTTTCTAAATGATACATAAATATCTTCTACACCATAGCTGAAATAACTTTGCATAGATATCAGCATTATATCGCCTTGATTATTTAAACAAAATGATTGATCACTAGACTTGTTATTAAAGTATTTTATGCTTTGCCTTACAGGTGCGGACCATTTTCCATCTTTGAATTCTGTGGTGAAAATTCCAAATATGGCTTGACCTGCGTTATTTAATATGGCTTTTTGGAAATAAATGCGTCCATTTGAATCTACATGGTATATCTCATTATCAAATCGATTATTAATGGATAAGAATATTGGGTTTTTGGACCAGCTTTTACCATTCCATTCTGCTATAAACGCGTCTGTATCTCCAGCTTTATTTCTTTTACTAAAGAACAAAGTTTTGGAAGTACTTTCAACAAAAGGTGAAGAATCGTCAAATTCACTATTGATGCTATCCAAAGCTATTAATGCTGTATTTTCTAATTTCTGAGATAAAACATTTTTCTCGGAAACAGCAGTGAAGAGTATTAATATTAAAATGAGTTTCTTCATTCCCATTCAAAGTTTATAAATAGTTCTTTCAATTTGTACAGTTCCGAGCATAAGTGTATCAAATCGTACATTTTAGTTGTTGGCAATTATTATAAAATATTTATAAAACACAGATATACAGATAGTTATTAATTTGGTATAAGAATTGTCTTACAGGGAATAGAATTTATTCAGTATGAAAAAATCATTTTTTTCTCTGGCCTTTCTTTCATTAATATTTTTTGCTTCAAGCAAAATTACTTATTCACAATCCTTATCCACTTTTTTTCAAATTAATATTTCCGATGATAGACACGATATCAATCAAAAAGAAGAAATAGCAGTTGATGCAATTGAGGAAAATGGAAATCCGGAAACTTTTAAAAAATCCAATGATTCTGAGGCATTGCGAACAGAAAAATCAGTTACTCAGCCAATTTCTTCAAGAATTTCAATTGGGCTGGGTAAAGCATTATTTGAAAAATACATTAAATAGCTCATTTCTTTGCTAATCTTTCTTTAAAACGCGTGGTGTCAATATAATTTGACATTTCGTCAATTTTGACTTTAAGATCATCAAGAAATTTTTTGTAGGAATTTGATTCTCTGTTGAATGGAATATGATTTAGGGCTTTGTTAATTTTATAAACTTTAAGAGCAAGCTGTTTGGTTGATTCATTAAAGTATGATTCTTTAAATTTTTGAAATACATATTTGACAGCAATTGAATTTGGGTGTATCAGGTCTTCATTGTAAAATCTGTAATCCCGAAGATCATCTAAAACCAATTCATAAGCAGGGAAATACTCAACATTTTCAAACTCTTTTAATATCTCATGGACAGCTGCAATTAACATGGCTTTGCTAATGCTATTTTGTTCAAATCCATCTGCTAAATAGCGTACAGGACTTACAGTAATAATAATTTTAACATTCGGGTTTATTTTTCTTAACCGGCTGTGTATAGAACGAAAATCCTGAGTAATTTCTTCAACCGTTAAAATTCGCGATTCAAATTCATTTTGAGACACCTTGTGACAGTTGGCCACTATCAAATCTGTTTTTTTATACTTATATATCTTAGCTGAGCCCAGGGTCAATAATAGATAATCCGCAGACTTTATTTTTTGATTAAATAATTTAAGTCGTTCTTTTAAAAGAGTGATTAAACTTTCTTTATCATTAGCTGAAGTATCGGAATGAGATAATAAGCTCATCCATTGACCTTCTCTTTCTATATAAGTATTCTCAAAATCTAATTCTGTATAATTAAGCGCTTTGAATATTGAAATTGGATTGTAAAATGTACCGTAGGGGTTATTAACTATGTCGAATTGCAATTCAGACATCCGCTCAGCTATATTCGTTGAAAAGCAAGAGCCAACAGAGATTATTTTGGACTTATAATCAATGTCCCATTTTGATTTAGGATACTTTAATTCGGTACGAAACTGCATAAAAAAAGGCGCTAATGCGCCTTTAAATATCAATAATTATCTTGAGAATTTAATCTTCAGCAATAACCGAGATTTTTAGATTATGCTTAATTTCTTTATGCAAATCAATGACAGCGGTATAGTCGCCAACAAATTTAATGTCTTCATTGAATTGGATTTTCTTTCTGTCTATTTCTATGCCTTTTTCTTTTAAGGCATCAGCGACCTGCAATGTGGTTATAGCACCAAAAATTTTACCTTTCTCTCCAACTTTGGCTTTCAATGTAACTACCTCATCACCTATTTTTTCAGATAATGCTTCAGCTTCATTTCTAACTTTTTCGATTTTATGAGCCGCTTGTTTTAGATTTTCTTCAAGGACTTTTTTATTCGATTCACTTGCTATGATTGCTTTACCCTGTGGGATAAGAAAGTTTCTTCCGTAGCCTGGTTTCACATCGATAAGGTCATTTTTATAACCTAATCCCTGAATATCTTCTTTTAAAATAATTTCCATTGCCTATTATTTTAATGAATCTCCTACATAAGGTAATAAAGCAAGTTGTCTTGCTCTTTTTATTGCAGTAGATAATTTTCTTTGGTACTTAAGACTTGTGCCTGTGATTCTTCTAGGTGTTACTTTTCCCTGCTCATTCACAAATTTCAAAAGGAAATTTGGATCCTTGTAATCGATATATCGAATATTGTTTTTTTTGAACCAGCAGAATTTTTTTCTTTTTCTTTCCTGGTTAATCGGTTCATTGACAAGTGTCATAGTATTTCTGCTTTTTTCTGTTCAAGATTTTTTTGCTTCTCTCTTCTTCTTTCGTTGTACTTAATACCGTCATTATCAAGCTTCACGGTAAGAAATCTCATTATCGCTTCATCCCGGCTAAATTCTACTTCCAAAGATTCAATCATGGAACCTTCACATTCGAATTCTACCAATTGGTAAAAACCAGTTGATTTATGTTGAATTGGGTAGGCTAATTTTCTTAGTCCCCAGTTTTCTTCGTGAATGACTTTAGCCTTGTTTTCTTTTAAAAAGGCAAGATATCTTTCTACTGTTTCTTTCATTTGTTGCTCAGAAAGAACAGGAGTCATTATAAAAATTGTTTCAAATCTCGTTACCGCCATAAAATGCTGCTCAAATTTTTGGGAGTGCAAATGTAGAAATTAATTGTTTACAATCAAAAGAAACTATTAAGAACATATTGTTATTATTGATCTTAATTCTAATTCTATAAACGGGTATCAAAGATGACGCAAAAAGAAGAAATTGCCAAGAATATTGAATCAATTAAAAAGGAGAATGAGACTTTTAATTTCACACTCGTTGCCGTAAGCAAAACAAAGCCCAATGATCATGTAATGGAAGCATATAATGCAGGACAAAGAGATTTTGGTGAAAATAAGGTACAGGAATTGCTTCCTAAATTTGAAGCATTGCCAAAAGACATCCATTGGCATTTCATCGGTCATTTACAGAGAAATAAGGTCAAATTAATAATACCATTTGTTCATTTGATACACTCAGTAGATTCTTTGCGACTTTTAAATGAAATCAACAAACAAGCACTGAAGGAAAATATAAAAGTGGATTGTTTACTTCAAATGTTTATTGCTAAAGAAGAGACAAAATACGGACTCGATGAAGATGAACTGAAAGACATTTTAGATAATCATTTAGAAAATTTCAAAAATGTTAATGTCAAAGGCTTAATGGGTATGGCCACTTTTACTGAAGATCATTCGATCATAGATTCAGAGTTTAAATATTTAAAAGGGATATTTGATGCAATTAAAAAAAATTATTCATTGCCAAATTTAAACATGGATATCCTTTCGATGGGAATGAGTCATGACTACCGCATTGCATTAAAAAATGGTAGCAATATGATAAGAATTGGGAGTACGATATTTGGAGCAAGAAATTGATGAATACAAAATATATAGCAGCAACCGGAGCCATTTTATGTGCTTTAGCAGTTGTGTTTGGTGCTTTCGGTGCACACGCTTTGAATGACTTGTTGACAACTAACGGTAAACTTGAAACTTATAAAACTGCAGTTATTTATCACATTTTTCATGCTGTGGCAATTTTGATTTTATCTGTTTTGCATGCTTCAATTAAAATTGAGAACATCAAATTAATTTTTTGGTGTTTTGTTGCAGGCCTGTTTCTGTTTTCAGGTTCCCTCTATGCACTTGCGATAAGTGGAATATCTAAAATCGGAATCATCACTCCTTTTGGAGGTGTATTGTTTATTCTTGCGTGGTTATTGCTAACTTATCAGATATTGAAGAAATGAAGAGCACTTTTTTGGCCATAGGAATTGTTTTTATCTTGTCTTGTAATGATAGACAGAATATTAAAGAAGGCATTATTGAGAAAAGTAAAATGACAAAAATTCTTGTAGAAATTCATATTGCCGAAGCCAAAGTGAATCAGGCAAAACTACCCATGGATTCGGCTCTGAGTTATTACAAATATCTGGAATCCAATATTTATGAAAAGTACGAGATTGATTCCGTACAATTTAATTCAAGCATGCATTACTATGCTGAAAATATAAGAGAGCTGGATAAAATATATGAGACGGTCCTTGATAGTTTAAATTTAAGATCAGCGGAAAAGGACGAACTTGAAAAAAACTAAAATTGAATTTTACTTCTGTACCAATTTGGTTCTCCGATCTTATTTCTGACTAGCGCAATAATCAATATACTTAGCGTTGCAATTGCAAAACCGGCATAAACATCCTTAAAAAAATGCTGACTTAAGTAAATCCTGGAATAGCCTCCCAAAAATGCCAATACAAGCATTAAAAACTTCAGAAACTTGTTTTTGACTATCAGTGCTAAAAAAAAGAAAATTAACATGGCGGAGGTTGAGTGTCCGGATGGGAAGCTTCTGGCCATGTGTACATCAACACCTTCCACCATATGCACCAATTCAGAACCTAATTCTGACAATGGTCTTTTAGCATCCGCAAATATCAAGCGCTTGCCTGACTGAACGAAGAGGGTAGAAACACCAGCAGAAAAAGCAAAGTCAAGCGCATAACCATACCTGATGAACAATAAAAGGATAAAAATGACCGCATAAAAAATTCCATCTCCAAGATAGGTGGCATATCTAAAAAACTGGTCAATAAACACACCCTGATCTCCATTTAGAATAAGAAAAATCTCCTTATTGCTTTTTAAGGACATAAGCAATGCACCAAGGATAAAAAAAGCTATCATACTGATAAATAATATGTTCTGGCTTTTGAAATCGAGATTAAAAGATTGTTTATCCGTGTTCATGACATGCAAATATCAAAATTTGTACAGATATAATAGAGGATTGCTAATTTCACGCCATGGAATTGATTAAACTTGGAAATTCAGATTTGGATATAAATCCAATTGCCTTCGGCGCATGGGCTATAGGTGGTGCCGCATGGGGGGGTAATGATGAACAGGATTCCTATGATGCAATTTGTGCGGCCATTGATAATGAACTTGTCACCATTGATACTGCACCGATTTACGGCTATGGTAAAAGCGAAGAAATAATTGGTAAAGTAATTAAAGACAGAGGGGGACGGGATCAATTAAGAATACTGACCAAATTTGGAATCAATTGGAATACCAATAAGGGCAAATTTTATTTTGCCGGATCTTACAATGGAAAGGATCTGGATGTTTATCTGTATTCCGGCAAAGATGGAGTCATCAAAGAATGCGAGGCAAGTTTAAAAAGATTGCAAACAGATTATATCGATCTTTATCAAGTCCATAGACCTGACCCAACTACCGATATTTCCGAGACCATGGAAGCTTTGGAATTACTAAAAACTCAAGGCAAAATCCGGGAAGGGGCGGTTAGTAATTATAATTTGGAGCAGCTTAAGAAAGCCGTTAATCATTTTCCCGTACTTTCAAATCAGCTTTCATATAGCATGCTTGAAAGAGACATAGAAAAAGATATAATTCCATTTTGCCTGGAAAAAGAAATTGGTATTCTTGCTTATAGTCCTTTGCAAAGAGGAATATTAACCGGAAAATACAGAGGAAAAATAAATTGGGATGAAGACGACCATCGAAAAGATACAAAGTGGTTTCAGCCCGAAAATCGCGAGAGAATTAATACATTTCTTGATAAAATTGAGCCGATAGCAAATGATCATGGAATGTCCATGAGTCAGTTGGTTATTAATTGGACTATTAGGCAGAAAGGTATTACATGTACCTTACTAGGCGGAAGAAATTCCCTTCAGGTAGAGCAAAACATAAAATCACTTGACTTTAGTTTAGGCGAATCAGAAATTCAGATTATTGATAAGGAATTATCACAATTGAAACTGATAGATCAAAAATAGTCCGGAGACTCTGATGGGTCATCATCTTCATCATCAAAATCATCGCCGTCACTGTTGTTCTTTTTTTTCAGCCTTACACTTATGCTTTCATCTTCATCATCATTGTCTTCCTCCTCACTATCCTCAGAGTCTTCAAAATCAGAATCAGCGATGTTTAGTGCAAACTCCTCCTTTAAATTTCCATCCTTATCGTAATCTTCATCATCCTCGATAATTTTGTTGGCTTGTGAGATTGTCATTCTAATCAGGTAGTAAATATCTTCCGTTTCAAATGGCAATGCGCTAACCTTGTTGCCCTCTTTATTGACAAAGGACACTAGATTGTCAGCATAACCATATGGATATTTTTGTTTTAGTCTGACTAATACGTCCTCAGGAAGTTTGTCGTAATCTTTTACAATTCTTTTTTTGTCCATTTTAATAGTATGGATTTCAGACCTGAAAAAACAAAATAAAATCTATATTATTCAAGCCTCTCAATTCAAATTTTGAATTTTTTTGACAAAAATAAGATAGAAATAGCTTCATCAATCGATTTTATATTTCAAAATGAAATAAATTAAAGAAATGACTATTATTTGTCACTCATTTCTATTTTTGGAAGTATGGACATCAATTTTAATAAAAACGAAGACTCATTGAAACTTTTGATTCACGATTTGAAACAAAAGCGCAAAAAAGTTCACCTGGGTGGTGGTGAAAAAAAAATTGAAAAGCAACATCAAAAAGGGAAACTTACCGCCAGGGAAAGAATAGATTATTTGATTGATGATAAGAGTAAATTTCTTGAAATTGGTGAATTTGCGGGTGAAGGGATGTACGAAGAACACGGAGGTTGTCCAAGTGGGGGAGTTGTAACAGGAATCGGATACATTCAAGGCAAACAAAGTGTTATTGTTGCCAATGATGCCACTGTGAAGGCAGGTGCCTGGTTCCCAATTACTGCTAAAAAGAACCTGAGGGCACAGGAAATTTCCATTGAAAACAATTTGCCAATTGTTTACTTAGTTGACAGTGCGGGAGTATTCTTGCCAATGCAGGATGAAATATTTCCTGATAAGGAACATTTTGGAAGAATGTTTAGAAATAATGCGGTTATGAGTAGCAAGGGCATTGTTCAGGTCGCAGCAATTATGGGTTCATGTGTTGCAGGTGGTGCTTATTTGCCGATAATGTCCGATGAAGCGATGATTGTTGAAGGCACAGGATCTATATTTCTTGCCGGTTCATATCTGGTAAAAGCCGCAATCGGTGAAGATATTGACAATGAAACCCTCGGAGGAGCAAGCACGCATTGTGAAATTTCCGGAGTAACCGACTACAAACACCCCGATGATAAAACATGTCTGGACTCGATTCGAAATATATTTGATAAAATTGGAGATTCAGAAAATGCGGGTTTTAGCAGAAAAAAGAGTTCAGAACCCAAGAAAAAAGCAGAAGACATTTACGGAATCATACCGGCCGATAGGGTAAAGCCTTATGATATGAGGGATATCATAGAACGCTTGGTCGATGATTCGGAATTCGAAGAGTACAAAAAACTTTACGGTCAATCGATAATTTGTGGTCTGGCGCGAATTGATGGCTGGGCTGTTGGAATAGTAGCCAATCAACGAAAAATTGTGAAAAATAAGAAGGGTGAAATGCAGATGGGAGGAGTCATATATTCTGATTCCGCGGATAAAGCTGCCCGTTTTATAATGAATTGCAACCAGAAAAAGATTCCACTTGTTTTTTTACAGGATGTTTCCGGATTTATGGTAGGAAGCAGGGCAGAACATGGAGGTATTATTAAAGATGGTGCAAAAATGGTAAGTGCCATGTCAAATTCAGTTGTTCCAAAATTTACTTTTATTTTAGGTAATTCATATGGAGCCGGGAATTATGCCATGTGTGGGAAAGCTTATGACCCCAGATTGATTTATGCATGGCCAAGTGCTCAAATGGCAGTTATGAGCGGTGCAAGTGCGGCTAAAACGCTGCTTCAAATCAAAGTCTCATCCTTAAAAGCCAAAGGTGAAACCATTGACAAGAAAACAGAAGAAAAACTTTTAAAGGATATTCAGGACAAATATTTTGAGCAGCTATCTCCATATTATGCAGCATCACGTTTGTGGGTGGATGGAATTATAGATCCACTTGAAACCCGAAAAGTTGTATCTATGGGAATAGAAGCAGCAAATCACAAGACAGTCGAGAAATATAACGTTGGCGTAATTCAAACATGAAAAAAAAGGAAATAAAGGCTTTAATTTCATTGTTGGAGGATGATGATCCGGTTGTTCACACGGAAATTATGAAACAAATTCATCATTTGGGTGAAAGTGCAATCCCTTATCTTGAGGAACAATGGGAAAATACACTTGATATTTCACTTCAATCAAGAATTGAGGATGTAATACACAAATTGCAGTTCGACCAATTAGAAAAAAGACTCATTGATTGGAAGGATAAAGAGCAAAATGACCTTTTAAAGGGGATGTGGCTTTTAGCGACTTACCAGTATCCCGATTTAAGTTTGGAAAATGTGTCGGCAAAACTTGATCAGTTGTATTATGAAGCTTGGAGTAATTTCAAAGAAGACCTCCAACCCATGGACAAGGTGCGGATATTAAATCATGTTATTTTTAACAAATTTAAATTTTCAGCAAACACAAGAAGTTTCCACTCGCCGGCCAACTCAATGATTAATCAGGTATTGGAAAGCAGAAAGGGCAATCCAATCTCTTTGTGCGTAGTATATATGCTATTGGGGCAAAGGCTAAAAATGCCGCTTTATGGTGTAAACCTTCCCAACCTTTTTATCCTCATTCACAAGGAAGAAGAGTTTAGTTTTTATATCAATGTTTTCAATAAAGGATTGATTTTCAGCAAAGATGATATAGACCATTATCTGGATCAGTTAAAAATGGAACCGGTGGATGCATTTTATGAACCATGCAGTAATCTTGCTATTATTCAAAGAGTGTTGAGAAATTTAATGGTAAGTTTTAAAAAAACAGGTGATCTCGACAAACTTGAAGAAGTAGAACAACTACTCAAGGGTATCTCCTAAATGGCAAAATGTAAGAAGCTCTTTTTCATAAATCCTATAATTGACCTTAATACTTATGAATTTATTGGGTTTTATCAGTACTGAGGTATGAAAACTGCCTGCTTCATTGATATCGTTGATTTCGCAATCGATTTGCTCTTTGAATATTAAACCAGGAATTCCCAACATTTTGTATACACTTTCTTTTGCAGACCAAATCAATGTAAGTGCGGGGATATTTTGTGAGAACTGTTTTTTTTCTTTTGTACTTAAAAATTTATCCTGAATGCGAATTATCTTTTCGCGAAATAACTCCACATCAATACCGCAGGAATAATTTGAAAACATAACTGCAGCAATATTTTTATTGTGACTAAGGCTGACGTGTAAAGTAGATTCTCTTAGGTATGGTTTTCCCTCCTGATTTTTTAAAATTTCATTGACCTTCTCTTTCTTAATTTGCTTTTTACATTGTGAGGCAAGCCAACGGGCACTTAGCCATTGATTTTTGTATTCGGGATTCGTAATTAGTTTTAATTCGCGTAGCTCTTCTTCATGTAGAAATATGCTTGGGGATATACTTGAGGACCGAATGACAGGTGCGATCCCTACCATATTATTGTCATCATTGAGCAGTATTTCAAATTTGTATGACAATTGTGAATCGAACTAATTAAAAATTAACATTAACTTTTGATAAGTTTGGTTAAAGAAAAGCAAATCTAATGAAAGGGATATGAGTTCCGAAAGTTCTTTTATTATTTCAATGAGAAAAATCGTTGAGGATTCGCATAATCCAAAGGCCAAGATTTTTGATGTTTTTATTCAAGTAATGATCCTCATATCGATCATTACATTTTCCTTAGAAACGGTACCAGGTCTTGCTGAAACTTATAGCACTACCTTTTATGTACTTGAAATAGTATCTGTTAGCATTTTTACCGCGGAGTATATATTGCGAATTGTAATTGCAAAAAACAGAGTAAAATTTGTTTTTAGCTTTTTTGGAATTGTGGATTTACTTGCGATTCTTCCATTCTATCTAACCCTTGGAATTGACTTAAGAACAATTAGAATACTGAGATTTTTACGATTGTTTAGAATGTTTGAATTGACCAAGTTTCACACGGCAACTGAAAGGATCACCACGGCTTTAAGATTGGCAAGGGAAGAACTGATCCTATTTCTGATGTTAAGCGGCACATTGATTTACGTAAGTGCAGTAGGTATATACTATTTTGAGAATGAAGCTCAGCCTGATGCTTTTTCATCCATATTTCACAGTCTTTGGTGGGCAGTAATAACTTTAACAACCGTGGGATATGGAGATGTTTATCCAATTACTCTTGGAGGGCGGATGTTTACTTTTTTGATATTGATTATTGGAGTGGGAATAATTTCAATACCGGCTGGATTAATTGCGGCAGCCCTGAATCAGGCAAGAAGGGTAGAAGAAGAAAAAAAATCCAGTAAGCGTCCTCGATCGATGTGATGGACAAGTTTGATGTAAAAAAAATAGACACATTAAAAGGTCATAAAGACGCTGTCTTTGCCCTCGATTTTCACAAAGAAGATAATTTGATATTTTCTGCTTCTTCAGATGGCATGGTGGTGCTTTGGGATATTAGCCAAAAGAATTTTGGAAAGATCATAGCAAAAGTCCCCGCATCAGTTTACGCAATAAAGTATATCAGTGATAATAATCATTTATTAATAGCTCAAAATTTTGACGGCCTTCATTTAATTGACCTTGAAACAAACAAGGAAAAAACCTCTGTTCAATTATCCAAATCCTATTTATTTGATATTCAGTATAATCATCAATATATAATGGTTGCTGAAGGTCAGGGTCGATTATTTTTACTTGATCGGGAAACGCTAAAGGTACTGCATGTTTGGGATGAAACAGATAAAAGTGCAAGGAGCATTTCCCTTCTTGATAATATAGCTGCTGTTGGTTACAGTGATAATACAATTCGGCTTTTTGATATTGATAAAAAAAAGAAAATTGATGAATGGCAAGCCCATGATAACTCGGTTTTCAAAGTGCTATTTTCTGTGGATGGGAGCCTGATGAGTGCTTCAAGAGATGCTCATTTAAAATTCTGGAAATTTGACGGACAATTAGAGGAAGATATAATTGCCCATATGTACGCAATAAATGATATTTGCCTGAGTCCTGATTTGAATTATATAGCCACATGCAGCATGGACAAATCAATTAAGATTTGGGATTATAAAAGCAGAAAATTGCTTAAGGTCATTGATAAAGCAAGACACGCCGGACACGGCACTTCAGTCAACAAACTGCTCTGGACAAATTTTAACAATTATATTGTATCTTGTAGCGATGACCGAAGCCTTAGTATTTGGGAAATAAATAAGTCTATAAAATGAAAATTACGCCCTTAGAAATAAGACAAAAAGAATTTAACAAAAACTTCCGGGGATATGATAAAGATGAGGTGAGTGCTTTCCTTCAGTCGCTGTCATCAGAATGGGAAAAACTTCAAACTGAATATCAAAATACACTTAAAAAACTCGAAGAGTCAGAAAAAGAAGTTCAAAAATTAAAAGAGGTTGAGAGTTCTCTTTTTAAAACCTTAAAAACGGCAGAAGATACCGGAGCTAACATGGTTGAACAAAGTAAGCAGGCTGCCGAATTGCATTTAAAAGAAGCAAAGATGCAGGTTGAATCGATGCTCAACGATGCCAATAATAAAGCCCGAAATATTATTGAAGAGGCTGAAGATCTTGCTGCAAGTACCTTTCAAAATTTGGTCGATGAATTAAAAGATCTCGAGGATAATTTCAAAAGCATTGAAAAGATGAGAGAAGATTTTATGCAAGACATGAAAAACTCTGCGAATGACATTCTTGATAGATTGAAAAAAATGGAATCCAGAACGAATTCTAGTGAGAATCTGGCTGCCAAAATAAGAGAGACTAAAAAAGAATTTAAGGGAAAGAAAGTTGTAAAAGACTTAATTCCCAAAGAGGCGAAACAAGAAAAAGAAGTAAAGGAATCCGGAAATAAGGAGGAATCAAAAAAGGACGTTGAGGAAGAAAAAGTTCAGGAAAATAAGCAGGAAGAAGATCAAAAAAAATCTACAGACGGGTCTTTTTTTGATGAAATAAATCAATAATGGCAGAAATCCGATTAAATGGCATAGAATTTTTTGCCTATCATGGACATCATGATGAAGAAAGAGTAACAGGAAATAAATACAGCGTGGACATGCGTATTATTACTGATTTGAGTGAAGCGGCAGAGTCCGACTCCTTAAAAGACACGGTGAATTACGAAGTGATTTACAAAATCATTAAAGATGAGATGGCTAAACCGGCAAGATTGTTGGAACATTTATCCCATCGAATAAATCAGGAAGTTTTACTCGCTTATCCAAAAATAACTCTGGTAGAAACAGCAGTAAGTAAGTTTAATCCACCTTTAGGTGGGATATGTAAAAAAGCTACAGTAATTACAAAAGCAAAAAGCAATTAATTTCCGGATCGGAATACAAATCCGCGTGCCTCAGCATCATCCTGAAAATCAAGAACAAGACCTATTAAATACATTGCATCTTTTTTATCAATGTACACTTCAATCTCATTAATAATGAATTTATCATCTTTTTCTTTCATTTTATCAAATCCCAGAAACTGACGAACACCTGCACAACCGGCGCCGTTTACGCCAATGCGCAAACCGTATCCTTCAGGAATATTCTTATTCTGCATTATATTTTTAATTTCGCCGAGCGCCTTGGGGCTTATATCGATATAGGGTTGTGCCATTTATACTGTAAAAGAAATAAAAGCAATTAAGTTTCAAACTAATGTCTAATACGACTAATTTTGCCAACATATGGAAATAGCAACAGACCTCATAAAGATATTAGTTCCGTCCGGAGCTATTCTTTTTGCAATGTACCTCACAGTTAAAGCTTTTCTTGAAAAAGATTTTGAAAAGAGATTAGCAGAACTAAAATTGAAAAATACTGAACAAGTGCTTCCGGTAAGGTTGCAGGCCTATGAGAGAATAATTCTCTTATTGGAAAGAATCAGTCCGCCAAACCTTATAATGCGGGTAAAAAATCAAAAATTCAATGTGGCGCAATTTCAGGAGATTTTAATAGCCTCAATTCGCGAAGAATACAATCACAATCTTTCACAACAGGTTTATATAAGCGATAAAGCATGGAGCCTTGTAAAGCAATCCAAAGAGGAAAGCATTTCCCTAATAAACCGGGTAGCTCAAAACCTTGATCCCGAAGACAAATCGAATGTTTTGGGAAAAAAAATAATTGAAGCCATGGTTGCAGCAAATGTGGATCCATGCGCCAGGGCAATACTTTATGTTAAAAAGGAAATTCAGGAAATATTTTAATTATGTCATTATTTCAAAATCATCAGGAAACTTTAAGTAAGGCTGTAAAAGCTCTTCATGAAAGGACTTTTTTTGCTCAATATCCGGAACACCCTTCACCGAAAATATATGGTGAAGAAGCAGATGCCGAGGGGAGAAAAAAATTCCAGGAACAATTAAAATCTGACTTTACAGAATTAAATTCCAATGGTTCAAATTCAAGTGTTGGATCGGAAATCTCGCCATATCTGAATATGGAACTGGGAATAAACTACCCCTATTTTGAACCGGAAACTTTGATAAATAATGGTAAAAATGTATTTGATAAGTGGCGTCAGACCAGTCCGGATGATAGAGCCGGCATTCTAATTGAATCCTTAGAGCGATTTAAGAAAAGATTTTTTGAGGTGGCATATGCGACCATGCATACAACTGGTCAGGGCTATATGATGGCATTTCAGGCCTCAGGACCTCATGCTGCTGACAGGGCTTTGGAAGCAATTGCTGCCGGCTATGAAGAACTTGGTCGTTTTCCCAAAGAAGCAGTTTGGGACAAACCAATGGGTAAGTACAATATAAAACTTAAGAAAAGCTGGACACCGGTTCCCAAAGGACTCGGACTTGTTATTGGTTGTTCAACCTTTCCTACCTGGAATTCAGTTCCCGGAATTTATGCCAGCTTGATCACAGGAAATCCTGTAATAATCAAGCCACATCCAATGTCTATTTTACCGATTGCGATACTTTCTGCTGAGATACAGAATGTGCTAGCCGAAAATGGATTACCAAAGGAAATTTGTCAATTTGCTCCGGATAGTCCCGAAAACCTTATAAGTAAAAAATTAGCTGAAGACGATAATGTTAAATTAATCGACTATACCGGAGGCAGTGAATTCGGTGATTACCTCGAGACATTGAAAGGCAAGGTTACCTTTACGGAGAAAACTGGTATTAACAGTATAATCCTTGATTCTGTGGAAGATTTGGACAAAGTCCTTCAAAATATAGCTTTTTCAATTACTCTTTATTCCGGTCAGATGTGTACGGCTCCCCAAAACATATTTATTCCTGAAAGTGGTGTAAAAACAAAAGAAGGACATGTCAGCTTTGATGATGTCGCGAATAAACTCAGTGAAGCCGTAAATTCATTGGTTAATAATCCCAAAGCCGGACCTTTTGTATTGGGCGCTATTCAGAATCCAGCTACAATCGAACGAATGAAAAACTCAAACTTTGGGAACTCAATTCTTGCTGAAGGTAAAATTGAAAATCCAATGTTTAAAGAAGCCCGGGTAATGACTCCAAAGTTATCTGTGGTGGATAAAAAAGATAGAGAGCATTATAAAAAAGAAATATTCGGTCCTTATGCAATGCTGATAAAAACGAGTAATACCGCGGAATCCATTAAATTGGCAAGCTCTTTAGCCAAAGAATATGGTGCTATTTCCTGTGGCGCATATAGTACGGACAGCGATGTACAAGAAAAGATTAAAGGTGCAATGGAATTGAGCTATACAAGTGTTTCTTTTAATCTGACAGGGGGTATTTATGTCAATCAAAATGCTGCCTTTTCTGATTTTCATGTAACGGGAGGCAACCCTGCAGGCAATGCTTCGTTTACTAATCCGGAATACGTTATAAAAAGGTTTGTGTGGGTAGGTACACGTATACCAATTTAATTAATGAGATATATTTGTATATATTTAATTTGAAATTAACCTTAACTCTTTGTCTTAATATTCAGCAATTCTGGATTAGGCACACAAACAAAAGATCTTTTTAATGTTAAAAAGAATTACTTCTCTGAATATTCTGCCGCGATGGATAATTATTTGCATTGATGCCGGAATAATTCTTTTCAGCGTAATGTTTGCATACCTGCTTCGATTCAATTTAAATCTGGATAATATTGAAATTGATCAGTTTGTTACAGGAGTTTCACTTTTCTTCGTCTGTAACCTTGGGGCTGTTTTATTAAATAAAACCTATTCCGGAATAATTCGATATACGAGTTTGGAGGATGGTACCCGAATTCTGTTTACCAGCACATCCGGTTCAGCCATCGTCGGTTTGATCAATTACCTCAATTTCTATTTATCCGGTATTGCGTTTATTCCTGTATCTGTATTAATTATCGCTTATTTAAACACAACTTTTTTTCTTTTCAGTTATCGAATTGCGGTTAAATTTATCTTCAGCAAGGCAAGTAACTTGAAATACAGCAGAAAATCAGCCGTCATTTACGGCGTAGGACAACTCGGCTTGATCACTAAACATATTATAGATAATGACCCAATTTCTGATATGCGGGTTGTGGCCTATCTTGATGACGACGAGAGGAAAGTAGGAAAAAATTTTAACGGCGTGAAAATCTTTCATTCCGAAAGAGATCTGCAATATTTATTAAGAACCCAAAGGATTCATAAACTTGTAATTGCGATACAAGATCTCAGCCTTGAGCGAAAAAATGAAATTGTAGATTTTTGCTTAAGGTATGATATCGAAGTGCAGCATGTACCACCTGCCTATAGGTGGGTAAATGGTGAATTGAGCTTCAATCAAATCAAGAATGTTAAAATTGAAGACCTGCTTGGCAGAGAGTCGATTAAAATTGAAAATACGCTTGTAAAGAATGAATTGCAGGGTAAAACAATTTTAATAACAGGTGCAGCCGGATCTATTGGAAGTGAAATTGTAAGACAGGTAATTCAAAATAATCCCAGGAAAGTGATCTTGTTCGATCAGGCTGAAACTCCACTATTTGATATGGAGATGGAAGCAGCTGACTTAAATCCTGCGGTAGAGAAAATTGTAATTCTGGGTGCGGTTAACAACTATAACAGAGTACATGCTACATTTAAAGAACACAAACCTGATGTTGTGTTTCACGCAGCTGCTTATAAGCACGTGCCAATGCTTGAAGAAAACCCAATCGAGGCTATCCAGACCAATATTTTAGGCACAAAAAATCTGGCTGATCTCTCTGTAAAATTCAATGTGTCCAAATTTGTTTTGGTTTCAACCGACAAAGCGGTTAACCCAACCAATGTCATGGGAGCATCAAAGCGATTAGCTGAAATGTATGTTCAATCCTTGAACTATGCTTTGGAAAGAGGCGACTATTTTGATAATTCGGCATTTACAACACGATTTATAACAACACGATTTGGAAATGTACTAGGATCCAACGGTTCAGTGATACCATTATTTAGAAAACAAATTGCCCAGGGTGGACCGGTCACAGTTACTCATCCGGAAATCACAAGATTTTTTATGACCATACCTGAAGCCTGTCAACTGGTGCTGGAGGCCGGTGTTATGGGTAAAGGAGGTGAAATCTTTATTTTTGATATGGGTAAGGCAATAAAAATTCTTGATCTTGCCAAAAAGATGATTCAATTGTCAGGTTTAAAACTCGGGAAGGATATCGAAGTTGAATTTAGTGGATTAAGACCCGGTGAAAAACTTTATGAAGAACTTTTAAGCAATAAAGAAAATACCAAACCGACGCACAATCCTAAAATTTTAATAGCCGAAACAGATAATGCAGATTTCGAGAAGATTAATTCTGAAATAGTCGAACTATTAGATATTACTGCAATGGATGATGAAATGCTTATCGTAAAGAAAATGAAAAAACTTGTGCCTTCTTTCATTAGCAATCATTCGAAATTTGAGAGACTGGATCCGAAAAAAGATATTCCGATGCGCGTAATACGCAATGCTTGATTAAACATTAAATCGGAAGTGCATAATGTCTCCGTCTTCTACAGTATATTCTTTTCCTTGTATTGCAATTTTACCGGCTTCCTTACAAGCTTGTTCTGTCTTAAATTGTTGATAGTCTTTGAGCTTAATAACCTCAGCTTTAATAAATCCCTTTTCAAAATCCGTGTGGATAACTCCGGCAGCTTTAGGAGCCTTCCAATTCTTTTTTATAGTCCAGGCTCTTACTTCTTGTTTACCGGCAGTGAAATAGGTAATCAGGTTTAAAATTGAATAGGCGGCTTTTATTAATTTATTTAGACCTGACTCTTCCAATTCATATTCTTCAAGTAATATTAATTTTTCTTCGGGATCGTCAAATTCAGCTATTTGTGATTCTATAGCTGCACATACTTTAATTACTTGAGCATTTTCACCTTTGACATTATCTTTTAAATCTTTGTAGAAATTATTGTCCTCTTTCAAGCCTGACTCATCTACATTTGCGACATAAATGACTGGTTTTGTAGTTAAAAGTTGTGTTTCATCCACAATTTCTTTCTCCATATCATTCACCTCGACAACCCGTGCATTCAAACCTTTAGATAGGGCATCTTTTATTTTATTATAAACTTCTATTTTTTGTCTGGCCACTTTATCTCCGGACTTTGCTACTTTCTCTTCCTTATCAATTCGCTTTTGAATTGTCTCAAGATCTTTGAGTTGTAATTCGGTATCAATTACCTCTTTATCATTAATTGGATCTATTCTACCTTCCACATGAGCAATATTATCATCTTGAAAACAGCGAACAACATGCACAATTGCGTCGACCTCTCTAATGTTTGCAAGAAATTTATTTCCCAGTCCTTCACCTTTGCTTGCTCCTTTAACCAATCCGGCTATATCTACAAACTCTATTATTGCAGGAATTACTTTTTCTGGGCCCACTAATTTTTCCAGAATTTCAAGTCTTTCATCGGGGACCTTAATAATCCCTATATTCGGTTCAATTGTACAAAAAGGATAGTTTGCAGCTTCAGCTTTTGCGTTTGATAAAGCATTGAATAATGTTGATTTTCCCACATTTGGCAAACCGACAATTCCACATCTTAAACCCATTTAATTGCTTTGATTTATATTAAATATTCTGTATTCCTGATAACCCAAATAAAACTCTATTACCGATACTCTAAGGATTGTATATGTGGGTATGGCAAAGATCATTCCTATTGGGCCCGCTAAAGTAGCTCCAACAAATACAATTACAAAAATTTCAAGTGGATGAGCTTTAACACTTCTCGAAAATATTATTGGTTGAAAAATTAAATTATCAGCTAACTGAACAATACCAAACGAAATAAGGACCTTAATAATAATTAAAATATAATGCTGAAAATCCATTCCAAAGCCCGAAGTTGTTAGGGCTACAATAATGCCAAAGCTAGCGCCCAGTACCGGTCCAAGGTAAGGTATAAGGTTGGCTGCCGCAGCAAAAAAAGCTATGGTAAAAGCGTATTTGATACCGGCAATGGTAAGTAGGATCGAAACTAAAGTAAAAAATGCTATCATTTGAAATAGAAGACCTATCAGGTAATTTGATAGTAACCTTTCAATCTTGTAAAAAGCCGTAACAGTAAGCTCAAAATAGGCATTTGGAATTAATTTCAAGAATAGTCCCCTTAAAATCCCCTTTTCATAAAGGAAGAAAAAAGTAATAAAAAAAATAGCCAAAAGACCAATTAAAAAGGAACCAATAACTGAAAAGGTATTATTTATTAAAGTGCTGAATTCAGTATTCTGCACGTACTCAAAAAAGTAAATTTTACTTTTTTCAAGTATAAATCCGTGTTTTTCATTGACGATATTATTGCTGATTAAAAAATTTTCAATTCCAGTTAAACTTCCGGCAAGATTGGTGAGAATTGTATCAAAATCTAATTTATATAGTTTTGAAATTTCATTGCTTAAAAGCGGCACGAATAGCTCTAAAAGAAGATAAATCACAATTCCTAAAAAGATAAACGAAATGAGTATTGCCCCAACTCTGGGAAATTTAACCCGATAAATTTGCAGTGAAGACAGCCTGTCAATCAATGGACGGAGGATGGTTGCGAGGATAATCGAAACAATAAAATAAGCAAGGATATTTGAAAAGACATATCCGAGACTTACAACTAACAATAAGACTGCCAGTATAAGAAATAGATAGAATAAAAGTCTGTATTTGCTTAACATTCACTTTTCCGATTCGAAAGTGAAAAAAAGAAAAAGCCTACTTAAAAACTAATCCCAGTTGAGATCAGTATCTAATTTTGTATCGCTTTTTTCAGACTCATTTGAACTTTCACTATTGCTTTCTTCATCCAAAGGAGGTTCATAACCGTTTAGCAATTCATCAGTTATATGAGAAACAGATTCGTTCAAAGCATCTCTAAACTTGTAGAAATCTTCTTTGTACAAAAAGATCTTATGCTTTTCATAGAAAAAACCGTCGTCTTTCTGTTTTCTTTTGCTTTCAGTAATTGTTAAATAAAAATCGTTTGAACGTGTAGACTTGACGTCAAAAAAATAAGTTCTCTTTCCAGCTCTAACTTTTTTAGAAAAAATCTCGTTCCGCTCGTTGCCGCTATTTTCTTCCACTACCTTTAATTTTTGCGATTGTGTAAAACTAAATACTTTATAATTTCATTCAAAAATAAATTAATGAATGAACAATAATTGATGATATTTGGGCTTTAACATTGAAATGCGGAAAGTTTTAGGAATATCGTTTTTTTATTTTTTAGTTTTCACTTCTCTATTTGCACAGAATAATTATTCTGAAAAAGGCATCGCTTCTTATTATGCCGATAAGTTTGATGGCCGGACTACTGCAAGTGGAGAGGTATTTCGCAACTCCGATTTAACAGCTGCGCATCGGACTTTGGCATTTGGTACTATTGTAAAAGTTACAAATCTGAGCAATGGTAAATCAGTGCTAGTTCGAATTAACGACCGTGGTCCATATGCGCATGGAAGAACAATTGATCTTTCAAAAAAAGCCGCCATTGAGCTCAATATGTTGGAAAATGGTCTTGCAGAAGTTCAAATAACTGAAATAATACAAAAGGAGAGTCGGATTTCTAAAAATATAGTATCGGAGATTCCGGAAGAAAACTCTTTTGTAATGAGTATTTGGGGAACCAGGAGAAATGCCCCTCTTTATGGGATTCAATTGGCTTCATTTGAGTCGGAGGAAGCAGCATTAAAATTTGGTAAAGAAGCTTATGAAAATGGAATTAAAATGCCTCTGATTAAAGTATTTGATCAAGATGGCAAAACATTTTATCGTATTATGGCCGGTGACTTCAACAATTTTGATGAGGCCTCGCGTTATTTAAGAAAGCTTGAGAAAATGAATTATTCAGGATTTGTAAAAACCTATTGATGCAATTAGATTTTGAAAGAATCAGGACATACGAAAACATTGAGTTGTTGGCAAGACAGCTTGTTGAAGGATTCATCACGGGACTACACAAATCACCCTATCATGGATTTTCCGTTGAATTTGCAGAACATAGATTATACAATTCCGGTGAAAGTACTCGATTCATAGATTGGCGTGTTTATTCAAGAACAGACAAGTTGTATGTTAAAAAGTTTGAAGAGGAAACAAACCTGCGATGTCAAATATTAATTGACAATTCCAGTTCCATGTACTTTCCTGTAGAAAATCTCGGTAAAATTACGTTTTCTACTACTGCTGCCGCTGCGCTTACTATTCTTCTGAACAGACAAAGAGATGCCGTTGGATTAACATTATTTAGCGATTTTATTGAAGAAGAAACCGATTCAAAGGCCAATAGAAGACATCAACATGAAATATTGGTAATGCTTCAAAGATTGTTAAAACAGGAAAAAAGCAATAGAAAAACTAATATTTCCGAAGTTCTACACCACACTGCGGAGAAAGCAAAATCCCGATCACTCATTATAATTTTTAGCGATTTTCTTGCGGAATTTGACAATATGAGCGAATTGTTTAATGCATTAAGCCACCTTCGTTATAAGCAACATGAGGTGATTGTTTTTGATGTATTTGACAAGGAAAAAGAACTTGAACTCGATTACAACAAAGGTTTTTACAATTTCACAGATTTAGAAAGTGGTGTTAAACTAAAATTAAACCCAAGTGATCTACGGAAATCTTACATTAACAGAATTACAGAAATTAAAGCTAATTTGAAAGACAATTGTGCCAGAAATAAGATTGACTATTTTGAATGTAATATAAATGAAGATATGTACAAAATTCTCAATTCTTTTTTAATAAAACGGGCAAAAATGATTTGAAGCACGACCTCTTTCATAAGTATTAAAATAATTGAGTTTATAATTTCATATTAAATTTTAACTTTACGCTCCATAGTTGTTAACTTAGAGTGCTCAGGTATTAACTTTATGAAGATATTTTACAAGATTCTTGTCTCTATTCTCCTCCTATCTTTTATTTCAGATTTGGGATTTGCTCAATCCAGCAGAATTAAAAGATCAAGATTGTATGCAGGATACAACTCTTTTGGGATTGTTAAATTAACTGTAGGAGCGGGGACTTCTTGGTATTATGGCGACCTATGCGATAATTGCATCACACCAAAAGCAAACCTGAATCTCGGAGCACATTTAAGATTTACTGAAAGAATAAGTGTTAAGACCGAGTTAAACTGGTATCAACTTGAGGCTCAGGATCACTATGAGCCAAGGAATTTATCCTTTAAGTCAAATAATATTGAATTCATTGCAGCCGGTGTAATAGATTTATTTCAGCATTCAACCAATTTCTATTCAAGAAAACGCGCCACACCATTTGCATATGGCGGTTTGGGTTTTACTTATTTTAACCCAAAGGCTGAATTAGATGGGGTAACTTATTCTTTGAGACCATTGCAAACTGAAGGAGTAGCCTATTCTCCTGTGACAATAGTTGTTCCAGCAGGTATTGGAGTGAGAATTAAAATAAATCAATTTATGGACCTTTCAGTAGAAGGTGGTTACCGCTTGACATTTACAGACTATCTCGACGATGTTAGTACAGTCTACACAGCACAAGATGATCCAATTGCTGCTGCGCTTGCCAATAGAAGTTTGGAAGTAACAAATGGCAATGCTGAAATAGGAGATGTAAGAGGAAATCCAGATTCACGGGATGGATACTTTGTTGCCGGAGTAAAAGCTGAAATAACAATTCCTTCTATAAGGTCAGGTGTTAAAGGACAAAGAGATTCGGGGGCCCATATTTCTAAACTCACTAAGAGAAATAGAAAGCGAATGCTCAAAAATCGTCGCTGATTTATTACCTTTCAAAAAAGGGCCTGTATAAATAACCCACAATTCGATCAAATCGCGATCCGATAGCCGTGTGGTAAATAATTATTTCGTAATCATTTTGAGTTGAAAAAAAGGAACCTTCCATAATGTATGGTTCTTCATCGGTTGAGTTGGATTTATAGTGCACTAAGAAATCATAATAGCCTTGTTTTAGTATTATATCGCATTCATATTTTTTATATTCAGAATTATAAATGAATTTGTTCTTGTCATTAAATTCCCAATTACTCAACCTTCCCGCGACATAAAAATCACCAATTTTTTTTTCGGAATAAAATTCAAAATGAGTATTGAAATAATCGGAAGATAATTGCGCGTCACCGCGGTTATTTTCAATTATATAATTACCATTTAATTCAATATAGTTGACATAGGATTTTTCCGCTCTACTTCTCAATGGACTTAACAATACCTCTTGATTATTAATATCCAGCTCTTTTACATTGATATCATCAAATTGAGCACTGCGAAAAGCAAAATTCCTAAACTCATTCCATGCAATGAAATTTGTACTTTCATCAAAATATCTAAAATCCAATTGTTCTCTTCCAATATCAAAATACAATGGGCTTAAGTCGGTCCTGGCATTATCCCATCTCTGATTTTGTCGTATAGTAGCTTTAATTTCTTTTTGAGGCATTACAATTTCAAATTGATCATAGTATACTTCAAAACCTATTTGTTGGTGAGACTCTCTTTTGCCGACCAATTCTGATACCCTGAAATGGGGGACAATATTTACCAGGCTTTCATATATCATAAATCTTTTAGAAATAATTATATCATCTGGCTTATCTGAGTGATAAACTTTTAAAAGATAATTACCACTTACCTTAACTCTTGGAACTACAAATCGATAATGGGTAAACTCTACCTTAGTATTAAAGGAGAAATTGTAATCTTCGATTAAGAATTCATTGTACTCTGACATAAATTCTGCACTGGATAAAGATGACTCTGACCAGTCCGCATTACAATGGACTACTTTTGCATAGAAATACTTGGCCTGATCCCCCAATTCATCAAATTCTAAGACAATACTATGCCTTTGATTTAAATTGGTTACGGGAGGATTGATAATTGTTTGAGGACTAAGATCGTTTCTGTAAAACTGTACTGTATGAATGTTTTTGCCATTAACTTTATCCGGATTGTTGGTCTGAGCAATACAAGTGTTAAAAAAAAGAATCGATAATATTGTTAGCTTAAATATTTTTCCCATTCATTCATTTTTCGCTCCAATTCTTCACTTTCAAATTGATGTTGCTTTAAGAGTTCGTTAAACTTATCTTTTTCTTCAATAATTTCCGACAAAGAAAGTTTCTGTTCAATTTCTGAAATTACTTTTTCATGTTTTTCAATAGACGCTTCCAGCTTTTTAATATACGCGGAATCGTCATTTTTATTATCTTTTACTGGCTTCTGCTTTGTACTCTTAGGTTTAGATTTGACACTAGCTGTTACTGGCTTCTCTTTTTTTAAACTGTAATTTTGATATTCTTTATAATCTCCGGGATAAGTTTTAATGACTTTATCCTCGATATACCAGATCTCATCAGCAACCTCTGAAATGAAGTGTCTGTTATGTGAAACAATGATAAATGTGCCTTTATAATTTTTTAATGCATTTATTAAAATTTCTGTAGAATCAAGGTCTAAGTGATTGGTAGGTTCATCCAATAAAAGGAAATTAGCTTCGCCCAAAAGTGTTTTTGCCAAAGCCACTCTGGATTTTTCCCCTCCTGATAAAACTTTAATTTTCTTATAGATATCATCACCGGTAAATAAAAATGCGCCCAGCAATGTTCTTATTTCAAGGTCTGTTTTTTGAAGCCCGGCCTGTTGCATTTCAGAAATTATATCATTCTTTAAATTAAGGGCCTCAAGCTGATGTTGGGCATAGAATTCCATTTTTACATTATGACCTAATTTTCTTGTCCCTTGAAAATTTTCTGTGCCCATTAAAATTCTGAGCAAGGTCGATTTACCCTTACCATTGGCACCTATTAAGGCAATTTTTTGCCCTCTTACCACATTTAGATGTGTATTGGTAATAACCAGATTGTCTCCATAACTTTTTTCTTTTAAGTTGAGATCAAGAATATCTTTACCAGGCTGGACTTTTACCGGAAATTCTATGGAAATTTTTTGAGTATCTTCTTCGGGAGCATCTACAATTTCCATTTTTTCTAAAGCCTTTACCCTTGATTGCACTTGTTTGGCTTTGGTTGCTTTAGCTCTAAATCTGTTAATGAATTTTTCGGTATCCTTTATTTTTTTTTGCTGATTTTGAAAGGCATTCTGTTGTACTTCGGCCCGCTCATTTTTTTGAACCAGATAGCTGTCATAATTGCCCGGATATCGATTTAATTTTTGAAAAGCTACTTCAACTATTATTTCTGCAATGTTATTTATAAAATCCTGATCATGAGATACCACAATAACACTTCCCGGATATGAGCTTAAATATTCTTCCAGCCATTGAATTGAAGGTAAATCGAGGTGGTTGGTGGGTTCATCAAGCATTAAAAGGTTAGGTTTTTGAAGGAGCATTTTTGCCAGTAAAACCCTCATTCGCCAGCCACCTGAAAAGGTTTCAATTTTTTGATCCATTTCATTGTTGCTAAATCCCAATCCGGCTAAAACCTCTTCCGCACTTGACTCCATCGAATACCCGCCCATGGTATTAAAATGATCCTGAAGTTCATTTAGACGAATTAATAAATCTTCAGAATAATCACTTTCCAGCTTATGAAGAATAGTGTCAATTTCCTTTTGTTGATCTAAGAGTATTCCAAAGGCATCGAGCACAACATTTTTGATGCTTTTATTTTCGGTTTGAGAAAGTAAGTCCTGATGGAAATAGCCAATACTTGTTTCTTTGCTCATCTCAATTGAGCCGGATTCACATTGGTATTCACCATGCAAAATCTTTAAAAGGGTGGATTTACCTGTTCCGTTTTTTCCTATTAAACCGATTTTTTCTCCATCGGAAATATGCAGTGAGGCATCTTTGTAAATAGGACGGCTACCAAAGAAAAATGAAATTCCATTAATGGAAATCATAAGAGAGGGATACTCTTCATTTTAGACATAATTGCTCAACATGACAGGCATAACGAGCATCAATAAATCTTCTTCCTTATCTTTTTCAACAGGGATAAGTAATCCTGCTTTATTAGGTGCTGAAAGATTGAGCTTGATTTGTTTTGAATTAATGTTATTCAACATTTCAATAAGAAATCTGGCATTAAAGCCTATTTCCATATCTTCTCCACTATACTCACAGGCAAGTCTTTCATTGGCTTCATTTGAAAAATCCAAATCTTCAGCAGATACCTGTAATTCGCTTCCGCTCAATTTCAACACTACTTGATTTGTGGTTTTATTGGCGTATATAGAAATTCTTTTTAGTGTGCCTAAAAACTCATTTCTATCAATAATTAGTTCATAGGGATTATCTGCAGGTATAACAGATTCATAATCGGGAAATCTTTCATCGATAAGTCTGCAAATCATTTTAATATCTCCAAAAGTGAAAAAAGCATTGGAAGTATTAAATTCCATTGTACAATCATTGTTTTCTTGTGGCAGTGATTTGTGCAGGAGATTCATTGCCTTTTTAGGAATCAATATTGAAGTATCAGAATCCGAAACTACATCTACCCTTCGATATCGAACCAGCCGATGGCCATCAGTAGCTACAAATGTTGTATTGCTATCACTGAACTGCAGATAAATACCAGTCATTGCAGGACGTAACTCATCACTTGACGCTGCAAATATGGTATTTGATATAGCCCTGTGGAGTGCTTCAGTAGAAATTGTTATGCCATGACCATCTGAAACATCGGGGATTCTGGGAAAATCTGTCGCGTTTTCTCCGGCTAATTTGTATCGCCCATTATCAGAACTCAATTCAATACTGTATGAGTCTTCGTCAATCGTAAATGTAATCGGTTGCTCAGCCAGATTTTTTAAGGTGTCAATTAAAATTCTTGCCGGAACAGCGATTTGGCCTGATTCTTTTGCTTCCACTTCCATTTCGGTAATTATTGAAGTCTGTAAATCAGAAGCAGTAATGGTTAACTTACCATCCTGAATATCAAACAGGAAGTTTTCAAGTATAGGAACTATGGCATTACTCGGAATTACGCCACTAATTCTGTTTAAATGATTAAGCAAATTTGAAGAGGAAACGATAAATTTCATATCAAGTTCATTTGAGGTGCCCAAATTAATAAAATGTTGGTCTTAAACATAGTATTGTAAGTCTTGCTTTGAAATTAGTTGGATCGAAATCTACTTGCAGGTAAAATCAATTTGTCAAATACATAGTTTTGAATCACAACGTATTTCTTATCTCCTTCAATAGTCGCTATTCCCAGCATCCCATCCGGATCCTTTTCGTTGAAATATATGTCAATCGAATTACTAAATTCACTGACTTTGTCTTGAACCGAAATACTAACATTTGGTGGGTATTGACTCATTGAGTCTAATTTATTAATGAAATTAACGTCCTCTATAAACCTCGTTATAAAAATTCGATTATACGCAGAAACGTAATTATTCAGCACTGTTTTATTTACATTATCAATACCCAAAATCTTTGCTTCATTGCCTTCCTTTACAATGACAAAGCTTTCCGAAGGATTTGCCGGATATTCAACTTTTATTTGAATAAATGAATTGAGATTGCTTTTAAAAATTTGTGAATTTCTATAATTTTCTTCTTTGACCACATATCTGGGACTTAAAAACCCCGTATGATTTGGCATATACACAACGAATGGATTTTCTGAACCTTCCATAATAAAATAGGTTCCTTTCGCATCATTAGCATCTCCTCCTACATAAAAAACCTTAGTTTTTTTACCATTTTGATAGACCTCCACTTTACTTCCTTTTGTGGCAATGTTTTTAATGACCATTTCTCTTTCTCCTTTGTGTACCGGTCTTTTTATTCTTTGCCAGTAAAGCGTTTTTAGCAAAATAGATAACTGGCCTTTATTAACTTTATATTGATTATTTAAAAACCAATCCCCATTATTTCTTTTTTCAAGTAAAGCAGACCAACCAAATTTGGATGCTATAAATATTTTATCAACTGATGCAGTATCTTTTATACTGAAAGCACTTTCATTAATATTAAGTGTGCTTTTACTTTTTTTCTGATCAATGGCATAAAATGCCAGAAGCGCGAGAAATATTAAGGTAAGAATTCCAAGAATAAGTTTATTTCTATTCATTCAGCTTTTGATTTCTGTATTTTTTAGATCTGATGTAATTTTTAACAACACCGAATAAAATCAACAAAACAACAGGTAGGCCAATATTAATTACTTGCCATTTCAGTCTTTCTTTATTGGCTTTAGTTATATTGAGTGGCCTACTAACAACCTGTTTGTTCCTGGCTTCAATAATGCCCGAGTCGTCAAGCATATAATCTATACAATTCAATATCAGGTCTTTGTTGGCAAAAGTATTTTTAGTGAATTTGTCATAACCTAAAGGATATGCAGTATTGCTCTTGCTGTTTATGTCATTTTCAATAATATCTGCGTCGGAAAAAACAATAATCTTCGAAGCCTTATCAATGGTCTTATAATTAAATTTTTCTGCAGTTTTTTGTGTTACCCTACCTTCAAAGTTGGAGCGGTATTTACCTTCTAAAAGATAGGCAACTGCTAATTTGCCTTTGTTGAACAATTGAGGATTTGGAGGCACTCTGACATCATTAAAATCTAGTCTTACCGGTGAGGACAATACCCGGGTTTCAGGCGAAGTAAATACCAGCGGTGTTTTTTTAATGCCCGGAGATTTTACGGTATCTATTGAACTTATAAATTTTGAATAGACGCCATTCATATTTCTTGAAATTGGGTGTTTTGCAAAATTATTCAGAATTGGATAGTACCACCATTTCATCATTTGATATTGGGGCCGGTCCCCAACATAACCCACTATTAAAGGAATAAAAGCGCATAATTGATCCTGGATAAGATCAGGATTGAGACGCAATCCCATTTTAAAAAAGATATCGTCCAATTTTAAATCATTAGAAATTGCTACGCTCCCTGAATTACCTATGCTATCAATACTTGCTTTCATTGCATCGATAAAAAACAAAGCATTACCTCCTTTAACCAAATATTGATCAATTTTGAATTTATCAACCTCGTTAAATGCTGAATCAGGAGAGGCCATTATAATGGCATCATAGGCGTCTAAATTCTCCGTTCCTTCAAAATCGCCATTTGTAGCACTTTGAAGTCTGACTCTTCGCACATCGTAATATTCTGAAAGACTTCTTAAGATGTCCTCTGCTTCTATTGGATCCAATTCACCATGACCTTGTAAAAAAGCTATCTTTTTCTTTTTGGGTTTACTTAATTTTTTAATTGTAGAAATTAGTTCGTATTCCAAACCTTCAATGCTTTGATTGAGTTGGGCCCGTGTTCCTGCATTGTAATTGTATTTCAAAAAATTGACGGGCATCTCCATATTGAGATAATTTACGATTGCTCCAGGGAAAATGATTTTTTCACTGCGTTCATCACCCTGGTTGACATAAAGTGTTGTTGGGTTTATACCACGGTCATAAATTTGTTTAAAGATTTCCTGTCGGGATTTGTTATCTGCTTCAGGTGGTGAGGGGTTTCGAAATTCGTATTGAAGATTGTAACCGGCATACACTTTAAACTCGTCGAGAATTTCCTTAATTGATTGTTGAAGTCTTTGAAAATCTGCCGGCATTTCTCCTTCAAGAAATATTTCTATATAAACCACATTTTCAAGATCTGACAATAGTGTTTTTGTGCTTTCGGCCAGGGAATACCTTTTCTCCTCGGTAAGGTCAAGCCTAAAAAAGAATTGCCCCGAAATAATATTTACAAGTATCAGACTTATAAATATTACCGAAAATGTAAATATGCTGTTATATCTTAATGACCTTTTCATATTACCACTTTCTGGAATCAAGAATTAATTTTGTGCCCGATAGCATTAGTATAATAACGCTAATAAAATACAGCAGATCACGTGAATCAATGAGTCCTTTGCTTATTGAATTATAATGGTGTGCTATCCCAAGTTTGGAAATTATCACCGATGCTTTTCCCCAAACGTTAATCTCAGACAATGATTGAAAACCCTCGAAAATTAAAAATGACAAAAATACGGCCAAAACAAAGGCGGTAATCTGATTTTGAGTAAGCGAAGAGGCGAATAAGCCTATGGAAGTAAAAACGGCACAAAGAAATATCAATCCGATATAAGAACCTGCAATTCCGGCCGAGTCAATATTTCCTACCGGGTTTCCTAATTGATAAACGGAATAGTAATAGATCAGGGTAGGGGCTATAGAAAACAATACCAAGGTTAAATTCGCTAAATATTTGGCAATTATTATTTGATAATCGCTAACCGGTTTGGTAAGAAGAAATTCTATGGTACCGCTCTTTTTCTCCTCTGCGAAAGCCCTCATTGTAATTGCAGGTATAAGAAATAAAAAGACATACGGCGCAATCACAAACAAAGAATCCATATTGCTAAAGCCTGTATTCAGAATGCTACTTTGAGGGAAAACCCATAAAAACAAGCCTGTTATTAAAAGAAAAACCCCTATTACCAGATAAGCAATAAGTGAGCTTAAAAAGCTGTTGATCTCACGCAAATAGATTGCTATCATTTCAGTTTTGCGTTAGTTGGTGAAAAATACTTTCAAGGTTGGATTCCAGAGTTCTTATTTCCAGAATTGTCCATTCATTTTGTTTAGACAAATCAAATAAATCACTTCTCGGGTCTGTATTGCTTTTAGATGTAACTTCAAATACAGTTTGTGATACGGCTTTGACCGCGCTGATTGTATTGATTTCCTTTATTTTATCTGCGTCAATGGCTTGCGCAAATTCTATGTGAAAAGTAATGGAGCCCTGAATTTTTTTCTTAAGATTTTCCACTTTGTCATCTGCTACTAATCGACCCCTGTTAATGATGATAGCGCGATTACATACAGCCTCTACCTCCTGCATAATATGGCTCGAAAGTACAACAGTTTTTTCTTTTCCTAAATCACTGATCAGTTTTCGTATATCCACAATTTGATTGGGGTCTAGCCCTGAAGTAGGTTCATCCAGAAATAGCACTTTTGGATCGTGAATCAGCGCTTGGGCCAGCCCAATTCTTTGGCGATAACCCTTTGACAATTCTTCAATTTTTTTATGTCTTTCTCGTCCAAGACCTACCATTTCAATTAACTGATCGATTCTGGTTTTGTGATATGTTTTTTTTAAGCCGTGCAGTTTTGCAACAAACTTGAGATACTCATAAACATACATGTCAAGATAAAGCGGATTGTTTTCAGGTAAATAGCCTACAATTCTTTTTACTTCAATTGTATTGTCCTGTATGTCCAGCCCTTCAATATTTACAGTACCATTATTTGGAGGTATAAAGCCCGTCGCTATCTTCATAGTAGTACTCTTGCCAGCTCCATTTGGTCCCAAAAAACCAACCACTTCACCACTATCTACGGAAAAGGAGATGTCATCCACTGCTTTTTGCTCACCGTATGTTTTGGTCAAATGCGATACAATTACTGACATTATCCTTTTGGTTTTAATGGTCTGAGTTCAATATCTACCACGTGGTAATTGGGGTGTGTATCAATGCTTTCAAAAATAGTCCTTGCAATATCTTCAGCTCTCATCATGTTATCATTGGCATTTACTGAATCAATTTCATCAAAAAAATTAGTATTCACAGAACCAGGATAAATACAAGTCACTTTAATTCCGTGATTTCTTACTTCTTTATATAGTGAATGAGAAATTCCTCGAACAGCATGCTTTGTTCCACAATAACCGGCCATAGTTTCTACACCCGTAGTTCCTGCGATCGAAGAAATGTTTACTACATGCCCATAGCCTTTTTCAATCATTTTGGGCAGAACAGCTCGGGTGCAATAAAATAGTCCATGAACATTGATATCAAACATTTTTAACCAATTTTCATCGCTCATCTCATGCAAGTAGGAAGAATAGCCCAAACCTGCATTGTTAATAAGGATGTCGATGGAGCGGCCAAAATTGTTCTGTATTTCTTCAATCATACTGTTCACAGAAGAAGAATCTGAAACATCAATGGAATAATGTTTGAAATTTTTATGATTAATAGTAGTCTCTGTTCTGCTGGCTCCTGCCACCAGGAATCCTTTATTCAAAAATAATTTACAGGTTTCGTAACCTATTCCCTTACTGCTTCCGGTGACTAAAACTAATTTTTGACTATTTGACATTCACTTATACTTAAAATACTATAAATCAGTATTTTACAATTTATTAGGATTAACAAAGGCCAATATTAAAGCCAATCAAAGAGAAAATCAATAATTTATTTGAAGAGCTTTTTCAAAAAAGACTTTTTTGGTTTGAGCTGAAATCCTGCATCGTTTACCCAATCCACTATGGTGCTTTCTTCAATTTCAGAACTTGTTTTAATTTCTACCTCTCTTTCCAAATCATCAAGGTTAACATTAAAGGAAATAATTTCATCCTTGGTATCAAGAAGCTCGCGAACCTGAGCTTCACAATTGCTGCATTTAATATTTGATTTGAATTTATACTTTGGCATTGAAAATTATTTTAAATACATAACATTGCACAAATTGAATAATTAAAAAGTTCAGATTTTGAGTCTTAATAATTTAAATACAAATATAAGCCTGATTGATTACAATACTTTTGGTATTGACGTTTATGCAAAGGAGTTTATTGTTGTAAAGGAAATTTCGCAGCTTATCGAACTTTACAATGCGGGATATTTTCAAAAGAATCATTTAATACTCGGAGGTGGAAGCAACATTCTACTTACAAATAATTTTGATGGGATTGTAATCAAAATTGATTTCAGTGGGAAATTAATTATTAGCGAAGATGAAGATTCAGTCCTGATTGAAATTGGGGCGGGAGAAAATTGGCATGAACTTGTATTATATGCAATTCAAAACCAATGGGCCGGAATTGAAAATTTATCTTTAATTCCGGGGACCGTAGGTGCTGCACCTATGCAAAACATAGGCGCTTATGGCGTTGAAATTAAAAATGTATTTGAATATTTGTTTGCTTTTGAAAAGGAGAGTGGCCAGGTAGTGAAATTTGACCTCGAGGCTTGCGACTTTGGGTACAGATCCAGTGTTTTTAAAACCGTTCACAAGGATAAATACATCATTACAAGGGTTTGTTTGAGACTCAAGAAAAATCCAAAATTGAATACCAGTTATGGCGCAATTTCTGAGACATTAAAAGCCATGGGAATTGATAACCCGGGAATAAAGGATATTAGTGATGCTGTAATTAAAATCCGAAGCTCCAAATTACCCGATCCAAATAAAATAGGAAATGCAGGTAGTTTTTTTAAAAATCCTGTAATTTCAAAGCAACAGTTTCAAAAACTGAGAGACAAATATCCGGAAATCCCTTCTTATGAAATTGATCAAAATTCAATTAAAATTCCCGCCGGATGGCTAATCGAAAAAGGGGGTTGGAAAGGTAAAATATATAAAAACTCCGGGGTTCATGAAAAGCAGGCGCTGGTACTTGTGAATAAGGGAAATGCTTCAGGAAATGATGTTCTTGAGCTTTCTCAAAAGATTTTGAATGATATTAAAAGCAAATTCGGAATCCAACTAGAACGCGAAGTCAATATTATTTAATATTTAGTACGATTTTTGAGGTTAGCATTCAATCTATGAAAAAAATTGGGCTGGGCTTATTTTTTATTTTCGTGATTGCCACAAATTCGGCGATATCACAGGAATACCCTGGGTATAGGGACAGTCCTATTGCCATTGCTCAGTACAAGTTAAACAATACCTATATTAAGGTTACCTATGGAAAACCCTTCAAGCGAGGCCGCAAAGTTTTCGGTGGTTTTGTACCATACGGCAGAGTTTGGCGTACTGGAGCAAATGAAGCTACTGAAGTTACATTTACGAAAGATGTTTACTTTGGGCCAAAATTTTTAAAAGCCGGGACCTACTCACTTTTTACCATACCCGCCGAAAATTCCTGGATTATTATTCTCAATAAAAAACTAGGGCAGTTTGGAGCTTTTGAATACGACAGGAAACAGGATTTGTTAAGAATTACTGTACCGATAATAAAATCTGCTGAAAGAGAAGATTTTTTAATTGAATTTAGGCAAGCAGATAAAGAGAATGTTATAAATATGATCCTGTGGTGGGATAATATTCAAGTTCATATTCCCATAAAAATTCTGTAATGAAAGGAAAATCATATTTGCAATCTGCATTTCAGCGTGCATACAAGTCCAAATTTCATTTGTTTTTACTCAATCTTGGGATTGCGAGATTCGTGCCTTTCAATAAACCGCATAGGTTTAAAATAATAGAAATAAGTCCAAATTCAGTCAGGATTGAGTTGCCTTATATAAAAAGAAATTTAAATCATATCAAAGGGATTCACGCATGTGCTCTTGCAACGCTAAATGAACTTGCCTCTGGCATTCTAATTATTTCAAGACTTGATCCGTCTGAATTTCGGATAATCATGAAAAGTATTCACCTTGAATACGTTTATCAGGCAAAAGCAAAGGTTAACGTAAACTTTAGATTAAGCGAAGCAGAAATTCAAGAATTAAAAGATAAGGCTAAAATCTCACCAGTTGATTTTCCTGTTAAACTAACTACCTACGATCAGAACAATAATGAAATCTGTAGTTCCAATATTGTTTGGCAGTTAAAATCCTGGGAACAGGTCAAAACTAAATCTTAAATCAGTCTTAAGATTATTGATCAATTTTTCTAAGATTGATTAAATTGCTATACAATTTATGAAATGAGAACAATTGAGAGACTTCTTGACGAGTATGGGTCTAGTCATCAAAACCCTACCAATAAATTAATTCACTGGATTTGTGTTCCTGCCATTACATTTAGTTTACTTGGTCTACTGTGGTCAATTCCAAGTGAATTTATACAAGGATTTTTTCCATCATCAATTCAGGAGTATGTAAATTTTGCAAGCCTGTTTATCATTTTAGCCTTGCTGTATTACTTCCGATTATCGATTGCATTGGCCATAGGCATGATTTTCATCTCTTTTGCTTTATTATGGACTTGTTATGCGATTGATAAATACCTGGAATTACCACTCTGGCTGTTTTCTATAATTGTATTTGTATTGGCCTGGATAGGTCAATTTTTTGGACATAATATCGAAGGCAAAAAACCTTCCTTTTTAAAAGATGTACAATTTTTACTGATAGGACCAATTTGGTTATTGCATTTCATTTATAAAAAAACCGGCATTCCATATTAAGAATTGAATTGAAAATAAGTTTCTCCTTTTCTTCATTTTTCTATTTGTATGTTTTTCTTAGTTGTGGTCAAGTATTGGCCCAGGAGGCTGAATTAATTGTACCTAAGGGTCATACAACGCCCGTTGTTTTAATTGATTTTCACAAAAATGAGCGATGGCTGGCGAGTAGTCAGGGAAATAATTCATACACCATTTGGAATTTTGATGCTGAAAAGGAGATACGCCAATGCAATTTCCATAATGACCCAATTTCAGCATTGGTATTCCACCCGGATTTCGCCCAATTACTAAGTGCTGATGGCTCAGGAAGAGTGATTACCTATGATATAAGGAAAAACAGGAAACGCTCTGACCGTCATATTCACAAAGGGAAAGTGAACGGCTTGGTCTTTGGCGAAAAGGCTGAGACTTTCTATACTTATTCAGACGACAGCACTGTCAAAGAAGTCAATTACGCATATTTCAAAATTGTTCAGGATTTATCATTTGATGGCAAGATATCCAGCATTGCGGTATTAGATGAGGGAAAGCGACTATTGGTAGCACTGAAAAACGGTCATTTTATTTCTATTGATGAGAAGGGTAAAAAAACAGCTTTTAAAAATGATCAAAATCTGGTGCTTGCCGAAATATTAATAGATGAAAAAATACAAATAGGAATTACTCAGAATGGAGAGATAATTGATATTGATCTTCAGAATAATACACTTTCATCCTTAAAAAAGATTCCTTTCAAAGTAAAGAAAACCGTAGTTGTTGATTCTTTTTTAATAATAGCAGGCAGAGGTCCAAAGGATATTACATTTTTAAATTCAGAGACTTTAGAGCCTATTGAAGAAACCTATGAATTTCAATTAAGAAAAGATTTAGATCCATATAATTTGTCAATTCAAACTATTGAATTTGATCGAGATTCAAATATTCTCTTCATTCCGGATTATGATTATTCCATTGGCGCTTATAGTTTCGATAAAAAAAGATTTGTACGAAGATTTCAGGGATTCACTGAAAGAATTAGAGATTTTGATATTGCTCCAAATGGGCAGATTCTGAGCCTTGCAAGTAGCAAAAATGGAATTCGCCTATACGATTTAAGAGAGATTCATGAAACGCGTATTTTACCAAATTCAGACCCTGCTTTCAGAGTTGATTTTTCAAATAGTGGATTGTTTATGGCCTTGGCTAAATCAGATTCACTTGTTATCTACAATACGGGAAACTTTGAGCCAAGACTTAGATTTCCACTAACCGGCATTTACCCCAATGGAACTTTAAGCTTTGTCAATGACCGGATATTGCTTAAAAAAGATGAGAAGAATGGAATCAGCCTGTTCAATATTGAAAATAAAACCAAATCACTAATAAAAATTAAGGAAGCCTTTGAAATAAAATCGGATGAAAAAGGCAATCATTTTGGCATTAAAAGCGGCAGCAGCAAAATCTATCTTTACGATGCTAAATCGCAGAAGAGAATTTCTAAAATTAAAGCCAAAGACATCATTGATTTTGATTTTTTCCCAAATGGAGAAAAGGTCTTGCTTATTTCAAATGAAGACGGAATAAAAGTCAAAGTATATGCTAATAATGGGAAATTATTAAGCAAAGGTGAATTGCCCGAATATTTTACGGGAGAAAGAATTAAAGTAATTGAATCAGGAAATAAATTTCTGTCATGGAAGATCAGCGTAGATAAAAAAGGGGAAGAGGCAGATTACAGCATCAAATTATGGAACCTTGATTCACTTCAGATTATACAAAATCTCGAAGGTCTTCAATCGACAATTACAGAGGTTCAATACGATTCGAAACGCGATTATGTGATTGCTTCTTCAGAAGATGGTAGTCTGAAAATATGGTCGCTTAATAAGCTTTATTCAGAGCATAAATACTACCCAGCCGCCATTTACCCTTTGGAAGGGGCGGAACTGGTTACGATGTTAAACAATGGTGTATATGATGCAAGCAGATCCGCTATGGAAGATATGCATTATGTGCAGGGTTCTGAATACATTTCACTTGATCAGATTAAAGAGAAGTATTACGAACCAAAACTCTTATCTAAATTATTTGGCTTTAACATTCAACCCATACAGCCTCGATCAGCTATTGATCATTTTGAATTATACCCTGAGATTAGAATTCAACACCCTGCCGTAAATGGAGGAATTCTTGGCGTTGACTTACAAGAAAGGGGAGGGGGAATTGGGAAAGTAGATGTTTTTATAAATAATAAAAAAGCAAAAGAATTTAGTCCTGCGGAAGATTTGGCCGAAAATCAAATTCAATACAAAGTTGAATCTCATCCCTTTTTAATTCCCAACGAAATAAATGAAATTAGTGTAAAGGTCAGCAATGCATCAGGAGACCTTAAATCATCACCGGAAAAAATAAAATACATTTGGAATACAAATACCAGGCATGAAACTCAAAAATTTTATGCTTTAATCATCGGGGTTTCCGATTATACCGGCACTAAGCTGGATTTGAATTTCTCATCGAAAGATGCCAAAAGTATTTCTGAAGCAATTCAAAATGGGGCAAGTAATTATTTTGGAAAAGAAAATGTCGAAATAGTCGACCTTAATTCCATTAATTCAGAAAGTAGTTTACAACCGACCAAGGAAAATACTTTAAAAGCACTCGATGCGATATCTAAAAAAATAAACCCACAGGATGTCTTCTTATTTTATTTTGCAGGACATGGGGCACAGGGAGTAGAGGAGGATAAAAACTACTATTTATTGACAAAGGAGGCTTCTTATCAGGAGAGTAAAAGTTTAGTCAATCCCTCATCGTATTCAATTTCAGATAAAGAATTGGGCGAATCTTTGAGTAAAATCTCATCGCTGAATATGGTAATGATATTGGATGCCTGCCATTCCGGTGAAATGATCGACAAATTCAATAAACAGGTCGGACATTTAAGTACCAAAGAAGAAAAAGCGCTTGAAAAACTTATTTCTGAAACAGGCTTACATATTTTGGCCGGCTCCGAATCTGATAACGTTTCTTATGAAACCAGTTTATATGGCCAGGGTTTATTGACCTACAGCTTGCTTTTTGGAATGAAGGGAGATGCACTCCGGGATGGACAATATCTGGATGTCAATCGTTTATTTCAGTACGCCTCGGCCAAAGTACCGGAATTGGCCAGTAAGGTTGGAGGTGTTCAAAAACCGGTAGTCAAGGTACCTGAAAAGGCGGGGAAGGTGGATATTGGAGAATATGGAAATCGTGAAAAGTCTCAAATTAAATTAATTTCACCCAGACCAATAATTTTAAATTCTTCTTTTCAGGAGGAAAACATGTTTCTGGATTATAGTAAGTTAGGTTTGCAACTCGACGATGAACTTAAATATCAAGCAGAAAACATAGAAAGTGATTTTATATTTATCAACTCCGATAACTTTACAGGAGCATATAAATTTAGCGGTAGGTACAGCTACAATTCCGGAGAAATAAAGATTTTGGTTAAACTCTACAAAGACGCGTCTTTACTAGAAATAATAGAAGTAAAAGAAATGGACTTCAACACCGCGATTGAAAAAATTGCATTAAAAGGACTCGGAATTATTGAAAAAGACTTTAGTAAATAAATTAGTTGCAGATGATGCAGGTGCCTCCTTCGGCCGACTCACAAGCAGCTTTAGTTGCATAGCAATTTTCAATATCATTTTTTGACCAGGGTGATGATGCCGGGCAATTGCAGGGATCAACTTCATCGTCTTCATTACAGGCATTAAATATGAAAATTGCCCCGATTACAAGGACCAATGTTAAGATAATTTTTTTCATAAGGGCTTAAGGCTTATGAACAGATTTCGCATGGTTTACCTTCTGATGCTTCACAGTCAAAAGGATCATCATAACAATTTTCGCTTCCGGGTACTGACCAGGGGGCATTATCAGGACAATTGCAGGGCCCCGCTTCGTTAGGATTACAACTGCTGAAAATTATTGTGCTAAACATTGCAAGAAACACCAAAGAAAGTAGCCTTTTAAACATATCTATCTATTTGAATACTATATTAGAAAAAATATTCGTCAAAACCACTATAAATTTTCTTTAATCTATTCTTTGTATTTCCGCTCCTAAATTTTGCAATCGCTTATCAATATCCTGATAGCCCCTATCAATTTGCTCTATGTTTAGGATAGTGCTCTTTCCTTTTGCTGATAAGGCCGCAATAAGAAGGGAAACACCGGCGCGAATATCAGGAGAAGTCATTGTGATGCCCCTGAGTTTTATTTTTTTATCAAGCCCTATTACCGTAGCACGATGTGGATCGCATAATATGATCTGAGCACCCATATCAATGAGTTTGTCGACAAAAAACAAACGACTCTCAAACATTTTTTGGTGAATCAGAACGGTTCCTTTGGCTTGAGTGGCCACTACCAAGACAATACTTAAAAGGTCTGGTGTAAATCCCGGCCATGGCGCATCAGCAACTGTTAATATTGATCCATCTATAAATGTTTCAATTTCATAATGATCCTGCTCAGGAATAAAAATGCTGTCTTCCTTCTTTTCGAGTTTGATCCCAAGTCGTTTAAAAACATCGGGAATCATACCCAATTGTTGCCAATTGACATCATTAATGGTAATTGAAGAACTCGTCATGGCAGCCATTCCAATAAAACTGCCTACTTCAATCATATCGGGTAATAACCTATGTTCGGTACCTTTAAGCGCTTCTACACCTTCAATTTCAAGCAAATTGGAACCAATACCATTGATTTTTGCCCCCATGCGGTTAAGCATATTACACAACTGCTGAAGATAGGGCTCACAGGCGGCATTATAAATGCTTGTTTTTCCTTTAGCAAAAACCGCGGCCATTAATATATTGGCTGTTCCCGTAACAGAAGCTTCATCCAGAAGCATATAGGTGCCTTTTAATTTTGAGGCATCAATTTCAAAGAGCTTATCATCAGCATCGTAGTTAAACTTTGCTCCCAGCTTTTCGAATCCTATAAAATGGGTGTCCAATCTCCGTCTGCCTATTTTATCTCCACCGGGTTTTGGAATTTTTCCTTTTTTGAAACGGCCCAATAGTGGACCCAGAATCATGATAGATCCTCTTAATGAGGCCCCCTGTTTTCTGAATTCCTTTGTATTGAGATAATCGAGATCAATATTTTTAGCTTCAAAGAGAAAAGCACCATTCCCTTTGTTTTCAACTTTAACGCCAAGACTCTTCAATAAATCAATTAATTTATTGACATCGAGAATATTTGGGATATTTTCAATTAAAACGGGTTTTTCAGTTGCAAGAACTGCACAAATAACTTGTAAGGCTTCGTTCTTTGCACCTTGTGGCGTGATGGATCCACTGAGTTTTTTGCCGCCTGTTATTTCAAATGATGGCATATTTAATTTCTTCTTCTTCGTCCCGCCCCACCTTTGCGTCTGTTATTGCTTCGCGTATTTGTATTACTTCGGTTTGGATTGCTGGCTCTGGTTTGAACCTCAAGTAATCTGTTTTCCCGAACTTCATCTATATTAAGTTTGATTTGATAGTTCGACATTTGGCCCAGATGCTCAATAATAACTTCATCATCTACATTTTCCTTGTTCCAGGTGATATAAAATGATTTCATTAATCTCGCTAAATATATTTCAGCCGACTTTCTTTCTTCGGCATCTTTTATCTCAAGTATTTCATTGATTAATGACTCAACATTTTTGCCATAATGCCGAAATTTTATTCTCTGGCTGGGATAACGAAGTCTTTTAGGTTTGGCTTGAACTACCTCGCGTTCCGGTTTTGGAAAAGGACCTTCAACATCCAGTTCATAATCTGACATCATATACAAATGATCCCATACGACCTGGTTGTTGTCCGAACTATCCGTCATGTTCGGGTTTATTTGTTTCATTAATTCAACAGCCAGTTCGGCAAGTCTTTTCTTCTCATCTTTATCTTTGACCTGATCAATATGAGCAACTATATTTTGAAGATTTCGCCCGTATTCTCTTAAATACAAAGGGCCTCTACTCTCTCTCATTAAATGTTTGGAATTAAAATCTAGGAATGAATTTTAAGCTTAGCAAAGCTAAGTAATAAAGTTTTTTCACCAAAATTATCAAAGTAAATCATTGCTTTACGCTGATTTTGATACGATTCGACCTTTTTAACCTTGCCAAAGCCAAATTTTGGATGTTCTACCTTCATACCTTCGGCCAGATTTTCAGTATTACTCGGTTCAAAATCACTTGGAGTTTTGTAATTGGACACCACTTTCTTGCCCAATGGCCTTAAATTTCTAGCGGCTGTTTTAGGCTGTTCGCTGGCTTTGTTTGTTTTTCTAAATTTTGGTGGAAGATTAAAATCCGGTGGTCCTTTTGGAATTGACCTTTCTGTTACTTTTAAGAATCTTGGGTCCACTTCATCTAAAAATCTGGATGGCTCGCAACTATGCAAGGTGCCGTACCTGTATCTGCTCAGCGCATAAGACAAGGTTAATTTTTTTTCGGCACGGGTAATGGCCACATAAAACAGGCGTCTTTCTTCCTCCAGGTCTGCGCGACTACTGAGCATCATGGCAGATGGAAATAAATCTTCTTCTAAGCCAACGATGTGAACATGTTTGAATTCCAGACCTTTTGCTGAATGTATGGTCATTAATGTGACCCTGTCGCTGCTGCCATCGTCATTATCCTGGTCGGTCAGTAATGCAATATTTTGAAGATAAGCTCCTAAACTATTATCCAGATCATCTGTGTCTTCATCATTTACTAATCTTACTTCTTTTTCTCTTTCGATAGCATCTACAAATTCCTTGATGCCATTGAGCAATTCCTGGATATTTTCATAGCGGGCAATTCCCTCCATGGTTTTATCCTCATAGTACTCCTTCATCAATCCCGAACGCTTCACAATAATTTCAGCTGCCTCGTGTGCATCCCGTTTATCCATGTCAATGGACATGCTTTCGATCAGCGTAACAAAGTTTAATAATGCCGTAGCCGTTCTTTGCGGGAATAATTTATTCGCCATTTTGCAAGCTTCCCAGATGCTGGCATTATTTTCATTAGCAGCTACTATCAGTTTTGCAATCGAGGTGTTTCCGATGCCTCGTTTAGGCCAATTAATAATTCTCTTAAAGGCTTCTTCGTCATTGTGATTGACAACGAAGCGGATATAAGCAATCACATCTTTAATTTCTTTTCTCTGATAAAATGACAAACCTCCATAAATGCGGTATGGAATATTTATTTTTCTCAGCGCTTCCTCCATGCTTCTGGATTGTGCATTGGTCCGATATAAAATGGCGAAATCGCTGTTATTCAGCTGTTCGTTCATTTTATTCTGAAAGATTTGACTTGCAATAATTCTGGCTTCTTCATTGTCTGAAGTAGCGCGTATCAGTTCTATATAATCACCATCATCATTGCTTGTCCAAACTTTTTTAGGCAGTTGTGCTGTATTGTTTTTGATTACGGCATTGGCAGCCTCAACTATTATTTTGGTCGATCGATAGTTTTGTTCGAGCTTAAAAACCTTTAAATCGTCATAATCTTTTTCAAAATTCAGAATATTGGTAATGTCCGCACCCCGAAACGCATATATGCTTTGTGCATCATCACCAACAACACAGATGTTTTGATATCGCGAGGCGAGTTTTCGGGTAATTAAATATTGCGAATAATTTGTGTCTTGAAACTCATCCACCAACACGTATTTAAAGCGATCCTGATACTTGTTCAAAATATCAATATGATTGTGGAAAAGGACGTGTGTGTTAAAAAGAAGATCATCAAAATCCATGGCAGATGACTTGAAACATCGCTCTGCATAGGCTTTGTAAATTCTACCAATTTCAGGCCTTTGCATTTCTGTGTCTTCCGACAAATAAATGGGATCATCGATGTATTGCTGGGAAGATATCAATCTTGATTTAGCGGCGGAAATTCTATTTAGCACAACATTGGCTTTGTACAACTTATCGTCCAGGTTAAATTCCTTAACGATACTTTTAATCAGAGATTTTGAATCATCCGTGTCGTAAATTGTGAAGTTACTAGGGTATCCAAGTTTTGTGCCTTCAGCTCTGAGTATCCTTGCAAATACAGAATGGAAAGTTCCCATCCAGAGGTTTCTGGCTTCATTGCCTACTTCGGTTTCAATTCGATTGCGCATTTCCCTGGCCGCTTTATTGGTAAAGGTGAGCGCCAGAATATTAAAACTATCAACGCCCTGTTCCATGAGGTGAGCAATGCGAAATGTAAGAACTCTTGTTTTTCCTGAACCGGCACCGGCGATGATCATCATCGGCCCCTCTTTTTGTAATACTGCTTCTTTTTGCGCTTCGTTAAGTACGTCTAAATTCAAACCCATTATCTATCTGCAATCGAGACAAATCTATGGAAATTTTATTGCTAGTTTTGTAAAAAAATAGATTTCTATTGTACGTCGTAGGAGATATATATGTGAGCGATGAAATCGCCGAAGAATGCTTCATTTGTGACCTTGAAAAATGCAAAGGTGCTTGCTGTGTTGAAGGTGAACTAGGCGCTCCATTGAAAAATGAAGAACTCCCAATTCTACAGGATGAAATAGAAAATATTGATCCCTATTTGTCAGAAAAAGGAAAAGTAGAATTAGAAAAACAAGGTCTTTTTGTACTCGATCCGGATGGCGAATATTCTACGCCGACAATAGGAGGAAAAGAATGCGCTTATGCCGTGTATGAAAATGATGGCAAATTAGCTTGTGGCATAGAAAAAGCCTGGAAAGACGGGAAAACAACATTTCGAAAGCCTGTTTCCTGTCATTTATATCCAATCAGAGAAGTACAATATCCAAAGTTTCTTGCGCTTAATTATCACAAATGGGGGATATGCAGTCCCGCTTGCGAACTGGGTAAAAAAATGAATCAACCTCTTTATTTGTTTCTAAAAGAAGCACTCATCAGAAGATTTGGAGAGGCCTGGTTTGAGAATTTAAGACATCAAATCAAAGAGAGAAATCAAAAAAAATAACAGATACCTAATAATCAGACAGTCTCCTGAAGTGTATGTGTTCTTCCTTTATTGACCTCTTTCAAATAATCCATCAGTGGTGCAAAATAATTTAGCATTGCTTTGGCATTGATGTCTTCTCCGGTAGTTTCTTTTAATAATTCTCTCCAATCTCTGGTGGCACCGGGTGAAAGCACATCGTGAAGAAATTTGCCTACTTCCGTATTTCCATAATAATTCGTGGCTCTTGGGTCTTGCATTAAAATGTTTTCTGCGATGTGATTATGAAACTGGAATAACAATACATAGGATAATGCATAATCATAGTACTGCGCCGCATCGTTATTGATATGCGTTTTAGAAGCGGCATCGCAATAATCTTCACCTCTTTCTGATGGAGGAACAATACCCTGAAATTTGGAAACGTATTCCCACCATTTAGCATTGAACTGATCATCAGAAATGCTGTCGACATAAAGATCGTGTTCAAAATGAGTCATTGTACCTGCCGAAAAAGGTATAAATACGATATAATTAAGGGCCTCTTTCAATAAAGTTTTTGTTTCATCTGTTTCTACACCTTCAGGAACCAGATCGAGATTTTCCAAAAAAGGCTTTTGCATGGCTGCCAGACCTAACATGCTTCCTATGGCTTCGTGATAAGCGCGATTGGCGCCACCTCTAAGTAAAATTGGAACATCCGGATTGCTATATTCCATATAGTAATAGATATGCCCCAATTCATGATGCGTGGTTTCATACCATTCAGCATTGGGTTCTACAGACATCAATGAACGCACATCGTTTTTCAAATCCATATGCCAGGCCGAAGCGTGATTGTTTTTCTTGTATGTAGCATCCGCGGAAAGTGGGTAGAGATCGGATAATTCATAGAAAGACTGAGGCAAGGAATCAAAACCCATGCTCACGTAAAACCTTTCAGATTGTTCTACCAACCATTGGGCGCCTTTTTCTTCGAGTATGCCATCAAGGTCGATGCCTTCCACTTCTATTTCTGCAGACCAATCCTGCCCCCAGCGATTTGGCAGCCAGTGGGCGGGTAACATTTCCGGGACATCCTCGCCAAATTTTTCTGCAAGCTCATAACGCATATAAGTGTGTAATTCTCTGTAGAGTGGCCAAACATCACTAATAAGCTGCTTATTCATTTGCATCATTTCTTCAACGGACATTCCATAGTCTGAAACCTGATAAGTGAAATAATCATCGTAACCCAGAGCCTGAACCGTCTGGTTTCTTAAGTTTCTTAATTCTGTTAAGCCCGGTTTTAATCCTTTGCCAACTTCTTTAGAGCATTCCCATGCTGCCAATCTTTTGTTTATATCTCCCTCTTCTTTAAGAATATTATCTATTTCATTGGTTGATAGCGATCGCCCATCCAATTGAAAATCAAAACCAAATAGTTTTTCGTTTTGCGCATTTTCTGCTGCAATTCGTTTTTTAACTAAATCTGAAACAGTGGCAGGGTTATTGGCAGCCATGTATAGTATTGACTCAAATTGTTTGGTCTGTAAGGGCTCCAGCTGATCCTGGATTTCCAGATATTTTCTCGCCTTTTCTATATTTTCTTTTTTGCCTGTGAATTCTGCAAAGGCCTCATCGGCAGCATTCACTGCTTTTTGTATTTCAGTGTCACTTTCGATAATCATCGTATTGGCTTTCCACTGTGCTTCACTTGAAGCATAATAAAGATCAACAAACTCGGCAGTATAGGCATCGAGGAAGGCCTGGGCTTCTTCTTTTACATTATTTTGTTCTTCTTTCTGAGTTTCACATGAAAAAAGAAAAACTGCAATTAAAATTATGATTGGATTTCTCATTGAAGGATATTTTGTGTTAATCGATTAAGTGGATTTAAGTGATTTTGCTTTAATCAGGTAAATCAAATGACCATATTTTCTGCGATTATACCAAAACCGCGCGCCAATTGGTTTTCCCCAATAGATGTAATTTTCACTTTTTGAATTTCATTAATAAGAAGCGGGTCAAATTCTGTTTCAAATCTTATATAATTATCGGTAAAACCAGAAATCTTCCCATCTTCAATATCTGCTTCGTAAAGTACTTCGGAAGTATAATTGATATGGTTTTCGTAAAAGGCTCTTTTCTTTTTTTGTGAAAGATTTCGAAGCATTTTTGAACGTCGCTGTCTTTCCTTAACCGGTATTACCCCATCCATTTGGATTGCATCGGTATTGTCTCGTTCTGAAAATGTAAAGACATGAAGGTAGGATACATCCAGTTCATTCAAAAAATGATAAGTCTTCAAAAACTCTTCTTCGTTCTCACCCGGAAAACCGGTAATCACATCGACTCCAATCCCGGCATGCGGCATGAGTTCCTTTATTTTGCCAACGCGTTGTCTGTAGAGATCGGTTTTATACCGTCTGCGCATTTTTTCTAAAATCGCATCTGAACCGGACTGCAAGGGGATGTGAAAATGAGGCATGAATTTATCCGAATCGGCAACAAACTCAATTATTTCATTACTCAATAAATTGGGTTCAATGGATGAAATCCTAAACCTGTCAATTCCATCGACCTTATCCAGTTCCTGTACCAATTCTATAAAACGTTCTTTTCGTTTTCCTTCCTGAATTCCAAAATCACCTATATTGACACCTGTGAGTACTATTTCCTTGGTTTCGCCTTCCGCTATATTTTCAGCTGCATTTACAATATTTTCAATACTGTCACTTCTGCTTTTTCCTCTTGCCAATGGAATGGTACAGAAAGCGCATTTATAATTACAGCCATCCTGTACTTTGAGAAACGTTCTGGTTCTGTCATGAATAGAGTAGGAGTGGTTGAATTGTTTAGCTTCTTTTATATCACTCGCAAAAACTTTTGTTGCGGCACTTTTTTCAAATTCTCCCAATAAATCAAAAAGCTGAAATTTTTCAGATGCCCCCAAAACGGCATCTACACCTGGAATGTCAGCAATTTCCTGCGGTTTAAGCTGTGCATAACAGCCAATTATTGCAATAAATGGATTCTTGGAATGATTTAAAGCTTCCCGAACAACTTTCCGACATTTTTTATCGGCATTTTCCGTAACAGAACAAGTATTAATAATGTAAACATCGGCAGCATCTTGAAAAGCAACTTTTTTATATCCTTTTTCTTCAAACATTGAAGAAATGGTCGAGGTTTCTGAGAAATTCAACTTGCAGCCTAATGTGTAAAAAGCAACCTTTTTCATTGGGTCGGCAAAATTAAAAATAAAATACGAATAGGGTTAATTGGTTAATTGATGGATGCAAATAATCAAAATCAACAAAATATTCAAATGTGGATAAAAAAATACCCTAAATGAGAATAAAATTTGTAAAACAATGTATTTTTGGTTTGAAAATAACCCATAGCACAAAAAAAATATTGAAAAATGTCACAATTTAGGATCACAGCACTACAATTAGCCCAAAACAGACCGGAAAAACATGTGGAAACTCCATCGGACCGAGCTTCGGAGTATTTCGCTATGGAAGTTTTCGATCTTGAAAAAATGAAAATTAAATTGTCATCTGATGTTTTTGACAAAGTAGAACAGGCCATCAGCAGAGGCACAAAAATCGACAAAGAAACAGCCGATGTAGTTGCTTCAGCTGCAAGAAACTGGGCGGTAGGAAAAGCTGCTACTCATTATACCCATTGGTTTCAACCCCTGACCGGTGCTACGGCTGAGAAACACGATTCATTTTTTGATTCAGGTGATAAAATTGAAAAATTTAAGGGATCGGCGCTCGTTCAGCAAGAACCCGATGCCTCATCTTTTCCGAGTGGTGGCATAAGAAGTACATTTGAAGCCAGGGGATATACCGCATGGGACCCGAGTTCTCCTATGTTTATAATGAATCACACCCTTTGCATCCCGACCGTATTTGTTTCATATACCGGAGAAGCCCTGGATTATAAAGCCCCTTTGTTGAAAGCCGTTGAAGCCATTGATAAGGCCGCCACAGAAACCTGCAAAATATTTGACCGGAATGTATCGCGAGTAACGGCATCTTTGGGCGTCGAGCAGGAATATTTTGTAATTGATAAGGCATTGTATGCTGCACGTCCGGATCTTGTAATGGCCGGAAGAACTGTTTTTGGCCATAACCCTGCAAGGGGCCAGCAATTGGATGATCATTATTTTGGATCCATTCCTCCTCGTATTCATCGGTTTATGCGACATTTTGAAATAGAAGCATTGAAACTGGGAATACCTGTTAGCACTCGTCATAATGAAGTAGCGCCTAGTCAGTTTGAAGTAGCACCCAAGTTTGAAGAAATTAACAAAGCGACAGATCACAATCAGCTATTAATGGATGTGATGAATAAGGTAGCTGAAAAGCATGACCTAAAAGTTTTGTTTCATGAAAAACCATTTGCCGGATTAAATGGAAATGGAAAACACAATAACTGGTCATTAATTACCAATACCGGTGTCAATTTATTTCAACCCAGCAGCAGTGCAAGAGAAAACCTGCAATTTTTGGTATTTTTTGTTTGTACCCTAAAAGCAGTAGACCAATACGCCGACCTATTAAGAGCAAGTATCGCTTCGGCGGGAAATGATTTCAGACTTGGGGCTAACGAAGCACCACCTGCAATTATTTCTGCGTTTATTGGAGAGCAGCTCACAGCCGTATTGGATGAGCTTGAGGACAATGGCAATTTAAAAATTGAAAAAGGCGACAATCTTTATATGAAATTGGGGATTGATAAAATTCCTGAAATTATTTTGGATAATACAGATAGAAACAGAACATCGCCTTTTGCTTTTACCGGAAACAAATTTGAATTCAGAGCAGTTGGATCCGATGCCAATGTAGCTCAGCCCATGACTGCACTAAACCTCGTTGTTGCCGAACAGCTCAGTCAGTTTAACGAAGACTACAAAAAAGCAACTGAAAAAGGCAAGGAAAAAAGACTGGCCATCGTAGAAATACTAAGGAAATACATAAAAGACTCAAAGAAACGTCGATTTGAAGGCGATGGTTATTCAGATGAATGGGTAAAAGAAGCGGCCAAAAGAGGTCTTGAAAATATAAAAGACACTCCAAGAGCTTTGGATGCTTATGTATCTGAAAAGATCGTCAAGCTCTATAAAAAGCACGGAGTCTGTCATGAAAAAGAACTGGAAGCAAGACATGAAATCATGCTTGAAAACTATATCATGAAGGTTCAGATTGAAAGTCGTGTAATGGCTGACTTAGCCATGAACCATGTCATTCCTACAGCTGTAAATTATCAGAACATTTTAATACAAAATGCCAATGGCTTAAAAGGTTTGGGAATAGATAATAAAGATGCCTTGGAAACCATCAAGGAAATTTCAGGATATATCAATAGCATTCAGTCGTACTGTAAGGAAATGACAGAAGCCAGGAAAAAACTGAATAAACTGGTAGATTCAAGAAAAAGAGCCATAGGCTATTGCGATGAAGTAAAAGGCAAATACTTCGAAAAGATTAGATATGCAGTGGATAAGCTTGAATTGCTTGTCAACGATGAAGATTGGCCTCTGGTCAAGTATCGTGAAATGTTATTTATTCGATAAAATGCAAGCCCTGAGAAATCAGGGCTTTTTTTTACCCTTGAAAATCTTCACTTCACAATTGAAATATTAAAGTACACCATTCGGAGTCTCATAAATACTATTATTAAGTAGAATTTTGAGAGCTTGATTTAATCATAATTCCATGGTGCAGTCTTACTCTCTAGATGCGCATTCTGCTCCAAATATTCGTATTTTCAGGCCGGTGATGAACAACGCTTATTATCCAAAGACACATCCAATATTAAGAATCCTGAAAATTCCGTCAATCTTCATGATTGGTGTAATAATTAAAATTACCATTGATGTAATCCTAAACCTAAAATTTAGAAACTACCCGCTTTTTGAAAACGGTTTGGTGTATCTGGGAGCCGGATTTATAGCCTGGCTGATTTATCAAAGTCTTAAAACCATTAATGAACAGCTGAATTATTCTTTTCCCTGGGACAGAAATCCCGTTCGTCGGTTTTTTATCCAGGCTCTTGTTGATGTCACACTATCTATAGTAATAATTGCATTGTTTCGAGTGATGATCGCATATTTTAACTGGGACAATACGTATGTCAATGTGATAGAAGAATTCGTAAATCTGATTGTAGTGGGAGTATTTACCTTGCTTTTTGTGGTAGGAGATTTAAGTTATTTCTTAGTTAATCGCTGGAGGGTTTCTCTTGCGGAGTTAGAATCATTCAAGAAAGAGAATCTGGCCTTTGAGTTTGGCATGTTAAAGACTCAGATTAATCCGCATTTTTTATTTAACAGTTTAAATACGCTTTCCGGGCTTGTTCATACCAATGCCGATATGGCCAGCGAATTTATCAGACAGCTTTCAAGACTATATAGAAATTTGCTTAAGGAAAAAGAAAATATTCATACTCTAGATAAAGAACTGGAATTGCTTAATTCTTATACTTATCTGGTCGGACTTCGGTTTTCGAATAACCTTCATATAAGTATTGACATCGCTGAGGTTTATAAATCCTTGAACATAGCTCCATTGAGTTTGCAGATGTTAATTGAAAATGCCATTAAACACAATGTAATATCGGCTAAAAAACCACTTCAAATTGAAATTAAAAGTATAGATGACAACAAAATTGAAGTTATAAATAACCTCCAGCCTAAACTGGAAAAAGAAGAATCCACTGAAATAGGATTAAAAAATATTCAAAAACGTTATGAGTTTTTAACCGATAGGAAAGTTGAAATTCAAAGCACTGAAGATAATTTTAGAGTTATAATTCCGCTTATATGAAAGTCTTAATCGTTGAAGACGAACCAGTAGCACAAATTGAACTGGAACGTCTTTTAAAAAATATTGAACCGGACATTGAGATCATTGATAAAATAGATTCAGTGGAAGACGGTATTGAGTGGTTCTCATCAAATGCTTCACCGGATCTTGTGTTTCTCGATATACAATTATCCGATGGACTGTCATTTGAAATATTCAAAAGTGTAAAAATAAACGCACCGGTAATTTTCACGACAGCTTTTAATGAATATGCACTTGAGGCTTTTAAGCTTAACAGTATAGATTACCTTTTAAAACCCATAGAGCCAAAAGACCTTCAGACAGCGCTTGAGAAATACAAGGGAATAAAAGCGCAGTTTTCATCCAATGAACTTGATGAAAGCATAAAAAAAGTAAGGGAAATGCTCAATTACTCGGGAAAGGAGTTTAAAAAACGCTTTGTTTCAAAAGTGGGTGATCAATACATAAAAATTGACTCTCGCGATGTGGCTTATTTCAAAGCAGATAATAACATTGTTTACCTGATCGATAAACAAGGAAAAAAACACATCATTGAATACACTTTAGAGGAATTAACAGCAATGCTTGATCCAAAGGAGTTTTTCAGATTAAACAGGACCTACGTTTCAAATATTGAAAGCATCGCCAAAGTTCATAAATATTTCAACAGTCGTTTAAAAGTTGATTTAAATCCGGATTCCGGGGATAAAGTGCTGGTGAGTCGAGTGAAAGTAAGTGATTTTCTTAAGTGGATGGACAATTAATGCATTTTTCATTTAATACCATATTGTTAATTTTCTCGATGTTATTTTCTCTATTCTCATGTAGAGAAGTGACGATTCGTGTTACTGAAATACCTCCTAATACACCGCCCGGCTCAAGGCTTTATGTGATGGGCAATTTCAATTATTGGGATCCGGGAGATCCCAGCTATCAATTGAAAATGGATGAAGACAGCAATTATTCAATAAGTATACCCAGAGGATTTGGAACAATCGAATACAAAATCAGTAGGGGAGAGTTGTCTTCCATTGAAACGGATATTTGTGGCTACCACATGAACAATAGGGTAATTAAGGAAAACGAGAAAACCGTAATTGCCGAAATCAAAAGCTGGAAGGATGTTGAACCTTTACTCTGCGGGCATATCACCTTCAAATTAGAAGTTCCGGAAAACACCCCCCAGGATGAACCATTGACGCTGGCGGGGAATTACAATTTGTGGAATCCTGGGGATAGTTCGAGCTATTTTACGAAAGACAGTGGAACCGGTGAATATTTACTTACAATTCCAAAACCCAAAAACACAGAACTATTAAGTGTAAAAGTTACCAGAGGAGATTTGAGCAAATCCGAAGCGGATGTTTATGGAAATGAAGCACCCATTCGAAATATTTCTTATTCGCCGGGCGATACAATAAAATTGAAAGTTGATAGCTGGGAAGACATGGTTAAACCGGTGAACAACAATGTTACCATAGTTATAAATTCAGTTCCGGAAAACACACCGCCATTTGCAGACATTTATATTGCCGGCGATTTTAATGGTTGGTATCCCAGAGATAAGAACTTCCTCATGAAAAATTTCAATGGCAAATACTACTTTAGTTTACCGCGAAAGGGAGATAAAATTGAGTTTAAATTTACCAGGGGTTCCTGGAAAACAGAAGAAGTAGATAAAAACGGGAACACCAAAAACAATTACGTCCATGAATTTTCCGACATCGATACGATTCGATTTAACATTGATGGCTGGAAGGACCTTTATAACACACAGCGTTCCAAATACATCACTTTTGAAGTAGTAAAATTACCGGAAAACACGCCAAACAGTGATGATTTATACATCACGGGAAGCTTCAATAATTGGAATCCGGATGAATTTCAATACCGTTTAAAACCCAATTCAAAAGGTAATTTATCGGTAAGTATTCCAAGAAAATCAAGAACAGTAGAGTACAAATTTACCAGGGGAAAATGGGAAACGGAAGAAGTGGATTTGTACGGAAGAAAAATAAAAAATCGATTTTTTAAGTTCGACGGCGAAGAAAAAGTTGAAGTGCGGATTGAGAACTGGCTCGACTTGTATCGAAAAAATTACAAAGCAATAAGAGTGGTAATTGATGAATATCCTGAAAATACTCCTCCGGGCGCCGATATTTATTTTGCTTCAAATCTCAATGACTGGGATCCCCGTGCTTCCAGATTTAGATTAAAAATGAGTCCTGACGGCAAGTACTATATTGATTTGCCTGTTTATAAGGGGACGGCCTATTTTAAATTTACACGTGGCAATTGGCAAACAGTAGAGGCCAATTCAAAAGGTGATGACATTGACAACAGAGCACTGGATTTTTCCGGCCGTGCAGAACAGCATTTTAAAATAGAATCCTGGCTCGACCTGCCTGTTCAATAAAGCTTTATTTAAATTTTCAATATTTAAAATTGTAATATCTTTATTTTCACGAATACTTGAATATGGAGAAATACGATCTTATCGTAATTGGGGGCGGACCTTCGGGTTATGCGGCCGCAATGCGAGGTGTTGACTTTAACAAAAAAGTCCTTTTAGTTGAGAAAGACAGGATAGGCGGGGCAGGAATTTACAATGGTGCGCTTACTTCGAAAACATTCTGGGAACTTTCACGGCAGGCTTTGGCCTATCATGAAAATCTTAAAACTTTTAACGTAACAGCTCCGGATGTTCCATTCAAAAGAATAAAAGATAGTGTAGATCAGGCGGCCAAAGAGAGAAATAACATTCTTGAAGAACAAATAACTTGGCTCAGAAACTTAAACAATTCAGCTTTTACCAGCATAAAAGGAACTGCGAGCCTGCAGACAAAAAATGAGGTATCGATTCTTACAGATGAAGAGGAATTTGTTGTTTGGGGTGAAAACATTGTATTGGCTACAGGTTCTAGGCCGCGATATATAAAGGACATACCCATAGATGAAAAAATTGTGGTCACCAGTGATGGTATTAATTCAATCGAAGACTATCCCAAAAGTCTATTGATTGTAGGGGCAGGTGTGATAGGTTGCGAATTCGCTACTATATTTAGCAATTTTGGCGAAACCGAAGTGCATATTATTGCAAGAGATCAAAGAATTCTACCTTTTGAAGACCCGGATATTACAAGCATTATAGAAGAAAATCTTGAGAAAAAAGGCGTTATCATTCACAGAAATACCGATCTCAACTCCATGAAAATAGTGGATGGAGAGGTGGAATACGAAACCATTTCTCGCATCGACGGAAAGATCAATAAATTCAGAGTGGAGAAAGCCCTTATTTCGATTGGAAGAGTACCAAATATTGAGGGCTTGGGTTTGGGGCGCGTGGGTATAAAAATGAGTGATAGGGGTCATATTATTGATGAAGACACGCAAACAAGTATTAAAAATATCTATGCCGTCGGAGATTTAACCGCAGACATTGCACTTGTAAATGTTGGAGAACTGGAGGGGCGCTATGCGGTAGAAAAAATATATGGGAAGCCCAAAAAGAACATGATGTATGATAATATTTCTACAATAATGTTTTTAACACCTGAAACAGCCGGGGTGGGAATGAACGAACAAATGGCTCAAAAACAGGGGATAGATTATAAGGTTGTGAGTTTGGGTTTTGAATGCATTGCAAGGGCAATTGCCATGAGAAACACGCAGGGATTCTTTAAAATCCTGGTCACTGATGATGATGAGATGAAAATATTGGGAATGCGCGCACTTGGAGAACATGCATCCAGTGCCATACAGGCCGTTGCTTTGCTCATTGCCACAGGAAAAGGCATAGAAGAACTGGCCGAACTTATTCATCCGCATCCTTCAATTATAGAAGGTATTCAGGAATGTGTCAGGATGTTTTTAGGAAATAGCATTATCAAACCGGGCGTCATGCATCACAAAATCTCTTGCAAAAGATATTGCGAAGGCAATTATTCCGATTGGAAAGTCCTGGCTTAATTGTCATCAATAGAATTAAATAAGAACCCACAGATCGCTTTAGGATAGAAATAGGTGCTTTTCTGCGGCATTGTGAATCCGGAATGACAAACATCCAGAATTTCATGCATTTTTATATCGTTGGTGATCAATGCTATTTGTGCTTCCCCTTTCTGAACCTTTGACAAACAGGTGGAAAAATTTCTTTCAAACTCCAAATGGGTGTCCGAACGCTGGTCCTTTCCCTTAATTTCCAGTACTTTCTCAATAAAGAAATAGTGTAAAACGGTTAAATCCAGATTTTTCACTACATCTGGAAATTTCCAGCTAATGGTTTTTTCCAGTCCTTCTTTGAGTCTGATTTTATAGGTGGTATTTTTGAAAATCAAACCGAAGGCAAATTTCTTACCTGCAATAATCTGATTTACATCGTATGGATCTTCCAGTTCCCTAATGGTAAAATAATTTTCAAGTTTTCTCAGTATGTCCTTTTCATCAATCACCGGAAGGTTTTTAACTAGCCTGTGGGTGGGCAAAATTCTTAAATGATCAGAACTGGAATTAGTTAAATATATCAAATGATAATTGTAGGGTTCATTACCATTTGAATCCGGATTTTTCTCTTCCATTTTTTTCCGGTAAACCAGAGAACTTTCATAGCGATGGTGGCCATCGGCGAGTATGATTTGTCTTCCCTTAATGGTTTTCTGAAAATGTTCTATTATTTCCTGATCGTGAATAACGCTTAATACATCTCTTACACCCTGATAATCTTCCGCTTCATAAAGAGGGGCTTTCATGCTTTCATCCATAAATTTTTCAAGGATAAAATCATCATCTTTATAAAGGCCATGCGTTGGGCTTACATTGAGCTGTGTTTTTTCAAGGAGCTGAATCCGGTCGTTGACAGCTTCCGGAATAGTATTTTCATGTCGCAGAATTCGATTTTCATGCCAATAATGTGCCTTAATATTGCAGACAAAGCCCTTGCGGCAAAACTCCTCTTCACTACCAGGAAAAGAAAAATATTGATAATACACATAAATAGCCGGAATAGGGTCCTTAATTAAAATGCCCTTTTCTTTCCAATCCTTAAAGGTATCAAAGGCAGTTTGAAAAGGATCATCGCCTTTTGGTACGGAAAGATGAATGCTGTTCAAAGGATTCTGATATAGTTTTTCCCTTTGTTTTTGTGAAACAACATCAAAAAGAGGGGAAGTGAGTTCATCGATTTTTTCAGATAACTCCTTATTGTATCTCCAAGCCTTAATAGGCTGTATTTCAGGCATTTAAATTTAGTTTAATCTGTTTTTCCAGGTTTTACCTTGCGCATTAGCGACGGTTTTACCAGCGATAATATCTTGCGGACCGTTTTCGTCAAATATGGTTTGTGTTAATGCAGCTGCAATTTTATGACTTTTAGAATTGTTGGAATACACTTTTTGCTCCGCTGGTTTAAAGTATTTATTTACAAAATTGGTATCAAAATGGCCGGATATAAAGGCTTCGTGATCCATAACGAATTTTCCAAAAGAAAGAGTAGTACTCAGGCCGGTGATTTTATATTCATCAATTGCTCTTCGCATTTTATCAATCGCTTCAGTGCGATCATGCCCGTAGCTCACTAATTTCGCAATCATCGGATCATAAAATATCGGAATGGCCTGACCTTCTCTGAATCCATCGTCAAGACGCACGCCATTACCCTGAGGTGGAATATAGGTCTCCAATGTTCCGGTATCGGGTAAGAAATTATTTTCCGGGTCTTCTGCATATACTCTTACTTCAACAGAATGGCCGTACATTTTAACCTCATCTTGTGTAAAACTCAGTTTTTCTCCTTCTGCTATTTTAATCTGTTCCTTTACTAAATCCAGCCTTGTGATCATTTCAGTTACCGGATGTTCAACCTGGAGTCTTGTATTCATTTCAAGAAAATAAAAATTCAAATCCGCATCCATTACAAATTCTACCGTTCCTGCATTGTAATAATTACAGGCCTTGGCCACATTTTTAGCCGCTTCACCCATTTTAGCACGTATTTCAGGTGTCAGTACTGCTGATGGAGCTTCTTCGACTACTTTTTGATGTCTCCTTTGTATTGAGCACTCCCTCTCAAATAAATGCACCACGTTTCCGTGTTTATCTCCCATTATTTGAAATTCTATATGACGCGGTTTGTTGACGTATTTTTCAATAAATACAGAGCCGTCGCCAAATGCAGATTTGGCTTCGCTAATAGCTCTTTGCATCTGCTCATCCAGATCGGCCTCTTTTTCAACGATTCTCATTCCTTTTCCGCCTCCGCCGGCACTGGCTTTAATCAATATTGGAAAGCCAATGTCTTTGGCGATCTTTTTTGCCTCCTTGACATCAGAAATCGCCCCCTTTGAACCTGGAATGAGAGGAATATCATATTTAGCGACAGCTTCTTTTGCGGCTAGTTTACTTCCCATTATTTCAATGGAATGGGCAGATGGCCCTATGAAAAGCATACCCGCATCTTCAATCGCATTTGCAAATTTTGCATTCTCAGATAGAAACCCATAACCGGGATGAATGGCATCAACATTTCGACTTTTAGCGGCATTTATAATTTTATCTATATTGAGATAAGACTCGCTTGAAGGAGAGGCCCCGATGTGAACAGCCTCATCGGCGTGAAAAACATGTAAAGATTCTCTGTCGACATCACTGTAAACCGCAACCGTCTTGATTCCCATCTCTTTCGCCGTTCTAATCACTCTGAGGGCGATTTCACCTCTGTTCGCAATTAGTATCTTTTTGATCTTTGTCATATAAAGTGAAAAATAAATAAGATTTACTATTTCTGAAGCTTAAAATTAAATATATTTCAGAATGCGCTAATTTGAGAATCTTAGTTTTCATCTTAGCTTTGCAGCCTAGAGAAGACGAAATTAAATTTTTTATCGTGGATTTATTTGAAAAATTACAACAAGACAGAGGGCCCCTTGGAAAATACTCCAATTTCGCTCATGGTTATTTTGCATTCCCTAAACTAGAAGGAGAGATAGCTCCTCGAATGGTATTTAGAGGAAAAGAAGTATTAACATGGAGTTTGAATAATTATTTGGGCCTTGCCAATCACCCTGAAATTAGAAAAGCGGACTCGCAGGCAAGTGAGGACTGGGGTTTGGCATATCCGATGGGTGCCAGAATGATGTCGGGTAATTCTACAATTCACGAGCAGTTGGAATCTGAATTGGCAAGTTTTGTCGGCAAGGAAGATTCAATTCTATTGAATTACGGTTATCAGGGAATCATGTCTATTATTGACGCATTACTCGACAGACGCGATGTGGTTGTTTATGACAGTGAAGCACATGCCTGTATTATCGATGGATTGAGAATGCATCCGGGCAAACGATTTGTATATGCGCATAATGATATTGAAGCTTGCGAAAAGCAATTGAAAAGAGCAGAGCGAATAGCCTCTGAATCCGGAGGTGGTATTTTGGTCATCACCGAAGGTGTTTTTGGTATGTCAGGAAATCAGGGTAAACTAAAAGAGATAGTTGACTTAAAGAAAAAATACGATTTCCGTTTATTGGTAGATGATGCTCACGGATTTGGAACGCTTGGAAAAACCGGTGCCGGTGCAGGTGAACATCAGGGCTGTCAGGATGGAATCGACATTTATTTTTCAACTTTTGCAAAATCAATGGCAAGCATAGGCGCATTTGCCGCCAGCAATGAAAATGTCATTGATTATTTAAGATACAATACCCGTTCGCAGATTTTCGCAAAATCATTGCCAATGCCTATCGTGCTTGGTAATTTGAAAAGACTTGAATTGCTTAAATCAAAACCCGAACTAAAGGAAAACCTTTGGAAGGTTGTGAACGCACTTCAAACAGGACTCAAAGAAAGAGGATTTAATATAGGTCAAACCGATTCTCCGGTAACTCCGGTCATTTTGAGTGGAGGCCCTCAGGAAGCCGCTCAATTGACAATGGATTTAAGGGAGAACTTCAATATCTTTTGTTCTATCGTAATATATCCGGTAGTACCAAAAGATGTAATCATGTTGAGATTGATACCAACCGCTGTTCATTCTATTTCAGATGTTGATGAAACAATAGCTGCCTTTGAGAAAATAGCAGTTAAATTGAAAGAAGGAGACTACAAAGAGGTCAATCATCAGCTAGAAAAGAGCTAAATATTGATAAAAATTAATATTTTGCTGTGTTTTGTTTGAACGCTATCATTAAATTTCTATTTTTAGCGAGGATTAAGTTTATCACGATAATTAAAATAAAGTAAAATGAAAAGATTTGATCAAATAAGAGATTTAGTTATGTCACTTGAGGCTGACTTCCAAAAGTTCTATGATAAAGAAAACCAGGCCGCAGGTACCCGAGTAAGAAAGGGTATGCAAGAACTTAAGAACCTAGCGCAGGAAATCAGAAAGGAAGTACAGGATATCAAAAACAGTAAGTAAATCATCTTTCGTTTGGATATAAAATAGAGGAGTCAAGAAATTGGCTCCTTTATTTTTTTAAAGCCAATTTTATTTCTTCCTGTAAATTCTCAGAGGCTTCAAACAATGGTGCTCTGCAATAGGCTTCGCAAATCCCCATTGATTTAAGGACTTGTTTAATCCCTACCGGGTTTGATTCTTTATAGAGAAGAGGATTGATCCTGTTTAAAATCCTGTAATTAGGTCGATCCGACTTAAAATCTCCTTCAAGGGCTTTTCTTACCAGATCTCCGAATTCCATCGGGAATGCATTGGAGATAACCGATATTACCCCAATAGCTCCAAGACTAATCATTGGCAGCGTAAGCATGTCATCGCCGGAAATCAATAAAAAGGAATCCTCTTTGTTTAATGCGATCTCGGTAATCTGTTCCATATTTCCCGAAGCTTCCTTAATACCGATGATATTCTTGTGCTTTGATAATTCTAGTGTTGTGCTGGCGTTTAAATTGCCACCTGTCCTCCCGGGAACATTATACAATATTACAGGAATGGGAGATTCATTCGCTATCATGGTATAATGGCGTATTAGCGCAGATTGAGAAGGCTTATTGTAATATGGGCTTACTGATAATATGGCTTCAACACCGGACAGATCCGTAGATTTTATTTGACTTATTAGCTCATTGGTATTGTTCCCTCCAATTCCATAAACTATAGGAAGCTTGTCAACATTATTTTCTTTTACAAATTTTAATACCTCTTGCCTTTCATTAAGACTCAATGTCGGCGATTCTCCCGTTGTGCCTTGAACCACGAGATATTCAACGCCTTTACTTACAAAATCAAGTAATCCTTTTAAGGCGGAGTAATCAATACTCAAATCTTTATCGAAAGGTGTAATAAGTGCTACACCGGTACCTTTTAACAGCATTTATTTTATTTTTTTAGAGTATTCAAAAATATGAACAGCCAGTTCAGATAAATTCTTATCGTTTCCTTTTTGCACCATCAGATCGACATGTTCCGGCTTATGCACTCCGGCGTTTCCTATTCTCAGAAAAGCAGGCGATTTTTTTAGCATGTATTCCAAAACAACATCCATTTCATCAGATATGCTTATTAGATAATCATATTTTGTTTCAATTAGTTTTTTAAAATGACTGTTTTCAATAACTCCATTCCATTTGAGTTCTTTTTTGCTAAAACTAAAGAATGGGAAATTGTATTTTGAGTTAACAATGTTGATCTGATAACAAAGAACTTCCACCATTTTACCCTCATTGATATAGCTTTTTACCATCTTTTCAATCCCTTCATTGTATTTGGGATTGTCGTTTTTGATAATTATTCCAATTTTTCTTGCCTGTGAATAGGCTTTGCTTTCCCTTTTTAGTGAGGAGAAATGCTTGTTCCAATTCAATTTCCATTTTAAAAACCTTTCTCCGATCATTTCTCTTCTATCATTTTAAGATATTCTTCTTCATTAATAATTTTTATGCCCAGGTCTTCGGCTTTCTTGAGCTTGGCCGGTCCCATATTTTCACCCGCCAATACAAAATCGGTTTGCGATGAAATGCTGCTGACCAATTTTCCACCATTTACTTTTACCGATTTTTTAATTCCATCTCTTGAAAAATTTTCAAAAACGCCTGAAACTACAATTTTAGCACCATTTAATGCATTACTGCCTGTATTATCCTCTTTAATCTCAAAATTTAAACCTGCTTTTTTTAAGCGCTCCACCAGGTCCAAATGCATTTTATCATTGAAAAAAGCCCTAAGCGATTCTGCAATCCTTGTTCCAATATCCTGTACTTCAATTAATTCCTCAGTGCTGGCATTTGATAACCTTTCTATATTTTGAAAATGATTGGATAGATTTTCAGCCACGGTTTGTCCTACAAATCGAATTCCCAAACCGAAAAGTACACGTTCGAAGGGTTGTTTTTTTGATGCTTCTATACCATTGATCAGGTTTCGAGCTGATTTTGCCAAAAGCCTTCTTTTTATGACTTCGCCTTTTTTTTCTGAATAAGCTTCAAATTCAAGATTTTCTAAATCTTCATATTTGAGGTAATACAAATCAGCAATATCATTTATTAATTCCTTATCGATCAATCCGGTAATTGTTTCCGAACCCAAGGAATCAATATCCATTGCATTTTTTGACACAAAATGTTCGATTCTGCCTCTTTTCTGAGGAGGACAATAGATGTCATTCGGACAGTAATGCTGGGCCTCACCTTCGTTTCTAATAAGCCCTGTGCCACATTCAGGGCATTTGCTGATGTAATTTATTTTTTTAGCTGTTTTTGATCGTTTGCTCTTATCTACACCTGTGATTTTTGGGATTATTTCGCCGCCTTTTTCCACATGTACAAAGTCTCCTTCATGAAGGTCAAGTCTTTCAATTTCATTGGCATTGTGCAAAGAGGCTCTTTTTACCGTAGTGCCTGCCAACAAAACAGGATTTAAATTGGCCACAGGTGTAATGGCTCCAGTTCTTCCGACCTGATAAGTCACTTTTAATAATTCCGTAAGCGCTGATTCTGCTTTGTATTTATAAGCGATGGCCCATCTTGGGCTTTTTGCGGTTGTTCCGAGTTTGTTTTGAAGCTTTATGGAGTTTACCTTGATTACAATCCCATCGGTCTCGACCGGCAATTCAAAACGTTTGTGTTCCCATTCGTTTATATAATTGCGTATGGCTTCAATGCCATTGCATAGTCTATAGCTGTCCGAAACATTAAAACCCCATTTTTCAAGCTTTTTAATACCCTCTTCATGTTTCTCTATATTTAAATCTTCTCCGAGTAAATAGTATAGATAACATTGCAGGTTTCTTGAAGCTACAATAGAGGAGTCCTGCATTTTTAAAGTTCCTGATGCTGTATTTCTTGGATTGGCATATAAATCTTCTCCCTGATCCTCCCGGGATTTATTCAATTTTTCAAATTCTGACTTGGTAAAAAAGACCTCTCCACGAACTTCAAATTTTTTGGGATAATCAGCATTTTGAATCTTTAGTGGTAAAGATTTGATGGTTTTGACATTGGCCGTGATTTCGTCGCCCTGAACACCATCGCCACGGGTAACTGCACTTGTCAATATCCCATTCTCGTAAATGACACTAATCGCAACCCCGTCAAATTTTAATTCACAGAAATAATCGACTTGTTCGAGGCCTAAGTCCTTTTTTACTCTTTTATCAAATTCTTCAAGCTCTTCAAATGTATAGGTATTGGCAAGCGAGAGCATCGGGTATTCATGTTTTACAACCGGAAATTTTTTGGTTATATCACCGCCGACACGGCTGCTAGGAGAATGGGGAAGTTTGTATTGTGGAAATTCTTTTTCAAGATTGTTGAGCTCTTTAAGCAATTGATCGAATTCATAATCAGAGATTTCTGATTTGTCGTAGATGTAATATTGCTCGTTATAGTAATTGACTTTATCGCTTAATTCTTCTATCCGGCGTTTGGCGTTTTCAGGATTCATTGACTTGAATTAAAGTACGAATATCAAGCTTAAAGCTGACTAATAAAAGTACTATTCGATGCTTTAAAAAAGAAAAGCACCGCTTTTGGCGGTGCTCTGAACAATAACTTATAGTAAATACCTAGCTGATAATAACGTTGCGAATTTCAACTACTTTGTTGGTAATCTTTTCCAATTGTTCCTTGTTTAAAACAGGCTCAACCATCATACCGGCATCTGCATTGACATCTTCAGTCTCCGGTGCCTGTGCTTTGGCTTCTTTTATTCCTGAATAAACTTCATTCAATTCAGCCAGTCTTGACTCCATTTGATCTATGGCTTCATTATCTTCAAATTTGCTCAAAATATCAAGAAGCAAAGCCAAAGTCTCTTCCTGCTCGTCTATTTCGGTGATGATTGGGTTAAGAATTTGAAATCTGAATTCATCTGGAAGGTCATTGGGATAATTTTTAACTATCGATGTAGAAATATGTAAACCTTCGATAAAGCTACCTGCCAGAATTAGGGCAGTCATATCCAATTTGTCATTTTCAATCAGAATATCATCGGTTAGATAAATATTTTCAGTAACGACTTTGATGAGGGAATCTTTGTTTGGAAGACTTTGCTCGAATTTTGCAATTTTTTCCTGTCCAAATGCTCCGGAAACACCGAGTTGATCGGATACTACTTTAACCGCATTGACATACTGAATGATATCTTCCTGTACATAATAGGCACAAGAATAACCCAGGTCAGCTACATAAATTCCGAGATTCAATGCTTTTTTCTGATTGGTGGTCATGTATTTGTCCACATCCTCATAGGGGTTTAATATTTCCCTGTCATAAGCTGCTCCGGTACTGTTTATAAATTGCGAAATCTCCAATGGAGAAGGCAACTTTTTAACTGCCGCTTTAAATTCTTCTTTGAATTCGGGATCAACCTGATCAACAACCACATCTTCTAGGTCCTTTTCTTTTTCTTTGCTCGAATCTCCCGATCCACATGAAATCATGTAAAAAGACAATAAAACGGAAAATGAGACACTGATTAATTTTTTCATACCAGAACGATTTATGGAGCTAAAAATAAGAAAATTTTGACTTAGACAAATATACCTTTATATACTTGAATCAATCAATTATTAAACAACATTTTCTTTCGAAACCTTACTTCGTCTTCATTTAACTCAGGAATTTGACTGATTTCGAGTGTGTTTTTTGTGGCTTCAGGGGTCATTAATGATATTTTTTTAAGGATATCATCTCGAATTACTACAAATTCTAAACTATAATTGTCTGGATAATATTCAGCGAAGAAGGCCAATTTACGCATATCAAAAGCAAAACTGTCGATCGCGATTATTTCATCATCAACATTTAGCCCGGCTTCATGAGCAGGTGTTCCCGAAATAATCCTATTAATTATATAATGCTTATCCTCATTTTTAACCCTGAAACCCCATTCAGAATTTGAAGATGTTTCAAATTTAACCTCATAACCAAATGGACGCATAATACTGTCTAAAGGTGGCATTTGAGTGTCATAAATGTATTTTTTGAAAAACTCTGAATAATCCTTACCGCATAAATCATTAATCTCTTTAATGAATTCTTCCATGGTAAAGCCTCTGGAATTGGACTTATGGTATTTTTCATATAGTCTTTTCATCAATTCATCCAGACTGTATTCTGCATTGCTATCCTGAATAATTAACATTTCCAGCATCGCTGCCATTAAGAATCCACGGCTGTAATAGGAAACGGTCGCGTTATAATCGTTTTCATCATCTCTGTATAATTTTATCCAGGCATCCAGACTCGATTCCGCAATACTCTGAATTTTTGCCCCGGGACGTTCATATTCTCTTTCCCATGAATTTGCAATTCTTCTGAAGAATGAATTTTCTTCACTTTCTCCAATTCTGACAAGAGTTTTCGCACCGTAATATGAAGTGAAGCCTTCCATTACCCATAAAAGATCGGTATAGTTTTCATGTTCAAAGTCGAATGGCCCCAACTCCAAAGGGCGCAAGCGTTTTACATTCCATAAATGGAAATATTCATGCGCCACTAAACTTAAAAATTGTCTATATCCGGATTCTTTTGCCAAATCGAATCTGTCAACAATCAAGGTAGTGCTGTTTTTGTGTTCAAGGCCGCCTCCATCGTGCTTTCGGGCAATAACAATAAAGAGGTATTCCTCATTGGGATTATCATTAAATATTTCAGTCTGTGCTTCTACAATTTTGCTTATGTCCTCTTTTAGCATTTCAGGATCGTAAAATGTGGTGGAATTTATAGCTACCCGGTGTTTTACCCCTTTGGCCTCAAAGGCAAATTCCTTGTGTTTCCCCAATAATACCGGACAATCAAACAACTGATCATAATTATTCGAATTATACTTGTTTTCCTTTTCATCAATAAGAGGCAGTGTAGTTGAAATATTCCATGATTTCGGCAGGATAAATTGAACGTTGGCATTTTTATCCAAAGCATTATTTGGGTAAATGTACAATGCAGTGCCATTAATTAATCCAAAATCGGCATTGAGAAAAGTCGTTCGAACACTTAGCTCATGCGCATAGACTGAGTAGTTAAAAACAATGTTTTTTTGTCCGTCGTTATGTACGACCCAGGTATTTTTGTCTTTTTTAAATGAATTAAGTTTTTCACCTTTTTTATTGCTGGCAGAATACACGTTTACATGTTTTGCGAATTCTCTGATCAAATAAGATCCTGGAGTCCATGTGGCCATTTTTAAAACCACAGTATCAGGAGCATTTTTGTAGTTTAATTCAAGGCTGACACGGTAGGTATTTTTATGAGGCTCTCTTAAATCTACCGTATAACTTATTTTCTGAGCCTTTAAATCAAAAAGGCAAAGACAATATACAATTAGGAGTAAATGAAATTTACCCATTGAGAAATAATTATTTAGGATAAAAGAAAAGACCTGATTTAGATCTTTTCCTTGATTTTTACACCGACGGCTTCAAATGCCAGTTTGATTTCTGGTTCGGTAATGGCATCGATTTCATCCTGAGACTTTCCGGCATCTTCAGCATAATGCTTTAATACATCAACTTCAACCGTATCTAATTTTGCTACACCTTCCATAACTACAGAGTTTCCAGCTGAATTGAGAGGAACAAAAAATCCGTAATCCTTGAAAGTGACCCTAATCGGATCTTCCATGCCTTCAACTTTTACTTTCATCCAGCAGCCTTTTTTCTGACAGGCTTCTTCAATTGTACCTTCTAATTTAGCCGTAGCTATTCCGCTTTCATCGACCATCACCATCATTTCTTCCGCAGTCATGACATTTTCCGTATCTATGGTATCTCCATATGGAGCCCATTCGTCATTGGCTGTTATTTCTGTAGCCTCAACATCTGCCGATTCCGATTCGTTTGTATTTGTATCGCAAGCCAAAACTGCAATTGCCAATAAAGCGATTAAAGTATATTTCATGGTTTTAAATTTTTGTGCAAATATAATTAATTCCGATTGACAGCACGTAGAATTCTGTCATTCATTGCAATGCCAATTCCCCGATTTGGAAAAGTTTCCGTAAGAATGATTTCATAGCGACTTTGATCCATTTCCCGCATGGCAGAATAGAGCTTTTGTGCTGCTATCTCAATTTTTCCTTCAGGGCTGAGTACAATTTGATTTTCAAGAGGAAATTCTTCCGAAAATGAATTGAAACGGATCAATCCAATTTGAGAAATATCCTTAGAGGAATTAAAGTTCTTTTGAAAGCGAAAGTCTTTTTTAGGAGCATAATGTTTATCGAGCATCCCGGGAGCATTGGGTTTGGATGAAGATGTCCGTATCTCCAGATTTTGGTCAAATTCTTTTAAGTCTTCTATGGCAATTCCACCGGCGCGCAAAACAACAAGATGATTCCCTTTTACCTCTACGATGGTGGATTCAAGTCCGATTTTGGCAGGGCCGCCATCCAGAATCATTGCAATTTGCCCACTGAGTTGATCATTTACGTGTTTTGCTGTTGTGGGACTTATGTATCCAAATGGATTGGCACTGGGCGCCGCCAGGGGCATGTTCAATTTTGAAATTAATGAAAGCAATAAATCATGACCTGGTATTCTCAGGGCAACCGTTTCAAGACCTGCTGTAATGATTGGGTCAATAGTCTCTTTTTTCGGCAAAACCATGGAAAGCGGGCCGGGCCAGAATTTTTCTGCTAATTTTTCGGCAAGTGGAGGAAATTCTTTTACAATCAGCGCTTTAATCATGGATAGGTTAGAAGCATGCAGAATCATTGGATCATAAGCCGGACGATTTTTGACACTGAAAATATTCTGAATGGCGGTTTTATTATTGTAGCATGCTGCCAGGCCGTAGACTGTTTCAGTAGGCACAGCAACCAAATCACCTTGTTTGAGAAAGGTTTCGGCTTTTTTAAGGTCAGTGCTAATAAGTGTTTCCAAAGTGAATTTAAAGTTTAAAAATATTTAGATTTATGAATAAATCATTGGACTTTTTATGAAGTATCTGAGTTTTATTGTTTCTCTCATTATTAGTGTTGGATTAGTATACCTGTTAAATTCTCAATTTGGCACTACGCCACCCATGGGCAAATTATTTAATCCACATTCCGGATTTTGGCGAAATGCCGAGCCCCTTGGTATGACATTTACAATAGAAAAAGATATAAAATCTGTTTCAGAGGAAGTTAAAATAGTATTCGATGAAAATATGGTGCCGCATATTTTTGCATACAACGATCGCGACCTCTATTTCGCTCAGGGCTATGTTACCGCAAAATTACGACTCTGGCAAATGGAATTTCAAGCACTTTATGCAGCCGGCAGATTATCGGAAATCGTAGGGGAAAGGGCCTTAGACCTTGATCGCTTTCAAAGAAAAATAGGCATGAACTGGTCGGCAAAACGAACATTGCAATACATAGAACGCGATGATAAAATGTTTGCCGTATTAAATGCATATACCGATGGGATCAATTACTATTTGGACAACATGAGTCCACGAAACAAACCCCTGGAATATAAAATCCTAGACTATGAACCTGAAAAATGGTCTAATATTAAAACGATATTGTTGCTTAACTATATGTCCTGGGATCTTTCGGGATACAATACTGACCTGCGTTTGACCAATGTTCTTAAAAAGTATGGTTCTGATGTTGTTAAAAAACTCTATACCTCAGATGATCCATACATGGATCCGATAATTCCCCCCGGTACACAACCCGACTTTGAACCGCTGGAAATTCCAAAAATTCCGGAAGATGCAGAAAAGGCCCTTGTAGACAATTCTGGACCTTCTCAATTATCCTTTTTGGAACCGGATAAAGACAATGGTAGCAATAACTGGGCTATTTCGGGTACGCGATCGGCAACGAATAAACCCATTTTGTCCAATGATCCACATTTAAGTCTTACGCTGCCCTCCATCTGGATGCAGGTGCATTTAATTACACCCGAAATGAACACGTATGGCGTCAGTTTACAAGGCGCTCCGGGAGTGATTATTGGGTTTAATAAGGATATCGCCTGGGGATTTACCAATGTGGATTCGGATGTTCTGGATTGGTATAAGATAAAATTTAAGGATTCCACGCTTTCGGAGTACTATCATGAAGGAAGATGGAAAAATACGAGCAAAAGAAACTCTACTATAAAAGTCAGAGGCGCCGATGATTACTTTCAGGAAGTGGTACATACACACCATGGTCCGGTTGTGTTTAACCCCGGTGAAAAGTCATTGAGACCAACGCTTCCAAGTGGTTGTGCCATGCGATGGATGGCGCATGAACCAAGCAATGAGATTAAAACATTCTATTTGCTCAATCGCGCTAAAAATTATGAGGATTATACTTCTGCATTAAAATACTGGAGCTGCCCCGCACAGAATTTCATTTTTGCCGATAATCAAAATAATATAGCCATTTGGCCAAACGGGCGTTTTCCGCTAAAATGGGAAGGACAGGGGAAATACATACTCGATGGTTCCAATCCTCTTCACGACTGGCAGGGTTGGGTGCCTCAGGAGCACAATCCGCATGTAAAAAATCCCGAAAGAGGCTTTGTTAGTTCGGCTAATCAGGACGTTACTGATAGCCTTTATCCCTATTATCTGAATTGGGAATTTACCACCTTCGAAAGAGGGGCCAGGATCAATGATTTACTTGAAAATCTTGAAAATGCACGTGCTGATGATTTAAGAGCCATACAGAATGATAATTTTAACCTTCAGGCCGAAATTGCAGTACCTCATTTTCTGAAAATTCTCGAATCAAAAAAGAGCAAATCAGAACTGGAGAAAAAGTCAATATCCATGTTGCAAAACTGGGATTATAAAATGGATGCAGAGTCTATAGCCGCCTCAATTTATGATGCTTTGTGGGAATTCTATGACAAAGCGCTTTGGGATGATGAATTCAATGAAAAAGAGCCAGTGATGCTGAGACCCGATAATACCAGGTCCTTGCTATTATTAAAGGATTCCATGGAAGCCAAATGGTTTGATGATATAAACAGTCCTGAGAAAGAGAGCAGGGCAGATATTGTTCACGAAAGTTTTACAAGTGCCATTAAATATCTCGAACGGAAATTTGGAGATGATATAAAAACCTGGCAATGGGGAACGGTAAAGGGAACTTTTGTTGGCCATCTTGCGCGAATACCGGGAATGGGAACGGATGAATTATGGATAGGCGGAGGTCATAACATGGTCAATGCCACCAAAAAGACCAAGGGACCAAGTTGGAGAATGGTTGTAGAACTTGGGGATGAGCCCAATGGATTTGGAATTTATCCCGGAGGGCAATCGGGAAATCCCGGAAGTCCTTTTTATGCCAATATGGTGGAAGATTGGGCAAGTGGACAATTAAGGCCACTGAATTATATTCAAAGTGCCGATGATTTAGGGGAAAATGAAATTGGCAGAATCTTATTTACATCTTCAAAATGAAACAAGTAGCAAGTTTATTAGTATTATCGGTTGTTTTGGGATACATGTTTCCCTGGTGGATCATTGCCCTTGTGGCTTTTGCATGCGCCTATGCTTTTGAAAGCAATGCCTGGAAATCATTTATTATATCTTTTCTGACGGTATTTTTATACTGGGGAGTTTTTGCTTTTTATATCAATATGCAAAATGACAGTATCCTTTCAAACCGTATGTCAAATATGATTTTAAGTTCTGATGGATCTTTTTTGATGATTCTGATTACCGCTGTGATTGGCGGTTTAGTTGCAGGGCTTTTCGGTTTGAGTGGCACTTTGCTTAAGAAGGCGAGAAGTTAAAAGTTTAATTGAAAATTTCAGAATGCACATTTTTAATCACTTATTTTCTAAAATCATAAAGCTTCAAAATCCCGCCTAAATGGCAAGCGGGGACAAGTATGAGAGAAAATTCCCTAAAGGAGAATGTTATTAAGTAAGCTGAACTTCCACTTTGGCTCCGGTTTTGGCAGAAATCCTTTTCCCAAAATAAAAAGCGATATAGGCTGCAGCAACTCCAATCAATCCGCCCACAATCACATCTCCGGGATAATGAACGCCTAAATAAACTCTGGAATAAGCAATCAATGCCGCCCATGGAAGGAATAAGAATACCCATTTACTCCAGTTTCTGCCCATTAGAATGAGTAATACTGCTATTCCAAAATGATTGGAGGCATGTGAGCTGGTAAAGCCATACAAACCACCACAACCGCCGGGTGTTCTGACCTGCTCTCCGATAATGGGATCTTTGCAGGGCCGGTGTCTTTCTACACTTGGTTTTAAAAATCCGCTGGATGTCTGGTCTGCTATTAAAATTGTCAGACCTATCATTATTGCAGGAAGCCAGATGTGTTTTCGGTAGGAATAAATCAGGAAAGCAATGATTATGGCATAAAGAATATACCAGGAGCCCTTATCGCTCATGAATTTCATAAAAGTATCCCAAAAAGGACTGTGATGACTATTTATAAAGAAAAACAGCTGCTTATCCCATTCTATAAGTGTCTCGAGCATATCAGTAGGAGAGTAGCTCTTTAATCTTCTTTTTCAGCTTATCAGCCGATGGCAAATAGGTGCTTTCCAAAGTACTGTTTAATGGAATCGCAGGCGTATTTTCAGCTCCTACAACCATAACAGGTGCATCTAGCTGTTCAAAACAATTTTCCTGAATTAATCCTGCAATATTTCTGGCAAAGGAATTAAATACCGGTTCTTCCGTCAGAACTATGCATTTATTGTTCCTTTTGACACTATCAAAAATACTCTTCTCATCGATTGGATTTAAAGTACGCAGATCGACGATCTCAATTTGTCCTGAAAAATCTTTTGCTGCATTCAAAGCCCAGTGAACGCCCATACCATAGGTGATAATGGATATCGACTCACCCGAGCTGACTTTCTCTTCATCGGCCGGTAATGTATTCGCCTGACCAAATGGCAATATATAATCCTCTGCAGGTTCAATGGTTTTGGCGGCATCGGTTCCCTTTACTTTGGACCAATAAAGACCTTTATGCTCAAACATGACCACGGGATTAGGATCGTAATAGGCGGCTTTCAAAAGACCTTTAAGATCTGCGCCATTGCTCGGGTAGGCTACTTTAATGCCCCTAATATTGGAAATAATCGTCTCTACTGAAGAAGAATGATAAGGCCCTCCGGAACCATAGGCACCGATAGGAACTCTCAAGATCATATCAACTGTGTATTTTCCATTGCTTAAATAATGTGCCCTGCTCAATTCTGTAAAAAGCTGATTTATGCCAGGAAAAATATAATCGGCAAACTGGACTTCCACAATAGGTTTTAATCCAACCGCAGCCATTCCTACGGTAGAACCAACTATAAAAGCTTCCTGAATGGGGGTGTTAAAAACGCGTTCATCACCAAATTTTTGAGCCAATGTTGCTGCTTCTCTGAAAACACCTCCCAATCTCGCTCCGACATCCTGGCCGTAAAGCATGCATTCTTTATGCTTGTTCATTAACTCCTCAACCGCGTGAAGAGCAGCATCCACCATCACTTCAGGTACAGCACCTATTGGTCTCCTTGTGCCTTTTTCTTTGGTAATTTTGGTAGGAGCAATTGTATGTTTAAAAAGATCTTCGGGTTTTGGGTCTTCAGCATTTTTGGCTTTCTTAAAATCGGCATCCACCATTTTTACCGCTTTCTTTTCAATTTCTTTTAGTTCCCTTTCTGTAAATCCATTTTCCAGCAGTTGCTTTTTGAATAGGGGATAGGGATCTCTTTTTTGATGTTCTTTCAGATCGTCGCGGTACCATTCCATTCTCACTCCGGAGGTATGATGATTCAGAAGTGGAACACGGGCATGCACAAGAAATGGTCGTTGCTCTTTGCGAATGGTAGAGATAACTTTCCCAATTTCCTCGTAACAAGTCATAAAATCGGATCCGTTGAGGTCGACTGATTCTATTCCATGAAAGCCTTTTATATATTCAGTCGCGTCCTGTGCTCTTGTTTCTTTCGCGTTGGCTGAAATATCCCATTCGTTATCCTGAATTAGATATAGGATTGGCAATTTTCGCAATGCGGCCATTTGAAATGCTTCAGCTACTTCCCCTTCGGTAATGGAGGCATCGCCAAGACTACAGACCACGATTGCTTCTTTTTCAGCGTTTGACTTATTCAGCTTCATTTGATTTTTATAAAGCTGGCCCATGGCTGCACCGGTTGCCGGAATGGCCTGCATTCCTGTAGCACTTGATTGGTGTGGTATTTTTACTTTGTCTTTGTCTTTTAAACTGGGATGAGAATAATAGGTTCTCCCGCCTGAAAATGGATCGTCTTTTTTAGCCATCAATTGCAGCATAAGCTCATAGGGCTTCATTCCAATGCCTAATAGAAAGGATTCATCGCGGTAATAGGGGTAGGCATAATCTTCGGGATTTAAATGCAGGGCAGTAGCCAGTTGTACAGCTTCATGTCCTCTGGATGTGGCGTGTACATATTTGGAAACGAATTTAAAATTTGCTTCATAGATGTTGGTCATTGCGACAGCCTGAGCAAATAATTCAAATGCTTTTTTTAATGTGGTTTTATTGATTTTTTCTTTCCTCAGCGTTTTTGGCATGCACTTATCGTATTTTTTAAGGCTCTACAAATTAACTAAAAGGGATACCCAATACCAATATTCCAGAGCGTCTTATTTGGGTTAAATGGATCAATATCCGCAATGCTGTTAAGAGAAAAGCGTTGATTGAGTTTTCTTCCGGGATCGAACACTTTAAATCCCGCATCGAGACGGAGAATCAGGAAGGAAAAATCAAATCTGATGCCATAACCCGAACCAATTCCAATTTCTTTATAAAAACGATTTAACTCGAATTGGCCACCCGGAAGGGTAGGGACGGGATTTAAACGCCAGACATTTCCGGCATCAATGAAAAAGGCACCTTCTATAAACGAAATAAGGTCAAATCGCCATTCCGCACTGGCTTCGAGTAAAATCTCACCGGGTTGTTCGAAACTGTAATTTATGCTTCCATCAGAATTGATCAATGCATAGGAACCGGGGCCAAGTCTTCGTGGTCGCCATGCTCTCATGCTATTATTTCCACCGATAAAGAAATACTTTTCATAGGGCAATACTTCGTTTATCCCATAAGGATAGGCGATACCGGTTTTAAATTTAACAGCGATCGTATTTTCCCTGTTGGTAGGAAAGTACTTTCTGAAATCGAAACTGGCTTTTGAATACCTGAAATACTGAAGGCCAAGAATTGTATCATTGGATTCCAAAAATGAATTGCTCAGTAAATTCCAAACAGTTCCGCCCGACTCCAGATAAATATTAAAATATTTCGATTGGCGTGATTTAAGCAAACTGAAGTCATTGTAGGTGTATTCTGCATTTATACTGGTGTTTACGGATTGACCAAATGAATAAATCAGATTGTTTCCCCGATCAAAAAGATCGTTTAAATAAGTGCTGAAAGCGGGATCGAGAATTTGCGTGTACAAGAGCGAGTTGTCAAGCAACTGTAGGTTTATTACAGAATTATTTGATGGAGAAATAGAATAGCGCAAATTGGAATTGATATTTGTTCTGGCATATTCCGGACGACGAATATATCCGATACCCAGATTCAATCTTGTTTTGGGATTAAAATCCGTAAATCGAAATCTCAGCCTGGATGGGAGTGCCAAACTAGGAAAAGTAATGGCCATATTAGCGCCAAGTTCAGAACTTCTATAGACCTGATTTTCCTGACTAAAGCTTGTTTGTGCTTCTATTCCGCCTCTCAGTCCAATATCTAATATTTCAGCACCATTAAAGACATTTCTGTTTCTAAAATTTACCGTTCCAAAAGGACCCGGAAGCCATTGTGTCACTGCAACTCCTGATTCTACAGATGTAGAGTATTTCGGCAGTGGACTAGTATAGATATTAGCCGTAAATCCGTTTTGGGTACTGTCGTATCGAATATTGGCAAAACGATACATGTTTAAATTGCTCAGGTTCCTTTGACTTTTTACGGTAAAATCATAATTGTAAAATGTACCGGGTCGAATTTTAATCTTTCTAGTAAGTAGCTTCTTTTTAACCTTTTCCCTGTATTGAAGAAAGCGGATATCATCGGCAATTAAAGTATCCCTTTTCATATGTGGAGGATTGTAATTGGACTCTGCAATGAACTGTACTCTTTCTACTTTAAATCGTTTAAATCCATTGTCGGGATTTGGGTTTATAATCCGAAATTTAAGATCTACCTCAAAATCCGAGAAGGTGTCATTGACTTGTACAAATACATATTGTTTTCGAAAAGCAAAAAATCCATGATTCTTATAATAGGTTTCCAGACCTGTAATCTCTTTGTTGATTTTTTCTTCATTGTAAACCATTCCTACTTTCAAATTTGAATTGAATTCCTCCGCAAGCGGATTGGCAAAGGAATTGATTAGAGAGTCGTTGCTCAGGTATTCTATATTTCTGACTTTGACCGGTTTTCCTTCTTTTATGAGGTATTCTGAATTTACAATTTGTTTATTTTCAAAGGTGTCGATATTCAGCTCTACTTCATTGTAAAAATAACCGTGCTTAAAGAGGTATAAACTCAATTGTTTTCGGGTTTCCTCGGCGAGCTGATAGTCAAAAATGGTAGGCGGTTCACCCACTTCACGTTTAAGGAAAGGCCCTTCTTTTTGATATTCATCTATCTTTTTAAGTTGTTTTTCAAACTTGCGACTTAGTTTTAGGGAGTCATCAGGATTTTTAGCCAATTTTTTTTCATACTTATTCCTGGCTTTTTCCCTTCGCTTTTCCGCTTTCTTTTCAAAAGTTTTATCACCGTATAAATTATAGATGTAGAGATAGGGCATTACCGGAAGCTCGAGAATTTTTCGATTTGTTTTTTGTCTCAGGAGCTCCTCTAATTCATAATAACTAAAATTCTTATTTCCTTTAATGCTTTGTTTGTACAGAAAATACTCATAGTCTTTTAAACCTTTTTGAGTACTCAAACAGGAGGATAGCAAAATTGCCAGGGCGGCAGTTAAAACATAATTATATTTAAGAATTCTGATTTTCAAGCAAATGGATTATAAAAATGACCTCAAAAAGATTCAATCTTTAAAAAATAAGAAATTTCGAAAGGAATTTATGCAGTTTATCGTAGAAGGTGATAAAATCATAAATGAAGCAATAGATTCGGATTTTAAAATTGAAGCCATTTGGTTAAATCAGGATACCGGCTACAAAATAAGCGAAAAAGCCAAGCAAAAAGGAATAGATGTCAAATTTGTCGGACAGAAATGGCTGGAGAGGGCCGGAACTTTAAAGTCCAATAATTTTGGGATAGCCCTGCTTCAAATTCCGGAAGAAAAGAATATTGATTTTAAACGAGGATGGGTTTTGGCGCTTGACTCCATTAATGACCCCGGTAATTTTGGAACCATTATTCGGTCAGCCGAGTGGTTTGGTATCAATACGATCATTTGCAGTCCTAATTCAGTGGAATTGTATAACCCAAAAGTGATCATGGCCAGCAAGGGATCTTTTTTGCGTTTGAATATACTGTTCAAAGATATCAAAGAGCTTCTCAATGATTATCAGGGAATGGTTTTGGCAGCAGACATGGAAGGTCAAACTATCCATGAAATGAAAATAGAAACCAAAAATGGAATAATTCTAATGGGAAGCGAATCGCATGGCATTCCCGGAGATCTGGAAAAATATATTAATCATAAAATACATATTCCCGGAAATGGGAAGGCAGAGAGTTTGAACCTGGCGATTGCCACTTCAATTATATTGGATAATTTGAACAGAATGGAGTTGCTTTAAAGCACCTTTTTTGTGGAGTCGGAGGCATCCTGAATCATTTTTTCGGCCAATTCTTGCCCCAAATAATTATCTATTATTCCGTGTGCAAGATACAATAGAGGTGTAAGCACTACTGCTACGGTAAACTTATAGATGTAATTGATAATGCCGACCGAAACGACCTGAGTCACCGACCATTCACCAAAAATGTAAAAGGCAATGGTGAGGACAACAAAACTGTCAATCAGTTGGGAAACCAAAGTGGAACCTGTGGCCCTAACCCATATTTTCTTACTTCCCGTAAATCGTCTTAGGAAATGAAAAACGTAAACATCCAAAAACTGACTAATTAGAAAGGCAAAAATAGAACCCAGAATTATTCCGAGGCCCTGAAGAAAGATCTTTGAAAAAGCATAATTAATATCAAAGGGTGTTCCGTCGGGCATTTTTCCATTTATTTCCATCCAAAAATCAGCAGGGGGTAGGGATGTTACAAAATAGATGGCGACAAAAATATAGGCAATAAGAAAAGCCGTGAGCGTACTTAGACGCTTTACGCCGTCGCGGCCAAAATATTCATTAATAATATCCGTAGTGATAAATACTACTGGCCAGATGACAACACCCGCAGTCAAATTGAAATCCAATACAAATCCAAGGATATCCATTTGTGCCGGAGCCAGGCCTACAAAAGCCTCAGCTGAAAATATTTTAACACCAATAAGTTCTGCAAGAATTGCATTGGTCAGGAATATACTAGCCAATACAATGAAAAGTGTAGTTTTCTTAGATTCAGAAAAGTTGTTCGAAGGGTTAATTTGCTTATTTTCCTCCACAGTTTAAGGTTTGGTTACAGCTATAGTTTGTCCTTCGATTGCCAAAATAGTTTTCTCAAACTCCTCTTTCGCCTCTTCCAGTAATAAGTCCGGATCTTTATAGCGCGTAGAAAAGTGCCCAATCATTAATTTACCAACTTCTGCCAAATTGGCCATTTTACCGGCCTCTTTTGCAGTTGTATGAAAAGTGTGTTCTGCTCTATTTATTAATTCATGAAGAAATGTTGCTTCATGATACAACAAATCTACATTTTTTATTTCATTTAAAATGCTTTTATCAAAACGAGTATCAGAACAATAGGCATAAGAGAGTGCCTCACCTTTATGATAAGTATAATCACGATGAAAAAACTTCACAGTTCCATCTTTTTTTAAAATATCTTGACCTTGTTTCATGCTTCTTATATTTTCCGCACTTATTTCAGGATTCAGTTTTTCTTTTCTGATATTCAATTGACTTTGTTTTTCATCAAATCGAAATCCAAAGCAGGCAATTCTGTGATTTAGTGGGAAGCTATAAATATTTAAGGTTTTTGTACTCAGTATTAATTCTTTTTTGCCTTCAGATAAAGGATGAAAATTAATATAGTAGTTTAAAACGGAATTGGAATATTTAAGTTGCAGCCGTATTAGTTCGGCTAAACCCGGGGGAGCGTATATGTTTAATTCTTTTGTCCTTCCCTGTAAATGCATGCTCGACAGTAAACCAATCAATCCAAAAAAATGATCTCCGTGTAAATGACTAATTAAGATATGATTGATTTTGTGGCTTTTTATTTTTAATTCCTGCAATTTAAACTGGGTGCCCTCGCCACAATCTATAAGGATCAATTCATTATTATGATGCATAATCTGAGCCGAAGGAAATCTTCCATGTGCAGCCATCGCGGAACTTGATCCTAAAACTGTAATTTTTATCAAATCGTTAAAGGAAATTTAGCAGGGTCTATTCTTCCCCCAGGTCATTTTCAACTTCGTGTAGAAAAACTCTGTCAATGGCTTCTTCATTGGTTGGAATAAGCTCAATGACGCGATGCAATTGTGTAATCTCCAGTAATTTTTGGACTTGTTCGGAAACATTGCTCAGAATAAGTATTCCATTTTGTTCCTTACAAACACGGTTGGCAGTTAAAATTGCACTCAAACCGGATGAATCGGCATATTTAACTTCCTGAAGATCAATAATGATATTTCTTATCCCTTCCGATTTAAATATAATCATGTGGGACTTCACTTCCGGTGATACAACAGCATCTAGCCTGTCTTCTTCTATTTTGAAAATAGTGTATTTCTCGCCTTTTGTTATGTTGTATTTCATACTGGTTTATTAAATCATTACGATTTTACGAATAAAAATCATTAGCCGAAAGTTTTCTCTATATTTCTTTTGATTCTTTGCAATGGCATTTCATCAAGATCAGGTTCAAAATTCTCTCCTGTGAGTTTTTCAAAGAGTTCAATATATCGGTCAGAAATCATTTTAAGCACATCCTCTGACATCGCAGGAATGCTTTGTCCTTCAAGTCCCTGAAAATTATTTTCCATTAGCCATTCGCGAACAAATTCTTTAGAAAGCTGCTTTTGTTTTTCGCCCTTTTTTTGTCTTTCCGAATAAGTATCAGCATAGAAATAGCGCGAGCTATCCGGTGTGTGGATTTCATCGATCAGGTAAATTTCGTCTTCATAAATACCAAATTCATATTTTGTATCTACCAAAATCAGACCTTGACTAGCAGCTAATTCGGTGCCTCTTTCAAAGAGCTTTCTGGTGATATCTTCGAGTCTTTGATAAGTTTTTTCATCAATTATGTTTCGCCTGATGATTTCCTCTCGTGAAATGTCTTCATCATGGCCTTCTTCAGCTTTGGTTGCCGGCGTAATGATTGGATTATCAAATTTATCGTTTTCACTCATTCCCTTTGAGAAAGGCACAGCACAAATATGAGTTTTCCCGGATTTGTATTCCCTCCAGGCATGCCCGGACAAATAGCCCCGAATTACCATTTCTATGGGGATGGGATTGCATTTTTTACCAATACTAACATTTGGATCGGGATTAGATTCCAGCCAATTGGGAACAATATCCGCGGTTGTTTCAAGGTTTCTTTTTGCTATTTGGTTTAAGATTTGACCTTTAAAAGGAATTGCTTTGGGAAGAATTACATCAAAGGCTGAAATGCGATCCGTGACAACTATTGCCATTTTCTGATCAAAAAAATAAACATCTCTTACCTTACCTCTGTAAAAGCCTGTCTGATTTTCAAATTGAAAATTGGTTTCTTTAATGGCCTGCATTTATTTGACGGTTTTTTCACTCGTCAATTTATTTCTTTTATACGACTCTTCCTTGATTAGATTGCCATTTTCATCAAAGTATTGCCATAATCCATTTTTCATACCAAGAATGTATTGCCCCTTGACGGCATTCTTGCCATCTTCATGAAATGCGATATACTCTCCGTGAATTTTCCCTCTTTTGTTTATGTATTTTTCTTTAAGCTCGCCATTGGCATGATATACGGTGGCTTCGCCATTCGCATTGCCGTGAACATAGGTCTCCACCTTCATAGTTGCGCCGTGATCATAATAGCTGATAACCTCGCCGTATAGTTTTCCCTTTTTGTAAGGTTCTTTTTTAACAAGTATGGCCTGTTCATTGAAATATTGCCAGGTCCCAGAATTGAGTTTATCCTTTATTTGTTTTTTGTATTTGATGGTTCCGTCGTTCCAATAGCCAGTGATTTTCACATCAGCTTCGTTGTTTTTATAAATTGCCAATTCCATGTTTGAGCCATCTTCATAATATTTATAGCATTTGCCAATTTTAGAACCGTCCTTGTAATTTAACTGGTATTTTAAATTGCCATTTCTATACCAGCCTTTGGCCAGGCCGTTCATTAAGCCATTGGAATAATGACTTTCCAATAATTTTTGACCTGATTCAGCATAAGTGGTAAATACACCATTCTTTTCACCGTCATCATGAACGCCTTCGGTTTCTAGTTTTCCAGATGGAAAATAGGTTTTAAAATTTCCCGAAAGAACGCCTTTGTTATAGGTTTGTTCGACCATCAGGACGCCATTTGGATAATAAAGCTTGGCCGGCCCATGTTGATGGGTATTTTCATAAAAAATTTCACTTCTCAGATTCCCATTGCTGTAATATTCATTGATAAGGCCTTCTGGCTTACCGTCTTTGAATTTGCCAATTATCCGCACATTACCATTTTCATAATAGCCGGATATTTCATCCTGAAGTTTATCTTCTTTAAAATAGGCTTTCTGAAGGATACGGCCATCCATATCATAAATCTCCAGAGGGCCATCTTTTTTACCATCTTTATAAGTGGCTATTATTTTGGTATTTCCGTTAGGGTAAAACTCCAGGAAGGTCGTATCCTTTAAACCGTCGCGGAAAAAGCCTTTAGCGGCAAGATCCCCGTCTTCATAATACCTTTTATATTCACCATGCATGGTATTCATGTCTTCAAGTTTGACATAATACTCTTCCTTTAATACTCTTTTCGCCTCATCATAGTATTCTCTTTTTTGCATTTGCGCAAAAGACAACTGAGCGAATAGCGCAATAAAAATTGCGGTGAAAAATAATGGAAAGCTGTTTTGAAACTTCATTGGAATTGAAACGAAAATGGAAGACAAAATTGCCTTCCAATATTTCAGTTTACATTAATTCGAGTACTAAAGCAGAAGCACCTCCGCCTCCGTTGCAAATTCCAGCGGCCCCAATTTTTCCACCGTGTTGTTGTAAAACACCTATCAGGGTGATCAAAATTCTACTTCCTGAATTTCCCAGGGGATGGCCAAGTGAAACGGCACCTCCATGGACATTGACTTTCGCCGGATCGAGTTTCATTTCCTGATTATTCGCAATGGCCACCACTGAGAATGCCTCATTGATTTCATAATAGTCTATATCAGAAAATTTTAAACCTGCTTTATCTATTGCCTTAGGAAGTGCTTTGGATGGGGCGGTTGTAAACCATTCAGGCGCTTGAGCGGCATCGGCATAAGATCTGATTTTAGCAATGGGTTTAATTCCCAATTCTTTGGCTTTATCAGCACTCATTAAAATGATGGCCGAAGCCCCGTCATTTAATGTTGATGCATTGGCTGCTGTTACAGAGCCTTCTTTTTGAAATACAGGTCTGAGTTTTGGAACCTTATCCATTATAATGTTTTTGTACTCCTCGTCTTCTTCAAATACGATTGGATCGCCTTTTCTTTGAGGAATTTCAACGGGAATAACTTCATTCTTAAACCAGCCGTTTTCCCATGCCAATTCCGACCTTTTATACGACTCAATGGCATAGTTGTCCTGATCATCGCGGCTTATATTGCATTCTTTGGCACAAAGTTCTGCGGCATTCCCCATATGATAAGCATTGTAAACATCGGTGAGACCATCGTAGAGCAGCCCATCCGTCAATTTAAAATCACCGAGTTTTTGTCCGTTTCTTCCATTGAGTAAATAATGTGGAACTGCAGACATATTTTCCATGCCTCCTGCTACTACCACATCGTTATCGCCACACATAATGGATTGAGCTCCAAGCATAACTGCTTTCATTCCTGAGGCGCAAACCTTATTAATTGTTGTGCATGGCACCTGATCTGAAATTCCAGCATACATGGAGGCCTGACGAGCCGGTGCCTGACCAAGGCCTGCCTGTAATACATTCCCCATGAATACTTCATCTACCTCTTTGGAATCGATTCCTGCCTTTTCGAGGGCGGCTTTAATGGAAACTGCACCCAGGCGTGTGGCCGGAATACTCGATAGGGTTCCTCCAAAACTACCAATGGGTGTTCTTACTGCAGATACTATAACTACTTCTTTCATAATTCTTTTTTTATGGACTACCAATCCGGTTTATCCTTGTCCACAGGTTTTTGTGGTTTGCGCTTTAACTGTTGCAAATATTGCAATTCTTTATTTCTCATGGCCTGAAGAATCATTTCTGCCATTTCCTTTGATATTTCTTTTTCCTCGAAATTGGGTTCTCCCGGTTGAGCTTGATTTTTCATCTCCTCGGGATTTTGCTCTTCGCCTTCTTTGGGTTCAGGTTTCTGCTCTTCTTCTTTGTCCTTTTGACCATGTTCCTTTTGTTCCTCTTTATTTTGTTGCTCTTCTTTTTTCTTTTCCTCTTCAGATTTTTGCTCTTGCTCTTTTTGCTCCTGCTCTTTATTTTGATTCTGGTTTTTTTGATCTTTCTGATCCTGATTTTTCTGATCCTTTTGATCCTTTTGATTCTGGTCCTGATCTTGCTTTTTATCCTGATCCTGATTCTCTTGGTTTTGCTCTTCTTCCAATTTTTTCTTTACGAGCTCATAGTTATACCTGGCATCTTCATTACTGGGATTGGCCATTAATGCTTTTTTAAAATAATCGAGCGATTTTTGAAGATTTTTGCCTCTGCTTTCAAATACCCCCAATTGCTGATTGGCAATGGATCTTATTTCCTTGTCTTTTGAGTTGGATATATCCGAGTAAATGGTTTTGGCTTTATCTATTTCATCCATTTGATAAAGGGAATGAGCCAGATTCAATTTGGCAGCATCATTCTGATAATTTAAAGAATCAATTAGATAGCTGTATTTTTCAGCTGCTAAATGATAATTCTCATCATTGTAGGCAAATTCAGCTTCTCTCTTTATTTTATTGAATTCACTGATGTTATCGGTGTAATTATTACCGCTAATTAAAATCAATATGGACAAAATCAAGCTCATATTCTAAATGTCCTCGATGTAAACAATAGGTCAACACAAATTAATATCAATGCAATAAAAAGGAAATAGTAATATTTATTGGCCGACGCATCGATGTTTCTTGTATCGCGAAGTTCGCCTTCGATTACACTGATATCGTTAATCATTTTTTCCACTTCATTGACTTCATCGTTGAGAACAAAATAGTTGCCATTTGTTTCTGCCGCTAATTTTTTAAGCGACTCTTCATTTAATTTGCTGACGACTATATTGCCATTTCGATCCGTTTTAAATGAATTCGCATATGGAATTTTTCCACCGTCCAAAGTACCAACGCCCAGAGTAAATACTTTAATTCCATTTTCACTGATTTTTTCTGAAATTTCATCGATATCACCTTCAAAATCCTCACCGTCAGAAATGACCATAATAACTTTGGCCTGTTTACTTGTGGTTGTATTATTTGGATCCAAATGTTTATCAAGAGCCAATTGCAATGGCGCTTCGAGGTTGGTGCCTGCATTCGGAACCAATTCAGAATTCAATGTTTCAATGAATAAAGTCAGGGCATTTTGATCATAAGTTAGCGGACATTGCACAAAGGCTTCAAAGGAAAATATGATTAAGCCAATCCTATCGGACTTAAAGGCATTTAAGATATTTTTTAATTCAAATTTTATTTTTTCCAAGCGACTGGGTGGTATGTCATTGCTATTCATTGAAAGCGACAAATCGACCGCGATATAAATATCCTTACCCACCGCCTTAATTTCTTTTTTTACTTCGCCAAAAGATGGACCTAGAAGCGCTATAATTATCAGAACAAAATAAGCCGTTCTCAAAAACAACTTTTTGAGAAGATTGAAAGTGTTCGTATTAAAGCGACTCGCTTTTTTCGAGGTATTAATTATATACAATATATAGAACAGCACGAAAGCAGCGATTGATATTATTTCAAACCATCCTAATGTTTTATAAAATGTCATATCAACAAATTCTGTTGCTTTCTATATTGAATTTTTGAGCTTAAATACCTTCCAAGGGTGTTTAACGAATACACCGCCGCGAAAATAAAAAAGCCTGGAAAGAAGACCAACCACCAGGATGATAAGTGATTTTTTGCAAGGGCCAACATTCTTCCCCATGTTTGAACATCCGGCGGCATTCCCAGACCTAAAAACGACAAGGATGATTCAATAAGTATAATCGAACCGGCAAAAAAAGTCAGATATACGCTAATGGGAGCAATGATATTGGGTAAAATATGAATAAGTATCAATCTGCTGTTTTTAAAGCCCAAAGCCTTTCCTGCTTCGATATAGTTTTTATTTTTTTCTGAGAGTGTTTCTGCCCTTACAATTTTACTAATACCCGGCCAGCTTATGAGGGCGATAAGAATTATGACTCTTTCCAAAGAAGGACTATAACCAGCGAAAATTGCAATGAGAAGCAAAATTTTAGGAATAGAATCAAATATTTCCAGAATGCGCCATATCAACAGATCCAAAGGCAGGCTTTTTTTAGAATTAAATAATTTGAAAGGAATAGATCTGAGAAGGAAGTACAAGATGAAACAGATCAGCAACCAGATAATAAATGAAAGAGACATTATGCCCGATTCGGAGGAATGAAAAATCAAAGTAAGGAATAAACTGAATATGAGAAATAGGTTCGGGAAACGCACTTTTAATCCCTGATCGCCAAAATAACCTGTTATCAATCCGATCAGAATTCCAAACACTGCCGAAAGTAAAAGGGAATAAAAAACAATTTTGAGAGAAACATTTGCACCTGCAATCAAACCTGCGGTAACATCCCTGCCCAAATGATCCGTTCCCAATAAATGTTTAAAATTTCCGCCTATTCGATTTTCCATGACACCGGGAGCTTTGGAACCGGTATTTTGCATATCCATGCTTGAAGAAGAAAAAGGAATTGGGGGCCATATGACCGCTTCGTGTTTTTGAGATTTGTAGTCTCGAAGAGATTCCTGTTCAATTATTGGGAAATAGGATTTACCATCCTCGATATAATAGAGCGGTTTTTCGGATGAAATCAATTCGGAAAAAAGTCCCAATACAATCCATAGAACAAGAAAGATGATTGAGATAATAATGCCTAAGTTGAATTTCCTCATTCTAAAATTGGACTCTTGGGTCGAGTTTTGAATAAATATAATCTGCAAGAATCCAATTGAGCCATGTTAAAACAGTAGCCATTAAGGTTATCGCATATATAATTTGAAAATCCTTTGTAAAGAATGCCTGAAATGCCATTCTCCCCATTCCGGGAATGTTAAATATGCTTTCAATGATTACAGAACCACTGATTAAGCCGGGAATTAAATCTGTCGAAACCGCAACTACTGGAATAAGCGCAATCCTGAATACATGCTTTCGCAAGATGTATTTTCTGCTAAACCCACGAGACAAGAGCGCTTTGAAATAGGATTTCTTTGTCTCTTCTGTCATTTTTTGTTGAAAAATACTTGCGATGTAAATCACAGAACCGAATGAAAGACAAATTACAGGCAGTACCAGAGACCATGATAAATTTAATATGGCGTTAATAATACCCTGATTTGTGTTCCAAATCCATCCATTGGTTGGGAATAAATAAAAATTCTGTGAATTGGCCAGAAGCCATAATAATAGAATAGCTAACCAAAATGAAGGAATGGCATAAAAAACCTGTCCGATCACATTAAAAGACTTGCCAATAATGCTTTTTTGCTTGAGGACCTGATAAAAGCCCAAATATAAGCCTGCGGAATAGACGATTATCAATACGATTATATTGATTATAACTGTTCTTAAAATGGGCAGTTTTATAACATCCCAAACATTGGATTTATAAAAGTTGGAGTAGCCTAAATTTCCTATTATAAAATTGGATAAATATCTGTGAAAACGATTTTTTGAACTATTCCATTCGATCTGAGGATAGTAAAAAGACTTATCGCCTTTTTTGTTTATTGAAATGTAAAAAAAAGGCTCGTTTAATCCGCTTTTCTCTTTATACTGTTCGATTTGCTCTTCGGAATAGGCTCTCTTAGTGTCATCTTCCAGTAAATAAGGAGGTATTTCTCCTGCATAGTGCCCGAGGATCATTGTCAAAAGCAAGACAATCCCAAGGACGGGAAGAATCATCAATAATCTTTTTAGAAAGTAAGAATTCATCTTTTAAGGGAAAATGCAGGTAACCAGGGGCGGAGCGCATCGGCGCTTAAAGTGAAATTATCATACCTGTTATTTACAATTACATTCGAGATTGGCGAATAAAGAAACACATAGCTAAATTCATGAAATATTAATTCCTGCAGCGTGTGGATCATTTGTTTTTTTGACTCCGGATTGGATTCAATTTCTATTTTTCCAATAAGTGAATCAATTTCAGGGCTTTTCATTCGGGGATAATTTCTTTGTCCAATAGATGAACTATGAAAAAGTGCGCGGTGATTATCAAACATGGGACTCACACTTGTTCCCAATCTTGCGAGAGTGTAATTGCCATTCCTAATTCTGGAAATGAATTCTGAAAATTCCAATGGAATCAAATTTACCTTCAATCCAATTTTTGACGCCTTGTTTTTAAAATAAATACCATAGTCCTCCGAATTTTTATTGCCTGCCTGAATAAGAAATTCAAGCGAGATTTCCTGATTATTCTTATACCAGGAACTGTTTCTTTTGACCCAACCCCCTTTTTCAAGAAGCATAGATGCATTGTCAGGATCGAACTCCAACGCTTTTAAATTTGAATTGTACAGTCTTTTATTATTGGGTGAAACAGGGCTTGAAATAGAAACAGCCTGATCCATGAGAATATCTTTGATAAATGTATTAGGGTCGGATAAAATGGCCATGGCCTTTCTGGCAGACACATTTTGAAAAAGTGGATTTGAGCTGTTTACAGATAAATAGACAAATGCATTTACATTAAATTTTATCAATCTTGAATTGTCCATTATATTCTGATTGTCAAGGACAGACTTAAGCGATTCGTGATTCAGACCAAACAATACATCCAGATTGGAATTGTTATAATCCATAATGGCCGAGAGTGGTTCGAGGTAAATTTTGAAATTTATATTGTCGGGATTGGATTTAAAAAAATAGGATTGATCAGAATATTTCTGTCCCCACCAATCCTGTTTTTTTGTTAGGGTGATGTTATTGTTGATGTTATAATCAGTTATTTTATAAGCACCGGTACCGGAAATTTTAGCTTCGGGATCTAATATTTTAATATTAATTACTTCTTCACCAAGCATTAATAAAGCCGAATCTATTTTATCATTGGGATTATAATTTTTCAAGTCCTGAAAAGTGTAAGCATCCAGTACACTATTCTGATCAAATATATACTTTGGTAAGATCTCAAAATCTCCACTATTAAAATAGGCATTATTTGCTTCTGAGTTTATGTACATATAAAATTCCAATTCGTTTAGTGCAATTATAGAGTCAATAAAATCATAATATTTAACAAGATATGGGAGCTCGCTATGAGGATTGAATACTATTTTGAAACTTGTAATAACATCATCAGAGTTAACTGAAGTGCCATTATCCCATTTAGCTTCGGGTTTTAATGAATAATGAATTGCCGTTTTGTCATTTACTAATTTTACTTCCGGCAATTTTTCGGCGAGTATCGGCACATAATCATTAAAACTATCATTTATAGAAAGCAGTGGTTGGAAAAGATGTCTGCAAATAAAAATATCCGTAGAGCTGCTGTAATAAAGCGGATTGATAGATTGAGGGTTGGTTGAAATATTCATGCTTATTGAAAATTCATTTTCACTCTCTTCTACTTTTGTAGAATTACAGGAAGAGAATAGGCATATAGCGAGTGTGAAAAAGACTAATAAATAGACCTGAATTTTCTTCATTCTGTCAAAGATAGAGAAATGGATTTTTCGATAGATATTTTTTTTAGTGTGCTATAGAAATTTGATAATTCTATTTCAGGTTTTATTGAAAATAATCATACATTTGCATCCTGATTTTGGAGAGGGCATCAATTTTCTTCTCACAATTAGATTGGAGAGGTGGGTGAGTGGCTGAAACCAGCAGTTTGCTAAACTGCCGTACCCTATTCGGGTACCGGGGGTTCGAATCCCCCTCTCTCCGCAAAGCAAAGGTTCTTAAAGAAGGACTTGAAAATATTGAAATGGTTCCATAGCTCAACTGGATAGAGCAACTGCCTTCTAAGCAGTAGGTTCCAGGTTCGAGTCCTGGTGGAATCACATGAAAAATTCAGAGTGTAGCGCCTGCCTGCGTTACACTTCGGCAGACAAGCAGCCCGGTTTACCGGGCGAAGCTATTAAAAGGCAGATAAAGTCGATCAGTTAGATATAATATTCAATTGATTGAGTTATTACAAATTCTCGGGGCGTAGCGCAGCCCGGTTAGCGCACCTGGTTTGGGACCAGGGGGTCGCAGGTTCGAATCCTGCCGCCCCGACAAGAGACAAAACCCCTGACGGAAACGTCAGGGGTTTTCTTGTTTTATGGCGTCAGCAACTTGTTGCTGAAAGCCAATAAAACAAGAAAACATTCTGCGCAGCAGAAGGGGTTTTCGTCTCGGAATTTTCCGGGCCATCAGGACCGACTAAGGGAATGGGCCAATCTTTGAATTCGTATGGATTGGCATGAAATAGAAATCATCAATTACTTACCTAATTATTAGACTGAGCGCGCAGAGCCGCAATTACTTCTTCTCTGGACATGGATTCTATTCCTTTTATACTTCGCAAACGGGCCAATTCCATAATATTTTCATATGACAGTTGTTCATAATGACTTTCTCCAAACTTTTCACTTTCTCGATTAGAGGCTAGTACTATTTTTTCAGCACTTTCTTTGCTCAAGCCCTGACGTCTCAATGCTTTATAGTCGGCTCCGTGTTGTATTAATGGATCTTTCATGATTTTATAATTATTCGTTCAATTTTAACTAAGAGCTAAGCAATTCACAGCTATTTTCAAAATATAATTATAATTTATTGTAGAAATAATACTCAAAACATAAAATTTATTGTAGAAATATCTCTACAAAAATTTCATTTTTGATACTATCAACCCTATAAGGACAAGGCATGTATTTTGGTATTTAATAGATGAGTCAAAACAATTAAGATTATGAATGTTAAGAATATATTAATACCGATAGATTTTTCCGATGAAGCAATGCATGGACTGGCAAGCGGATTAAAAATAGCTAGAGACATTGATGCAAAAATTACTTTGTTTCACGCTCTTCCCAAAGCCGAGGCTGATAATTTCAGTCCAAGTGCAGATGTTCAATTGCGACAGGAAGAAGCCAAAGAAAATGACCATTATATGGCAGAATTAATTGCCAGAAAAAAATCTGATTTGGATAAAATCATTCGAAATTATGGAAATGAACAAAACCAAATTACCGGAGTCATTAGAATTGGTGATTTTGAAGATACATTGAAAGATTATTTAAATGATCACAAAGCAAACCTAATTGTAATGGGTACGAGCGGTGAAACATCATTCCGGGAATGGTTTTCCGGAAACCATGCCGCTGTAACCATGAGGATTGCTGATGTCCCTGTTTTAATTGTAAAAGAGGAGACATGGGTTAATAAAAATGGTCATTTGATGCTTTTAACTGATATGAAAGCTTATAAAGAGGACACCGTCACTTCAATACGTGATTTCGCTGAGCTAATGAATATGAAAGTGCATCTAACACATATTTTACAAAACAAAGATGCAACCGTGGAGAACATTCAAGGAAAACTGGAAGATTTTGCCAAAGAATATGATTTCAAAAATTATACAATTGAAATCATCTCTAAGGGCGATGTAAGTCAAATGGTCAAGTCTTATGTTCAGAAACACGATATGGATATAATTGCCAGTATATCTGAAGGAAATTCAGGATTGATCCGATTATTTTTTGGAAGTGACACTGAAAAAATGATTAACGAGTTGGATTTACCTTATCTGGTAGTAAGTGAATAATTATAAAATCAACCTTAAGAAAAGCAGAACTTCGGTTCTGCTTTTTTTATGTTTATTTTGATATCCATTTAGAAAGAATCAAATAATGATTTACCGTAAAAACTCATTCTGGTGTACTTTATTCTTCCTGACAATTATCTCGTTCATATCGATGAGCCATTCTGTAAATGCTCAGGAAAAAATAAGATGGGATGATAGCATCAATTTATCCTGGAAAGATTTTAAAGCTAGAGCTGTGAAAAGCAGTCCGATGGCTGCGGAAACATACACAAGAACAGAATTTGGCATGTCATACCAGGAGGGTGAATTTAGCTGGAAAGTTGACTGTTATTTTTCACCTCAAAATTCCTGGGTGAAATCTGAATTAAAATCCGATGAACTCTTGAGTCATGAGCAATTGCATTTCGCCATTGCGGAATTAAACGCAAGAAAGATTCGCAAAAATATGGCTGAATTGGAGTTAAACAGTATGAAAGACAGTAAAAAACTACAAAAAACCTTTGAAGATGGATTAAAAGAATTGGCCGAAACTCAAAAGCTATATGATAAAGAGACGGATCATGGTTTGAACGAAATTCCGCAAAAAAAGTGGGAGCAAAAAGTTATGTCCGATCTGGAAAAATATAAATCTTTTAGCAGCTCAAAATACAACTTTGACAAATGAATTTTGACTGGTCCCTGGCTGAAAGAAATTTAATTTTCAAGTTTGATGCCGGCACTTCACGTGGCATTTTAAAAAATAAATATTCCGCATTTCTAAAACTACATAACAAAAAATCCAATGCCGTTGGGCTGGGAGAGGCAGGACCCTTGAAAGGATTGAGCGAGGAATTTGACGAGGATTTGAAATCGCTAATTCATTTCAAATTAAGAGAATTAAAAGGCAATGCTCAATTAATTGAGGAATTCATACAACAGGATTACAAGGTTTTTTCATCCATAAAATTTGCAATAGAAAGCGCTTTTAATGATGTGCATTTGGAAAGTCCTTTTCAGATTTACAAGACCGGTTTTTTTGAAGGCCTTCAGGATATTCCTATAAATGGCCTCATTTGGATGGGTGATTATGAATTTATGAAAACGCAAGTTGCTCAAAAGCTCAAGGATGGATTTGACTGTATAAAAATAAAAATTGGCGCCCTGGACTTAGATCGTGAGATGCGTTTGATTCATAATTTGAGAAAAAAATTCAGAAAAGATAAAATTGAAATACGCGTGGATGCCAACGGTGCTTTTCAATACGATGAAGCCCGGGAAATTATGAATGAGCTCTACAAATTGGATATCCATTCTATTGAACAACCCATAGCTGTTAAAAAATTAGAAGAAATGTCGCGATTGGCCAGGGATTCAAAATTAGCCATTGCGCTGGACGAGGAGCTAATTGGAGTAAGGGAACCGAAGGATAAATTGGCATTGCTAAAAACAATTAAGCCACAATTTATTGTACTAAAACCCAGTTTGCACGGCGGTCTTTTTGAGACTTCACAATGGATAGAATTTGCCAAATCACAAGCCATTGGCTGGTGGATTACTTCAGCTTTGGAATCAAATATAGGATTGAATGCTATTTCTCAATTTGTATCTCAATACAATCCTGACATTTATCAGGGTTTGGGTACAGGGAAATTATTTGAGAACAATATCAAATCCCCATTGACAATTTCCAAAGGGAAAATATCCTATGATAATTCCCTTAATTGGGATTTAGAAGATCTGGAATTTAAGCCGCTTTAAGAGAACTTAGTTTAGATTTTTCAAATTTACTTTGCGCATAGCGCTTGGTCACTTTCAGATTTTTTGATTGTTCATCCGATGGGCCCTCGTACATGGCGTCGATCATGATGGCTTCACATATTGATCTCAAACCCCTTGCACCCAATTTATACTCCTGTGCTTTTTTAACTATATATTTTAAAGCTTCATCTTCAAAAGTTAAGTCAATTCCTTCCATCTTAAACAATTTCTTGTATTGTTTGGTAATGGCATTTTTAGGCTCCTTAAGTATTTGAATTAAGGCCTTGTCATCCAGCGGGTTCAGGAATGTAACTACGGGTAATCTTCCGATTAATTCAGGAATTAAACCAAATGACCTAAGATCCTGAGAAGTTACGTATTGGAGTAAATTGTTTTCGTCAACCCTTGAATCGCTATCCTTTTTAGCATTTCCTGCGAATCCAAGAGGCCTGGTATTGAGTCTTTTGGCAATATCTCTATCAATTCCATCAAATGCTCCACCACATACAAACAGGATATTTTCCGTGTTTACAGAAATCATTTTTTGATCGGGGTGTTTTCTGCCTCCTTGCGGTGGTACATTGACTGTTGTTCCCTCGAGTAATTTCAGAAGTGCTTGCTGCACGCCTTCTCCACTAACATCTCTTGTAATACTTGGGTTATCTCCCTTTCTGGCAATCTTATCTATTTCATCGATATATACGATACCTCTTTGGGCTGATTCAAGATCGTAATTGGCCGCTTGTAATAAGCGGGTTAAGATGCTTTCCACATCCTCCCCAACATAACCGGCCTCGGTTAAAACAGTGGCATCGGCAATACAAAATGGAACCTGAAGCATTCTTGCAAGGGTCCTGGCTAAATAAGTTTTTCCCGTGCCGGTCTCACCAACCATAATAATATTTGATTTCTCAATATTTATATCATCGTCTATTTCCTTACCCTGCAACAGTCGTTTATAGTGATTATAAACGGCCACGGACATTACCTTTTTAGCTTCATCCTGTCCAATTACAAATTGGTCTATGAATTCTTTAATTTCTTTAGGCTTGTTCAGTTTTAATTTTGGCGTTTGAACAGAATCCTGATTTTTAGTCTCCTCTTCAAGAATAACATTTGCTTGTTCGATACACTTATCGCAAATATGGGCATGTATACCCGATATCATCAGGCGAACATCTTTCTTACTTCTTCCACAAAATGAACAATTTACCTGAGCCATAATTAATTTTTTCTTTCTAGTACTTCATCAATTAAACCATATTTCAAAGCTTCAGGTGCCCTCATCCAATAATCTCTATCTGAATCTTTTTCTATTTGTTTGATATCCTTACCCGAATGATCGGCCAAAATTTGATACAATTCTGTTTTTATTTTCTTTATCTCATTAGCTGTGATTTGAATATCCGAAGCCTGGCCTCCAATACCACCCATGGGCTGATGAATCATCACTCTGGAATGCGGCAGAGCAGTTCTTTTGCCATTAGCACCTGAACATAGAAGAATGGCGCCCATTGATGCAGCCATACCTGTACAAATTGTTGCCACATCGGGCCTTACATATTGCATAGTATCGTACATGCCAAGTCCGGCATAAACGGAACCTCCCGGGCTATTGATGTACATTAAAATGTCTTTTTGCGAATCTGTGGATTCCAGAAATAATAATTGAGCCGTAACAATATTAGCTACGTAATCATCAATAGGGACACCAAGAAAAATAATTCGATCCATCATTAATCTTGAAAACACGTCCATGGCCACTGCGTTCATTCTTCTCTCTTCGATGATATTAGGTGTGAGGTTTTCAATGGTGTGAATGTATTGATCAGTTGCCATGCCATTTAAGTTTAAATGTTTGACAGCATAATCTCTGAATTCCTGTTTAATATTCATTTATATGCAATTATTTAAATATTTATTCAAAAAAAAAGCCCTTAATTTTAAGGACTTTTCAAGACTTTAGAAAACTTATTTTAAGACTATTTTCTCAAATTCTTCCCAAGCAACTTTTTTATCCTTTACTGAAATGAGGTTTCTGGTCCATTCCATTACCTTTTGGTCCAACAATCGACGGTGAATATTCATGTAATTCTGACCCTTATTTTCTTTAAGATAATTTTGAACAAATTGTTCTAAAAATTCTCCCATTTGATTAGGATCAAAACCACCTCCAAACTGGTTTATAACCATATTTCTGGTTTCTTGGAGGATGTCTTCGTGTTTGATCTCAATTTTTTGCTCCTGTTGGATTTTACTGATGATCAAATTCCATTTTAATTCTTTTACATAGAGATCGAATTCTTTTTCGATTTGCTCTTCTGTTACTTTTCCATCATTGCTCACCAATAACCAACGCTTCAGAAAATCTTTCGGAAGCTCCATTTTGGTTTTATCCACCAAATAATCCTGAATTTCCCGCTGAAGAAAACCTTCGGATTCTCGATCGTTATTTTTGGCAATGATTTTTTCTACCTCGGTTTTAAATTCACTTAGGTCTTTGGCTTTATCAGGACCGATTGCCCGGTCGAAAAGGTCTTTATTGAGTTCGGGTAATTTTAAGGTTTCAATTTTTTCTATCGTAAAATGAAACTTCCCTTTCATTTTTTTGGTCTCTATAAGCGCTTTTCCTGTAATTCTGGAAAGCTCGTCAGGCTCTTTATCAAATGCTTTTACAAGATTAATTTCAACAGTATCGCCTACTTTTTTACCAATCAGAGATTTTTTTTCTTTTGCCGAACTAATGAGTGACAAATCAATTTCCGATTGTTTTTCAAGTTCAGCCTCTTTGTTTTCAAGTTTACCGGTGAGAACACTATCATCAGCAACTTCTTTCATTTCATTTCTTTCGGCACTTTGTTTACGGATATTTAAAATTGTCTTATCCAGCGTTTTTTGATCCGGTTTTATTTCGTACTTGGCAAATTTTGTTTTTTCCGAAAGGGGGATTTCAAAATTGGGAACAAGCCCAACTTCGTATTTGAATTCGAAATCCTTTTGTTCAGCCCAGTCTATTCCTTCCAAACTGTCCTTAGCGGGAAGCGGATCACCAATCAGTTTCAAATCTTTTTCCTTGATATAGGACTCCACCGATTCGGAAACCATTTTGTTGATTTCATCGATTTTGATGCTTTTGCCGTACATTTTATTGATCAGTCCGGGAGGTACTTTCCCAGGCCTAAAACCTTTAAGGCTGGCGGTTTTGCCGTATTCTTTTAGTTTTTGTTCAATCTTTTCCTTGTAGTCTTTTTCATCAAATTTAATTTCGATGTGACCGTGGTTGGATTCCTTTTTGTTAAGTGTAATTTCCAATTTTCTAAGTTTTAAATAAAAAAAGCCCCGAAACGCCTTAAGAATCAGGGCTTGATGTGCGGATGGAGGGACTCGAACCCCCATGCCTCGCGGCGCTAGATCCTAAGTCTAGTGCGTCTACCAATTTCGCCACATCCGCAATTGTTTATGGCTTAATACCAATAAATTAACCGAACTAATTCGGTTTTTTACAAAGAGGCTGCAAAAGTAATATAAAAATTGAAATCTCGAATATTTTTGACATTATTTTGTTACATAAATGTAAGCTAATTCAACTTGAAATTTATTCACTCAAATTCTTATTTTTGGTTTTATGCTTGTAGCGGAAAATGAAGTAGAAAAGAAAGAAATTCTGAGGAGGTACAGGCGTCTTTTGAGAAAGGCCAAGCCCATGCTCAAAGATGGGGATGCGAAGATTATTAAAAAGGCCTTTAATCTTTCCCTTGATGCGCATAAGGATATGCGAAGAAAATCCGGTGAGCCCTATATATACCACCCTTTAGCCGTTGCAGAGATTTGTATTGATGAAATAGGTCTTGGCACCACTTCCATTGTATCAGCATTACTCCACGATGTAGTTGAGGATACGGATTATGAATTGCACGACATCGAAAGAATGTTTGGTCAGAAAGTGGCAAAGATTATCGATGGCCTAACCAAAATATCGGGCAGTTTTGAATACGGTACTTCTCAGCAGGCTGAAAATTTTAGAAAAATGCTCCTTACGCTGTCTGAGGATGTAAGGGTAATCTTGATCAAAATTGCTGACCGGTTGCATAACATGCGCACACTGGATAGCATGATGCGAGAGAAACAATTGAAAATTTCAGCAGAGACTATTTACCTCTATGCACCATTAGCGCATCGTCTTGGGCTGTATTCCATTAAATCAGAACTCGAGGATCTTTATTTAAAGTACAATGACAGCGATTCCTATTGGGGTATCACCAGAAAAATTGCTTTAACCAAAGATGTTCGAAGTAAGTTTATTAGAGATTTTATAAAACCAATCAAATCTGTTCTCAACAAAGAAAACATTGAATTTGAAATAAAAGGCCGTCCAAAATCCATTCATTCCATTTACAATAAAATGAAAAAGCAAAACATACCTTTTGAAGAAGTGTATGATCTGTTTGCTGTAAGAATAATTATTGACGTGCCTGAAGACAAGGAAAAGGCGGCCTGTTGGCATGTTTACTCCCTGGTAACTGATTTCTACAAACCAAATCCAGATCGCTTGAGAGATTGGATCAGTACCTCCAAAGCCAATGGTTATGAATCCTTGCATACTACTGTAATGAGCAATTCCGGGCAATGGGTTGAGGTGCAAATAAGATCACGTCGAATGGATGAAATTGCAGAAATGGGATATGCTGCACATTGGAAATACAAAAGCGGAGATTCTAAAAAATCTGCACCTGCACTGGACGGCTGGTTGAACAGGGTTCGTGATTTATTGGAACAGAATGAAACTTCGGCTTTGGAATTTCTTGACGATTTCAGATCAAATTTATTCAATGAGGAGGTTTTTGTTTTTACACCGCAGGGGGATTTAAAAACATTGGCAGCCGGAGCTACTGCCCTGGACTTTGCATTTGAAATACACACACAAATTGGAGCCAATTGCATAGGAGCAAAAGTGAATCATAAATTAGTTCCGCTAAGCTATAAATTGAGCAATGGCGATCAGGTAGAAATTCTGACCAGCCAGAAACAAAAACCCTCGGAAGACTGGCTGAATTTTGTGGTAACTTCTAAAGCCAAATCCAAAATTAAAAGTGTATTAAAAGAAGGAAAGAAGGAAATAATAGAAATTGGACGCGAACTGTTCTTCAAAAAAATGAAACAGTTGGGAATAGAACCCAGCCCGGATATAATGGTTAAAATGCGCTCTTATTTTAGCCTGAGAGGAGATAAAGAAATTTATTATCGTTTTGGAAACGGAAACCTTGAACTCAAGGATCTCAAAAGTTTTAAAAAATTCCTCGATAAACAGAAGTCCAGCGCGCTAAAAAGATTCAGAGATGCACTTGGCTTTAAAAAGGAAGTTAAAAAAATACGTAATGATAATTCAGATTACCTCTTGATAGGTGAGGACATGGATAAAGTGGATTACGTATTAGCAAAATGTTGTAATCCCATTCCTGGCGATGATGTTTTTGGATTTGTCACTGTCAACGAGGGTGTTAAAATCCACAGAACCAATTGTCCGAATGCCGTGGAATTGATGTCCAATTATGGCTATAGAATTGTAAAAGCCAAGTGGACATCTCAAATGGAACTGGCATTTTTAGTTTCACTTCGTTTGCATGGGACAGACCGAGTAGGAATTGTTAGTGACATCACCAAAATAATCTCCAGCGACCTTAAGGTAAACATGCGTTCTATAACGATCGACACCGAAGCAAATTATTTTGATGGGCAGATTAAATTATATGTAAACGATACCAAACATTTGAGTGATTTAATTCAGAAATTAAAAAAAGTAAAAGGTATAGACAGCGTTACAAGAATGGGCTGATTGCTCACTTATTAATTCTTATATTTGCCGCCTTTAGAAATCCAAGCTATGCCGTTGAATTCGCAAATATTTGCCGAAGTCAGAAATATATTCAATGCTTATTTAGAAAATAAGAACTTTAGAAAAACGCCGGAACGTTTTGCCATTCTCGAAGAGATATATGAAAGGAATGAGCATTTTGATGTTGAGGCGTTGTATATAAGCATGAAAAACAAGAATTACAGGGTTAGTCGGGCGACCGTTTACAATACCCTCGATTTGCTTGTAGATTGTGACCTGGTTACAAAACATCAATTTGGTAAAAATCTTGCTCAATACGAAAGGGCGTATGGCTCAAAGCAACACGATCATTTGGTGTGCACCGATTGTCACAAAGTGGTTGAATTTTGCGATCCCAGAATTCAAAATATTCAAAGCATGGCCGGAGATTTATTAAAGTTTGATATTATACATCACTCACTAATACTTTATGGCAAATGCCAAAAAAAGAACTGTGAGAATAAACCGGTTTAAATTCCATCGATTAAATGAAAGCAGACGTATTATTAGGATTACAGTGGGGCGATGAAGGCAAGGGAAAGGTTGTAGATTACCTGGCACCCGATTACGATATTATTGCGAGATTTCAGGGAGGGCCAAATGCAGGCCATACCCTTGAATTTGGTGATGTTAAACATGTTTTGCATCAGATTCCCAGCGGTATATTTCGAGAGGGAGTATTAAATGTTATCGGAAATGGAGTTGTTCTTGATCCTGTTGTATTTCGCAAAGAGATTGAGGATTTGGAAAAATACGGAATTGAATTTAAAAACCGTTTGTATATTTCTCTTAAAGCACAATTAATTCTACCCACTCATAAATACCTTGATGCAGCTATTGAAAAATATAAAGGTGATCAGAAAATTGGTTCAACGCTAAGAGGTATAGGACCGGCTTATCAGGATAAAGTGGGTCGATTTGGGATAAAAGTTGGCGATGTACTGGAAGAGGACTTTAAAAAGAAAGTCAATGAAATAATGGAACAGCATAAAAAGCTGGTTTCTTTCTATGGTGGGGATTTTGAAGGTTTTGAGGAAAAACTTAAAGTATTTTTTGACTGCATTGAATATCTAAAAACCTTTAATCTTACGGAAACGGCAATATTCCTCAATCGCGAAATGGACAATGGAAAGTCTGTTTTGGCAGAAGGTGCACAAGGCTCATTGCTGGATGTGGATTTTGGATCTTACCCTTATGTGACCTCCTCAAATACGATAACTCCCGGCGCCTGCATTGGTCTGGGAATAGCACCCGGAAGAATTGGAAAAGTCTTTGGAGTATTTAAAGCCTATTGCACCAGGGTGGGTGAAGGACCATTTCCTACCGAATTGTTTGATGATGTCGGGAAAGACATTGCGAAGATTGGACATGAGTTTGGCGCAACAACAGGCAGACCCAGAAGGGTAGGTTGGCTAGATTTGCCTGCTTTGAGATACGCTGTAATGCTCAATGGAGTTACGGATCTTTACATGATGAAAGCGGATGTCCTTGATTCTTTTGAAGAAATTAGGGTGTGCAATGAATACAATCTTAAATCGGGTGGCAAAACAGCTGACTTTCCTAACAATCTTTCCGTGATCGATTCGGCTCAGTACCATTTAATTAAAGGGTGGAATTCAACCCTGGATGAAAAATGTTTTGACAATGGATTGCCACAGTCATTGGAGGATTATATCAGCTATATTGAAGAACAAACGGGTATAGCGATTAAAATGGTTTCCTTTGGTCCAAAAAGAAAACAAACAATTTTAAGATAAGTCGTCATTTTTTTTGAATATAAGTACTTGCTGTTTAGGTATTTGCAAAATACTTAAAAAAATAATTCACCGGGGCTTGTTTCAAAATAAATAGCTACTTACTTTTGCATCCGCTTTTAGCCGAAAGGGTTATAAAGCGGGATAAAGTTCTTTGAAGAAATTAATGACAGCAAAACGCGGATCCTGGAATTTTTATAAAATTTTAAGGAGACAAAGACCGTCTTGAGTTGAAGGAAAATTTTCTTGTACACAAGAAGTGAAGACTTCTTACTATGGAGA
>JAVJQT010000007.1:0-276605 GCA_040218795.1 Cytophagales bacterium | reverse complement strand
TCTCCATAGTAAGAAGTCTTCACTTCTTGTGTACAAGAAAATTTTCCTTCAACTCAAGACGGTCTTTGTCTCCTTAAAATTTTATAAAAATTCCAGGATCCGCGTTTTGCTGTCATTAATTTCTTCAAAGAACTTTATCCCACTTTATAACCCTTTCGGCTAAAAGCGGATGCAAAAGTAGTTATACTTAAATTCCCATCCAAACCTTTTAGAAAAATATTTTTCAGGATGTAAAACTACCTTTAAATCTTTTCACAAAATTCTGTGAAAAGGGCGACAAATATACGCTGAAATTATTTTAGCGCAATGCATATTCAGAAATAGATTTAATTTTTTTTAGATGCCTTGTATACCGGTACTGTGCTGCATGGTTCACCGTACATAATACTCCTGACATAGGGTTTGATTTTTTCTGTAATCCACACATAGGATTCATCAGGAATTTGATTGTCTGAACACCCCTTGATAACTACAGGCTTGTCTAAGAACTCTTCCGGATTAAGCTTTGAAAGCTCATTGCGAAATAATTCTTTCTCAAGGTCCTCCGTATTTCCTTTGCATATACTTTTTGCAATTCCGGAAAGCTTACTTGCAATGACCATATATGCCCATTGAGGAATTATGGCGTCTACCGAACAGGTAATCGCAACAAATGCGTTTTTGTATTTATCCCAATCGTTTTCTTTTGCCCAAGACCTGAAATCAGCTTCTCTTAAAATCATACCCTGATGCAGAATTTCCTTTAGATCAATTATCATTCGTTCTCCTTCAGGAATAAAGTCTTCCGGATTGATAGTGATCAATTTGCTATTCGCGACCCTATTTACTATTTCTCTCTCCATTCCCCGTTTTTAAGACATTTTTTGGTTTTGTTATGTAAAACTCTTTAAGATAAAAAGGTTCAAAATAGGCGACGTCTTCTGTCTTTCCATTTTTAAATTTCTGAATAGCCATTTCAAACATATATTTTGCATGAGGCCTGATATCAAAAAATTCAATATCTAAATTGTCTTTAATCAAATTAACTTTTTTTGCACCGCTTCCGATAAAGATTAGTTTTTCTATTTCCTCATTTGACAAAAAAGTCTCGTCCAGAATCAAAGGAAATGCAAATCCCTCTTTTGTTAAATCCTTCCGCCATTTCTGAGCATAAACTTCCATTCGGCGGGCGTCAATCATTGCAAATGGAATTTTGCCTTTTATCAAATCTTTTTGGATAGCTGTCCTTTTAATTATCTCAAACACATCGATGGCAATTAATGGTTTATTCAGCGTATAACAAATCCCTTTTGCCGTGGAAATCCCAATCCTTAAACCGGTATAGGAACCCGGACCTGAAGACACCGCCACAAAATCAATTTTACTGATTTCGAGTTCTGCTTTATCTAATATTTGGGCAATTAATTTTGTGATTGCCCTGGCATGTGATTTTGGCTCATCGGATTCCAGAGTATGAATTTGACCGGAACTATCATTTAATGCTACGGAGCAAATCTCATCAGAGGTTTCTATGCATAGACCAATTTCCATTAGATTAAATCCAAAATTCTGGTAATCATTACTATTATTACGAACAAAATAAATAATACCGTTAGCGTTGATGAGCTCACTTTCTTTGAGGCAATTACGCCAAAAGGTGCTGAAACAATCACTCCCAAAATCAAGGGGCCAATGACCGGTAAAATAATTACACCACCGAAACTGTTTTCAATGTTAAGTTTCGAGAATGCCATATTATATATACTCAAAGCAAAAGATGCACATAGAATAAATCCCATTGAAATTGAGGTGGCTTTTTTTATGTCCATTCTAGTTATTGATACCAGCAAGGGAACAACAATTGCGCCTCCTCCCAATCCTGAAAATGCTGATAGCAATCCACCTGAGGCACCAATAGAACTATATAATAATTGATTTGGCTTTCTCTCTCGCAATTTTTCTTTTTTTAATTTGAAAAAATGTCTGGCCAACATGAATAATAAAATCGCTATTATCAATACATTAAAATACACAAACTTATACATGCCCTGCTCTACGATTATAGAAAAGGCCAGAATTAGAATCACCGCGCCGGGAATGCCAATGGATATTGATTCACTTATGTAAATATTTTTATGAATATGCTGACGGTATAATGAAAGTAATGCTGCAAAAAATGTTGCTAAAATGGAATTAGCAATGACTGCGCCTACCAGAATTTCATTTGATAATCCATAATTTCTCAGTGCATAAGGTAAAATGGCTATGTAGATAATTCCCCCCCCGATGCCTAATAAACCCGCAAAAAAACCACCGATTATTCCGGCCAGGAATAAGAAAAGAACATCCATTTATTTTCTGGCTTCTAGTGTTGAAGCGTACAAAGGCATTTGTGAAAACAATTCCAAAGCTTTTAACACATCTTTATCCCAATCAAAGGAAGCCTGAACCATGCCTTTTTGATAATAGTATCTAGAAACTATTTCCTGTTCTAGTAATTCCTTTACTTCTTCCTTAAATAAAGTCAGGTCCGAACTTTTGCTGTTTTCTACGGTGGTCTTTAAGGATTCTATTTCAGTCTGAATGTGCTCAAAATATTTCTCTTTCTTTGACTCATCCACCAATTCCTCAATTGTTTTTTCTACCTGGGTGGTATATCCGTAATCTTTGTCGCTAAGCCATTTGGTAAATTCAGAATATTCTTCATCGCTTAATTCAAATTCATCGGGAGGAGCAATTTCCGGATGTGAATAATAATATTTCGTAGCATAATCAAAAATCAGATTTTTACTGATCAGGCTTATGCTGATTGGTGCAGGATCGTCTATCTCAACTGTAAAATCCGGTTTGATGCCTTTGCCATCGTAGACCACGCGGCCATTGGCTGTTTCAAATTTTGCCCTTAATGAATCCGGCACTTTTTCTCCATTTCCATTATTATCTTTTTTACTGTAATCAATGGCCTGAATACATCTGCCACTTGGGATATAATACCTTGAAGTAGTAACTTTTAATTGAGAGTTATACACCAAAGGTCGCGTCATTTGTACCAATCCTTTTCCAAATGTCCTGTTGCCCACGACCACTCCCCTGTCATAATCCTGAATTACGCCTGCCACAATTTCAGAGGCAGAAGCTGAAGATTCGCTCGTTAGTACAGTCAGTGGAATCTCTGCGGTATCCAAAGGCGGTATTAATGTATTATATACGCTGTTGTTTTTTTCGTATTTGCCTTTAGTCTCTACCACTTTTGAACCGGTTGGCAAGAATATAGAACAGATCTTAACTGCTTCAGTTAAAGATCCCCCCGGATTATCACGAAGGTCAAAGATCAATTTCTTCATTCCTTCTTTCTGCAATTCCTCAAATGCCATTCTCACGTCTGAATAAGCCCCAATTGAAAAATCAGTCAATCGTATATATCCTACCTCTTCGTTAAGCATGCCGTGAAATGGGATATTTTCGATTTTAATTTTCTTGCGTTTTACATTTATGAGCATTGGTTTTTCCTCGCCATATCTCATTATTGTCAGATCAACGGGGGTATTGGCTTGTCCTTTTAATAATTTGCTGACATCACCGGTATTTTTATCCGAAAGATCGACATCGTCAATTTTCAGAATTTTATCGCCTGCTTTTAAGCCCGCTTCATCGGCCGGATCCCCTTCATATGGAATGATCACCACAATATCATCATTTCTTTTACCAATCACGGCACCTATCCCGCCATATTGTCCGGTGGTCATGGTTCTGAAATCTTCAATCTGATCTTCGGATATATAATTGGTGTAGGGGTCAAGACTGGCGAGCATCGCATCAATTCCTACTCGCATTAATTGACCCGGATCAATTTCATCTACATAATATGTATTAACCTCTCTAAATACGGTAGCCATGATGTCGAGATTTTTGGCTATCTCAAAATATTTGTCTCCGTACTGATCGACAAAAGAATAAAAGGAGAATGTCGTCAGTGATAAAAGTCCAATTAAGATGTATTTCTTAGTTCTTTGCATGTTCTTTTTGTAGGATAGAATTTAAACGCTCCAAAATTGACTTTAGTTTAGTCTCAATTTCTTCAAATGCTTTTAGATCTTTATCTAAATAGACCAGAGCGAATTTATCAATCATCAAATTTAAGTCATGATTTGCTCCAAATAAAATTTCTTTATTTAAACGGAAAGCTTCCCGAATTAGTCGCTTAATTCTGTTGCGTTTATTGGCTTTAGAAAATTTTGATTTGGGTACGGAAATAAGAATCCTTGTCACAGCAGCTTCGCGCTCACTGATGAGATAATAAACTTTGAATGGCCCTAAATAAAAAAAGGAACCATCGCTAAACAGTTCCGAAATTTCTTTCTTCCCTTTTAATCTTAAATGTTTCGGGAAGCTATTATCAGCCCCCGAAGAATTTGGAGGCTTGGATGACATTTTTATTTATTTTTTATCTCGTCAGAAACGCTGAGTTTCTTTCTTCCTTTGGCTCTTCTGCGTGACAATACCGCTCTTCCGGCAGGTGTAGACATACGCTCTCTGAATCCGTGTTTGTTCTTTCTCTTCTTATTTGATGGCTGAAATGTTCGTTTCATCTCTGTGTTTTTTGCAAAAGGACTGCAAAGGTAAAATAATGAATTAAATTAAACAATGCAGTCCGATTAATTTATGACAATACTATATCTATTTGTGTGAGATCAAGAAATTCAAGAACTCTTCCATTCAATTCTTCAATGGTTAGATCCTTTAATTTTTCTGTGCCAAATTTTTCTACACAGAAGGATGCAAGGGCTGAACCGAAGATAATGGCTCTTTTCATATTCTCGAAGCTAATATCATCTGTAGCTGCCAGATACCCAATAAAACCTCCGGCAAATGTATCTCCTGCGCCGGTTGGATCGAAGACCTCTTCCAAAGGTAGCGCCGGTGCAAAAAACACTTCCTGCTCATTGAATAATAAGGCTCCGTGTTCACCTTTTTTTACTACAAGTACCTTAGGGCCCATTTTTAAAATTTTTCTGGCCGCTTTCACTAAAGAATATTCCCCGCTTAATTGTCTGGCTTCTTCATCATTAATTGATAATACATCAATTTTTTTCATGGTTTGATGCAAATCGTCTAAAGCGATGTCCATCCAGAAATTCATGGTATCCATTACCACAAATTTTGGCCTTTTTTCAAGACGATTAATGACCTGCATTTGTACCGAAGGTGCAAGATTTCCGAGCATCAGATAATCTGTATTTTGATAAGCATCAGGAATTATCGGATCAAAATTTTCGAGTACATTCAATTCTGTAACCAGGGTATCTCTCGTATTCATGTCGATGTGGTATTTCCCCGACCAGAAAAACGATTTTTCTCCTTCTTTGATTTGCAGACCTTTTACATCAACGCCCCGGTTTTTAAACATTTCTATGTCTTCTTTGAGGAAATCTTCCCCTACAACTCCTACAAGATTTGTCGCGCCCTTATTATTTAAATAAGAGGCTGCGAGGGAAATATAAGATCCCGATCCGCCAACAATTTTGTCCGTTTTTCCGAATGGTGTTTCAATGGCATCGAATGCTACCGAGCCTACTACTAAGATGTTTTTCATTAAATTATTTTAAAATAGGATGTCGTTTATATTCTTTGTTTCTATCGAACAGATATCGATAGGTAATGTGTATTTTAGATATTTCACCTCCAACTTCTTCTGCTACTTTCATCATTGAAGGGTTGAAATCGCCAATCCAGTTCATTTCAAAATCTTCGTATCGCCAATTGGGTACATGCACCATATTGGCAACACATTTTACTATCGCACCGGTGAGGCCTTTGCCTTGCTGTTCTGGCACAACTCCGAAAACAAGCCCAAACATTTTGTTGATGTGCCCCATTTTCTTATGGTATAAAAACTTAAGCTTACCAATCAGATCCATTTTTCCATTGACATGCCGAAACAATTGATTCAACTCCGGAAGCATTATGAAAAAACAAACCGGCTCATCTTTATAATAGCCATACCACACAATTTCTTCATCTATGACAGGTTTCATCGTTTTAAAAATATTTTTCGCCTGTCTTTCATCGAGCTTTGGCACACCGTGTTTGGCCCATGCCTTATTGTAAATGGTTGCAAAATCAGAAGCGTATTTCTCCCAATTTTTTAATTCCATGTGTTTGAATTCGTAATCCGGGTTTGCAAATACCCGCTGCGCTTTTTCTTCAACGATTGGATAAAGCGGTTTGGCTGTTTTTCTAAAATAGGTAAGCTGTTTGAAATAGGTTTTCCAGCCGTAATTTTCCCATAATTCCTGATAGTAAGGATAATTATAATTACAGGTATAATTGGGTGGCGTAAAACCTTCTACTAACAATCCCCACCAATTATTCCGGTCTCCGAAATTTATAGGACCATCTGCTGCTTCCATTCCTTTTTCTTTAAGCCATTCTACGGCTTTGTCGAATAAGGCATTAGCCACTTCCTGCTCGTTTATAGATTCATAGAATCCAATTCCACCAGTTGGTTGATCTTCTTTTTTGGCAATCTTTTCATTGTAAAATGCAGCTATCCTACCAATTATTTTGCCATCTCTTTCCAAAATCCATCGCGCAGCTTCTCCCTGTCTAAAGAGTTTGTTCTTTTTGGGGTCAAATACTTTTTCGATGTCCGCATCCAATGGACGAACCCAATTGGGGTCACCTTTGTAAAGATCCACGGCCATTTTTAGAAATTTCCCGGCCTCTTGTTTACTATTGACTTTTGAAAAATTCATCGGCTATTAAAAGTGCAAAAATAAAAAAGCCCGGTGATCACCGGGCCTTTATTTGATTTAGTTTTCAATTTATTTTATAAAGAGTTTCTCAACAATCTTTTCCTTTCCATTAAAATACTTCACAAAGTACAAACCCCATTTCAAGTCTGAAGTCATAATTTTGACTCTTTGAACACCAAAATCATCATTATTGACATTCACAGATTTAATCAATCTCGAGTTAATATCTAACAATTCAATATTCGAATCTGCATTATCAAATGCATTAAACTCGAAAACAACCTCATCTTTAGTTGGATTTGGAAATAGCTTACTATATGAAGAATGGCTTTCCTGAAGACCTGAGGGCAAGGGTTGCATAACTAAAATATCATCAAGAAATATTCCATTGTCATCATCAGAGTCATGGTAAAAAGTTATATAAATTGTCTGACCAACATAGGCATCCAATGATAATTCAAAATCCATCAATGCTACTGTCGCATTACCTGAATCAGTAAATGTTGCAAGTGTTGGGTCGTAATTATAGGCCGTATGCATTGTATCTCCTGGAATTGTATCCCAGCCAAACGATGGATGCCAGACAGGACCATCACCAGATCCCCGATATTGTTTCAGTTGAATTAAAGTATCTGCATTTGAGTTTTGAGGATCTTGAAGATCATCTACCTTAATACTTATACCATCGCTCCATTGCGGCCCCTGAACAGGCATAGTTGAAAAGCGAAGAACTGCGCCGGGTTGTGAAATTGTTAATGCGGGAGAGCTAAGAGCATTTCGATTACCAATTGCAAATCCCTGCATCCATGATATACTTAAGCCCATATTTGTGAATCTCAGGGTATCGCCATTTGCAATATCCTGAACAGCTACACTATCAGATTGAAACCAAACTGTTGGATCCCCACTATTAGTGGCTAATTGATCATAAGAAAAATTAAACCACGGTCCGCCATTATCCCAATCCGGAATAACATTTGATGTGTCAAAATTCAAATACACAAGCGTATCCATATTTACAGTTCTTTTTAAATGCAAATCGCGCATGTCGACATAAGTCACATTTTTCATTTTTTCTGAAACAATCTGACCATTCAATTCCTTTTTCTTGTTAATTGTGAATTGTGAAAAAGATTGAGGAGCTATCACCGCAATAATCATAGCGGTTAATGTTAGTTTTAGTAGTTTTCTTCTCATAATATTTCCATTTAAACTTTGTTGAATATAAACATTGGAAATCAATAAAATAAAAACACTTATAAAAAAAGGCGAGTCTGAGTTTCTTGAGTTTAAACTCAAAACGACTCACCCCATGCGGATTCTCAATGAATTGGTGGCTTTTGCAAATACAAAAGGTGGACAATTAATTATTGGAGTAAACGATAAAGATCTTAGCATTCACGGTGTAAAACACGGCGACGAAGATGTATTTCTTATGCAGAAATTGATTCAGGATCATATTTACCCGGACTTAAAATATCAGATAAGTAGAATTCCTATAAGTAAAAAACGCGATCTCATTTTACTTGAAATTCCCGAAGGCAAACAAAAACCTTATTATGTCAATGAAAAACCGGAGGATCGAAATGGTATCGCCTATGTGAGGCTAAAAGATGAAAGTATAAAGGCGGGTAAAATCTTGCGAATGATGATGAATGAAAAATTCAAGGATAAGCCCAACTCAATCAGCATTGCAGGAGATATTGAAATAATATTTTCACTATTAAAGTCCAAAGAGAGAGTGAATTTTGAGGAAATCAGGCATACAATTAATAAAAGTAAACGAATAACAGAATTGCTACTTTTAAAAATGTTGAAAATGGATTTGATTGGCTTTAATCTGGAGAGGCAGGATGAGTTTTATTTGAAAGAACCAGATTTAAATTAGCAATTACGAATTTCGAATTAAAAATTTGCTTTAAAAAGCTATCCGCCTTTCACAATTCGTCATTGGTAATTATTAATAATCTCAACCCCACTCGAAGTTCCAATTCTTGTCGCTCCGGCTTTGATCATGGCCTCAAACTGTTCAGGCGTTTTGATACCTGCAGAGGCTTTAATTTCCACATGATCGGGAATTGACTTTTTGATTATTTCCACATCGGAAACCTTAGCAGGACCATTAAATCCGGTAGCTGTTTTTACAAAATCTGCGCCGGCATCTACACAAATTTTAGAGGCTTCGGCGATTTCCAGTTCATTGAGCAATGGCGTTTCAATAATTACTTTTAATATCTTTTCCGATTCATGACAGACCTTTGCAATCTTCACAATCTCGATCTTTGGCCATATCATTTCAGCTTTGAAAGCAGTCAGACTCCAGACCAAATCGATTTCATCGGCTCCGTCGCGAATTGCCAATTCTGTTTCTCTCTCTTTGGTTTCAGTCATGTTATAGCCAAATGGAAAACCTATGACCGTAACGAGTTTTACTTCGCTCCCCTGTAAATCTCTTGCTGCTTTTTTTACCCAGAATGGCGGGATACATATACCGTGAAATTTATAGTGTTCTGCCTCTGAAATCAACTTCTCAACATCTTTGTGAGTGATTCCTGGTTTTAGATTGGTGTGCTCAATATATTTTTCGGGATTTTCAATCACCTATTGAGAATATTAAGTAAATAATCTCCATAACCGCTTTTAACCAATGGTTTGGCAATAGCTTCCAATTGTTTCGCATCGATAAAGCCATTCTTGTAGGCTATTTCTTCAATACAACCTATTTTCAGGCCTTGTCTATCCTCTATTACCTGCACAAATTGACTTGCTTGCATTAAGGACTCAATGGTTCCGGTATCCAACCAGGCAGTTCCCCTGTCCAATATACCCACTTGAAGTTTTCCTTTTTCGAGATATACCTTATTTACATCGGTGATTTCATACTCTCCTCTTTTACTCGGCTTCAAAGATTTGGCTATTTCCACGACCTCATTATCATAGAAATAAAGTCCCGGGACTGCAAAATTTGATTTGGGTTTTTCAGGCTTTTCTTCTATTGAAATGGCTTTGAGGTTTTCATCAAAATCGACCACTCCGTAGCGCTGTGGATCATTGACATGATAGGCAAATACCACACCTCCATCCGGATCATTATTGTCTTTGAGTAAATTGGCCATACCCGTACCGTAAAAGATATTGTCTCCCAGAATCAAAGCAGCCTTATCTCCATCTATAAATTTTTCACCGATTACGAATGCTTGCGCCAGTCCATTCGGAACTTCCTGTACCGCATATTCAAATTTGCATCCCAGTGAACGGCCATCACCGAGCAATTCTTCAAAACGCGGAAGGTCATGTGGGGTGGAAATTATTAAAACCTCTCTTATCCCCGCATGCATCAAGGTACTCAATGGATAATATATCATCGGCTTATCGTAAACAGGCATGAGCTGTTTGGAAACTGCTATCGTTAATGGGTGTAATCGTGTTCCCGATCCTCCGGCTAGAATAATTCCTTTCATATTAAATCCGTTTTTCGATAAAGGAACGATTGGTTTTAAACCATTCCCAGGTCATTCTTAGACCTTCCAATATATTAATCTGAGGATTATAATCCAGCATTTTTTTGGCTTTTGAAATATCGGCCAGCGAATCTTTTACATCGCCTTTTCTCGTAGGCCCAAAAATTGGTTCCATATCAGTATTAGTGATTTCTTTCAACATTTCGAACATTCCTAAAACAGATGTTCTTTCTGCACAGGCTACATTAAACACTTCGGCACCTTGAATTCTATCGCTAAAACATGCTTTAATATTTGCCTCAACTGCATTTTCAACAAATGTAAAGTCTCTTGTCTGGTCACCTTTGCCATTTATTTTAGGAGACTTTTGCTCATAAAAGGCATCCATAAATAGTGGAATCACTGCGGCATAAGCACCTTTGGGATCCTGACGTGGTCCAAAAACATTAAAATAACGCAAACCCACCGATGAAAAATCATAACTCTTGTAAAATACAGAAGCATATAACTCATTGACTAATTTAGTTACGGCATAAGGAGAAAGAGGGGCTCCAATATTCTCCTCTATTTTTGGTAATGCCTGATGATCGCCATAGGTGGAAGACGAAGCCGCATAAACGAATCGCTTAACTTCATTTATCCTCGATGCATTTAGTAGGTTAAGAAAACCTGTGACATTGGCCTTGTTGCTGGCGATAGGGTCGTCAATACTTCTTGGAACTGAACCAAGGGCCGCCTGATGAAGTACGAAATCCACATTTTTTGTCAGATCAAGACATAATTTATAATCACAGATATCACCATCAATAATTTCAAGATTATGAGAAGATTCAAAAGGGGCTAAATTTTTTCTGAATCCGGTTGCAAAATTATCCAGAACAGTAATTTTTCCGGTCTTATACTTAATTAAATATTCTACAATATTAGATCCAATAAAACCCGCTCCGCCGGTAACCAGAAATGAATAGTTATTTAATGCTTCTTTGTGAAATGGCCTATCGTACATTAATTATCTGTTGTCGTAGTGCAATTTGTAATAATTCTGGTAATCTCCTGATGTAACATGATTTAACCATTCTTCATTTGCCATATACCAGTCTACCGTTTTGCGGATTCCTTCTTCAAATTGTAATGAAGGTTCCCAACCCAGCTCATTCATGATTTTGTTTGCATCAATTGCATAGCGCATATCATGTCCGGCACGGTCTTTTACATAAGTGATCAATTCTTCTGACTTTCCTTCAGGTCTTCCGAGTTTTTCATCCATTACTTTGCAAAGCACTTTGATGAGATCAATATTTTTCCACTCATTAAATCCGCCGATATTATAAGTTTCTCCGTTTTTACCATCCGAATACACCATATCGATTGCTCTAGCATGATCAATGACGTATAACCAGTCTCTTATATTTTCACCTTTACCGTATACGGGCAATGGTTTATTATGTATGATATTATTGATAAATAAAGGCACCAGTTTCTCAGGAAACTGGTTTGGCCCATAATTATTGGAGCAATTGGAAATAACATAAGGCAAAGCATAGGTATTGCCATAGGCCCTCACAAAATGATCGGAACCGGCTTTTGAAGCCGAGTATGGAGATTGAGGATCGTATGAAGTACTTTCTAAAAAATAACCCTCATCACCCAAAGAGCCATAAACTTCATCTGTACTTACATGATAAAATCGCTTATCACCCATATTATTTGCCCAAAATTTTCTTGAAGCATCCAATAGGTTTATTGTGCCAATAATATTGGTATAAATAAACTCAGAGGGATTCTCAATAGAACGATCAACATGCGATTCAGCCGCGAGATGGATAACACCATCAAATTGATGTTTCTCAAAAAGTTTAAAAATAAAGTCTTTGTCGACAATGTCACCTTTAACAAATTCGTAATTGTCTGAATTCTCAATGTCCTTAATGTTTTCTAGGTTTCCGGCGTACGTTAGTTTATCGAGATTGACAATTTTATAATCAGTATATTTATTAACAAATAATCTTACTACATGAGAACCAATAAATCCGGCTCCACCTGTTATCAAAATAGTTTTATCAAATGTTTTCATCCATTAGTGTTTTTTGCCAATTCCAGGCATCTCTAAGGCCGTCGGCTAATGTTTTTTCTGTATTCCAGTCTAATTCTTTATTGGCTTTATCTACAATGGCATAAATAGCGGCTACATCACCCTCTCTTCTTGAACCAATTTTATAATTCAGTTTTATTCCATTTACTTTTTCGAAAGTTTTTACAACTTCCAGCACAGAACTGCCCTTCCCTGTTCCAAGATTGAAGTAATCTAAATAGCACTCTTCTTTTAGTTTCAATAAATATTCAATGGCTTTGACATGAGCTTTTGCCAAATCAACTACATGGATATAATCCCTGATATTGGTTCCATCAGCAGTGGGATAATCATCACCAAAAATTATTAATTCTTTTCTAATTCCCGCTGCCGTTTGTGTGATAAAAGGCACAAGATTATTTGGTATCCCAATCGGCAATTCTCCAATTAAAGATGAATCGTGCGCTCCAATAGGATTAAAATATCTCAAACTCGCAAATTTAACAGGGCTTTTAGAACGCACCAGATCCCGGATAATTTCTTCGCCAACTTGTTTTGTGTTTCCATAAGGTGATTCAGCCGGAAGGATGGCTGCGGATTCATCTACCGCTATGGCATTCGGTTGACCGTAAACTGTGCAAGAAGATGAAAAAACAAAATTCTTAATCTGCAATTCTTCGCTTAAACGCAATAGGTTGATCAGCGAAAGAAGATTGTTTTGATAGTATTTTAATGGTTCTTTTACCGATTCGCCCACTGCTTTATAAGCAGCAAAATGAATGATCCCGAATATTTCACCTAATTCTGCAGTTTTTCTTTTTAGTTCTGAATAATCATTGCAATCAATTTCCAATACCTCAATTTCATCATTAAGGATTGTATTTATTCTTTGACAAACGCTTTTTTCTGAATTAACAAAATTATCAATTATCACAGGTTGAAACCCTCCCTTGTATAATTCTACAACGGTATGGGATCCTATAAATCCGGCTCCTCCTGTTACAATAATCTTTTGCATTTTATAAGCTCCAGTAGCTCAGAGCTTTTATTTTATTTCTGAATACCCCTTTTACATCAACAAAAACAGCATCGTCTTTTAATAATTTCTGAAAATCACCTTCAGACATATTCATGTATTCCTTATGATTGACAGCCACAATTACAGCATCATATCCTTCTCCGGGATTTTCTTTCAAGTCAAAATTATATTCTTCTTTTACTTCCTTTGCTGAAGCGTGAGGATCTACAACATCAACTTCCAAAGAGAATGATTTTAATTCATTAACGACATCCACAACTTTAGAATTTCTGATATCAGAAACGTTTTCCTTAAAAGTGGCACCCATGACAAGTACTTTGACTTTCGAGATGTCTTTCTTTTTCTCTAGCATTTTTTGCACCGTGCGTTTGGCGACGTAGGCACCCATGCTATCATTTATTTGTCTTCCACTGAGAATAACTCTTGGATTATGGCCCAATTCCTGGGCTTTGAATGTCAAATAATAGGGGTCAACGCCAATGCAATGGCCACCGACCAAACCAGGTGAAAATTTTAGAAAATTCCATTTTGTTCCGGCCGCTTCAAGAACTTCATATGTATTCACATCGATTTTATCAAAAATAAGAGAGAGTTCATTCATTAAGGCGATGTTCAAATCCCTCTGCGTATTTTCAATGATCTTTGCAGCTTCTGCCACTTTTATTGATGAGGCCAAATGCACCCCGGCAGTAATAATTAAGTCGTAAACCTCTTTAATAATACGGGCAGATTCTTCATCACAACCGGAAGCAACTTTGGTGATTTTGGTCAAAGTATGCTCCTTGTCCCCCGGATTGATTCTTTCCGGAGAATAGCCAACCTTAAAATCGCTTATGTATTTTAATCCCGAAATTTCTTCTAATACCGGTACACAGTCCTCCTCTGTACAACCGGGATAAACAGTAGATTCAAATACTACATAATCGCCTTTTTTTAACACTTTCCCGACGGTTGATGTAGCACCGAGAAGTGGTTTTAAATTGGGTTGATTATGCTCATCTATGGGTGTGGGTACCGCCACAATAAAGAATTTTACACCTCTCAGATCATTGATATCAGTTGTGAATTTTATATCGGTTCCATCGAAATCAGCCGCCTCCAATTCTCCGCTTGGATCCACGGATTTTTTCATTAGATCCACTCGTTCGGAATTGATGTCAAAACCAATAACTTTTGTTTTTTTTGCAAACTCAAGTGCAATTGGAAGTCCCACATATCCTAACCCAATTACCGCCAGTTCTATGTCCTTATTTAATAATTCCTTGATCACTTTAAATTTTTTTTACTCTATCATCATTCAACTCATAGACCTCTCCACTTTCCGGACAGGTGGCCATGCTTTTATTATCAAATTTCAACCGGTGTCCGTATTCAGAAATCCAACCGACGCGTTTTGCAGGATTACCAAGCCATAATTCATACGGCAAGGTTTCTTTTGTTAAGACAGCACCCGCACCAATAAAAGAATATTCTCCTATATCATTTCCGCAGACAATAGTTGCATTGGCACCAATGCTAGCGCCTTTTTTAACAAGGGTTCTTTCGTAATGACTTTTACGAACTACCGCACTCCTCGGGTTGATAATATTAGTAAAAACCATGGATGGGCCCAGGAAGACATCATCTTCGCAAACGACTCCTGTATAAATGGACACATTGTTCTGGACTTTCACATTTTTACCTAATATTACTTCAGGAGAAATCACCACATTCTGACCGATATTACAACCTTCACCTATTTTACAATTCGACATTATATGTGAAAAATGCCAAATTTTTGAACCCCGACCAATATCACAATTGGAATCAATTACGGCAGTTTCATGTGCGAAATATTCTTTTTGAGACATTTGAAATTTGCTTCGGCGGCAAAACTAAACTTTCTATTATAAAATTTATAATTCACTTCAATCTGAAAATCTTATTTTCGCAGAATGTTTAAGTGTAGCATCTTAATTCTGACCTTTTTTTTTCAAAGTACCATCCTTTTATCTCAAAGTGATAGTACACAGATTGAAACTGAGAATTCCGGAAAAAAAGGAAGATCAGAATTACTAATTAATGCCATTTCGCAATTGCAGAGTCCTCAAGGTACTTTATCCGAAAAATTTAAAAACTTTATAGGTCTGGGTGGCGGACTTATGTTCAAAACCAGAAATGATTGGTACTTTGGAGCAGAGGGCGTTTTTATGTTTAATGACAATACAAAAAATGCCAATGCTGTGGTTTCCGATATTCTTTCTTCGAATGGCACGATAATAGGTGCCAATGGAAGAACAGCAAATATATTTATCTCCCAAAGAGGAATGTCTTTACAATTTTTAAAAGTCGGTAAGTTGCTATGGAAAAAACCTGTTCTGAACGGAAATTCCAGTTCGGGAATACTTGGAATGTTGGGCGCCGGAATTTTGCAACATCAATACAGGATAATTGACAGGAATGGCAATGCTCCGCAAGTTTCACCCGAATATGCAAAAGGTTATGATGAATTGAGAAATGGCTTATCTATCAATCCATTTCTAGCCTATGTTTATTTCGATCAGGATAAATTCATAAATTTTATGTTCGGCATTGAATACACCCTTGCTTTTACAGAATCACGAAGAGATTATGATTTTTTACTGATGAGGAAAGATGATTCTAAAACAACTGATCATCTTGTCAGTTTAAAACTTATTTGGCACATCCCCATTCGAAAAAAACTTTCGAGGGATTATTATTATTTTTAAATACCATACTATACGATTAACATGAACTTCAAATTAAACGAAAACCAAAAAATGATCAGTCAGATGATCAGGGACTTTGGTGAAAAAGAAATAAGAGCCAATATCATGAAATGGGACGAAAGCCAGGAATTCCCGGTTCCTCTTTTTAAGAAAATGGGAGAACTTGGCTTAATGGGTGTTTTAGTTCCAACCGAATATGGAGGTTCGGGATTTGGCTATTTTGAGTATGTAACTGCTATTGAAGAAATTTCAGCGATTGACCCCTCTATCGGTCTTTCTATGGCGGCACATAATTCGCTTTGTACCGGTCATATCCTTCAGTTTGGAAGTAAAGAACAAAAGAAAAAATGGTTGCCAAAATTGGCCAGTGCCGAATGGATTGGTGCCTGGGGTTTAACCGAACCCAATACAGGTTCAGATGCCGGAAATATGAAGACTGTGGCAGTAGAAGATGGAGATTCATACATCATAAACGGGGCAAAAAATTTTATAACGCATGGCAAAAGTGGTGACATAGCTGTGGTTATTGCCAGAACAGGAAAAGTAGGCGACTCGCATGGAATGACGGCCTTTGTGGTTGAAAGAGGAACTCCGGGATTCAAAGGAGGAAAAAAAGAAGACAAGCTTGGAATGCGTGCATCGGAAACGGCAGAAATGATATTTGAAGATTGCAGGGTAAATAAGGAAAATATTTTAGGTGAAATTGGCGATGGATTCGTACAATCACTAAAAGTTTTGGATGGTGGAAGAATTTCGATTGCTGCCCTTTCCCTTGGAATAGCTAAGGGTGCCTATGAATTTGCCTTGCAATATTCAAAAGAGCGGGAGCAATTCAACAAACCCATTTCCACATTCCAGGCCATTTCTTTTAAATTGGCGGATATGGCAACAGAGTTGGAGGCTGCCAGATTGCTAACTTTTCAGGCAGCTGATCTGAAAAACAGAGATCAAAAAGTGACCAAAGAATCAGCTATGGCCAAATACTTTGCTTCTGAAATAAGTGTAAAAGCGGCCAATGAAGCAGTACAGATTTTAGGTGGATATGGATTCATCAAAGATTTTCCGGTTGAAAAATTTTACAGGGATTGTAAACTTTGTACCATTGGTGAAGGAACATCGGAAATTCAAAAACTGGTTATTTCAAGAGATATTTTGAAGTAAAATTGCTCTTAACATTATTAAATCTAAAAAAGAGCTTCAAATGTGTTCCATCCTCAGAATATAAGCGATGAGTCTCCTTACATGGTTGAACTATTCCTGATATTGGGAGATTCTTCGCTGCGCTCTGAAATAGGAAATGCTTTTGATAGTAAAATAATACCCAACAATTTCAAATGTGTTCCTTTCTCAGAGCTTAAGCGATGAGTCTTTTCTTGTGTGAGCTCTACTAATTTCAGGGGATTCATCCATGAAGAAGATTTCATCTCATCATGACAAGCGCTGCGCTCTGAATTAGGAAATGCTTTTGATAGTAAAATAATACCAAACAATTTCAAATGTGTGCCATTCTCAGAGCATAAGCGATGAGTATTTTCTTGTCTGAGCTCTACTGATTTCAGGGGATTCATCCATGAAGAGGATTTCATCTCATCATGACAAACGCTGCGCTCTGAATTAGGAAATGCTTTTGATAGTAAAATAATACCAAACAATTTCAAATGTGTTCCATTCTCAGAGTATAAGCGATGAGTCTCCTTGAATGGTTGAACTATTCCTGATATTGGGAGATTCTTCGCTGCGCTCTGAAATAGGAATTCATTTTGTTAGTAAAAATACTCCCAAATTTCAATTGAAATCCTTGCTCAGAGCATTTGCGATGAGGCACTTTGTTAATATTATACAAATCCAAAATCTCGATCATCGTATAAATTCATGTGTTCTTCCAATTTGGGCGTATCCAATACTTCACCAAGATTTATCCAATTTGGATTACCTTTTTTAATGAGCTCGATTTTCCACATTCTAGATTTTCCTTTAATATATTTTTCAAGAAATCTTGCTTCTTGAATTGTACTAAATACCTTTATAAATACCATAACATTCAAATTATATCTAGATGAAAATGAATTCGGAATTAGTTTTTCTTTATGCTCAATATATCTACTGTTAATGTCCACAGTAGAACCAGTATATAAAGTGGTGAAATTTTTATTTGTTAATATATAAGTAGATCCGCCTTGAACAATCATTTATTTCCAAATGTAGAATTGAAAGCATTTAAAGTTTTATTAGATGTATGTGACAATACCTTGAATTACTGAAAAGCATTTTTTTAGATGTGAATTGATTAGTTAATATATATTCATTAGCAATAAGAGAATTGATGCTACGCTTTGAAATAAGCAATTCTATTGACAAAAAAATACCACCATATTCAAATATGTTCCATTCTCAGAGCTTAAGCGATGAGTCTCCTTACATGGTTGAACTATTCCTGATATTGGGAGATTCAATATTGAAGAAGACTTGATTTCACCACGAAAAGCGATGTTGTCTGAAATAGGAAAAGTTTTTTGAATTAACTTTTAGTCTTATTATATTTGCAGCCCTTTTTAGGAGAAAAAACAATGATAACAGTAAACGTAAAAGAAAACGAATCAATAGATAAGGCGCTAAAGCGTTTTAAAAAGAAATTTGAAAAGGCGGGTGTAATCAGAGAATTGCGTTCCAGAACTTTTTATGAAAAACCTTCAGTATCAAGAAGGGACGAGGTCATAAAAGCCAAATACATCCAGCAAATACGAGACAAAGAACAAGGTATATAATTTTTTGTCCCTCATTTTCTGTAATTTCGTAGCATTCGAAAGCGGGAATGAGGGATATTTTTTTGTCTTACTTAAAATCGGAAAAGCGCTACAGTGATCATACACTAAAAGCCTATGATTCCGATATTTCACAATTTGAGCTTTTTCTTAAAGCCCAATTCCCCGAACAAACACTTAAAACGCTTTCCTCCATTCATATCCGCTCCTGGCTTGTGCACCTTAAAGAAGAGGGTAATAGCAATAGAAGTATCAACAGAAAGTCGGCCTCTATAAAATCCTTGTACAAATTTGCCTTAAAAAAAGGACTTGTAAGTTCCAATCCCAGTGATGCGATAAGAGCCCCTAAAATCAAAAAAAAATTACCTGTTTTTATCCCTTCTGATATTCTTAATGGATTATTTGATCAAAGCCATTTTAGTGAGGATTTTTCCGGACAAAGAGATAAGCTTGTTATTGAACTTTTATATGGAACCGGCATTCGCTTATCCGAACTCATCGAACTTAAAAAAGATGATATAAATTACCATCAATCAGTGATCAAAGTCTTAGGAAAAGGCAATAAGGATCGCGTAATTCCTTTGCATAAGGAGCTGATAAAAAGCATTAAAAATTATACGGACCTGCGAGAGAAAATGGTTAGGGAAAATGCCAATAATTATTTAATATTAAGAGACGATGGGCAAAAGGCGTATCCTGTTTTGATTTATAGGATAGTCAAAAAATATCTTGATTTGATTACAACTGTAGAAAAGAAAAGTCCCCATGTTCTTCGTCACACTTTCGCGACGCATCTATTAAATAAGGGAGCGGATTTAAACGCCATAAAAGATCTCCTGGGGCATGAAAATCTTGCAGCTACGCAGGTATATACACATAATTCACTTGAGCAGTTGAAATCAATTTTTAAAAAAGCTCATCCTAAAGCATAATTTTTTTAACCTAAAATTTAAATATTTATGAAGTTGCAAATGCATTCAATCCACTTCGACGCCGACGTTAAACTATTGGATTTTATTCAGAAGAAAATGGATAAACTGGAAACATTTTATGATAGAATAATTGATGGTGAAGTTTTCCTGCGTTTGGAAAATGGTGATAGCGTAAAAAATAAACTTGTGGAAATTAAATTAAACATTCCCGGTACAACTTTATTTTCCAAGGAACAGTCTAATTCTTTTGAAGCAGCAACTGACGCATGTGTAGAAGCTTTGCGCAGACAGATTAAAAAACACAAAGAGAAAAACAGTGTACACTCATAAAAAAAGCGGCTTATGCCGCTTTTCTTTTTTATACTCCAAATGCTTTTTTTACCTGATCCAGATAATCCAGTTTTTCCCAGGTAAATAATTCAACTTCAATTTCTTTGATTTCTTTTCCCCTTCCATCAGGTCTTGAAAAACTTCGCTTCACTATTTCAGATTTCCTACCCATGTGTCCATAGGCAGCCGAAGGGCCGTAGATGGGATTTCTTAATTTCAGTCGCTTTTCAATTATCCCGGGTCGCATGTCAAAAATCTCAGAAACCTTTTTTGCAATCTCCCCATCGTTTAAAGCAACTTTTGCTGTTCCATAAGTATCTACAAATATTGATGTTGGTTCCACAACTCCAATGGCATAAGAAACCTGTACCAAAATTTGATCGCACACTCCCGCAGCTACAAGATTTTTAGCGATGTGTCGGGTCGCATAAGCTGCCGATCTGTCAACTTTAGAAGGATCTTTCCCTGAAAATGCACCTCCGCCATGAGCACCTTTACCCCCATAAGTATCGACAATTATTTTTCTTCCCGTCAATCCGGTGTCGCCATGTGGTCCGCCGATCACAAATTTTCCGGTAGGATTGATATGGTATTTAATTTCATTTGTAAACAAAGCCTGGATCTCAGGTCGCAATTGTTTTTTTACTCTTGGAATTAAAATATTAATGATGTCATTTTTAATTCGCTTGAGCATTTTTCCCTCTTCGTCGAAATCGTCGTGCTGGGTACTGACTACTATTGCATCTATTCTTATCGGTTTGTGATTATCATCGTATTCAATGGTTACCTGCGCTTTAGAATCAGGTCGCAAATAATCCATTTCCTTTTTTTCCCTTCTCAATTCAGCCAAAACCTCTAGAATTTTATGCGAAAGATCCAATGCCAATGGCATATAGTTTTGGGTTTCATTGGTGGCATAACCAAACATCATTCCCTGATCACCGGCGCCTTGCTCTTCCACTTCTCCTCGATCAACACCCTGATTGATATCGTCAGACTGTTCGTGTATCGCTGACAATACGCCACAGCTGTCGCCTTCAAACATATAAGCTCCTTTTGTATATCCTATTTTATTGATGACATCCCTGGCGATTTGCTGAACATCTAAATAAGTATCGGATTTCACTTCGCCGGCAAGCACCACCTGCCCTGTCGTAACTAATGTTTCACAAGCCACTTTTGAATGTGGATCAAAAGCTAAAAAATGGTCGAGAAGCGCATCTGAAATTTGATCTGCTACTTTATCCGGATGTCCTTCAGACACCGATTCTGATGTAAAAAGATAAGGCATATTAAAAGCTGTGAATTTTTAAGAGGCACAAATATAAAAGTATTGAAAAGAATTTTAAACTTAGATTGAATTATCCTAGAATAAATACCACCGGATGCTTGTCAATTTTCTTATTTATTTTTTTCCAATCCTTAACCGGCATCGTCAAAATGGATTCCTTTTTTCCTGTGATTTCTTCTGCTATACATAAATTCACATTGGCCGGACATGATTGTATTATATCGCTTAGAACCTGCTGATTCCGATAAGGTGTATCCATAAAAATCTGCGATTCTCCTGTTTTTAAAACATCAGCACTCATATTTTTAAGCTTGGCCTTTCTTTGATTTTTATCAATGGGTAAATAGCCATGAAACCTGAATTCCTGTCCGTTGAGACCGGAAGCCATCAACGCCATCATAAATGAATTTGGTCCTGCCAAAGGAATTATGCGAACACCGGAATTCTGAGCTTCCAAAATCAATTCATGACCCGGATCGCCAATTCCGGGACAACCGACATCGGAAAGAATTGCCGCATTTTTCCCAAGCCAGACTTTTTGAAGTCCTTCCTGAATCAAATCCTTATCGGAATATTTTCCAATATCGACAAATTCAAGATTGTCTATGACTGCTTCGGGATGAAGCATTTTGATAAATCTTCTGCTATTTTTTTGGTTCTCAACAAAATAGAGCTCGAGTCCTCTAATAAGTTCTTTTGAAATTTCGGGAAGATGCCCATACCCCTCTTCAGAAATTGGTGTTGGAATGAGATAAATATTTCCGGCCAATATTTAAACGTTTACATGCCTTTCTGCATGATAGGAAGATCTTACCAAAGGTCCGGACTCAACATATTTTAAGCCGCGTTGCAATCCTTCCTTTTTGTACATATCAAAAACATCAGGGTGAATAAACTCAGCCACTTCCAAATGCATTTTTGTTGGTTGTAAATATTGTCCCAGGGTCAAAATATCCAAACCGTGTTCCACCAGGTCATCAATGGCTTTAAATACCTGATCTTTTGTCTCGCCGAGTCCGAGCATGATGCCCGATTTTGTTCGTTTGCCGTATTCCTTGGTTCGTTTAATCTGCTCAAGGCTTCTGTAGTATTTTGCTTGTGGCCTTACTTGTCGATACAGTTCTTCCACAGTTTCTACATTATGCGAAACCACCTCCTGTCCGGCAGAAATCATTCTTTCAAGTGCTTCCCAATTTCCTTTAACATCGGGAATTAATGTTTCAATGGTTGTTTCAGGACTTACTTCTTTAATAGCTCTTACGGTTCTGTACCAAATTTCAGCTCCACGATCTTTTAACTCATCCCTATTGACCGAGGTTAAAACCGCATGCTTTACTTTCATCAAATAAATCGCCTCGGCCACTCTTTCTGGCTCTTGTTCATCATACTCAGGAGGCCGTCCCGTTTTAACTGCACAAAAAGAACAGCTTCTGGTACAAACATTTCCCAGAATCATAAAAGTAGCTGTACCCTCTCCCCAACATTCGCCCATGTTCGGGCAATTACCGCTTTCACAAATGGTATGGAGCTTATATTTATCTACCAACTCGCGAACGCGTTTGTACTTATCGCCAATTGGCAATTTCACTCTCAGCCAGTCAGGTCTTACTTTTTTCTTTTCCTCTATTACGGGTAATTCAATCATTAATTCCTTATCTATTTTCTGGAACCGTAAAACAATGTTAAAAATAAAGTGGAAAAAACAGGGTTGTTTGGCGCGAAGGGCAATATTTCTATATTTTTATTATAGCCTTCTATCAACATTCCCAGTTCTAGTCCTGCAACATCATTACCAAATTTACCAAACTCAAATGCCAGAGAATTTTTCATGTGCAAGCCAAATTCAAATCTTCCCCTATCCAAACCTCTAAATATTCCTCCCCCATCAAGAATTCTGTTTTCATCTTCGTGAATTCTCGGATCATATGGCTCCTGTCTTTGTGAATCGCCCCTATCGTAAATAACATAGTATGGCTTAACAAGCGCAAAAGTAGGTCCTACAGCTACATTCAAACTCAATTGCATGCCTTCGTAGGGTGTTTTTCTGAATAAAATATATTCGCGGCCATAATTGGCTCTGAGGGGAAAAACAAAATATTGCTTATTGTAAATAAATGTGTTGCCATAAATATTGGTATAGCGCTCTTCTTTTGGATGTTTCAAATTTGACAATTCAAAGCCAATATGATGATTGACTTCTTTGCTGAGAAATTTTGAAAATTTAAATGAAAAGCCCGCAAGAAAGACATTGGTATTTGTAGTAATGCCATAAGTAAACTCTCTATCGTAGATCACCTCATCAAACTGTGCTCGAAGTGGAGATAAGCTAAAAAAAAGAAAGATTAATATGTAAAATATGTTACGCAATAAAATCTTGTTTTGGTATTAGTTCAAACTAATATAATACAGTAATTGTTCAAATTGCTCTAATATCCCGGTACCTTTGAAAAATTGACATCAAAATGTGAGGCATTCTGAATGCATTTTCCTTTCAAAATTATTAAAATTTGGGGGGATTCATGTCTTATTTCATATTTCTCCGAAATCTCATGTGAAATCGTCCTGTATTTCAACAAATCCAAATAATAATATTTGCATTCTTTTTCGGGATGGCTTTCAAGGCCTCGGTTAAATCTCCCCCATGCCATAGCGCTGATTGAACAGCTTGTGCTATGCTTAAATATTACAACCGGTATGTCTTCTGATTCCCTGTCAAGCTCATCTAATTGCTTAGAATCTGTTAATTCTATCCATTTTTCGTTCTCAGTCATGCCAAATTTCAGCTTCTTCTTTCATGTATTTGGGGGCTTCCAATTTATCCTTGAGAAATGGAGGAAGATCTTTTTCTGATTTTCTAAGTCTGCGGTACATTCTTTTCTGATAACGCTGCTTTCTGCTTACGCTGGTTTTTTCTCCCGCAGTTCTAAAAGTTACACTTGGATGCATGTCTTCTCCGGCTTTAAAGGCTTTGATATCCCCCCTGTAATCAGCAATGGTCTTCATGTTTTCCTTTCGCTTGTCTTCTTTGGCTTTCAGGTCAATCTGATCTCCGCGCCACTTTGCCATTTCTTTATCTTTCTCAAGAATATTTTTTGTTCTTGCAGCTAAGTCTACTGTGGGCGGATTAAAATTAGCGGCAATTTGATCCTGTGCTCTTTGTTTTTCAGTGGCTTTCTTCTCAGTCATTAAACGGCCCTTACCCATTTTTTTGCGGTTCATTTTGTCTATTTCTGCAATCCGCTTGTCCCTTGCAGCCAGATCAACTCCATCCTGAAAATCTGCATAACGTCTTTGTCGCTCGATCCATAATGTCTCTGTTTTCTTATCGGTCATTGGACGGCCTTTGGCCATTTTTTTCCGATTCATTTTATCAATTTCCGCCAGGCGTTTATCGCGGGCTGCCAGATCTATCCCATCCTGAAAATCGGTATACCTTCTTTGTCTTTCTATCCATATTCCTTGGACTTGTTTTTCAGAAAGGCCTTTTCCGGTTCCTATTTTCTCGCGGTTTATCTTGTCTATTTCAGCTAATCTCTTGTCTCTGGCAGTCATATCAATGCCATCCTGAAAATCTGTATATCGTCTTTGTCGCTCAATCCAAAGGGCATTGACCTGCTTTTCACTCATCGGCCTGGCATTCGACAATTGCTTGCGATTCATTTTGTCAATTTCCGCTAACCTTTTGTCACGGGCAGCCATATCAATACCATCTTGAAAATCCGTATAGCGTCTTTGACGTTCCACCCAAAGCGAAGCCACTTTCTTTTCAGACATCGGTCTTGCATTTGATAATTGCTTACGGTTCATTTTATCAATTTCCGCTAATCGCTTATCTCTGGCACTTACATTTATCCCTTGTTGGTAATCACCGTATTTTCGCTGTTTTTCAATCCACATCGCATCTACAATTTTTTTGGTCAGGGGCCGACCATGTGCGGCCTGTTTATAATTGCTTTTTTCAACCTCTGCGATTCGCTTATCTCTTTCTCTAAGGTCAATCATCCCCAATTTGTTGTTCTTTCTGTTTATTTTATCAATTTCTGCCAATCGTTTATCCCGGGCGGTCAAATTTATCCCCTGCTGAAAATCAACGGTTTTTCTCGCTTTCTGTATTGCCAACTTTCGCACATAATCTTTTGACAATGGCCTTCCTCTTTGTGCTTTCCCGTAATTTGTTTTTTCTATTTCGGCAATTCGTTTATCTCTTTCGCGCAAATCAATTCCCTGCTGAAATTTCCCATATTTCTGAGCTTTTTGAGCCTGAAGTTTTTGATAATAACTTTTTGACAATGGTCTTCCACGCTGAGCTTTTCCGTAATTGGTCTTTTCGATTTCCGCAATACGCCTGTCTAACTCCTTCAGGTCAATCCCCTCATTAAAATTTCTGTACTTATCGGATTTTCTGGAAAGAATTCTAAGACTTCTTTTTCTGGTACCCGGATTGATACGAGCAGTGCCTTTATTATTCATTTTTTGAATTTGGCGTAATCGTTTGTCTCGAATATTTAAATCGATATTGCCTTTGAATTTACTGATTTGCGAATCGGTCAATTTTTGTGCCGACTCCGTATCAAAAATTTCCTGAGGTTCCTTCTTTTTCTGACCTGTATTTTCATTTAAACCTCTTCTTTGAGCCATAGCAGAAAGAGATATAAACAAAAGCATTGTGGCGATATGTATGATTCTAGGGTTCAGAATTGTTACTTACGTTTAATTCTCTTTGGCTGTTTCTTTTTAAGTATTCCTTTTTTATCTCGTTTAACTTCAATGAGCGTAATTCCTGTGCCGTCTTTTTCTGAATTCTTCTCTTTAACCGGATCAGGACAGGGATAACGACCCCATGCACATCCCGAAAGCAGGATGAGCGATGAAAAAATCGCTATATATTTATTGAGTCTGAGCTTCAATAGGCAATAAGTTCTGCTAATTTACCCTTTAAGCGTGCCTTTGGCAAAAAGTTTTGTTCAAGATTTGCTGCGAATGGTACTGGTGTATCCAGTGAAGCTACTCTAATAACAGGTGCATCCAGTTTTTCAAAGCAATGCTCGGATATCCAAGCGGACCACTCTGCCCCAATGCCGCCGGTTAATGTATCTTCATGCAAGATGAGTACTTTCCCGGTTTTCGAAACACTTTTCATTAGCAATTCCTTATCCCATGGCAAAAGTGAATACATATCTACAACTTCAATAAACCCTTCTTCGTATTCATCTGCTATCTGTAAAGCCCAATGCACACCCATTCCATAGGTAATTATGCTTATTTCATTTCCTTCTTTGGCAATACGTCCTTTTCCTACTTCTATGTTGTAGTAGTCAATCGGTATTTCCTCATTTATTGATCGATACAAATATTTATGTTCAAAAAACAAATACGGATTCGGGTCTTCAATTGCACTTATCATAAGGCCTTTGGCATAATAAGGTGTAGAAGGATAAACAATTTTTAAACCTGGTGTGTGAAAAAACCAGGCTTCATTGGACTGTGAGTGAAACGGTCCCGCTCCCACACCGGCACCGGTGGGCATTCGAATAACCACATCGGCATTTTGACTCCAACGGTAATGTATTTTGGCAAGATTGTTTATAATCTGATTAAAGCCACAGGTAACAAAATCTGCAAACTGCATTTCAATCATGCTCTTTTTTCCCATGATTGACAGTCCCAATCCAATTCCAATGATTGCAGATTCACAAAGCGGCGTATTCCTTACTCTTTCCTTACCAAATTTTTGAAGAAACCCTTCGGTTACTTTAAATACCCCGCCATAATCCGCAATATCCTGCCCCATCAAAATCAAATCGGGGAATTTTTCCATGCTCTGATAAAGGCCTTCGCGAATGGCGTCTACCAATCGTTTTTCTTCTTTTTTCTTCGTTTTTGGGCTTAAACTTTTAAATTGATATTCGCTGAAAAGATCCTCGGTTTCCCTAATTTCATCTGAACTTATAGCCGGAGTAGCATAGACGGATTCAAGACCCTTATTTATATCTTCGTTAATTTTTATCCGTGTTGCCGAAATAAAATTTTCATCGATAATCCCGTGATCGAGCAAAGCTTTTTCAAAATTGGCAATTGGATCTTTTTTAGCCCAATGGTCCATTAGTTTTTTGGGAACATATTTTGTGCCTGAGGCCTCTTCATGCCCCCTCATTCTAAATGTATTGGCTTCAATTATTACAGGCCTTGGATTTTTTTTCAGTGATTGAGCCCATTTTTTAATGGTTTCGTAAACTTCAATTACGTTGTTGCCGTCTATGCTTTCAGCATCTATTCCATAACCCGGCCCCTTATCGACAAATGATTTGAACTTAAACTGCTCTGCGCTGGGTGTAGACAAGCCATAACCGTTATTCTCAATCATAAATATGACCGGTAGATGCCAGACCGCTGCTACATTTAAAGCTTCATGAAACTCTCCCTGGCTCGCACCGCCATCTCCGCTAAATACAAGTGAAACTTTTTTATCCTTATTGATTTTATGAGCGAGGGAAATCCCATCGGCAATAGAAAGTTGAGGCCCCAAATGGGAAATCATGCCGACAATGTTGTGTTTTTTACTCCCAAAATGAAATGACCTGTCACGGCCTTTGGTAAATCCTGTTTCTTTTCCCTGAAATTGTGAAAACAGCTGCCCGTACTCCACTCCGCGGCCGGTAAATACGCCCAGATTGCGATGCATTGGTAAAATGAATTCATCTTTTTCCAGCGCCAGCACACTTCCAATTGAAATAGCCTCCTGGCCAATACCGCTAAACCATTTTGAAATTTTGCCCTGTCTTAATAGAATAAGCATTTTTTCTTCTATTAATCGTGGTTTAAGAAGTTCGGTATAAAGTGTCTTTAAGAGTTTCTTATTTTTTCCCTTTATTTCAAATTCCATAGGTGTGTTTTGCAAGTTCAAAATTAGAAGGAAAGGTATAGCCAAAAAATTTGTTACGATATTTTATTTTTGAGAGATGATAAAAAAAATTAGGGTAGGACTTGGTTATGATGTTCATCGCCTGGCGGAAAATGAAGAATTATGGCTTGGAGGTATTAAAATACCACATATCAAAGGCTCAGTGGGGCATTCAGATGCCGATGTAATTCTCCATGTTATTTGCGATGCGATGCTCGGAGCCTTAAATCTGAGAGATATTGGTTTTCATTTCCCGGATACCGATCCAAAATATAAGGGCATAGACTCCAAAAAACTTCTATCGGAAGTTGCTAAACTTATCAATGATAAGGGTTATGAAATAGGAAATATCGATGTTACCCTGAGTTTGCAAAAACCAAAAGTCATGGATTACATAGAAGAAATGAAAAAAGTGATTGCCGAAATTCTGCAGATTGACATTGAAGATATTTCTATTAAAGCTACGACTACTGAAAAATTGGGTTTTGAAGGTCGTGAAGAAGGTGTTTCAGCACAGGCCGTTTGCCTATTATATGAAAAATAGAAACTTAAAAGCCGTAAAAACGGAAGATGATTCTTATACATTGTTCTACCCGGAACTCAATGAACATTACCATTCAATGGATGGTGCTCAAAGTGAATCCGAATATGTATACATCAAGAACGGCCTGGAAAGGCTTGACAAAAAATTACTTTCAATCTCTGTATTCGAAATTGGTTTTGGAAGTGGGATGAATGCTGTTTTGGCTTATGAATGGGCGCTAAAAAACAATAAAAGCATCAATTATTTTGCCCTGGAACCCTACCCTGTCGAAAATGAAATTCTTGCATTTCTTTTAAAAAACACCCCGGTGTTCTGCCGGAATTCTGATGTCTTTAACAAAATGCACACTGCAAAACAGAAGGACACCATTGTCATTGAAGATTTATTCAGATTTCAATTGATTAATGAAAGAATTGAGGAGTATGAAATATTGAGTCAGAAAGAAAGTATGGATATAATTTTTTATGATGCTTTTGCACCTTCTCGACAGTCAGACATATGGTGTCTTCCAAATTTAACCAAAGCCTATGATTTGCTAAAAAACAAGGGATTACTTACAACCTATTGCGCAAGCGGGCAATATAATAGAAATCTTTTGTCCGCCGGATTTGATGTTATAAGGGAAAAAGGCTTTGGGAAGAAACGAGAAATGTTCCTCGGAAAAAAACTACTAAAATTTTATTGCTGATTTAGGGTATTATCATATAAATTTGTACTAAGATTAGTGATTTCACAATCGTGCAAAATGTCTGAACTGAGGTCAAAATAAATATTCACTCGCATTGTACATTTTTGCACCTTAAATTATTTTTACAATTCATTTAAACTAAATTAAAATTAATCATGAAAAGAATTATTACAGTTTTTTCAATGTTGGCCTTTTTAACGCTTAGCGTACAAGCTCAGTTAACAAGAACCAATCCTGGAATTTTCAAAGAAGCTGTTCCCGTTACGGAACAATTTAAAAATGGGCATGAAAGGATTGATATTCCAAAAGGTTCATATTTAAAAACACCGGCATCTATACCATCTTATGGAGATACAGTGGGTTATACATGGTATGACTATCAGTCAAATGCCGGTATGCAAAATAGAATCTATGAAGATGCCAATGGTAATATTCAGGTGATCTGGACAAAAGCAGTAGATACTATCCGTGACCCGGGTAACGCATTAAGAGGAATTGGATACAATTATTACGATGCGGGTACACAAACCTGGATTCCCGGTGATTCAAATAATGCAGCTTTTGGATTAGCTGACAAAAGAGTTGGCTGGCCATCACTAGCAAATACAGATGGAACTGATGAGTACATTTTTGCTCATACTAACAGATTGTATACTTCTACTAAAGGTGCTTCAGCTGTTAATACAGTGGATTTAACCGGAGTATTGAATGATGGTACTTTATTCTATCACTCAACTGGTCAGGGTAATTCAATATATGTTGCTTATGACAATGGAGGGTTCTTTTCATTTGCGCGATCAGATGATGGTGGATCTACCTGGGCTATTGCTGATTTCTCAATCGATTCAGCGACCAGTACTTTCCTAAGACCTATCGCTACTGATGGTTGGGATTTAGATGTTAAAGGAGATACAGTTGCGATTGTAACTGGTGGTCACGCTGCATTTACTGGAGTAGATCCGAACGATGTAGTTTTGTTCCTTTCTGCTGACAGGGGTGCTACCTGGTCTGCTCAAACTATTCACGTATTTGATACTGTAAATGCTGAATTAGACACGGCTTCAGGTGGTTATATTGTTGAAACACCACATGCAGACGTTAGAGTATTGATCGGTGCTGATGGTAGAATTCACTGCGGTGGTTCTATTATGGCTACTTTGACGGATCCAGGAGCATTCACTTCAAGTTCATGGTTCCCATTAGCAAGAGGTATCTGGTACTGGAATTCTGACATGCCGGCCGGATTTGACGTTAACGATCCTGCAGATTATTCTACTTATGTATTGGTGGACTCTGTTCCTGATTTGACAACTATGGGTTCTTATCCAGGAGCTTCTGCTGATCAGGGTAATTATGTTACGGGCTCTTTCAGTCATCCGAGTTTGAGTGAAGATGCCAATGGAAATCTTTTTATTGTTTATTCAGGAATTTGCGCTGGTTCGGATAACAATCCTTTCGATAATAGATTTAGAAGAGATCTTTTTGCAATGAAATCAGGTGATGGAGGCATGAACTGGTCAACTTCTAAAAACATTGCCAGTCTATTATTCGCTAATGATGTAACAGACGGTACTGTAGGAGAAGAAGCATATCCGGTAACTCCTAAAAGAGTGCAAAGTGATATTAAAATCTTATTCCAGCACGATTCATGGGCAGGTCCTACTTTAACGGATGATCAGCCTATTTTGGAGCAAAATAAAATGGCTGTATTAAGTCTTGATCCTGCTTTGATTAGTGGTATAGAAGAAGAAATTTCTAAGGAAAGTCTTAATATCTATCCTAATCCTGCAAGCGGAACTGCAACAGTTACATTTGAATCAAATGTTAAAGGAAATACAAATGTGGTTGTTTCAAACATGATTGGCCAAACTGTAAAAGTGGTAAAGGCCGAAATTGTAAAAGGAAGCAATTCAGTTGTACTCAACCTTTCAGATGTAAATGAAGGTATTTACCTAGTTACGCTCGGAACAGGTTCTAACAAAATCACACAAAAATTGGTCATCGAATAAATTCAGCTAATTTTTGAAAATCAACCCTGATTCAGCATCTCGGAACTCTTGAAATATTAGGGATCGGGAGAAAGATCAGGGTTTTTTTATGGAATTGAGTACAATTTTTTGTAACAAAATTTATATATTGAGACCTGAAATCAACCAAAAATCGATTATGAGAAAAATTACTACTTTATTAACATTAATGTTATTTGTTAGTTTAGGCGTTTTCGCCCAGCAAACAAGAACAAATCCTGAGCTTTTCAGAAATGTTGAGCCTGCCGTAATGCAGCCTGCAACAGGTTATGAATTTTTAGATCTTTCTAAGATTTCTGTAATGAAAAGCAATGCTGCAATTCCATCCTATGGTGATACTGTGGGTTATACCTGGTATGACTTGCAAACTAACCAGGGAATGCAAAACAGAATTTTTCAGGATGCTTCCGGTAACATCCAGGTTATTTGGACCAAAGCTCTTGATACTATAAGAGACCCTGCCAATGCAAACCGTGGTGTAGGTTACAATTATTATGATGCAGGTACTCAGTCATGGATACCCGGGGATTCAAATAATGCAAATTTTGGATTAGCCGATAAAAGAGTTGGATGGCCTTCAATTGCCAATGGTGATGGAACTAATGAGCATATTTTTACTCATACCAATAGACTTCTCAACTCAACTAAAGGGGCTTCTGCAGTAACTGCTGTCGACCTAACTGCTGATTTGACTGCAGGTGCGCTTTTCTATCATTCTTATGGCCAAGGGGCTTCTGCTTACGTATTATATGATAATGGAGTATCATTGGCATTTGCAAGAACCGATGATGGTGGAGCTACATGGCCTATCGCTGATGTGATCCTTGATTCAGTTTACGGAACACCATTGAGAGGAACAATTGTACCTGATGGTTATGACATCCACGCAAAAGGTGATTCTGTAGCTATCGTAACTGGTGGTTATACAGGATATGGTGGAGTTACACCAAATGATCTGGTTCTTTATCTTTCTACTGATAGAGGAGCAACTTTCTCAGTAACTACTGTAGCAGTGTTTGATACAATTAATGCTGAATTGGATACAGCTTCTGGAGGATATACCGTTGAATGTCCACAAGGTGATATGAGAGTGACTATTGGTGAGGATTCAAGAATTCACATTACCGGTGGTGTTGTTGCGGGTCTAACTAATCCTGGTGATTTAACTACTGCTGGTTATTTCCCAACAGCCAGAGGTATTTACTATTGGAATTCTGATATGCCGGCTGGTTTTGATTTGAATGATCCAGCTGACTATGCAGCTCATGTATTAGTTGACTCTATTCCTGATATGACTACAATGGGTTCTTATCCTACGGCTAGTGCGGATTTCGGTACTTATGTAACTGGTATGTTTGCTCACCCTACTGTAAGTGAAGATGCTGCCGGAAACTTATATATTGCATTTGACGGAATTTGCGCAGGTTCGGACAACAATCCTTTCGATGCTCAATACAGAAGAGACATTTATGTTATGAAATCCGGTGATGGTGGAATGACTTGGTCTTCAGTTAAAAACGTAGCAAGTCTGTTATTTGCGAATGATGTAACAGATGGTACTGTGGGTGAAGAAGCATTTTGTGTGACTCCTAAGAGGGTACAGAATGATCTTTTGATCTTCTTCCAACATGACAATTATGCTGGAACTTCACTTCAGGGTGCCTTGGTACTTGAGCAAAATAAACTGGCTGTTTTAAGATTAGATCCGGCTTTAATCTCTGGTATAGATGAGGAAATCGCCAAAGAAAGCCTGAATATTTATCCTAATCCGGCCAATGCCCATGCTACTGTTTCTTTTGAATCAAAAGTTAATGGAAATACAACAATATTTGTTTCAAATATGATTGGCCAAACAGTTAAGTCTGTAGAAGTTGATATCGTAAAAGGATCAAATGCACATGTATTGAATATTTCTGACTTGAACGAAGGTATTTACCTTGTAACAGTTGGAACAGGTGCAAACAAAATCACTCAAAAATTAGTGATAGACTAATTCTTAGTCTGGTTTGAAATAAACCCTGATAACTCGGCATTTATGCTGAGGAATCAGGGTTTTTTTTATGCCTTTCCTTTAAAAAATAGATTTAAATATTTAATTTCAATAATCAATGGAATTAAAATTATAACTATGAAAAAATTATTTACTTTTTTGACTTTGGTTTTGTTTGTCAATTTGTGTGTTTTTGCTCAGTTGACACGAACAAATCCGTCAATTTTTAAGAACGCTGTTCCTAAAACCGATAAAATAAAAACGGGAAATGAAGTCTTGCCCATAGCAAAAGGCTCCTATTTAAAAAGTGCTGCTATTCCCAGTTATGGTGACACTGTTGGATATACCTGGTATGATTATCAAACCAACGGTGGAATGCAGCAGAGAATTTATCAGGATGATGCAGGAAACATCCAGGTAGTTTGGACAAAAGCGGTAGATACTATCAGAGATCCAGGTAATGCTTTAAGAGGAATCGGTTATAACTATTATGATGCAGGCGCTCAGGCCTGGGTACCGGGTGATTCCAACAATACCGGCTTTGGTTTAGCTGAAAAAAGAGTAGGTTGGCCTTCGATAGCTCCAATTGCCGGAAATGGAGAAGCCATTTTTGCGCATACTGATCGATTGTATACTTCAACAAAAGGCGCATCAGACTATACGCCGAGTGATCTTGGAGGAGGTAATTTACACGTTAGAACGGGAGTGACCTTTTATCATTCTACTGCTGAAGGAAATACGATTTACACAACCTATTCTAATGGTAGTACAATGTATTTCGGTAGATCAGATGATGCAGGAGCCACCTGGAGTGTAAAGGATTTTGCATTTGATTCGGTTTCCGGATGTCCTCTAAGAGAAACAACCGAAGATGCTGTTGATTTGGATGCCAAAGGAGATACGCTTCTAATTGTGGCAGGTGGTAATGCTTCCTTCACAGGTACTGACCCTAACAACGTCAACATGTATTTATCAACCGATAGAGGAAATACCTTTACTTGTACTACAATTCATATTTTTGATACTGTCAATGCAGCATTGGATACAGCTTCCGGTGGTTATCAGGTTTTAACTCCACATGCCGATGTAAGAGGATTAATTGGCAATGATGGTACAATTCATTGTACAGGTGGAATTACCGCAGTTTTAACTGATCCGGGAAGTCTTAGTGCCAGTTCATGGTATCCTGCTACTAGAGGTCTTTGGTATTGGAATTCAACTATGCCGGTAGGATTTGATGTGAATGACACAGCTGATTACTCTGCTTATGTATTGTTCGATTCTGTACCGGACATGACAACAATGGGAGATTATCCGACTGTTTCTGATGATTTTGGAAGCTATACGACTGGAATGTTTAGCCATCCGGGAATCTTTTCAGATGGCAATGGCAATCTTGGAATTATCTATTCCGGAGTTTGTGCAGGTTCAGATAACAATCCATTTGACAACAGATACAGAAGAGATTTATACTATCTACAATCCAAAAACAATGGTATGAGTTGGTCAGATCCTGTAAACGTAGCATCTGCACTTTTTGCCAATGATGTAACTGATGGTACAGTAGGAGAAGAAGCTTATCCTGCAACTATTAAAAGAGTAACAGATGGTAATGTTTATTGTCTGTTCCAGCATGATAATTATGCAGGTCCATTTTTAAATGATCCATTCCCTGTAACTTCAGAGAATAAATTAACGGTTGTTACTTTACCTTTCCCATTTATAACTGGATTAGAAAATCAAATAGAAAGAGCATCTTTTGCACTTTATCCTAACCCGGCTCAGGGCAATGTAACATTGTCATTCAGTTCTGATGCCTCAGGAGAAATTGAAATCAATTTTGCCAATATGATCGGACAGTCGATGAAGCTTGTTTCTAAAGAAATCAGAAACGGTGAAAATGCTTTCCAATTGGATATTAGCGATCTAAGCAAAGGTATTTACCTTGTTACACTTGGATCCGGTGAGAACAAGATTACTCAAAAACTTATAATCGAGTAGTAGATTTTTTTATTGATTTAACCCTGACGCCCCAGGTCCCGATAGTTATCGAGAATGGGGTTCAGGGTTTTTTTATGCTTTAAAAACAGTATGCGCAAAATTGAAAGGGTTTTCAAATTTTTGCTTTAGCTCAGAAATAAAACTTTCATTCTCGGCCAGGTATTCAAAAACATTGTCAAAACGTTCCTGAAAACTGCCTCCCGGGAAAAGCTCTTCTTTTGCATAGAAGAATCGATCTCTAAGTATTTCCTGATTTCTTATTTCAGCGCTTTCCATTTTTGTTCGAATTTTATTCAATTCCTTCAGCACTTTCTTTTTTCTGCCTTCTACGCTGGGGCCAAGTGTTTTATCTTTCTTTTCTGCTTCTACTTTAATATTTTGAAATAGTTTTTCAATTTCTCCCGACCAGATATCGTGTTTCTCGTTATCTAAAAGATCATTTTTTTTCAAAAGTATAATAAGCACTTCGCGCTCATCTTCAAAAAGCATTTTCAACTGATCCAGTCTGATTTCATTTAATTTCTTTATTGCTTTCTCACTGAGAATACTCGCTGAAAATCTTGGAACAAGCAAGGGGAAGTTTACATCCAAAGATTCAAAGGTACTTTTCAATTGGAGCCAATACGACAATTCAGAAGGTCCCCCGATATAAGCCAGGTTTGGCAATATGTATTCCTGGTACAGTGGCCTGCTTATAACATTGGGTGATATTTTTTCAGGATCATTTTTAATTAAATCATCCAGGTTGATATTCTGTCTTGTCCCATTTTTATCGTAGAAAAAATCATCACCATTAATTTCAATTCTTTCTCTTAAGCCATCCCTTAAATAGAAATAGTTGACTTTTCTTGGATTTACGGGTGTATTGTAATCCAATTTCTTTAGCGCTTTTGTACTTTGATCTGTATTTACAAAACTACTTTTCGAGTCTATATCAGTTTTAATAATATCGCCGAAAGTCGCTTTTAATTCTTTAGAGTCTGCATCCAATACCAAAAGGCCATGCTCTGCAAATAAATGATTTACCAGTTTTAAATGTGCTTCTGCTAATGAAGAATTGTCTGAATAAAAAGATGTATAAACATCCGGAAGAGGAAGTGTTTTTAAATAGTCTTGAATTTTATCAAGTGAAAATCGACCAACAGCCCCTTTTTGATCCGAATCCCATTTGTATTTCTTCCTATCAAAATTGAAATACTGTATTTCTTCAAAATCGTGATCTTCAGATGCCATCCAATAAATGGGCACAAAATTTTTGTCAGGAAATTCCTTTTTTAAGGTTTCTGCCAAATTGATGACAGTGAGTATTTTATAAATAAAATAAAGCGGCCCTGTAAATAAATTTAACTGATGACCGGTAGTCAGAGTAAAAGTATCCGGAGATGATAACTTTTGAATATTCTCTTTAACGTTTTCATGAAGTTCAATACCTTCGTATTGATTGAAAAAGTGGTTTTTGAGAGCTTCCCTTTTTCCTGAATCAAAAGATGATCTTTCTTTTATGAGTTGTTGAAATCCTTCTAAATCCGGATAGTATTTATAAAAATCTTTTAAATTTTCTTTTCTATCTATGTAGTCCAGAAATAAAGCAGGAAACTGATTTGTATCTCTGTACGATATAGATTCTAAAAATTCTAACATGCTTTAATCGCCTTGCCATAAAGATCAAATGCTTCCGCAGCCTCAATTTTTACTTCGTAAAAATGACCGGTCTTTAAATAAGAATCCTGTGCTGAAATTAAAACTTCATTATCTACTTCGGGTGAATCCGCTTCTGTTCTTCCTATAAAATATTCACCTTCCTTGCGGTCAATTATTGTTTTAAACACCTTTCCGATTTTCTTTTTATTTAATTCAGCCGAGATGCCCTCCTGCAATTCCATTATTTCCGACAGTCGTTCTTCTTTTAATTCCTCGGGCACATCGTCGTTCATGTGATCACCGGCATGGGTGTCTTCTTCATGCGAATAAGTAAATACGCCCAGTCTGTCAAATTTGTGTTTCTCAACAAATTCAAGCATTTCCTGATGATCTGCTTCAGTCTCACCGGGGTGCCCTGAAATTAAGGTAGTTCTGAGGGTAAGATCGGGAATAAAATCTCTGAATTTTTTAATTAGATCATCCGTTTTTTTAGCAGTAATTCCTCTTCTCATTATTTTGAGCATATTGTCCGAAGCATGTTGAAGTGGAATATCCAGGTAATTGCAAATGTTTTTGTGTTTGGCAATGGTTTCAATTACATCTTCAGGAAAGCCACTGGGAAATGCATAATGCAAACGGATCCATTCCAGATCTTCCACATCCGCAAGTTTTTCAAGCAATTCTGCCAAATTTCTTTTCTTATACAAGTCCAATCCATAATAAGTAGAGTCCTGTGCAATGAGTAACAATTCTCTGGCCCCGTTTTTTACCAGATTTTTGGATTGCAAGACCAAATCTTCAATAGGCACGGACCTGTGTTTGCCCCGCATTAAAGGAATGGCACAAAAGGAACAAGGCCTGTCACAACCCTCGGAAATTTTTAAATGTGCATAATGACCGGCAGTACTTGTAAGTCGTTCGCCGATTAGCTCGTGTTTATAATCCGCATTAAAACGATTGAGGAGAAGGGGCAATTCCATGGTGCCAAAAAATGCATCGACTTCGGGGATTTCTTTTTCGAGATCATCCCTGTAGCGTTGAGATAAACAACCTGTCACAAAGACCTTAGACACTTCACCCTGCGCTTTGGCGTCGGCATATCTCAAAATTGTGTCTACCGATTCCTGCTTCGCGTTATCAATAAATCCACAGGTATTGATTATAACAATCTCTGAATCATCCTCTTTTGATTCATGATGGGCATCAATACCGTTACCGCGCAATTGAGTAAGGATATTTTCCGAATCCACCAGGTTTTTGCTGCAACCTAATGTGATGATATTGACCTTGTTATTTTTAAGTTTTGTTTTCAATTATTAATTATTAGCCCAAAAGTGAGTCGACATATTCCGAAGCATTAAATACCTGCAAATCTTCGACACCCTCTCCCACTCCAATATATCTCAATGGAATCTGCATCTGGTCTGCAATGCCAATTACCACTCCACCTTTGGCCGTTCCATCGAGCTTTGTAATCGCAATACCGGTCACTTGGGTGGCTTTTGTAAATTCCTGAGCCTGATTTAATGCATTCTGGCCGGTGCTGCCATCCAGAACCAACAGGACTTCCTGCGGTGCTTCCGGAATAAATTTCTGAATTACCCTTTTGATTTTGGACAATTCATTCATCAAATTCACTTTATTATGAAGTCTTCCTGCTGTGTCGATCAGGACGATATCGGCTTCATCGTCAACTGCTCTTTTTACAGTATCAAATGCAACGGAAGCCGGATCTTTGCCCATTCCATGTGATATCACCGGAACATCGATTCGCTTTCCCCACATTTCTATTTGTTCAACAGCTGCAGCTCTGAAAGTATCCGCAGCGCCAATTACCACCTTTTTTCCTTCACTTTTTAGCTGACTGGCCAATTTTCCGATGGTTGTCGTTTTGCCAACACCATTCACCCCTACTATCAACATCACAAAAGGAATTTTCCTCTCGGGGTTTTCATAAAAGTCGGGATTCGATTTTTCACCAAGGTCAAAAAGCCCTGATATTTCTTCCTTCAAAATTGAATTGAGTTCATCGATATTCATGAACTTATCTCTGGCTACCCGCTCCTCCAGTCGCTCAATTATTTTCACCGTAGTGGCGACACCTACATCTGCACTAATTAATATTTCTTCAAGATTATCAAGAAAATCCTCGTCGACTTTTGATTTACCGGCAACTGCACGGCTGAGCTTACCGACAATTGATTCTTTAGACTTCTCCAGCCCCTTATCAAGTTTATCCTTTTTGTCTTTGGAAAAAAATCCGAAAATTCCCATATCGCTTTAAACAAAAAAAGTCCCTAAAAGATAGGGACTTTCAAATTATTGTAAAACCTTATTTAGTTTACGTATTTTTTGACATTCTCAGCTGCTACAATTACTTCTCTGAAAGTATAAGCGCCTGTTTTTTCAGATTTCTCTGATAGAATAATCTTAGTAAGGTTGGTTTTCTCAGTTCTTAGCGTTGCTACAGTCTTCTTAGCCATGATTATTTAATTTCTTTGTGAACAGTGTATTTCTTAAGAATTGGATTAAACTTCTTCAATTCCAATCTTTCTGTTGTATTCTTTCGGTTTTTCGTAGTGATGTATCTGGAAGTACCCGGTTTGCCACTTTCCTTGTGCTCCGTACACTCTAATATCACCTGAATTCTATTTCCTTTTTTAGCCATTGTTTTTCTGTTTAAACAGCTTTAGTATTCAATGTTCCTTTTTCTTTTGCTTCTTTGATTACAGCGTGAAGACCATTTTTGTTGATTGTCTTCAAAACTGATGAAGTTACCTTTAAGGTTAACCATCTATCTTCCTCCTCATAATAGAATTTCTTCTTATGAAGATTCGGATAAAATTTTCTCTTAACCTTGTTATTGGAATGAGAAACGTTGTTTCCAACTTTTGGTCTCTTTCCTGATATATCGCAAACTCTTGCCATTTTTAATAGCTTTTTTAATTCGGGCTTGCAAAAGTCGTAAAAAATCCGAAATAATGAAACTTTAAGGCAATATTTTACATAGAATAAGTAAATGTAAATGAAAGGGAACTGTTTCTACATTTTCTTTCATTTTCACAAACGAATTATAGAAATTTACCACAGACGAAAAAGTAAAAATATGATTGACACAAAAATCTCATCTAAAGAGGCGATAGAGCTGGAACACAAGTACGGCGCTTTTAATTATCATCCATTGCCGGTTGTGCTTCACAGAGGTGAAGGAGTTAAAGTATGGGATGTAGAAGGAAATGAATATTACGATTTTCTTTCAGCTTACAGCGCAGTAAATCAAGGACATTGCCATCCAAAAATTGTGGATACACTTGTCAACCAGGCCAGAACACTTACCCTGACATCACGTGCATTTCACAATGATATCTTAGGCCCATTTGAAAAATACATAACCGAATTATTTGGCTATGACCGCGTACTTCCAATGAATACCGGCGTAGAAGGAGGAGAAACAGCAAACAAACTCGCAAGAAAATGGGGTTATGAAAAAAAGGGCATCCCGGAAAATAAAGCCCAAATCATTTTTGTCAATGGTAATTTCTGGGGAAGAACCCTGGCTGCCATTTCTACTTCAGATGACCCTAAAAGTTATGAGGGCTTTGGACCATTTATGCCCGGTTATGATGTCATCCCTTACAATGACCTTGAAGCCCTGGAAGAACGACTGAAAGACCCTAATGTATGTGCCTTTATGGTAGAGCCGATACAAGGCGAAGCGGGCGTTGTAGTGCCCGATGAAGGCTATCTCAAAAAAGCCCATGAAATTTGTAAAAAATACAATGTGCTATTAATTGCCGATGAAGTTCAGACCGGCATTGGCCGAACAGGTAAAATGCTGGCTTCTGACCATGAAGGCGTAAAACCGGATATTGTCATTCTCGGAAAAGCACTTTCCGGAGGTGTATTCCCAGTGTCTGCGGTTTTGGCATCTGATGAAGTGATGTTGACCATTGGTCCCGGAGAGCATGGCTCAACCTTTGGAGGAAACCCTTTGGCTTGTGCTGTTGCGCAAACTTCCCTTCAGGTCATAGTCGATGAAAAAATGGCTGAAAATGCCGAAAAGCTTGGTCATGTATTCCGAGATAGAATGAATGATCTGATATCCAGAACCGATCTTGTTAAACTGGTGCGTGGCAAAGGGCTTTTAAATGCAATTGTCATCAAAGGGGAAGAGGACAGCGAATTGGCCTGGAATATGTGCATGAAAATGAAAGAAAACGGATTGCTGGCCAAACCTACACATGGCAATAAAATCAGGTTTGCTCCTCCATTGATAATTACAGAAGAGCAATTGCACGAATGCTGTGATATAATAGAAAAGTCGATCCTATCATTTGAATAAGATCGACCTTTAATTGCCTGGTTAATGAAATCTAGAAGAAGCGGAATCTATTATCTTCGATCTCCGCTTTTTCTTTTATCGTTTCTGTAAGTTCAATTGGCACTGAGGCCATTCTTTGTTGAACCTGATTTTGTTTAATACTATTGATGTCTTCAGCAGGATTAGCCGGAATTACGTCGTTAATTTCAAAGACCAATACCCCATTCTCTCCTTGATACGGCTCTGATTTTTCACCTGCTTCCATTCCAAATGCAAAACCAACTGCGGCGGGATCAAATCCGGCGCCGGTGAGTGTGTTTGTATTGAAGCTGGTTCCACTTAATTGATAAACACTGGCACTACTTCCGTATGATTCTGCAGCATCGTCTAAATCTTCAATATTTAGTTCTTTTAATCGCTTGATAATTTCATCGGTTTTCACTTTTTTAAGTGCGATTGGCATTAACCTTTCTCTGACGTCTTCAAGATCGGCATATCCTTCTTCATTTTTTTCAGTCAATAATGCAATCAGAAATAGATCACCGGTTTCAAATACCTCTGAAATATCGCCCGCAGATGCATCGGAAAATCCCCATCGTATTACTTCTCTAATATTACTGAGCGCATTGATGGTTCTGTCATTCTTACCAATATTTCTGGCTGATTGTACGCTTAAGCCCATTTCCTCTGCTTTAGTTGAAAATTCTTCCGGTGAGCTAACGGTTGCAGCAAAGACATCGGCTTTTCTAAACACTTCATTTGCCGTTTCATCGCTTGGTGTAATTTCCCTTGTGATTTTACCGACTAGGTACTTCTCTTTGGATGCTGTAGCTGTAACGTTAATAATATGATACCCAAATTGAGTTTTTATCAATTCATTGATGACACCCTCTCTTTTTGCATTAAAAACAGCATTTTCAAATTCGGTTACCATTTGGCCTCTACCAAACCATCCCAATTCACCACCGTTTGGACCACTTGGTCCTTCGCTGTGTTCTCTTGCCATTTCTGCAAAATCTGCACCATTTTGAAGCTGTCTTAATATTCCCCTTGCTTTTGATTTTGCTTCTGCATCTCCATCATCGGTTTTAAATAAGATATGACTTGCTTGTGCGTATTCACCGGATGTATCCGAAATCGTTCCCATTAGTTTATATATTTCAAGATTTCCTGTATTGGCTATAGGGCCAAAAACATCGCCTGAATCAAGCGAATTAATTCTTGATGCTACTTCAATCGGTAATTGATCCGGTCGGTATAATGTGGGCAGTTCTGACAGGTCTGAATTTAATTTGATAAAGGAAGTGTCATCTTTTACAGATTCAAAGTCCTTTGCAAGCCTGGACATTTCCTCAACAAAATACAGCGAGTCCTCAGAGCTTGGCTCAACTTTAAAAGTGATGTAATCAATTGAAAAATTATCGCTTTTCTTAAACTCTTCTTTACGTTCTTTCAGAATATCTTTTAAAAGGGCATCGCTTACTTCAACTGTGGAGTCGGTTATTGAAAAATAAGGAACATAGAGAAATCTTCCATTGATCTTGGCCTCGCTTTTTATGTGTGTGGAAAGCGCTTCGTACTTATTCACAAATACCGATTTCTGCAAAAGTGAATTCATTTTATTTTGCATTCTTTCCGGACCTAAATTTTTCTCAAACTGAGCCCAGTTGTATTGCATCTGCGGTTCCAGCTGGTCAAAGTTTTGAAGAAAATTGATAACCCGCGATTTGTCAAATTGACCGTTCTCATCTGTGAATGATTGTACAATGCTCGGATGAATATTTACGCCTTGCACCATATCGATTTTTTCCTCATCGGTCACTTCCAGTCCAATGGCCTCAAATTCTTTTTGAAAAGCATACTTGATAAGAAAGTTATTCCAGGTCTGCTCTCTTAACTGATTTTGAATTTCAGATCCCGGACTTTCGTTGTTTGCAAGTGAATAATTGGTTTTTAACCTTTCAAACTCCTGTACAAATTCAGGATAAGACACTTTTTGTTCTGCAATTACGCCTACGGTTTGCTGTCCCCCTCCCAAAAGGGAAGAATTAGGCCCTAATAAATCGGCTGCGACAAATGCCAGAATAGATAAACCAACTGCGAAGACCACAAAACGGCCCATCTTCTCTCTTAATGTATTGATAATTCCCATGTTACCCTGATTATTTGGCTCGCAAAAATATAAGTTCTAGAACGATTTCAAAAGACTATTAAAAAGATAAAAAAGATCAGTCTTCATTTAACGTGGTTACTCGCACCGTATCGATCCTTGTTTTGTCCATTGTAAGGACAGTTATCTTGTAATTATTAATTAATATCACATCGTTTATTGATGGTATATCTTCATTTACATTTAGTATCAATCCACCCAGTGTATCGTAATCACCTTCCGGCATTTTAAGATTGTACTTTTCATTAATATGATCCACTTCAAGCCTTGCACTAAAAAGATAATTTTTATCGTCGATCACCTTTTCTATCATTTCCTCGGTATCGTGTTCATCTTTTATATCGCCGAAGATTTCTTCCATAACGTCTTCGATGGTCACAATTCCAGAAGTTCCTCCAAATTCGTCAACCACCAGGGCTATGCTTTTATTTTCATTGATAAATTGAACCATCAGGTCATTGGCCAACATGGTTTCCGGTACGATATTAATCGCAGTGATGATGTCATCCATTTCTTTAGGTTTCTTATACAAGGCTGATGAGTGGGTATAGCCTAATATATTATCGATGCTGTCTTTATAAATTAATATTTTAGAATGCCCGCTTTTTATAAATACTTCTTTCAAATCATCCACGCCATCTTCAATATCTATGGCTTTAATCTCTGTACGGGGAATCATGCAATCCCTCACTTTTAGGGTCTTAAATTCAAGTGCATTGTTAAAAATGATTGGATCTACGTCTGAGTTTTCATCATCGGATTTTGACATTTCTGAAATGTAATTGTTCAAATCAGTCAAACCAAACACGGGTTTATCTTCTTCGTATTCCAAACGCAAAATATTGCGGATTGAAAATTTCGACATCCCCACAATCACGAAAACAAGCGGAGATAAAACATAATAAAAAATGACAGCCGGAATGGCCAGTATTTCCATCAATCGGTTTGGATTGATCATGAATATACTCTTAGGGAGAAATTCTGCAGTAGCCAAAACAATTAGTGTAGAAATTATAGTATTGACCAATAACAAAATCAATTCATTATTTGCGTAGACCGGTAAGGTGGTCCTCAGCCATGGATCCAGAAGCTGCGTCATTAAAATGCCATACAAGACCAGTGCTATTGTATTTCCTACCAAAAGTGTGGCAATAAATCTGGAGGGTTTCTTTAAAAAATTGGATAAAATCCGGTCTGAGAATTTACCCTGGCTACCCTGAAGTTCTATATGAAGCTTATCGGCCGATACAAAAGCTATTTCATAACCAGAGAAAAATGCTGAAAAACTCAGCATTAGTACTACTAAAAATACAATCTGTAAATCCAATACTTTTCTAAGTTACAATTTCGAGATATTAAATCCAGAATTTTTCAATAAAGCGCGATTATTCATTGGGATTTTCATCTTCAGGATTATCTATTAAAATGCTGCCGCGGGGATTTTTAATTTCATACGTTTCAAAATCCTGAGAAGCTTCTAGGCCGGTACCGGTAATTTTTTCTCCATCCTGAATGATAATAACATTCTTATCGGTATAAATTAATTCTTTGGCCGGGTCCCAATGCAGTTCTTCAGAAAACAGTGACTTGCTTTGAATTAAGTTATGAATTTTTACATCTCCGGTTGCTGTATAAATCTTTGTTTTGCCATCCAAAGTTCCCTTATTGGCTTGCAAAGTAGTTTCCAATACTTCTTCTTTATTGTAAAATTCTATGTACACACCTTCGGGAAAAATTCTATCCCCATTGCCAAATTCCAATTGTTTTTTGGCCATTAAGCGAACCTTAATTTTAGCCGAATCGCTATAAGTCAGTTCAAAGTTTTCAATTATTGAAATAGGGCCTTTGTAAGGGCGAAAATCTTTTTCGCTCAGATCCTGATCCCCGCATGAAAGCAGCAAAGCACATACCGCGGCATGTGCTATTGCAATTTGAATAAATTTGACTGCCTTTTTACTGTGGCCTTCTTTGTAGTTGTACTGTTTCATTGATCCAACAAGAAATGGTAACCTGGTCACCTTCTTTCTTGCCTTGTGTAAATATTTCTTCTATTGACGGAAATTGCGCTTTGGCATTTTGCATCTTTTCTGTATTTCCTGCTTTTGAGTACATGTCATAAGCTGCAATATAAACAGCCCTTGAATCAACTATATTATCCGCTTTACAATCGTTATAGCTATTCATGTACAAATCACCTATCAGTGAATAGGCATCTTTTGCCTGTCCCGGGTCTGCCTGAATTGTTTTAAAGGCATAATTTCTGGCAGTTGATTTTGATCCTTTCTGATAATAGGTCAATGCCAGGTAATAATTGACTTCGCCTTTGTCCTGCGGTGTTTTCGCCATTTCTACAGCTCTTTCAAAATAGGCTATCGCTTTTTCATAAGCCCCTTCCGACTGAAACCTTCTTCCTAGATTTTTAGCTAAACCGAAATTGGGTTCAATTTTATTTATTAGCTCTCCCGCTTCAAGCCAAACCTGATTATCAGTACATTTTGCTGTCAGCATTCCCGAAAATATTTTTTTGGCCATTTTAAGATCTTCCGGATTCGCTTTGAATTTTGGCACCCAGTTCTTTGAAATGAAATCACAATCAATATCCACCAATTTGGCAAGATCATTATCTATTTCATTTTTTACAGATTGCCATTTCTCGACATTCTTACCGCCCTTGTTAATGTTAAATTCAACAATGTTGTTTACAAAGTCATAGGCTTCTATGATTTGTTCATCTGTTAATTTTGCACCCGTTTCAACATTGTAATAGGCTGTTTTAAAGAAATATTTTGCATTGATATAATAAGCGTCATTACCATTTAGATCGAGTATTTCCTTATACTTATCCAATAGTTCAGCCCTTTTGTCAGGACGATTGATCCAATAAGGAAAAAGAAAATAACCCATTCTATTCATGACATCTTTCTTGTCATCACCCCTGTCTATTCTTTCCTGAAGATTTAATAAGGCAGAATCCTGATAGGCCTTTTGAAGTTCTTTGTCCTCAGTATTTTTAACAAGCGTATTGAATATTTTTTCTCCCTGCTTGTAAAGTGAATAAGACGAGTTATCCAAATCCGGTGCATTTGTATACAACCAGTTCCAGTGTTTTTGTGCCTTATCTTCCTGATCTGAATTGATTAAATCATTCATCAGGGTATATTCTGTTTGTGCTCTTGCTTTGTCCTCGGGCCAATTCAATTGAACCTGCGCCTGTAAGCTGTAAGATATTGCCAAAAAGATCAATATGAATATCTTAGTAAATTTCATTTTCTGCGTATTTTATTTAATCTAATTTAAATCTTCTAAACCAATTTGGATCGTTAATAGTAAATCCAAAAGAAACCCTTGCAAAATTTTCTAAAATCAAATTATTTTCCAAAGTTCCTCTCCTTCCAATAGTTAGACCAATATTTAGGAAGTTTATTTTGTTTATTGGCATAGACATTCCAAAATTCATACCAATTTCATCAAATGTGCCCTGATCCAGTTCAAACATAAAAGGATCGTAGTACAAACCCATTCTGTAAATAGACCTTGCAAAGACACTACTTACCGAGCGATAATTTGGTACGTATTCAAGACCCAATCTGTAATTCAACACATTAATGCCTTTTGGGTTTTCAAAATTTGAATCGAATTGTGACCATGGCGTGTAATTAATGTCCAGAGAGACGCCCCATGCATTGGCTCTTTTCAGGCCTATTCCAAGCGTAAATGATTGTGGTACTTTTGTAATATAACCTTCGGTAAGAAAAGTATCTTCTGTTAGTGATAAACCGAGAGCCTGCGTCTGACCGGAAATAAATACATCCGTGTTATAATCAATATTGGATTTGTATGTCAGCCCAATACCCAAGGCAGTGCGGCCAATGGAATCCAGTTTTATGCTGTAAAAAGCACCGAGCTTGTAACCAAAACCCCGATAATTTTCACGCTTCACCAGTACGTTTTGAAAAAAAGGATCAATCTGATTCAAACCAAATCTGCTTTCAACTTCACGCCGACCAAATCCATAGGATGCTTCCGCTCCAATGGATAAATTTTTTCGTATTTCTATTCCATTTCCAAAGAATACGGTATTTATTCCTCCATTGCCTGTTTCATTGACAAGCAATTGATTTGAAGAATCGCCTACTACTGTTTCTGAATATAATCTTTGAAATGAGATAATTGAACTTGGTCGAATACCAAGCGAGCTTGTCCAGTGTTTTGTAATTGGGAAAGCAAAAATGCCATAGGAAGGTGTGGCCCCAACCGCGCGTTGCGATTCGGTGGAGGTTTTCATTGTTTTATACTGGTAAAGAAGCCCCCCTTCAAATCCTACCACATTATTAAAACTCAAAAGTGCGGGATTCTGAAAATTGATAAACCTGTAATCGGGTAAGCCTACTCCGGCGCCACCAATTCCCTGATTTCTTACTGTGCCTTCCATTAACACATCACCGATTCCGTATCTGGAATAGGGTGAGTTCCCAATGCCCTGCGACATCAGTGACTGTATAAAAACTAATGAAAATAATACGGCTAAAAGCCTGTTAATGAGAATCATGAAATGATAGAATACTGATTAATCCCTCCAGTATTAAGTTTTCGCGCGCAAAGATGTTGCCTTTTAATTTAGATTCAAAGTATTTTCTATCTCCGCCTCCAATTAGGACGATTAATTCCTTGTGTTTATTGTTTATTTCATCAACAAAAGCCTGCGCTTCAAAAATTATCCCTTTCAATACTCCATTTTTTATGGAATCCACCGTGCTTTTTCCCGGAAAATTTATTTTTTCATTTTCAAACTCCACAAGAGGCAAATTTCCGGTCATACTGTTTAAGGCCTGAAAACGCATTTTAATCCCCGGACTTATGGCGCCGCCATGATAAACCGATTTGTCATCTATAAAATCGTAGGTAATACATGTGCCTATATCAATTACTAATACATTTTTACCCGGGTTAATACTATTAGCTGCAGCCACTGCTGCAATTCGGTCATCCCCCAAACTTTGAGGTGTATGATAGTCCAGTTTAAAGGGCAATTTGAGCAGGTAATTACAACGAATAAAGTTCAGACCATTTTCATAGAGCAATTCCTCCAATTCCTTGCTGTTCTTCTGAACATCTGAATATATGCTTTGCTCAATGGGCCCTGCTTGATGAATAAAATCTTTTAATTCAGTCAAATTTGAGAATATCCTTTGATCAGAAATGTCCTTAGAGCCATTTTTAACAATAGCTGCCTTAATTCTGGAATTCCCTCTGTCGATTATTAGACTAGACATATTCCTGTTGATATTTTTCCTTTAAAAAAGAAGCCGTATAACCCGATTCGCTTTTTATTAACGCTTCAGGTGTTCCTGTAAATATGATCTTTCCTCCATGATCTCCACCTTCAGGACCGAGATCAATTATCCAGTCGGCCGACTGAATGACATCAAGATTGTGCTCGATCAACAAAACGGTATGGCCTTGATTAATCAGGGCCTGCAGGGATTTTAGAAGTTTTTGTATATCGTGAAAATGCAATCCGGTGGTTGGTTCGTCAAAAATAAAAAGGATTTTATTTGCACTATTTGATTTACTTAAAAATGAGGCAAGTTTTACCCTTTGTGCTTCTCCTCCACTTAGTGTGTTGGAAGATTGGCCCAGTGTGATGTATCCCAAACCCACCTCTTGCAATGGGCTGAGCTTATTGATTATTGATTTTTCCTTTTCAAAAAAATCAATGGCCTCATCCACTGTCAATTCGAGAATATCCGAAATGCTTTTGCCATTGTACTCCACTTCCAGGACATCGCTTTTGAATCGTTTCCCTTTACAGTTATCACATTTTAAAATAATGTCAGCCATAAACTGCATTTCTATTTTAATTGTGCCTTCTCCCTGGCATTCCTCACATCTTCCGCCATCCACATTGAAAGAAAAATATGCGGGTTTATAGCCTCTTGCTTTTGATAATTGCTGATCTGCGTATAAATTTCTAATGGCATCGTAGGCTTTGATATAAGTTACGGGATTTGATCTCGATGATTTGCCAATTGGATTCTGATCAACAAACTCCACCTGACCTATTTTTTTCCAGTCTCCTGAAATCAAGGAATTTTCTCCACTTCCGGGTAATATGCCATCAATCATCCTACCCAATTGAGGATAAATGATATCCGAAATCAATGTGCTTTTCCCACTTCCGCTAACACCGCTTACCACGGTCAGAACATTTAATGGTAAATCCACCTCTATATTTCTCAGATTGTGTTTTCTGGCTCCTTTAATGCTTATTTTATTTTTCCATTGACGAGGATGGGAATTTAATGGAAGCGTGTCTTCACCTAAAAGAAATCTTGTAGTATGGGTTTTATCAGCTTTTTTCATGGCTTCAAATGTGCCTTGAAAAACCAATTCCCCGCCTAAAACGCCTGCATCCGGCCCGATGTCAATGATTTGATCGGCTGCTCGCATTATTTCTTCTTCATGCTCCACTACAATCACTGAATTACCCAAATCGCGCAAATGTTTGAGAATATTTATAAGCCTTTTGGTATCGCGGGGATGCAATCCTATGCTCGGCTCATCTAAAATATACATTGAACCTACCAATGCACTACCCAGTGAGGTAGCGAGTTTTATTCTTTGAAATTCCCCTCCGGAAAGTGTTGAGGTCAAACGGTTCAAGGTCAAATATTCCAATCCAACCTGTTTGAGATATTTAAGACGATACTGAATTTCCTTTAAAAGCCGCTCTGCAATAGATTTATCGTTTTCATTCAATTGAATTTTGTCAAAAAACGCACTTAAATTCACTACAGACATCAATACCAGGTCGGTGATTGACTTGGCATTAATTTTAACGTAAGAGGCATCTTTTCTTAGCCTGGTTCCTCTGCAATCCGGGCATTCCATTCTACCCCTGTATCGCGACAAAAGAACCCTGTATTGTATTTTATGAAGTTTGGACTCAATAAATTTAAAAAAGTAATTTATCCCTTTTATACCTTCTGCACCTTCCCAAAGTAGGGTCTTTTCTTCATCGCTCAAATCTCCATAGGCCCTGTGCGCCGGAAAATCGTGTTTTTCAACCGCCGCAATTACGAAATTGTCTTTCCATTTCTTTAAAGTCTCTCCCTTCCAGGGTGCCACCGCACCTTCAAAAACGGAAAGCGAGTGATCGGGAATGACAAGGTCGGGATCAATACCCAATACTTTACCAAAACCTTCGCATTTTCTGCATGCGCCGTAGGGATTATTGAATGAAAAGAAATTTACACTGGGTTCTTCAAAGACAATACCGTCGGCTTCAAAAGACTCGCTGAAATCGTGTTTTTGATCATCGATAACAATAAAACACCGACCCTCTCCTTCAAAAAATGCTGTTTGAATCGAATCCGTCAAACGAAAAAGAAAATCTTCATCCTCCTTTTTTACTGCATCCCTGTCGATGATAATTTCGACATCCTCGTGTTTGGGTTTTTCGCCCTTTTCGATCATATCTTCTATGAAAGAAATCTCTTTTTCTTTTAACCGCACTCTGGTATAGCCTTTAGACAAGAGTATTTTCAGTTCGTCTGAAATAGTTCTGCCTTTGCGTTTGATCAATGGTGTTGTAATTACAAAACGTTCTCCTTCTTTTCTGGAACTGATAAATTCCACAACATCTTCAACATTGTGTTTTTCGACTATTTCACCGGAAACCGGGGAGTATGTTTTCCCTATTCTCGCGAAAAGCAATTTCATGTAATCGTAAATTTCCGTGCTGGTTCCGATTGTGGATCTGGGATTTTTTGTACTCACTTTTTGCTCGATGGCTATAGCCGGCGCCACGCCTTTGATATAATCCACCTCCGGTTTTTCCATACGCCCTAAAAACTGTCTCGCATAGGAGGATAGGCTTTCAACGTACATACGTTGACCTTCTGCAAAGAGTGTATCGAAAGCCAAAGAAGACTTTCCCGAACCCGATACACCGGTTACTACAATTAGTTTATTTCTTGGAATTGCCACATCCAGGGATTTGAGGTTATTGACATTGGCACCTTTTATTATAATAAAGTCCTTAGGATCAAGGCTTTCTAGTGTATTTTTCTTTGTAATTACTGTTTCCGGCATGTAAGATTTAGGCTAAATTCGATCTTAATTTCGCAAATGAACAAAAAATAAATACTTGACATTGTCATTTTGTTTAATCACCTTTGAATTTGTTCTAAAAATTTTAACCCTAAAAGCACTCTATGATATAAAGCTCTACGTTACCAATTTGTGACATACGAGATGAAAAACTATCAAATAGAAGATTCACAACTCCTTTCGCTTTATAAGAACGGTGATGAAGAGGCTTTTAAGATATTACTAGAGAAACACAAGAACAGGGTTTATACCACCATTTTTCTTATTGTAAAAGATCGCTACGTAGCAGAAGATCTGTCTCAGGACGTATTTATAAAAGTCGTCAAAACCATCAAAAATGGAAAATACAATGAAGAGGGTAAATTTTTACCCTGGTTATTGAGAATAAGCCATAATCTTGCGATTGATTATTTTAGAAAGCAAAAACGCAATCCAACCATCATTACAGAAGATGGAGGCAATATTTTCAATTCACTGGCCTTTGCCGAAGACTCGGTTGAATCGTACAGAATAAATAAAGAGACCCATAAGAAAATAAGAGAGCTAATTAAGACGTTACCTAAAGCACAGAGGGAAGTATTAATTATGCGACACTTTACCGATATGAGTTTCAAGGAAATAGCAGAGGCTACTGATGTCAGCATAAATACTGCTCTGGGCAGAATGAGATATGCATTAATTAATCTCAGAAAAAAGCTGAAACAACATAATATAGCCTATGATCAAAACAATTACCCAAGATGAATTAATTAAATATGTCTACGGCGAGACGAATTCTGAAGAGAATGAACAGATTGAAATTTCGTTGAATTTAGATGAAGAGTTAAAAAACGACCTTTCGGATTTTACCTTTATTAAAAATGAAATTAAGAAAATAGATCTTTCTCCGTCACAAAGAATGGTTGACAATTTGATCTTCTTTTCTAAAAATTACAGCGCTTAGAGATATTATTTGCTCATTGTAATCCTCATGGCTTTATCTTTGAATTAAGTTATGAGGATTTTTTTTATCCACCAGTTTTATAGAACTCCCGAAGAAGGCGGAGGCATCCGTTCCTGGTATGTGACAAGGGCTTTGCAAAAAGCAGGGCATGAGATGACTATAGTTGCAGGTCAAATGAGTGAGGAGCATAAAGACGAGGACCGAAGACGTGATACGAATGAGCACAGAGAGGAAACACAGGAAGAGGGAGTTGAAGTGATTCGCTTACCGGTTGGATGGAGCAATTCAATGCGATTTTGGCAGAGGATCAAAACTTTTGTGAAATTTCTATACCTGGCGCGAAAAGAAGCAAGAAAGCATGAATTTGACATGGTTTACGCTGTTTCGGTGCCTTTGAGTAGCGGTCTGCTTGCCATGTGGACAAAAAAACCCTTTGTTTTTGAAGTTGGTGACCTTTGGCCGGATGTGCCGATTGAAATGGGGATACTAAAAAATCCTATGCTGAAGTTTTTTAGCCGAAAACTTGAAAAAAAAATTTACAAAAAGGCTGATCTGATCATTTCACTTTCAAAAGATATTCAAGCTCATATTTATCAGAAATGGCCTTATACGGCGAATATTGTAGTCGAAAATTTTGCTGATCCGGCTATGTTCATGAAACAAAACATAAACCCTTCTCAAGGTTCGGAGATTATTTGTACTTACGTCGGGACGGCAGGGCTTGCAAATGATCTGATGCAAATGGTGGAGCTGGCCAGGGTGGCCGAAAAACACTATCCTCAAATCCACTTTTACCTGATGATTGCCGGAAAAGAAGAAGAAAAAATAAAAAATTCAGCGCCTTCCAATGTACATTTTGTAGACTATGGGAATAAAGAAAAAGTAGCTGAATTGTTAGCCAAAAGCGATTTCAATTTTATTAGCTATGCCCAATTTCCGCTTTTGGGCACGGGTTCGCCCAATAAATTTTTTGATGGACTCGCCGCGGGATGTATTTCCGTGATCAATGTGAAAGGCTGGATAGAGGAATTAATTTTAAAAGAAAATGCGGGTTTATTCTGGGATCTTGCCAATCCAATGGAGCTCTTAAAATCAATTCAAAATATTTCCGAAGATCCCGATCTAATGAATGCTTACAGATCCAATGCTTTGCGTTTGGCAAAACATTTCGATAAAGCGAAACTTGTAGATAGAATTGTTGAGCAAATTGAAATTAGATTTTGACTGCCTTTCATTTAACTTAATTCAGATGAAAGTATGCTTTAGTGATCAGCTAATTTTATTCACTATTTTGGTGATAATTACCTCATGTGAATCTTGGGAAAATGATAATGAAATAATGGATAAAATTTGGTTTGAAGGAAAGACAATAATAGATTGCAGTCCGGATAAGGTAAAAAGTGCTTTTCAAGACAAGGGTACACACTTTGAAAAAGTTACTACACTCATGCCAGGAATTAGTTCAGCTGAACTTACAGAGAAGAGTGATGATTTTATCCATATAAAAACGAATGAAGGATTGATGAAGCGCAATAATTTCACAATTACAAGTACTGAAAACTCAATCACGATCGAATTTGATGAGCTATACACAGCAGGAAAGTCTACAGGTTTCAGGTCTCATTTTATAGAAAAGTACCAATTCCAGGATAATAAGGTTGAATACCATTTAATTATCAGCAATGTAAAATCTCCGGGGTTTTTAGGTTTCTTTTACCGCAACTTTGGAAGCTCCAATATTGGAAAAGCTTTTTTAAATTCCACTAAAAAAAAGTTTGAGAATTAATTTACTCTTCAAATACAACTGTGTCAGCATTCGCACCTAAATCTTTGAGATATCCGATCATGGCTTCGTTGAATTTTTCCGGCCCGCAGATATAAAAATGTTGGTCGAAATTGGAAATGTGGTTTTTGAGAAAGTCTTTATCAATTCTTCCTTCCTCATAGTCAGAGCCTCCCTTATCATCTAGAATATTGATAAAATTATCGCCCAGCAAGGTTTTGAATTCATCTTCTAAAATAATGTCTTCCGGACTTCTATTGGCAAAAATCAGCTTGTTCCCGGCGAGTTTATCTTCTTTTCTCAAATGTCTTAAAATAGCTATAAAAGGTGTCACACCTGCGCCGCCTGCCAGGAAAAGGCCTTTGCCCTTGTATTCAATGGCGCCCCATGCATCTCCGATTTCAAAAAAATCCCCGGTTTTTACTTTTAAAAGTTCATTGGTCATGCCTTCATGCGAAGGATAGGTTTTAATGGTAAACTCCAGATGCTCTCCATCCGGCAATCCTGTAAACGTAAATGGCCTTTTTTCATCTTCCCAGCCTTCTTTTAAAATGGACATTTCGGTAGCCTGACCCGGTTTAAATTGATAGTCTTTGGGTTTGGTCGTAACAAATGAAAAGGTGTCATGCGTTCTTTCCTTTATTTCCACCACCTGTATTTTATAAGAACTCATATCTAAATAACAGCATAAGAGGGCCAAAGTTTAAATTTCTTTCATTCCAAAGGCTTTGAAAATAATTTCAGGATCGTCGGGAGATTAAATAAAATTGAAAATATACTAAAGTCCTTTTTATTACATTTATCTGGAAATAATCGTTTGTAAATGTTTGTATTCGGTTTATGGATTTTATACAGACGTTGTAGGTCATTGGGGAGATTCGGGCGAGAAATTGATTGGAGAAAAGTATCAATTTCCCCCTTTCCGAATTGAATTCAGAAGCTAACGTCAAATTGGAAGAAATGAGTAATTTTAAGTATAAAAATAGAATTTATAACGCACTGATAATCATATAATAAATTTGACGTTAGTCAGTATTAAATGAACCATATCATGAAAACCAAAGAAAAAGTTTTAAGCACCAAAATTGAAAAGCTGGAAGATCACTTGATCTCTTTAGTGATTGGAATCAGATTCCGAGCAAACTTTTCCATTGAAGATAATATAGGTGCAATGGTTGATAATATTCTTTATAGCAAGAAGGCTTTTTTCAACCCTGGATTGTTTTCACAAGTGAATCATGAATCAACTCACTCAAAAATTTTACATGATAAGCGAAGGAACTATTTGAAAATATCAAATACAGATATTATTCTCGAAATAAACCTATCAGACTATGAATTTTCTACCCAAGAATATATTAGGGCTTTCCGGGACGAGATAATTAATGGAATGCTTAAAAAGTATGGAATTACACAAATCCATCGCATTGGTTTCATTAAGCGATATCTATTTAAAGATGAAACAATCGCGAATAATTTCATTGACAGAACAATTGGTCTGACAGTTGATGGTGTCAATGATATCAATCTTACTTTTTCAAGAAAATTTCCTGTGGACGAATCAATTTCAGATAAAGAAATATTCGATTACAATAACGTCATTTACAATATCATCAAAAAAGCAGATGAAGATGAATTATTTGCTTCTATTGACTATCAACGATACTATGAACCCAACTTAGAAAGTGTTTCTGAGATGAGGTACGACAGATTTGTAGAGCTTGCCGAGAACTTCAGTGACAAGAATTTCAAGAAGTGGCTTAATGATTTTTATGTGAAATAATGGCAAGAAAGAAATCTGGACAACCCAAATCTTATGGCGAACGCGTGGACTACTCAAAGTACTATCGCGGTAGGGATTATAACCCAACAGTTCCTGAATATCATGAATTCGATGAGTCAGACCAAAGTGATGAGTCTAAATCTGACGAATCAGCCTTTGCCAGAAGACCTAAAAGTAACACCAAACTTATCAGAGAACATTTTGAGAATAATTGGATACCATATGCCCTTGGTTTGGTGCTATTTATTGGTCTTTGGTTTGTCTATGATTCTAGAATTTGGATGACCAAACTTGATACAAAACTTGAGCAACTTAATAAAGATGTGCAAAAGAATAATTCCCAACTCGACCAACTTGAAGATAAGATCGAAAAAGAAACAGACAACTTAAATGAAAAAATCCATCAGCAAGACCTAAAAATCCTTGAGAATAGGCTCAATGGACATCAAAATGCAAAAGACACGACCTACAACAAACACTAAAATGAATATGCGAACTGAGCACTTTGATAGGACATTACAAGACGGAAGTTTCCTTGCTTCTAGCCACTGGGACGCATACTCATTTTAGTTGGTCGTTGTGCGTCATTTAAGAAAAACCTGTGAATTACATTAGACTGATTTTAATTTTACTTTTTTTTAGTTCTTGTTCAACGAATAAATCAGTCGTTGGTTTATATGGAAAATGTGGAAAAAGTTACTTTGCCTGCACTCAAATTGAACTGAAATCAGACAAAACTTTTGAATATTTCATTTTTATGGACGTTGGTGGAGGAAGTGTTGTAAAAGGCACTTGGAATAAAATTTCGAATGATACAATTGCTTTGAACACATACAACCAACCTGAAATTCCAAAAACAACCTACAAAGGAAAAGTAAATCCAGAATTAAATGGAAAAGTTATAATAAAGATTTCTGACAAAAATGGTGCTCTTGGATTTGCCAATGTTCAAATAAACGACAAAGCGCTTGGAATCGGAGCGAATGAAAACGGAATCGCGGAATTTGAGACTGAATCCTTAAAAAATGTTCATTACCACTTCTTAGGTCAAGAAGAAACAATCGTAATTGATAATCCGAATTACAATGATATAGAAGTTCTGATTAAGGATTTGGACATAAATGCAATTCCTGAATTTCTAACTGATTTCAAGATTGTGGTAAACGGAAATAAACTGATAATGGATTCCGAATACATTTACAAAAAAACAAATTTGAAAAACAAACAGTGGAAATAAAAAACGAACGCCCAACAATGGCTAAAATGCATACCCAAACAACCTAACCGTTATACAACATTTTAGCAAAACGTTGGCCACTAGTTCTGACAGTCATTAACACCTCAAAATATGAGAAATAAGATATTAGAAAAATCGAAAACCAATAAGCAATTGATCGGAATCAGATTGTATCAAGAAGAGAATGATTTTTGGTTGGGATATATTGAGGATTTTAATGAGGAAATAATTCAATTAAGATATTTCGATCAATTTGGGAATGAAGATGGGATTGTTATTGAACAACAAAGCAATATAGATAGTATTGACTTTGAATCAGAATATGAAAAAACATATGAGTATCTAGTCAACAAAAAAAACTATTTAGTTGACATAGTACCTATTGTGACTTTTAAGGATTCTGAAAATTGGAGATATGAATACTTAAAGGAAGTCAAGAATAGAAATGAGTTGATTTCAGTTCAATTCAATGATGAGGTAATAATATATGGTTATGTTATTGAATTGGATGGGGATTCCCTTATTCTGGATACAGTTGATCAACTAGGACAAACTGAAGGTAAAACTGTTTATAAAATTGAAGATATTACAGCCTTCAAGATTGCTGACAAGCACTGTAAACAACGTCAAGAACTATATACTTGGCGAGTAAAACCAGTGGCCAACAATAGCTAAAATGCAAGTGGGGGCGTATCACAATATTGAAACGAAATAATAATTAACAAACATAAACGGGAAAGCCAATGTGGTTGGGAGTCTGTGCCCTCTTGCATTTAACCAAATCGTTGGGGCTAATTAAAAAGATATGCAAACAATATTAGGATCAGGTGGGGCTATTGGAATTGAACTTGCAAAGGCTCTAAAAAAATATACAAATGAGATTAGATTGGTAAGTAGAAACCCTGAAAAAGTCCATCAAACGGATGAGCTTTTATCAGCTAATCTTCTTAATCCAAGTGAAGTAAAAAATGCAGTTAAAGGTTCTTCGGTAGTTTATGTGACCGTTGGATTTACATACAATTATAAAGTCTGGAAGGAAAGTTGGCCAATCTTTACAAAAAATGTAATTGATGCCTGCATTGAGCATGATTGCAAATTGGTCTTTTTCGACAACATCTACATGTACGATTCAAATCAATTGAATGGTATGACAGAAGAAACCTTAATTAATCCTCCAAGTAAGAAAGGAAAAATACGTGCAGAAATAATTAATCTGATTATGAACAAAGTAAAAGAAGGCAAACTAACAGCTCTAATTGCTCGTTCTGCAGATTTTTACGGACCCGGCATAAAAAACACAAGTATGTTAACAGAAACTGTTTTTAAACCATTGCATAAAGGGAAAAAAGCGAATTGGATGAGTTCTGTAAAATTTAAACATTCATTTACTTACACACCTGATGCTGCAAAAGCAACCGCATTATTGGGGAATTCTGAAATAGCATACAATCAAGTCTGGCATTTACCAACAGCTAAAAATCCTTTAACCGGTAAGGAATGGATAGAAGCAATCGCAAATGAGATGGGAGTAAAACCTAAATATCAAGTGGCAACAAAATTTATAGTAAAATTACTTGGGCTTTTTATTCCTATTATGAGAGAGATGCCAGAAATGTTGTATCAATATGACAGGGATTATGTATTTAACTCCGATAAATTTAATAATCACTTTGATATACAACCGACTCCTTATTTAGAGGGGATTAAAGAAATAGTTAGAGTAGATTATAAGAAATAACATACAGTCAACACAAGATACGCATTGCCATTCAGGAAACTGCATTTGGCCAGGCCGTTGCAATAAATAAATGAAAACCCTAATAGAAACAGAAAGATTGGTATTAAGGGAAATTGGCCTTAATGATAAAGCGGAAATGTTTCGACTGCATTCCCATCCGGAGGTTCAAAAATTTACGGGAGAAGCACCGCTTAAATCTATTGAAGAAATGGAAGAGGCCATAAAGACAAGGAGCATCGACTATAAGAAATATGGCTTTGGAAGATGGGCTACCTTTTTAAAAGATGAGATGCATTTTATTGGCTGGGCCGGTTTGGCCTATCTGCCCGAATTTGATGAAATTGATCTGGGCTATAGATTCCTGCCAAATTATTGGGGCAAAGGTTATGCAACAGAAGTATCGCGCGCCATTTTGCATTACGGATTTGATAAACTCAATTTAAATCGCATTATAGCTATTGCAATGAAAGAAAATAAAGCATCCATAAAAGTGATGGAAAAAGTGGGGATGAAATTTGAAAAATTTGCCCCTTATGAAACCGGAGGTGAGGACGTGGTCTGGTATTGTTGTGATGAAGCGCTTTTTACAAAAAATAATTCCGCTTAAATCAGGACTTTTTTGAATCTTTTTAAAAAATTTCATCATTTGTCAACATGCAAAACATAATAAGCTTCTTCAGTCAATTTATGCCCTTGTCTGAAAAGACAATGGCGCTGATGGCTCAAAATTTTATTGAGGCTGAATTAAAGAAGGGTGACTATTTTATTCGAAAAGGGCAATACGCAAAAGAAATAGCCTTTCTTGAGAGTGGCATTGTAAGGGCTTATTATATCAATGCGGAAGGTAAAGAATACAACAAAACCATTTTTTCTGCCCCTTCCATCATTGGTTCCTATGCCTCGCTCATTAGCAAACAAAAAAATGCCGTGGCTCAACAAGCAATAACAGATTGCAAAATATGGAAAGCTTCATTTCTTAAAATCGAGGAATTATCCGAAGGAAATTTTGAGATTGAAAGACTCAGAAGAATTATTGCAGAAGGCTATTTTTTAAGAAATGAGAAGAAAGAAATAGAAATGGCCTTACTCGATGCAGAACAACGCTATTTGATATTACAAAAAGAATATCCGGGTATTGAATTGGAAATACCACAGTATCATATTGCCTCTTACCTCGGGATCAGCCCAACACAATTGAGTAGAATTCGAAAAAAAATGAATTCATAGGCTCATTTCTTTACATATGTAAATGCAATAGTTTACGCTTTAATCATTCTTTGCAATAGAGTTTAGACAAAGCGTATCACTTTTAAATGCTATTACAATGGAAAATAAAGAAATCAACTTTTTCAGGGTCATTTTTATTATTTCAGCCATTTGGAACTTAATTGGTGCCATTTTTGGCTATTTCAACACGGCCTTTACCTTTCAGGGCTTTTTCAGTCGCGAATTGACCGACCCCCTCTTTTATGCAATTTATCAGGGAGCATGGGGAACAACACTTGTTTATTTTATCGGCTATTCGATTGTTGCCTATAATCCTTTAAAACATACGGGAATTGTTATTGTCGGGGGCATCGGAAAAATCGGTTTTGCTATTTCACTGTATAAATTTTACGCTTCCGGTCTTGCAGAATCAATTGTTTTCATTGTCATAATCGGTGATTTCATTTTTGCACTTTTGTTTTTATACTATTTCTTCCGATTGTATAAAACAAAGGAGTACATCCTATAAACTCAATATTATGGCCAGGGTCGTCCATATTTTGATACTGAGTCTTAGTCTATTATCATCATTCAATGTTTTATCTCAATCTAGCTGGGAGCTTGACAAGCAAAATAATGGTATCACAGTTTACACGCGAAGCGAAAAAGACTCCAACTTTAAATCATTTAAAGCGCAGGTGTTGGTCAATGCTGAAATTGAAGAAGTGTGTAAGGTACTCAAAGAGGTCAACAATTATATTAACTGGTTTGGATATACCAGGACGTCCAAAACCTTAAAAAAAGAAGAAGATTTTCAATACGTCTATGTTGAAACCATTTTTCCCTGGCCTTATGCCAATCGGGACATGGTATACAAAATGTCATTCGAGGAAATAGATACAAATGAAATACTGATTCTGTTAAAAGGGATTCCCAATTATTTGGCCGAAATAAAAGGCGTGCTTAGAATGGAAAAGGCAAATGGTTCCATTCTGATAAAATCTCAAGGAGAAAAAACAGAGGTAATTTATACATTTCACAGCGAACCCGGAGGAAATATTCCCATTTGGCTGGCTAACAATTCTATTGCAGAGCTCCCCTATAAAACGCTTTTAGGTTTGAGAAAGCAGCTTAGCAATGAACCATTGCTGAAATAGAAAGTATTATTAAGATTTTTCAGCAATTGATTCTCTCTTCAAAATTATTTATACGCTAAACTGATCAAATTGTCTTTAGAGGCTGTCCAATTTAACATCCAAACGATCGAAAACAAAGCCCTTTTCTTTGGCATTGAATTTTTCTGATTCTCTTTTCAATTCGCTGTGAATAAAAGCCTTGTCTTTGAGAATGGCTGTTTCAAAACCGTATTCCCTGGCTTCGAGCAAATAATCATAAGGTCCTTTGGAAGAAATCAATTTAACCAAGATCGGTGCGCATTCCACCACTATAAAAAGTAGAATGATGAAAATATTGGCCCACCAAATGGCTTCGCTCTTTGCACTGAGCCTGTTCATGGCTTCCAGCCGGGCAGCAGGCCCGCCTATTTCGGCTTTTTCCAAAGTAGCCAGTTCGCTTTGCATGTTTGAATCCAAATCTTTCATTTTGCCATAATAATCCGTAATAAGAGCAAGATTTTTATCCTTTAAATCTTTGAGCTCGGCATCCACTTTATCGGCATCGGCTTTTTTGATTTTATAAATTGGCCCTGCATTTCTCAGCATGGTTCCACCCGTTCCGTCGGCCTCTTTGCGGGCTTTTTCTCTCAATTCATCTCTTTGCGACTCCTTTTGAGCTATTTCAGTTTTTAGATTGGATATCGCCGAATTAATCACAGCCTTTTCGGCTATGTATTTTTCTTTGGCGAAGTTTTCCTGTGAACTGCGCACTTCCTGATTCATGCTAATCAGCTCTGTATCAATTTCCTTTTCAAAAATTTTGAGCTCCAGTGGCTTTGCAATCACAATTGAAATAAGAATTGCCAAAACAATTCTGGGCAATGCCAGTAAAAATTCATTGAGCGTATCTTCCTTTTTTCGCATACTGGATACAATAAAGCGATCAAGGTTAAAAATCATCAAGCCCCAGACGATTCCAAATACCGAGGACAATAATATGTTATCGAACACAGTGTAAAGCGCATAGGCTGCTGCCAAAGCCGCAAATACACCCGTGAAGAAAATTGTAGCACCAATTCCGACGTATTTTTCAGAATCGGTTTCTGCCTTTTTGAGCAAAGACGTATTTGCCCCGGCACAATACCAGAAGAATAATTTGACCTTTTGCATAATAATTTGACCTGTTTCCAATCTTAATTTAGTGATAACGATCGAAATAGAGACATATTTATTTACTAAAGGAAAAAATTTAGTTTGGGCAGCTTTAAGATGATATCATATTTTATCAATTTTCCGTACATGCAGATTCCATTAAATCAAGTACTTTTTGTTTTCTTTAGTTGTGAAAATTTTGAAATGGATAATTACTATCAATGTTTTAATAACTGTTCATGTAACAGTGAATGCCCAGAGTTATAACTATTTTCCTGTAAAGTTAAATACCGTCACTTATGACAGTTTAAGTAAACTGCAATTTGGTTTAAGCTTGAACAATTATGGTGTAAACCCACATTTAGGAATAAATATTGGACCCTCTAACTTCTTAATATTTTCTGCACAAGTTAATAACGGAAACAATAGCTTCGATCCCTTAAATATTCAAAATATAATCTTTAATGAATTGAGTCAGGAATTTATATCTGCCGTTCCCGGAGATATATCCTATTTTGAAGTTATGTGGGGCGGTGTTTCATTAAGTAAAAAACAAAAACTGGAAATTTCCGGAGGCTTTAATAGTGAATTTAACGAGGAGTATTTTGGAATGTTTATTCAAGGTGAATGGGCTGCTTCAAACCACATAATTGAAGCTTCTTATCTGGAAAGAATATCTTTGTTACTAAAGGACGGAGATTCAAAACTTGTTGCACAACAAGCTGTTCAGTTTAAATTAAATTTTGACAGATTTAGATTTGTTAATCAATTTGGTTTTGCTTCAGAAGTAGAATTTGAATATGTGAGACCTATATTCAATCTGGGACTTGAGATTGTCCTTTAATTTCAACGCGAAGGATTGTATCCCGATAGCCTGAATATTTTTTGAGCATCTTTTTCTGCCATGAGCTCCTGCAAACTGAGTTCGTTTTTATCCATGTAGGATTTTACAATCTCATATCCCATCCAGCGGCCTACTCTTCCCGGGCATTCCGGCTCAATTTCAATGGTTTTAGGCCTTTCACTGATGTACTTCTGAATTTCAATCCTGTTCGTTTCAAACAACAAACTGCGTTCGACAAAATAGGCCCAGAGTATTTTTTCTTTATCCCGGAAATACATAATGTCATCTTCTGAAAAGCCAAGATTTTGTGAATCGCTAATTTCATGCACCATTTTACTTAAAAAATAATGCGCTTTCCCATAATAAATCATATCCGCTACAAGCGTTTGGTCTTCATGGTTGGTTTCATTGTAGAAATTGGAAATGCCCAAACCTATAAACATGGGTACCAGATTTTCCGGCCGGTAGCGATCCAAAATATACTGCGGGTCGTTTTGCACATACATGGCTTCGGGGCCTAAAAAATAATCGAGGCCAATGATAATATGGCCTTTGCTAACTATAATATCCAGAGGTGATAAAAATGCGGTGAAAATGCAACTTACTTCAGGTGCTCTGAAGTCGGGATAATAGTATTTGACATGTTTAAAGAGACCTTTTAATTCCTTTTCTCTTTCCTTAAAATCCCCAAATATCTCTTGTGACTGATTGTAAAATACTCTTACGCTGGAATCCTGAACCCTTTGATAAAGCATCTCACTCAATACCCTCGAATTGGGTAATTTGCTAAGCTCCAAATAGAGATTAAAGACATCGCGATTTTTGGCAATGATGCTGTCAATTTCAACGATGGATGAAGCATCAAAAAGTTTTTGATCTAAACGCTTAACGTTAAGATCAATTTCTATGTGCTGATGATCAATATCATCTTTTGTGATTGAATCACAGGAAAAAATGATTACAGAAAGAAAAAGAAAATAAAATAAGAAGTTGATATCAGGCTTCCAGATTAATTTCTTCTCCATTTTTATTAAAGATTTTATACGAAACCAATCCGAGAGAAGTATCTCTTATCAATTTAATTTTGGCTTTGTATTTCATTGACATCCGCATCCTTTTAGACATCATGCCTTTGGTAAAATAGGCGTGTAAATAGGGATGCATTGCTACACTTATTGAAGATTCATTTTGATTCTGAACCACCTTCTCAATGTTTTCTTCAATCTGATCCGCCACGGCAATGGAAGGTTGAATTTGACCGGTTCCGTTACAGGTTGGGCATTCTTCCCTTGTCGTAATACTTAGTTCAGGCCTTACCCTCTGACGTGTAATTTGCATCAGACCGAATTTGGAAAGAGGTAGAACCGTTGATTTCGATTTATCGCTTTTCATTTCGGCCTTCATCGTTTCATACACTTTTTTGCGATTTTCCGCTTTGCGCATGTCGATAAAGTCGATTACAATGATCCCGCCCATATCGCGTAATCTCAGCTGACGCGCCAATTCCTTGGCAGCCTCGATATTTACTTTTAAGGCTGTATCTTCCTGATTTTCGCCTGCATTGGATTTATTTCCGGAGTTGACATCAATTACGTGCAGAGCCTCGGTATGTTCTATTATAAGATAGCCCCCACCCTGTAATGCCACTGACCTTCCAAATAAGGTTTTCAATTGTTTTTCGATCCCGAAGGATTCGAAAATTTTAACTTTGTTATTATAAAGTTTTACGATTTTTTCCTGCTCAGGAGATATTCTCTTGACAAAGGTTTTTACTTCCTGATAAAGCTCTTTACTATCAACCACTATTGAATCGAAGGTGTGGTTTAATACATCCCTCAGAATTGCAGAGGCCCTGTTGACTTCACCAATTACTTTCAAAGGCGGTTTAGCAGTTTGTATGGCTTTGAAGCCCTGTTCCCAAGTGCTGAGAATATTTCTCAGATCCGCATCGAGTTCAGCCACCTCTTTTTTCTCGGCCACCGTTCTTACGATTACGCCAAAATTTTCCGGTTTGATGCTTTCCATTAATCGCTGAAGACGTTTTCGCTCTTCTCTGTTGACGATTTTTCTGGATACATTAACTGAATTTGCGAATGGAACCAAAACACAGAATCTTCCCGGAAATGATAATTCACAGGATAATCGCGGTCCCTTGGTCGAAATGGGTTCTTTGGCAATTTGTACCAAAACCCGCTGACCTTTTTTCAGAACATCGTTGATTTTACCGAATTTATTGATATCCGGTAATATTTTGATGCCTCCGAGTTTATGTGTAGCATTTTTATTTGAAAGCGCCCTTTGCATAAATCTGTCCAGGGTGCTGAATTTTGGGCCTAAATCGTGATAATGAAGAAAGGCGTCTTTTTCGTGTCCAACATCAACAAATGCGGCATTTAGTCCCGGAACGACTTTTTTGACAGCTCCGAGATAAATATCACCTACATTAAATTGATTGTCCGGCTTCTCATGATGAAACTCAACGAGTTTTTTGTTCTCGATTAAAGCTATTCGAGATCCTTCATGAGCCGCATTAATGAATAATTCGTTACTCAATTTTGAAGGAATTTAGATGTGAGAAATACAGCTGATTTTATGGTACAGCCTTATTGACCAAACAAAATAAGATTACTTCTTCTTATGTCTGTTTTTTCTCAATCTTTTCTTCCTTTTGTGAGTTGCGATTTTATGTCTTTTTCTTTTCTTTCCGCAAGGCATAATAAAATGTTTTATAGTTCTTTTAACAATGCATTAATGGAAGCTTGCACTTCCGGATCAGCATCGAGCGTTGAGGCTTTTGCCAAAGCCTGTTTGGCCTCTTCTGCTTTTCCTGTTTCTTTCAAACATAAACCCAAATAATACCAGGCCCTTACATTGGAGCTGTCTATTTGAGTCAATTTGACGAATCTTTCGATTCCTTTATCATATTGGCCCGATTGGATAGAAAGAATTCCCAGATTGAATATTGCATCAATATTATTGGGGTCTTTTTCCAATACTTCACGCAGCATCATAATCCCCTTCATAGGCGCTTCCGATACCACATAAGTCATGGCCATTTTATTCATTAAATCAAATCGCCGAGGCTGCTCTTCAAGCAAACCTTGCATGAGTTCTCTTGCTTGAGTCCCCATTTTGCCGGCATCATCCATATTTAAAGAAAAGGTCATGGCTTCGTAATAAATATTTGCCAGATTTTCCCTGTTTCCGGATGTCTCGTTTAGCTCTAAAGCCTGCTTTCCAAATTTGATGGCATTGTCAAAATCACGCATCTTGGAATAGGCCTGCGCCAAAGAGTCCGCAAAGATAGACTTTTTTTTCTTATTTTCAGCAAGTTGGAAAGCGCTTTTAAATTTTTCCACCCTGGACTCATAGAGTGAATCAGAGAGGATGGAATGGCCCTCCATCGGATTCTCATCCCTTGTTAAAGAATCGCTTTTTTCTACTTCCAGTTCTGCAATCTCATCCGTTTCGTTATCAATGATAATTTTTGGAAGTGAATACAAAAAAACCAATAAGAGAATCGCGGCTCCTATGAGGAGCCACTGTTTTTTGTTCATTATAAATTATTTCGCGTTGGCTCTTTTAACCTTGTCGCTTTTTTTCACTTGTTCTACAAATGATTTTGAAGGCTTGAATGAAGGAATATAGTGTTCATCAATGATGATGGCTGTATTTTTGGAAATGTTTCTGGCTACTTTCTTTGCCCTTTTTTTATTCACAAAACTTCCAAAACCTCTCACATAAACATTATGCCCGTCAACCATGGAATCCTTCATGACCTTAAAGAAAGCCTCAATAGTAATTTGCACATCTGCCTTCTCAATTCCGGTCTTCTCGGCTATCTCATTTATTACATCTGCTTTAGTCACAACTCTGTCTTTTAGTGATACTCAAAAAATTAGGTGCGCAAAGGTAATTGCTAGTCCTTATTTTTGAAAACCATTATGAAAGAAAAAAGGATTATTTTAATAATGAATTAGCCGATATGCTGTTTTTGAATGAATAAATTAGACTTTTTATCTAAAGATTTGCAGAAGTGGTATTTGAAGAATAAACGCGAATTGCCATGGAGAGACACCAAAGACCCCTATAAAATATGGTTATCGGAAATTATTCTTCAGCAAACGCAGGTTGTACAGGGGCTTCCATATTATTTAAAATTTGTTGAAAAATATCCGCAAATAGAGGATCTCGCTAATGCACCCGAAGCCCAATTATTAAGAGACTGGCAAGGGCTTGGATATTATTCAAGAGCCAGAAACCTCTTGCACTCGGCTCAAATAATCTGTAATGAAATGGAGGGAATCTTCCCGAAACGGTACGATGAAATTATAAAACTCAAAGGTGTTGGAAAATACACTGCGGCAGCCATTGCCTCTTTTGCCTTCAAGGAATCGAAAGCCGTGGTAGACGGCAATGTAATACGGGTAATTGCAAGACTATTTGCTATAAAAGATGCCGTAGATCAAATGCCGGGAATGCGTAAAATTGAAAATCTAGCAGACGAATTAATTGATTCAAAGAGACCGGACCTTCACAATCAGGCGATGATGGAACTGGGTGCCATGATCTGCACACCAAAAAATCCGAACTGTGAAGCATGTCCTTTTCAGAATAATTGCGAGGCCTATAATCTCAAAAACCAAGGCGAATTACCTGTTAAATCGAAGAAAATTAAAATCAGAAATCGCTATTTCTATTATCTGGTTATTATTTCAAAGGATCATATCCTAATGAAAAAAAGGGTGGAAAAAGACATTTGGCAAAATTTATACGATTTCCCCTTAATAGAATTTAAAAAGGAAGTAAATGAAAATTCCTTCCTTAAAAATAAAAGGCTTGATAAATTGATTAAGGCGGGATTTGACATCCGCGAAATAAGCCCATTTCAAAAACACCTACTTTCACACCAAAGTATTTGGGCTAAATTCATAATTTTGCAGAACGATCGAATAAATTATTCGACTTTTGAACAATTATTTGAACACAGTTCATTCTTCAGCAAAGTAGAAAGCAAGGATTTGGGCAAACCGAAATTAATTCTTAATTTTTTAGAGAAATACATTTATTAAAAGCATATGGCAGGCGTTAACAAAGTAATTTTAATTGGAAATCTGGGCAAAGATCCCGAAGTAAGATATCTTGAAAGTGGCTCAGTAGTGGCCAATATAGCGCTTGCAACTACAGAGTCCTACAAAGATAAAAATGGCAACAGAGTAGATAATACCGAATGGCACGACCTCGAAATGTGGGATGGACTTGCAAAAATAGCAGAACAATATCTCAAAAAAGGCAGCTCTGTTTATGTGGAGGGAAAAATTAAATCTGACACCTGGCAGGATGAGCAGGGAAATAATCGAAAAAAAACTAAAATACGTGTTTTAAACATGACCATGCTCGGTGGAAGAAGCGATTCGGGAACGGATAATTCAGCTTCACAGGCACCGAGAACCGAGGCTCCCAAAAAGGAAGTTAGCCCGGCAGATATCAATCAGGGTGCATCAGATGATGCTGATGATTTACCATTCTAAGTTTATGTTTAACCAAGCTAATATCTTTTGGAAGGCAGTAGTTTAGACCCCGGTCCGGAACAGGTCCTGGTCAATTTCGCTCAAATATTCTTCGAAATTGATCTCTTATTTTTTGGATTCAATATTTTGGTATTCCTATTCCTCTTATTGGCTTCGGCCATTATTTCAGGTTCCGAGGTGGCATTTTTCTCTTTGCCAAAAAGCGTGTTGGGCGACTTGTACTTTAGCGAGAAAAAAACCGACAAGCGGATTTTGGAATTGCTCAACCGGCCACAGCGACTCCTGGCTACCATCCTAATCCTCAATAATTTTATAAATGTGACCATGGTCATTTACTCTACCTACCTTGTGTGGTTTTATTTTCCACAACAAGGCAACAGCGGTTCCATCCTGGCTGCACTCACATTTGTAATTACATTTCTAATCGTATTTATAGGTGAGCTCACTCCAAAAGTATATGCCAATAGAAATAATCTGAGTTTTTCCAGGTTTACTTCGGGCATATTATATGTGGGGAGTGTAATATTGATGCCCTTATCCTATCTTTTAACAAAAAGTTCTTCGTTTATCGAAAAGCGGGTTCAAAAAAAGGGTTTCAATGTATCGGTAGACAAATTACATCGCGCCCTTGAATTGACCGCCAATGAAGACACTACCGTAGAAGAAAAAGAAATTTTAAAAGGGATTTTAAATTTTGGACAGATCACGGCCAAGCAAATCATGAAGTCCAGAATGGAAATCCTCGCCCTGGATGAGGAAATCAATTATCACGCACTTTTGGATATCATCAATAAAAACGGCTATAGCAGAATGCCGGTGTTTAAAGAAACCGTTGATGATATCCAGGGTATATTATTCATAAAAGACCTCTTACCCTATATCGATGAAGAAGATAACTTTGAATGGCAAAAACTGATCCGAAAAGGATTTTTTATTCCTGAAACTAAAAAAATTGATGACTTACTGAGGGATTTTCAGGAAAAACGTGTTCATATGGCCATCGTTGTAGATGAATACGGTGGTACGGCCGGTCTGGTAACTCTTGAAGATGTCATTGAAGAAATTGTTGGAGAATTCAACGATGAATTTGATGATGAAGACAAGACTTATATTAAAGAAGATGAAAGTCTATATACTTTTTTAGGCAAAACCCCGCTCAATGATTTTTGCAGGGCTTTGGATATAGACCTGAATATTTTTGAAGATGTAAAAGGCGAAAGCGAGTCACTCGGTGGTTTGCTGCTTGAAATGTTTTCGCATTTGCCAAAAGTCGGCGAAAAAATCAATTTTAAACAGTTTCAGTTTACCATTGTCTCGGTTGATCTAAAGAAAATTAAAAAGGTCAAGGTTGAAATCCTTGAAGAATCTGCAATCAATGATCAGGAAAGTTTTTCAGATTAGTATTTTATCGGTATTTCTATTGGCTTGCGAAGGCGAATTTACACCAAAGCAAAAGGGATATAATCGCATCGATTTACCGCCGCATCATTACGACAGCCTGAAGGGTGATTATCCTTATACTTTTTTAGTTTCAAAAGAAGCTGAAGTTCGCCAACACAGCTCTCCATATGCTACCAAAGACTGGATCGATATTGAATATTACGATTTCAATGCTGATATGCAGATAACTTATATTCCCATTGAAAATGAGGCCATGTATCAGAGTTTGATCAATGATGCCTATAAACTGACTTCAAAACATCAAATCAAGGCTACAGCCATCGACAGAGTAGAATTAAAAACCGATAAGGGACAGTCCGCAACCATTTTTGAATTGGAAGGTGAAGTGCCGAGTCAAATGCAATTTTACGTTAGCGACAGCACAAAGCATTTTCTTCGCGGCGCGATCTATTTTAAAACGGCCACAAAAAATGATTCTTTGGCTCCGGTAATCGAATACCTCAAAAAAGATGCGCTGATTTTGATCAACAGTCTGGAGTGGAAAAACTAGTTCTCAATTATCATTTTTCTAAGCCCGTCAGACATGTATGAAACCGTTTCTCCGTTTTCATCGGAGTAAACTAGGTAAATCATAAGGCCAAGTTTTTGAGACAATTCCATCGTTTCTTCCGTACCCATTACCATAAAAGCCGTTGCGTAGGCATCGGCCGTCATGCAGTCTTCAGAAAAAACCGAAGCGCTGAGTAGCGTATGATCAACGGGATAACCTGTAATTGGATTTATGGTGTGGGCGTATTTCACTCCTTCTTTTACATAAAAATTTCTGTAATTCCCCGAAGTTGCCAATGACAAATTTTCAAGTTTTACAGTCGCTTTCAGACTTTTGCCGTCTTCGTTGTATTTAGGATTGTCAATTCCGATAAGCCAAATGCTGTTTTTATTATTCTTTCCTCTACATCTCACCTCTCCTCCTATTTCAACCATATAATTTTTAATGCCTCTTTCTTCAAGGTATTCACCGATGAGATCTACGGCATAGCCTTTCGCGATGGCGGAAAAATCGAGCATAACCCCGCTTGTATCCTTTTTAATTGATTTTTCATTATACATGATGTGCTCAAAGCCTACAAATTGCATTAGCGAATCGATATCTGTGGAATCAATGTTTTCACTGTTTTTAAAACCAAAACCCCAGGCATTTACCAATGGCATGACCGTAGGATCAAAAGAACCATTAGAAAATTCATAAACTTCCTTTGCTTTAATAAGCACCGGCAAAAAAAATTCACTTTTAAAAATGATGCTGTCGGATTGATTGAATTGTGATATTTCCGAATCGGAAATATAAGTGGAAAGGGATTGATTGAAATCTACCAATAAATCATCGATTTCTGATTTGTAATTGATTTTTTTATAGTCGATGTATTTGATATGATAGGTCGTTCCCATCGTATTTCCTTCAATCTGAATAGAAGTTTCCGCTTTTTTTGATTCTCGGTACTGATAAACGATCAAAACCAATACGATCAAAACAATTGGATAAATAGCACTCTTTTTCCAATTTGGTTTTCTTTGCTTCATATTAAATTAAAAGGATAAACGGTATAAATTGTAAATTGCGACAAAGTTATTGATTAATGCGGGAAGATTATATTCAGGGCGATAAAGCTCATATGAGCCAGGAAGATAAAGAGCTTGAAAAAGCGCTGCGGCCATTGAGTTTTGATGACTTCCAGGGCCAGGAAAAGATTATTGAAAATTTAAAAATTTTTGTTGGCGCCGCAAAGATGCGTGAAGAATCTCTCGATCATGTTTTATTGCATGGACCACCCGGATTGGGGAAAACTACGCTATCGCATATTATCGCAAATGAGCTTAAATCCAATTTAAAAATTTCTTCCGGACCGGTATTGGATAAACCAGGAGACCTAGCAGGGCTCTTAACCAACCTCGAACCTTATGATGTTTTGTTTATCGATGAAATTCATCGTTTAAACCCTGTGGTAGAAGAATATTTGTATTCTGCCATGGAAGATTACCGCATTGATATTATGTTGGATTCGGGCCCATCAGCAAGATCGGTACAGATTGAATTAAACCCTTTTACCTTGATTGGCGCTACAACGCGTTCCGGACTTTTAACCGCTCCCTTGCGCGCACGTTTTGGCATTACTGCGAGACTTGATTATTACGATCAAAAATTATTGACAAAAATCATCAAGCGATCCTGTGGGATATTGGAAACGGAATACGATGACAACGCAGCCGATGAAATTGCCGGCAGAAGTCGGGGTACCCCAAGAATTGCAAATAATCTTTTGAGAAGAACCAGGGATTTTGCCTTGGTGAAGGGCAAAGGAAAAGTAACTTTTGATATCGCAAGAATGGCACTTGAAGCTCTGAATGTGGATAAAGCCGGATTGGATGAAATGGATAACCGAATACTCAAGACTATAATTGACAAATTTAAAGGGGGACCCGTTGGTATTTCTACCATCGCAACCGCCTGTGGAGAAGAAACAGAAACCATCGAAGAAGTTTATGAGCCTTATTTGATTAAAGAAGGCTATTTAAAACGCACAGCCAGAGGTCGGGTTTGCACTGAACTCTCATATAAGCATTTGGGAATAGTACCTCCGAATTCAACACGTGATCTATTCAGTTAATGGATTCTTTCCAGAAAAAAGTTCGTACAGAGCTGGTCAAAAAACTCGCTATTAATGCAGGATTTGATGAATGCGGGATTTCTGAATCGGGCTTTTTAGAAGAAGAGGCACCTAAACTGGAAAAATGGCTTAAGACCGCGCAACACGGTGAAATGAGCTGGATGGAAAACTGGTTTGACAAAAGGCTGGACACTAGAAAACTGGTAGAAGGATCCAAAAGCGTAATAACTGTTCTCTTAAATTACTATCCCAAAAGACAACAAAAAGCCAATTCATATAAAATCTCCAAATACGCTTATGGTGAAGATTATCATTTCGTTGTAAAAGATAAATTGAAAGCTTTCTTTGAATCCATTCAAAAAGAAATAGGTGAGATTAAGGGAAGAATGTTTGTGGATTCCGCTCCGGTAATGGATAGAGCCTGGGCTAAAAAATCGGGCTTGGGTTGGATTGGAAAGCATACACTTTTGATAAATAAAGGTGCCGGATCCTATTTTTTTATTGGACACATCATCTCAGATCTGGAACTCGAAGCGGATAATAAGATTCCTGATTTTTGTGGTGATTGTACACGCTGTATTGATGCATGTCCTACAGATGCCATCAGCAATCCTTATTGGCTGGATGCGACAAAATGCATTTCGTATTTAACCATTGAGCTGCGCAATGAAATTCCGGATACTTTTAAAGAGAAAATGGATAACTGGATTTTCGGTTGTGATATCTGTCAGGACGTTTGTCCTTGGAATCGTTTTTCAAAACATCATACCACAGAAGAATTTAAACCACTTAATGCTTTACTGGAAATGTCGAAAACTGATTGGGAAAATCTGAATGTATCAAAATTCTCTGAACTATTTTCAAAGTCGGCCGTGAAACGTACAAAGTTTAAAGGTTTAAAGCGGAATATTGACTTTGTTCGCTAGTGTTCTTCACACATTGCCTAACCTCTTTTTGTAATTGGCCAAAAGAAAAGCACCGTTTCCAAGACAAGCAATACTCATTGTCCAAAAGACCACTATTCTCCGCGATTTTTCAGGCGAATCTTCTTTATCATAGGATTTGAAAGCCATATTGGCTGTCATAACACCAAAGAGAAGGCTTAGTAATAGTGAAAAATAATAAGAGCGGATATTTCTGCCGAGACCGATGCTCAGAAAAAGTAAAACAACGCCAATGAAAGGTCCGATAAAAGCAGTAGGAGGACGGCTGGGATTTAGAAAAAAGCTTGACAACCCGGCCAATATCATGATCAGCCCTGCGAGTCTTTGAATATTTTTGTTCATAAGGAAAAAACTGATAAATCAGCTTTTTGTTTTAGTTAACCGTATTAAAAGCTCGTATTAGTATATCGCGATGGCTTTGCCCAAAATGAATAAAGCACCATCTGCGAAATTCTTCCAGTCTTTCAGTAATAATGTTTCTGATGGCTTTTAATAATTCCCTTTCGAAAAGTGCATTATCAAAACTCACTTTTTTCAAAATAGTCTTACTGTATTCCAACATTTTTAATTAACGTTTTGGCTAGAAAATTAACGCATGTACTACTCTCATATTTCATTTTATTAAATTTGTATTTGCAAATTCAATATTGGAGGAAAGGATGCGCTATTTCATTAACATAATATTACTATTTTTTCTGATTTTTTTCAGATCTTTTTTACAAGCGGCACCGGGGGATGTTCGCATTGAATTGGGCCGAAACAGCATCGCCCAAAATCAGGTTTATACGATTAAAATAATATTAGAAAATGAAAATTTCAAGTCCTATTCCGACTTCCCGGAAATACCGGGATTTCAGAAAAGAGGCACCTCTTCGAGTACCAATACGACCATTGTAAATGGAAAAATGTCTGTTTCCACCAGCATTACGCAGAATTATTTTCCGACCAAACAAGGAACATTTTCGCTTGCTCCTTTCAAAATGACCATTAACGGAAAAACGGTAGGCTCAAAAGGTACAAAAATTACAGTAGGTCCCCCTGTTCAAAATCAGCGGCGCCGCGACCCTTTTGCCTGGGACCCTTTTGACGATTTCTTTAAGCAGGGGAGAAGCAATATAGAATACGTAGATGTAGAAGCAGATGCCTTCTTTGCTGTTACCACAGATAAAAAGGAGGTATATCGCGGTGAAGGATTCAATTTGACTGTTTCTTTTTTTGTGGCAGAGAAAAACAAGGCACAAATGCGATTTCCGGGAGATATTGGAAATCAATTAAACGAAATAATAAAGGAAATAAAACCGGCCAACGTTTGGGAAGAAAATTTTGGCATTAGCGAAATAATAAGAAAACCGGTAAAACTCAATGGTAAAAATTACGATCAATACATTCTATTTCAATCCTCCTATTTTCCATTAAATGAAAAAGACATAGTCATCCCTCCAACACAACTGAGGGTTATAAAATACAAAGAAGCTAAAACCAGAAGTTTCTTTGGTTCTCCCAGGCAGGAAGACGAGGCGGTCTTTAAATCGAAAAAAAGACGGATTCATGTAAAGCCTTTGCCTGAGCATCCTTTAAAGGAATTGGTAAGCGTAGGTAATTATAAATTAGAGGAAGACCTTAAGGGAAGCAATTTAAAAACGGGAAACAGTTTTGAATACACATTTAAAATACTGGGACAGGGAAACATTGCAGGAATCAATGATCTTCAGGCGCCTCAGGATGAGAATTTTGATTTTTATTCACCCAGCGTAGCCCAAAATATTCAAAGGGCAAACAATTCTGTTGGTGGTTCCAAATCATTTAATTTTTATGCTATTCCCAAAGAACCCGGGGCTTACGATTTGGGAGACTATTTTTCCTGGATATTTTTTAATCCAAAAACAGAAAAGTACGATACGCTAATATCTGACATCAAAATAGAAGTAACAGGCGAAAGTCAAAAGAACTCTTATATTTTATCGAATGACATGGGTACATTTTATGACCTCATTGAGTTTCAAAATAATAAATTACAAGCACGGGAAGAATCAATTGTTCCGAAAATCATTTACCTTTCTCTGCTAAGTCTGAGTCTCTTGGTCAGTATTTATGTTTACATTAAAAAATAGATGTCGAATTCTCTCGGTAGGATACTAAAACTCACAACTTTTGGCGAATCTCACGGTGAAGGCCTTGGTTTTATACTGGATGGTTTTCCGGCAGGTGTCAACATTGACATCGGCAAAATCGAGAGGGAAATGGCGAGAAGAAAACCCGGACAATCGAAACTTACCTCCCAAAGAAAAGAAAGCGACAACATCAAAATTTTGAGTGGATTAAAAGAGGGTATCAGTCTCGGGACACCAATTTCAGTTTACATCGAAAACAGGGATAATAAATCAAAGGATTACGATCATTTAGAACATAATTACCGACCGGGGCATGCCGATTATACCTATGAAAAAAAATACGGTATCAGAGAGCATCGGGGAGGTGGAAGAAGTTCGGCTCGCGAAACCGCAAACTGGGTAGCCGCAGGTGCTATTGCTGCCCAATTGCTCGACAAAACGGGTATTCAAATCCATTCTTTTGTAAAACGAATTGGCAATATTTCTACGGAAAAAAAAATCGATGAAATTGACTTCAGTTTAATTGAATCCAATATGGTTAGGTGTCCGGATCAGGCAATTGCTGAAAAAATGATCAGTCATTTGGATTCTGTTCGAAAAGAGGGTGATACCCTTGGAGGCGTAATTCGATGTGTTGTGAAAAATATGCCAATCGGACTTGGAGAACCGGTATTTAACAAATTACAATCTGCTTTGGCTCAGGCCATGATGAGCATAAATGCAGCTAAGGGTTTTCAATATGGATCGGGCTTCGAATCCGCCCAAATGAAAGGATCCCAGCACAATGATATTTACGAGAAAAGAGATAAAGTCCTAAAAACCAAAACCAATAATGCCGGTGGAATTCAGGGTGGTATCAGCAATGGAGAAAATTTATATTTCGATGTCGCCTTCAAACCAATTTCCACGATAATGAAGGATCAACCAAGTGTTAATGATAGCGGTGAAGAGGTAATATTAAAAGGAAAGGGGCGACATGACCCTTGTGTTGTACCAAGAGCTGTTCCTATTGTAGATGCACTTACCGCCTTTGTTCTGGCAGATTATTACTTACTTAGCAGGACTTCAAAAATTTAAAATGAAGAGATTCCCCTTGCATATAAACATCATTTTTGGATTAATCCTCGGAATTATCTGGGCTCTCTTATCCAGTTATTTCGGATGGTCTGAATTTACCATAAAATGGATCGATCCTTTTGGATTAATTTTTATCCGATTGATGAAACTCATCGCCGTTCCATTGGTCCTTTTTTCAATCATTCAGGGGGTATCCGGCTTGAGCAATATTAGTAAACTGGGAAGAATTGGGGCAAAAACCCTTGCGCTTTACCTCATTACAACAATGACAGCCATTACAGTTGGGTTGCTGATTGCCAATATTGTAAAACCGGGGGCATTAATTGATCAGGAACAAAGGAAAGTAAATCGCAAAAGTTATGAATCGTGGGTTGCTCAAAAAGATGGAGTAGAAATTCTTGATGGAAGAAATTTAACGGAAGCGGGAGCACCTACAAGGACAAATGAAGAAAAAGAGGAGTTCATAAAAGAAAAAATGGAATCCGTTGAGAAAAGAAAAGAGCAGGGACCCTTGCAATTTCTCGTGGATATGGTTCCTGAAAACATTTTCTTTTCACTTGGTGATAATAGCCTGATGCTGCAGGTGATTTTCTTTGGGATATTCTTTGGACTTTGTCTTCTCATGATTCCCTCCGAACAATCACAAACAATTATTTCGGTGGTAAGCGCGCTCTCAGAAGTATTTCTGAAAATGGTAGACATTGTGATGCAAGCAGCACCGTTTTTTGTTTTTGCCTTATTAGCAGGGCAAGTGTCTAAAATGGCCGGTGACAGCCCCTCTCAGGTAGTTGAAATATTTAAAGGTCTTGGTTGGTATTCGCTTTGCGTAGTTCTGGGATTGGGCATTTTGCTATTCTTGATATATCCGGGAGTAGTAAGTACAGTAATTAAAAAGCTTAGTTATAAGAATTTCTTCAGAGCAATGAGTCCGGCGCAATTGCTTGCCTTCTCCTCCAGCAGTAGTGCGGCCACTTTGCCGGTGACCATTGAATGTGTCAATGACAATTTAGGAGTGAGCAAAGAAATTACAAGTTTTGTTTTACCAATCGGCGCCACTGTAAATATGGATGGTACAAGCTTATATCAATCTGTAGCTGTACTTTTTTTAGCACAATTGCACATGGTCGATTTAACACTTGGTCAACAATTATTGATAGTCCTGACAGCTACGCTTGCTTCGATTGGTTCTGCTGCCGTTCCAAGTGCCGGATTGATTATGTTGATCATTGTACTTGAATCTGTGGGACTGAATCCCGCCTGGATAGCCATTATTTTTCCGGTAGATAGAATCCTTGACATGTGCAGAACCGTCATAAATGTCACAGGAGATGCTACCGTTGCCAGCATTGTGGCAAGCACAGAAAATGAAATAAATTATTCCGGGCAAAATCATGAATAAGAACTTAAAAAGGAATAACCTTGTTGAATCACAAAGCCAAAAAAATGGAGCAAATTAAAAAGCATATTGAAGTTTATACAGAAGCAAACCCAAACCCGAATTCTTTAAAGTTTGTGGCCAATTTTCTTATTTCCCCCGATAATAACAGCTACGATTTTGAAAGTGTACAAAGCACTGAAAATTCTCCCCTGGCAAAGGAATTGTTTGCTCATAAGTTCGTAGAGCGCGTTTTTATTATGAATAATTTTGTGACCGTCACAAAAGATGAAAAAAGCGAATGGGCAGACATTATTCCCAAGCTTAAAAAAACGATTAAAAACTATCTTGAAAGTGGAGAAGATGTAATACGAAAATCGCAAAATGACGCAAATGAGATTCAGGATTCGGATCCTGAAGACGTTAAAAAAATTAAGGAAATATTAAATGAATACATCCGCCCGGCAGTAGAAATGGACGGTGGCTCCATTCAATTTTCTAATTATAATGATGGGGTGGTTAAAGTTGAATTGCACGGAGCTTGTAGCGGTTGTCCCTCATCAACGTTGACGCTCAAGTCCGGAATTGAGAACCTCCTTAAAAGATTCATGCCGCAGGTTAAAGAGGTCGTGGCTGAAAGTAAATAATTTGTATTTTAATGTATTCAAACAATGGGTTTGTATGCATTTCATATTACAAAAACGAATTTCTCTCTTTGTACTTCTTGTCTTTTTGACATTTAGCATTGCAAAGGCCCAGGTTTCAGTATCAGATACCGGTTCAATTCAGCAAATCGTTCAGTCGCTGGTTTCTGAAGGTGTTGTTGTTCAAAATATTAATCTCAATTGTCCAAGTGGGGCATATGGAACATTTGCCGATACTACAAATACTTTAAATATCCCCAATGGGTTAATTCTTACATCGGGTTCAATATTCGACGCACCCGGACCAAATGACGCACCGGGCATCGGGACCGATAATTTTTCACCCGGCGACCCAAATCTGGATAGTTTAATTTTGTCAACAGGTGCAAGCACGCAAGATGCCTGTTTTGTCGAATTTGATGTCATTCCCTCTTCAGATACGCTCCAGTTTAATTATGTTTTTAGCTCGGAAGAGTATCTTGAATTTGTAAATGCAGGATTCAATGATGTTTTTGGATTTTTTATTAGTGGACCCGGTATAAGTGGAAATAAAAATATTGCCATAATTCCCGGAACGGCCAACACACCGGTATCGATTGATAATGTTAATAATGTTTCTAATTCTGCATTTTATGTTGACAACGGCGATGGATCTACCCCCGCTTTAAATCCTAATCTGCAATACGATGGGTTTACAACTGTTTTAACCGCAAAAACTCCGGTTATTCCATGCCAGACTTATCGTCTAAAACTCGCTGTTGCCGATGTGGGAGATGGTATTCTGGATTCGGGCGTATTTATCGAAAAAGGGAGTCTTGGCAGTTTTGGAGCCCGAATATTACCAAAATCCGTCTATACACGCTTTGAATATGGCGTGGAAGGATGCAACAATGGAAAATTTGTATTTATTAGAACAATAGAACCCAGTTTTCCTGTTCCCCTGCGTTGGGATTTGGGTGGTACGGCTCAAAACGGAATTGACTTTGTAGATATTAATGGAAATCCTGTTGGCGATCGCGATACGATTCCTGCATTTGTGGATTCCATAGAACTGTTTATTGTTCCTATAGATGATACCATTGTTGATCCATTGGAAACAATCGTTTTAACACTTTTTGATCCATGCGATGACACAACATCTGTTCCTACCGGCGATTCTGTAATACTGCTTATCCGCGAAACGTTTGTTTACGATGGCGGTCCGGATGACAGTGTATGTGTTGGCGAAGCGGTGGAATTAAACAGTAATTTTCTTGACAGCGATAGCATCGTTTGGACTCCGGGAAATAGTTTGAGTTGTAGCATTTGTCCCAATCCCTTTGCCTCACCGCAGATTACCACTAATTACATTGTCCAGGTGCAGGATTCAGTAACCAAATGTCTGGCTCTGGATTCGGTAGAAGTCCGTGTTTTTAACTTTCCTTTGGCCAATCCTGTTTCTTTTTCAGATTCTGCATTTACGGTATGTAATGGTGCACCCATCGCCGTGGATCTTAATGTTGTACCGGATTCTTCTTACAATTCGTTGATTTATTCCTGGGATTCTACGACGGCCCTGGTATTAAGTCCCGATTCTTCAAGATCGGTCCTGCGAACCTCAGTGGATAGGTATTTTCCATTTGAAATTACAAATGAGAATGAATGTACCAGTCGCGATTCAATCTTGATTACAGTTTTTCCTAAAACAGATATTTTTCTTGAGGATATTCCCGATTTGTGTTTTGGCGATGAGGTTTTTATCGAACCTGATTTATTAACCTATCCCGAATATTCATATAGCTATGAATGGATCCCAATAGGATCTGATGCAAATCTAGAAGATATTTCAAATCCCAATGCTGCGAGCAGCACAATTAAGCCACAGGGAAGTGGGGACCCGAGTTATGAATATATCGTTTCAAATGGCGTTTGTAACGATGCAATTCTAATTGAATTTGAAGTGAAAGAAGAAATTGAAGTGGATTATATCTATGAAAATCTTGGGGAATTTCCCCTGGCTCCTATCGAAGTAAATTTCGAAAACAACACCTTTTTAATGTTCAGATACAATTACCAATGGAAAATAATTGATGCGGAGAACAATGTATTGATTGATAGTTTTGAAACTGAAAATCTTGATTATGTTTTTAATTATCCCGGCCTTTATGGGATAGAACTTCAGGCAACAGATCTATTATTCGGTTGCGAAAACAGCATTTCTTTTACTGAAAAAATAAATGGGGTTATCCGTCCAAACGTAATCACCCCTAATGGAGATGGCTTTAATGACTTTTTTGAAATTCAGTCGCCCCCAAGTCAGGTTTGGGAAATAAGTATTTATAATCGTTGGGGCCATAAGGTATTTTCCAGTGAGAATTATCAGAATGAATGGGCAGCTGAAAATCTTAACTCAGGCGATTATTTTTACGAAATGCGGCTCCGCGAAAGTGATCTGAGATACAAGGGTTGGGTAAAAGTTTTAAAATAATTTTTGATGTATATATATAACGTGACTGTTTCCGTCAATTTAGAAATTGAAAAAGACTGGTTGAAATGGATGAACGAAGTCCACATTCCCGAAGTACTCGACACCGGTTTTTTTGCAGGACATGAAATGTTTCGTGTCCTTTTAAATAAGGAAGACAATTCGGTGAGCTACTCAATTCAATATCGTTTTTCAGAGATGAAGGACCTGCAACTCTACCAGGCAAACGCTGCACCAGCCCTTCAAGCCAAGCACAATGAACGCTATAAAGATAAATGCCTGGCTTTTAGATCAATTCTTGAAAAGGTTTATTAAATTTTATCAAATCCGGTATAAGCCTGCAATGCCTTAGGAATAGAAATATGCCCGTCTTTTTGATTATTCTCCAATAAAGCAGCCACAATTCTTGGCAATGCCAATGCACTTCCGTTCAAAGTATGTAGTAAATTGGTTTTACCTTCTTCATTTTTATACCTCAATTTAAGTCTATTGGCCTGGTAGGTTTCAAAATTGCTTACTGAACTTACTTCCAACCATTTTTTTTGTGCTGCCGCAAATACTTCAAAATCAAAGGTCAATGCCGATGTGAATCCCATATCTCCACCACAGAGCTTAAGTTTTCTGTAAGGCAATTCCAGTTTTTCAAGCAGAGCAGCTACGTGTTCGCACATTTCATCTAATGTTTTATAAGAATCTTCGGGTTTGGAAATTTGAACAATTTCAACTTTATCAAATTGATGCAATCGGTTTAAACCGCGAACATGTGATCCCCAGGATCCTGCTTCTCTCCTAAAACAGGGTGAATATCCCACATTTTTAACAGGCAAATCTGAATCCTTTAAAATAACATCCCTGTACAAATTTGTAATGGGCACCTCAGCAGTTGGAATTAAAAATAATTTTTCTTTCTCCACTTCATACATCATCCCTTCCTTGTCTGGCAATTGCCCTGTGCCATAACCTGACTCCTCATTAATGACAATTGGTGGCTGTACTTCATCATAGCCTGCATTACCCGCTTCGAACAGAAAGAAATTGATCAGTGCCCTTTGAAGCTTTGCCCCTTTCCCTTTATACACAGGAAATCCCGCACCTGTGATTTTTACTCCCAGTTTAAAGTCGATGATATCCAGATCTTCAATTAGCTCCCAATGCGGTTTTGCATTTGATTCTAGCTCCGGAATTGTTCCGGATTGAAATACACTGATATTATCTTCTGCAGATTGGCCTGCCGGAACAGATTCATGTGGCGCATTTGGAATCTGATAAAGAAGCTGAACAAGATTATTTTCAATATCCTTTAGCGTATTGCTTAATTCTTTTGTTTTCTGTTTGAGTTCTGAAGAACGCTTTTTAGCCTTTTCGGCTTCTTCTTTATTGCCGGATTTCATCAAAGATCCTATTGACTTCGCAATTTTATTTGCTTCAGCCAGCAAATCATCGTTTTCTCTTTGAATTGCTCTTCGCTTTTCGTCTTCGGCTATAATTTCTTCGAGTTTTTCACCCGCATCGGCAATATTTCTCTTGCCCAAAGCATTTGCCATGGATGCTTTATTCTGTATAATATTTTTTAACTCTAACATTTCAGGGTATTTACAAGCGCGAAATTAAGAAAATTGAAGTTCAAGATGTTTTTTTTGAATTTTTTGGACATAAATGAATAATTTCTGTCCGATTCTTTGAAATTATTGCGCGCTTGTTCTATTATTGCATAACCTATAAACGGTCAAGAGTTTCCCTGATTCGTTTACAACCAATCATTTTTTACTTCTATTCTAATAACGTATAATTTCTACACCGATTAATTTCACATTATGTATACTCTCGAAGAGTTAAATGTCAGACTTCTTTCTGAACTTAAAGATATCGCCCAGGAACTGGAGATCGCCAACTTCAAAAAGCTTCAGAAAAAAGATCTTATTTACAAAATTTTAGATGTTCAGGCCGCTTCACCTGACAAGGTCAAAAAAGTCATTTCAAGCAATGGAGATGGAAAAGACAAAAAAGAAGCAAAGCCGGTCAAAAAAGAAAGTCCGGAAAAAAAATCCAAAACAGATGAGCTTTTTGATATATCACTGGATGAAGATGATGCTGATTTCAAGCTTCCCGATATAGAGGAAGTTGAAGAAAGCGATTCCGATGATAGCAAAAAAGAAAACGTAAAACCCGCCGTTAAAGCAGCAGATAAAAAGGGACAGGACAGAGATAGAACCCAAGATAAACCTCAACACCGTCAGAAAAAGAATCTCCCGAATTTCAAGGAGTTTGATGGCGTCATTGAAAGTGAAGGTGTTCTTGAAATCATGCAGGATGGCTATGGTTTTTTGAGATCCACAGATTATAATTATCTGGCAAGCCCGGATGATATTTATGTTTCACCTTCTCAGATTAAGCTATTTGGTCTGAAGACTGGGGATACGGTTCAGGGTCAGATTAGACCTCCAAAAGACGGAGAGAAATATTTTGCGCTTTTGAAAGTTGTTAGCGTAAACAACAAAACCACCGAACAAATAAGAGACCGTGTGCCTTTTGAGCATTTAACTCCACTATTTCCGGAAGAAAAAATTAATCTCAGCACAAGTCCGGGACAATATTCGACGAGAATACTCGATCTTTTTGCCCCTATTGGAAAAGGACAGAGAGGTATGATTGTTTCTCAGCCAAAATCGGGTAAAACAGTCTTACTTAAAGATGTGGCCAACGCGATATCAAAAAATCATCCCGAGATCTATTTAATGATTTTGCTAATCGATGAAAGACCGGAAGAGGTAACGGATATGGCCAGAAGTGTTGATGCAGAAGTAATTGCTTCAACATTTGATGAACAAGCCGAACGCCATGTGCGAGTAGCCACAATGGTTATCGAAAAGGCTAAAAGAATGGTAGAATGTGGTCATGACGTAGTCATCCTTTTGGATTCTATTACAAGATTGGCCAGAGCCTACAACACCGTAATTCCTTCATCTGGTAAAATCCTTTCGGGTGGTGTGGATGCAAATGCGCTTCACAAACCAAAAAGATTTTTTGGTGCCGCCAGAAATGTTGAAAATGGGGGTTCACTGACCATCATTGCCACAGCCCTAATAGAAACGGGTTCAAAAATGGATGAAGTGATATTTGAAGAATTTAAAGGAACAGGTAATATGGAATTACAACTTGACAGAAAACTTGCGAATAAGCGAGTTTATCCTGCCATCGATATTCCTGCTTCCGGTACCAGACGTGAAGATCTATTAATGGACAAAGATGAACTTAACAGGGTCTGGATCTTAAGAAAATTCATGAACGATATGAATTCCATTGAAGCCATGGAATTTCTTCTTGAAAGAATCAAAGGGACAAGGAATAATGATGAATTCCTTATTTCAATGAATGGATAAAAAAACAACCCCCGAATTAATTAATTTGGGGGTTTTTCTTGTTCCAATATTCTTATAAATCTCCTTATTTCTTTATCGAGTTCCTTACTGCTTTTTTCAAGCATTTCCATATAAGGATCGTATTTATCTTCCAGTTTCATTATTTCAATCAAACCCATTATCCGCGCTAAAGGAGACCGAACGCGATGTGAGGTAGCAAAATTGATATTGTGCAATTCTCGTATCCGGCGATTTAATTCATCCGAAAGATTCTGTAGTTTTCTTTCGTAGTACTGATCAATTGTGATTTTATCAATTACTCCGCTAAAACTTTCAATTTGCTTGTTTTTATCCGTATTGATGCTATAACGTCCCAGATAATATTTGTATTTATCCTTTGATTCCTCCTCACTAAATTGAATTTCAAATGATTTTTCGTCTAAAGCCTTCTCAAGACATGCTTTTGTAAATGGCTCATTGTCTCCAAAGAAATCTATTAGTTTTAATTTTTTTAAATCTCCTTCCTTGTTAAATTCTTTTTTATAAGAATCGGTCAGATCGACAAGTTTCAAATTATCATAAATTGATTCAAGTGACTTCGTACTTTGATCCCATTCAATATTTTTGGACAGGACAAAGAAAAAACCTAATTCATCCTTATGGTAAGGAAGATTGTACATAGATTAGAATTGTATTACACGATTAGTAAGACCAATAAAACACAAATTTAGCTTTTTCAAATTGAATCCTTGGTATTAAAACTGTATTATTAATAAATGCTTAAAAAGTTTTGTTTTGCTGTCCTGTATATGACCTTTTCTAATATCAATATAGGAATTGCTCAAACCACAATAGAAGAACTCAAGCAGGCCTATAGCAATAATCCTGGTGGATCTAAAGAAAATTGTCTTGTAAAAATTATCAATTCTGAAGCAATAAATCATCCGGACAATCAAAGAATACAACAAATTATCCTAATCAGACATGGTGAGCCCTTATTGCCAAAAGATGGTTTATTTACAGCGTATATGGCTCAGGAATACAGCCGAATGTATGATGAAGTGGAGGTAATGGACTTTAATCAAAGTCCTGTTTGTCTTGAAAATCTTGATTTAGACACTATTTACTCGAGTAATCTTGTCCGTGCCAAAAACACAGCACAAAAAATTATTGGGGATAGAAATATCCATTTACAAAGCGAAAAGCTTTTTAGAGAATTTGAAAGGGAAATTTTCCCTGTTCCTTTTATTCGTTTGCCTCTTAATTTTTGGTTGGTTTTTTCAAGATTAATGTGGTATGCAAGATTGAACACATCAAATATAGAAGGCTACGGCATTTCCAAAAAAAGAATTGCTTATGCTGCTCACTTTCTCGAGTACAAAAGCAATAAGAATGATTTAACGCTTCTTGTTGCGCATGGTATGTTTAACAAAAGTTTGGCCACTGAACTCAAAAAAAGAGGCTGGACCTTGGTTTACAGCAATGGTTTGGGTTATCTGAATGTCAGGGTTCTGGCCAAACAAACTGAATAATACTATTCTAATTTAAAGAATACAGGCACGGTCATTCTCACTTTTACGGGCCGGCCTCTCTGTTTTCCCGGATTCCATTTCGGTGCACTTAAAACAACTCTTAAGGCCTCTTCATCACAACCGCCACCTATTCCCTTGACCACTTTGGCATTGGTAAGCGAACCGTCTTTATCGACTACAAATTCTACAAAAACTCGTCCGCTAATACCAATTCTTCTTGCTTCATCAGGATAGCGGATGTGTTCACTTAAGTACTCGTAAAAGCTGCCTATTCCCCCAACCGGTTGGGGCTGATCCTGTACCACTAAAAATATCTGTTCTACATCTTCTTCCTCCGGTTCTTCAACCTCCGGAAAATGTTTTGTTACTTCTTCAATCTTGGTTTCATTGGTAATTTCAACATCAAGATTTATTTCGATTTCTTGTTCAATAATCTCCTCATCGGGTACTGAAACAATTTCAGGTTGTTGCAATTGTGGTTTAGGTGGAGGTGGTTGTGTGGTTTGAGGGATATCGTAAACTTCCTCAAAGTCATCTTCTACTTTTCCCAGGGTAATGATTTGTTTTTCATCATAGCTCTTCCATTCGATAATTACATTGACTAATACCAAAGTGAGAACAAAACCGATCCCCAGAAGCAAAGCGTAATAACGATCCAATTTTGCTATTGAGATCTTTTTTACCTTGAAATCCAAATGATCAAGTCGGCCATGACTCAATGCAAATGAAGTGCTGTTATCAATTGCAAACTTTAGAACAAGTATTACAAATAGAATTACGGCGAAAAAGGCTCCTATAACTAATAATATCTGTAACATAAAATATTGCTTTAGATAAATGTAATTTTGTTTTTACAGCTCTAACATGATTATTTTTTATTTATGTCTATGATTTTAATCAGTTATATAATATTTAAAATTTTATATTGAATCTAGTTATTTTTTAGTTGTAAAACTTAATCAATTGGCTCTTTTCAACGAAACTTTAATACAATTGGAACAATAATTTTCTTTCGGATTGGCCTTCCCTGATTCATACCATGTACCCAATCAGGTGCAATGCTAATTACTCTTAAGGCCTCTTCATCGCATTCTTTGCAAAGGCCCTTCATCACTTTAGCTTCGGATAGGGTGCCATCTTCATTGACCGTAAACTGAACAACAATCCTTCCCTCTATACCATTTCTTTTTGCCGTTTCCGGAAATTGATAATTCTCTGCAATAAATCTTAGAAAACTCTTCATTCCTTGCTTTGGCCCGGGATTTCTGTCAACTTTATCGTAGGAGTCATACACTTTTACGATTTCTTCAGGGGCTTCTTCAAATTTTACAATTTCTGTCGGTGCTTCGTCAAGGTCATTTAACCAGTCTATTTCAATGAGTTCATCTTCCTCAATTGTTTCCTTGACTTCCACAATTTTTGGTTTAACAATTTTAGGTTTTGGAGGAAGAGGAATTTTGGTAATTGGAATATCGATGAATTCTTCAAATAATTTTGACTCCTTCTCAAATTCAATAATTGTTTTTGAGTCATAATCCTTCCATTCAAAAGCAGTGATAACTAGTAAGAGGGCTATTACAAAAGCTGCTGATTTAATTGCCTGTCGATAGTTAACTAAATCAACCGATGGATTTTTTTTCAGGTAATACACCGATCTCCCAGCTCGATTAATTTTAGGATCGGATTTTTTTTGGTGATGGATAAAAAATTTAAAGAGAAAGGTCGTAGTTATTAACAGCAGCAATAAAGCTACTGTGATGAATACGATCATTGTTTTGGCTTTTAATTATCATTAAAATATGTATTTGTACATATAAAACGATTAAAGCCGGCAAATCGTGTATTATCAAAAATCCAAAAAAAAAGCCAATCTTCAGATTGGCTTGTATTTAATATGATTATTGTTCTAACTCAGTTTAAAAAACACAGGTACGGTCATTTTTACTTTAACCGGTCTTCCCCTTTGACGGCCCGGAGTCCAGTTAGGCGATGATTTTACAATCCTTACGGCTTCTTCATCGCAACCGGCGCCAATGCCTTTTACTACTTTTACATTGGTCAGAGCACCGTCTTTATCTACTACAAACTCCACAAATACTCTGCCTTCCACACCCATTCTTCTGGCTTGTTCGGGATAACGGATATTTTTACCAAGATATTCATAGAAAGCACCCATTCCACCTTTAGGTTCGGGTTGGTCTTCCACTATTAAAAATACCTGCTCAACTTGTTCTTCCTCAGGCTCATCTTCAACCACAACTTCTTCAATTACGGTCTCTTCTGTAACCTCTACATCCAGATTTACCTCTATTTCTTCTTCAATTTCTTCTTCATCGGGCACTTCGATGATTTCAGGTTGCTGAACTTTAGGCGGTGGTGGAGGTGGTTGTTGGGTTGGCGGAATTTCAATTACATCTTCAAAATTATCCTCAACAGAGCCTAAATCTATTGTTGATTTTTCATCGTAATCCTTCCATTCAAAGGCGGTTATTACGATTCCCAAACTTATCACCAATCCTATATTGGCAAGAAGCCCAGAATATTTATGAATATTTGAAACTTCGTATTTCTTTTCTAAATGATGAGAATCTGCATGTTTGCCTTCTTCTAAATATTCTGACGTTCGTTTATCAATAATAAACCTAAAAAGAAAGATCAAAAATACAAGAAGGAATAAGAGAGCTCCTACAATTACCAGTGCCATAGTATTTTGTTTTAGAGTTTAAAGTTCTATAATCCAACGATTAAATCAAAGGATTTTATATAAGCCTTGTTTTATATATCATAAAAAACATAAATCTACCAAAAATCACGCCAAGTCCATTTGCCACTGCATCCCAAATTTCAAAATTGCGATCAGGGATATACTGCTGTATAAATTCCAATAAAGCACCATAGCTGATTAAACTGAATATCGTTAAATAATTAATATTAAAATGATAGCAGCCATCGGAGTATTGTTTGTTAAATCCAACAATCATCAATAATGAAAGTATGGCAAAGGCAAAAAAATGAACGAGTTTATCAAATCCCAACAAATTGAAAAATTCCAAATTGGGCAAACTGCCCCCTGGGATTAATATAATTGAGCTAACAATTATGGCCCAAACAATTGTAAATATGTGATATTTGATGGTCAATTTATTCTATTGATCCTTCGTAAGAAGCAGCATCTAAAAGTGAATCAAGTTCGGAAGGATTCGACATCTCAATTTTAATCATCCAGCCCGCTCCATAGGGGTCATCATTTACACTTTCAGGTGAAGACTCTAGGTCTTCATTCAATTCAATTACCTTGCCGCTTACGGGCATAAACAAATCAGCGACAGTTTTAACCGCTTCAACCGATCCAAAAACATCTTTTTGGTTTAGATCTTCATCTAATTCGGTTATATCAACATAAACGACATCGCCAAGTTCCTGCTGAGCGTAGTCTGTAACACCAATTGTTGCGACATTGCCTTCTACACGAACCCATTCGTGATCATCTGTATATTTTAGGTCTTTTGGGATATTCATTGCTCTGTTTTTTGGTCAAAATTAATAGAATTTCATGCAATTAAAACCAAGTGCTAATTTTTATCCTGATAAGCTAAATCGCAATTGAATTCCAAATGCTGTGCTTGTGGATTTAAAGGAGGTGGAAATCTTTGGATTATTGACATTTCTTTCAAAATAAGCCTGCAAAGAAAGTCGCTGGTTGAGCATGTATTCAATTGTTGGCCTCAATTGAAACACAAAGTTTCCTGCTGTTATTAAACCATTTTGATCAATTAATCTTTGCGTGGTTTCTGAATCTCGGAAGGTTACCTGTGTTCGCATGGTCAAATCATTTTTTAGGGTCACAGTTCTTCCCTGCACTCTAAACGGAAGCTTCATTCCCGCTCTGGTATACCCAAGGCTTACCACATAGTCATTATTATTAATTTCAGTGACTGACCTGTTGTTAACATTCAAAGAAACATTACGACTAACGCGGTACTCAAAGCTGGCATTGATCTTACTTTTTGTTCTAACGTTCACACCAAAGAGGGGCGAAAAGGACTCATTGATAGTAACGGTGGGTATTATAAATACAGGCACGTAGGTGAAGCCTATGGAGTCTTTTTCAGTCTTAATCGTCGGATAAGGCGGTTGTAATTCATAGGTAAATAAATCTATGCTTGATTCGATGTATTCACCTGAAGAATTGTAATTACTTACCGCATAAGTGGATGAATAGGCATGATTTAAATTTATTGAACTGAATTTCTTTTTCAGCCATTTTACTTTACCCAAACCGGCATAATCGACCCTCCAATTCGGCAAAGGTATTGCAGGAAATTGCTCAATGCTCGAACTTCCGGCATCTCTTCCCGTGTAGGCCATGAAAAACGAAGAAATGAGAACTTCCTGATTGTTTAAATCGTATCCTGCCCCATTTGGATTTTCCTGATCCAGACGTGCTTTAACGATAGCCCTGTTGTTTTCAAATTGTTGAAAAACCTCAGTTACGTCTTTCCTTCCAGTCGCATTTGGACTAAATGCCGTTTTAATTGATATGGTTGAAATGGTGTAATTCCCATTTATTTGAGGCTGGAATCCTCTTTCTTCAGGAAATCCTGCTTCTCTGACTATATTTCCCAAACTGTCAAATTCAGCTATGGAATATCTGAACTGCTCTGAATAATTATCGGATTTTGACCTTTTTGCATCCAATTGAATTCTAAAATCCCTAATGGGTTCGAGAGAGGTTCTGAGTTGAATGGTTTCTGTTCTCCCCTGGGAAAATTGTGAGAAAAAGTTTTGATCTCGCGTAAGCCAACCATTTTGAGCTGCTCTGATTCTGATATCCGGGTTTTGATCACCCATTATAAATTTCCAACCGGGGGCGCTGGTGGTTGCGTAATTCAGCCCAGGATCGTAGTATCTCCGATCAACTCCTACAATATCTACCTCAGGCATATATCCCGGTAAAAAGGTATTTCTGGTTAATGTATAAGTTCCATTAATACTTTTGAGCGACATCAATATACGCAAGCCCGCTTTTAATCCTTTTAAGTCTTTTTTCTCTTTTTGCGTACTGTCCTGTTTGGCATTGTTATTATTTCGAGCCGGTGTCCTTCTCACGGTCCTCCGTCTGGGTTGATTTACCTCCTTTAAAAATTTTGATTTATTGTAGAGTTTCAACATGTCAATTCTCCCATTAACTGCAGACGTTTGTCTATTGGAAATGCTATTTCCAAGTCGGACAACCTGTCTTGATGCCGCGTTCCAGTCGTAGCCGGCGGTATAACTGACATCCGCATTCATCCAGTCAATTAATGGGATTTTGCTAAGTGGCACCTTATAATTTGCTACAACCGTTTGTGTGTAATTGGTCATCCTTCCCAATTCGCCGATTTTTTGAAATAGCTCATCTCTGTATTCACCTTTATTTGGTTCACCTTCGGGTTCATCTATGATGGCTCTGACATTAACATTATAATTTAGGCTTAAACTCTTGGTAATATTCCAACGAACGGCATAAGTCCTGTTAAATGTGAAAAGTTTTTGATAAAAAGTCTCCATGCCAATAGTATTCAATTCATTATTAAGGTTTTGTGTTTTGGTGAAATCTCTGTTTAAATCACCTCTAACTGTATATGAATTGGGAAAGGGCGATAAATTGAAATCCTTAATTAATTTTAAATAGGCCTTATCCAGGAATTTTAGCTTTTTGAAGGGTTCAATGCTGATATTTTTGGCCGAATAGTTATAGCCAATGCCAAAAGTGTGATTGGTGCGTTTAAAAACAGCAATGGTAGGGCTGTTCCGTAAATTTTCGGTGTAACCGGCCGAAAGATTTAAATTCTCAATATCGTAAATCCTCGATTTGGCATTTGGATTGGTTTTTATCTTTTGGAGGTTGGATACTCTAAAACTTCTGATCGTGTTATTGGTCGTCACTTTATCCTCATATTCCTTGGCCACCTCTGCTCCGGATTCCGCTTCTATCGCATCGAGTTTGTTTTCAAGACGCACATCGGGATCAAGTGGGTCAAATTTTGGTGTTACTCTTGACCTTTCATAGCGAACAAAAAACGGCACCTTCAATCCTACAGTCTCCGGGATGAATTTATCGACATTAATATTGGATTGAATGTCGTATTGTTCTTGTGTTGATCGCGAACGATCCGAAATTTTATCACCTATTGCTCCAAATCCTTCGGTGACATATTTACCGGAAGTGGTCACGGTAGCAAAATCGGCCAGTTTGGAATTGACCCGCGCTGTTGCTGCCCAACCTGCGTTTTTGTCAAATTCGGCAACTCGAAGTTCATTAAACCACAGACAAATCGATTTTTGTTCATTGAGCTGCTCGCTATCGAAGTATAAATTTCTTACCCCTAACATAACTGTCAGAACATTGCTTAAATCCGGATTTCCTTTCACCGAAATGGTGTATTTTCCATTTTGATATTCGTAATAATTTACATCGCTATCAGGATTTGGGCTCAAGCCGTTTCTCTCTCTTCTCAGGGCTTTTGCCTTAGTAAGATCATCGAAAAGTATGTCAAATTCATTGCTTTCAGGCCAGATTTCTTCCGACCCACCGGCTCCCGGATCGGTGATGTCTAAAGGAATTGAAACTTCATAGTAATTGTCTTCGAAATCCGTGCCGATACGGATAAATGCTGCCATCTCACCATCTTCCGCACTTTGATCAGGACTGTGCGCATGCACATACATTCTCAATCGCTTATAGTTTAGGAAATCGAAGGTAACATTTTTGAAGACGGCTCTGGCTCGGTCGTTTCGCAGATCATCTACACAGATTTGCAGCGATTGTTCATTGAGTTGTCTTGAAACTTGTGAGGTATTATCAAAATCACGAATTACGCCCGGTGGAAGCACATATGGTGAATTGTTCGCATCGCCCTGGCCGTTTTCTTCAATATTTACGGTAGAGATAAAAAGGTTGCTTCTTTGATCATTTACAGGTTCTAAACCAGTGTTTCTTGCTGCAAATTCATCTTCATAGCGTCTCCACTGACTCGATACCAATTGAAGATTTACAAACCTCAAAACAACAGGTTCCTCCCAGCCTGTTAAAAACATCCGCATCCATTTTATTGAATTAAATGTCAGTCCTGAGCCGCCCTCCTGAGAAGCCAGACTATTTTCCAACTCCCGAATTGGAATTCTGAATTGATACCAGCTAACATCTTCACCATTAACATTGGCCACCACTCTGTCGGTAATGTATCCATTTCCTACTTGCATTTGAGCAGGTTTGAGGTCAATCTTGTATTGAAAATATCTATTGAGAGGATCTACATTAAAATTTTGATTTAAATCTTCATCATCGGGAAGCGGACTATTTGATGGGGTAAAAAGGTTGCTGTTGTTTTGAGCAGGGGAATTGCCCTGATTTCCATTGAATTTTTTATATCTCTCAATTACTGAAGGCTCAGAAACCGGGTAATCCCCTTGTAAATAATAGACAAAATCATCATTTGAGGGATCATCCAAAAGTCTTTGAGCTGCTTCGGGGTTTGCGATTTGCGATACTGCATTGATATAGGGTTGATAAGGGCCAAAATTCCTTTCCCCTTCATTATTTAAACCATCCAAACCGATATCCTGCTGATTTCTGGCGTCAGGATCATTATCGAATGCTCTGGTAACATTTGAAATCGTCGGCACCTGAGCCCATTCTGTAGTTTCCGTGGCACCGACAGGAGGTAAACCGTTTTCAAAGGAATATTTACCGTCTTTTAAAACGTCTTCCGAGATATCTCCAAGGTTAAAAAAGAGTGTACCTCCCGTTGTATTATTGTTTCCTTCTGTTCCATTCGGACCCGTGGCCACTCTTCCATTATCCCCATCGAGGAAGGGGTCCATCAACCAAAATTCGATGTATTCAATATTTGCCGCATCAAAATTATTATTGAAAGTAATTGGCCTCGTGATTCCCGCCCACTTGCTTTTGGCTACTTCGGGTCTGAATTTTCCGGTATTCAGGTCAATTTCAGAAAGATTGGGGTTGTAATTATAAGGCCCTCTTTCTGTAGGAAAAAAGGCTAGATCAAAAGTAAATTCATTAAAATTAACTGCCTGTCCCTGTCGGTTTGGAAACACCTCGTTGAAGCCTACAGCTCTTACATAATGGTTTGCCAATTGTTCCTGTGTAATGTGATCTGGTTTTCCCCTACCCTGTTGACGGTAAAAAACATTATCAATGGTATACCATGCCAGTCTTGCGCGATTGTATCCGAATTCCAGACCATTCAAAGAGCTTTCAGGAAAAAGAAGTGGTGTGGATGCCAGTTTCCATGAATTAGGCACCCGGGTAAAATCGTAAGGTATTTCAGCCCCTTCAAAATCATCGATATAAGAATTTCCTCCTGAACCCAATCGTCTGTGGGAACCGGGAATCAGGTAAGCTGCTTCGGCATTTACAGTAACAGAAGATTTCTCTTTTGTGGATATCAATGGAATTGCATCTACCATTTTTGTTAATAATCTGGAATCTTTTGACATACTCATGTCCATCCCCACCATCACATTTTTTGTGGGTTCATCGCCAATGTTGACCCTTGTAATAATCGGCCTTTCATTTAACATCATGAATGTACCTCCCAGGTTTACATCCCGATTTAGTTTATAATCAAGCCTGGCCCCAAACAATGATCTTTGTTGAAAATTGAAAAGGTCGGCTTTCTCGTATTGTATTCTAATTTCACTTCCCGAGTTCAGTACCCCTTCATCCGTGATCAACACGCTCCCAAGGTTGTAATTAACGGTAAACTGCTGGCCTTCAGTAAGCTCAGAACTACCTGCAAAGACCTTCACAGAGCCTCTGGCAATATTGAATCCCGGTAGATTGATTTCTGATCCTGCCGAGCCCTGATAAGATCCTTTAATCCTGAATTTATTTTTATCAGCCTGCAAACGAGCAATAGCTCTGGCGCCTGTATATAATGTATCAAATGCGTATTTATTGGCCAATAAGCCTTGTTCCTGATCAAATACTTCTTCTCTTAAATAGGATCCAAAAGGTTCGAGTTTTGTAAAGAAGATTTTCCCTCTTCTTACATCGATAGTTACAGGTTCATAAATCAGATTGGTTGAATTATCGACAAAATCAAAATTACCATCTGCTCCCGGGTCATTATTGGGATTTAGTTTATCCACTTCAAGCAATTGTACCAATGGTACATCTTTAATTCCCGGGCCACCTTCATGCAGAGATGGATTATCAACACCTGAGGCATCATCCCTGTAAATCACACGCATTTCAAAGTTTTGTTGGGAAATCTGATTAGCCCCTAAAGAATAGACGTTTTTCATCATCAGATCCCATGTGGGATTATCCAAAAGGGGGCTCGAACTCGGCCTTAGCAATTTCAGATATATATTTTGGCGGTCGCCAAGGTTACTGTAATCTTCCTGCAATTCTCCAACCTTGTAATTTCTTCCGTTGACCGAATATTCAAAGGCTACCGCTACAACCACATCCTGCTGGAAGGATTGGTGAATGGTTATATATCCAAGTTTAGGATGAATACTGTATTCCGATTCTGTAAGTTTTCTTACTCTATCAATAGTTTCAAAATCCTGCCCAGGCAATAAACCGTATACCTCAAGATTCGCTACCGTTCCATCATTTCTAATGGCCTGATCGGAGCGCATGGTTTGATATAAATTATTATTCTCATTATCAACCGGTGCATTGGGACTTACGGTAAAGCCAAATTGTGCATTATCCTGAATTCTGGTGATTCCGGGACGAGCTTCACCCAAATCGGTAAAAGCGATCATGTTTCTTTGTGACTGGGTTTCCTGATTTCTATTGGTTACATAAACTTCAACCCTATTAATTATTACCCCGGAATTGATAATTGGATAATTTTCAAGCCAGGTTTCATAATTATCACGAAAATAATGGGATAAAAAGAAATGGCGGTCTTCATCGTAATCCGAAACGGGAATATCGAATTCTGTATTTTGAACACCACCCGAACTAATGGTAATGGATTCGGTTCTACCCCTCTGATTCGAAACAACTGCTTCAACATTGAGCTTGCCAAACTTTAGTTTTGTTTTAACCCCCATCAGGTTTTGCGAACCCTGAATCAAGGCACTCGGCGGATTGAAGGAGATGTTTCCCGCTTCGATATCCTGAATGATATCTTCTTCAAAACCCTGATAATCTACTTTTACCTGATTCTCAAATTCAAATGATGCCTTGGTATCCCAATTGGCGGTAATTTTTAGTTTTTCTCCTACGTTTCCTACCAGATTCATACTGATTTGCTGATCGAAATTGAATCCTCCATTTCGCTGTTGCCGAATTGGAATGGCCGGATTATCTACCCTTTGCCATCTGGCTCCAAAATCGAGCGTTACAAAACCATTTGGCCGTATATCCACATAATTACCTCCAAAGATTCTGTCAAAAGCAGGGGAAAGATATATTTTGGGTATCAGACTTCTGTCATTTCCAAGAGGATTATCATCGCCCTTGCTTCCTGTTTTTTCCATGAAATACTGGCGATCCATCTCCGCTTTACGCATTTCATAAAACCGGTCATAGGACATGGTTGTTGGCGGCCTGTAGAGATCGTCACCAACTTTTTCGGTTATGGTAAAATTTTTAAGGCTATCATCGATTTGCACATCCGTATCGATATTAGAGGGAAGTCCTAAATACAAGGAAGACCGCGAAAGGCGGTCGGTCATTGAATTTCCATAATAATCTTGTGTGCCAAAATTTGGTCGCCGGCTAGGCTCATAGGGTTTTATTGAGTCCGTATCTAATGAGTCAGGCGGAACCATTGCGCCCACCAATGAAGATAGTTCCAGAAACTCGCCAATTGCGATTCCTGCAAAGCCTTCTCCTATTGCGCATAAGAGAAGAATAAATATTCCACATATGAAGCGTATTTTAAAACTCAAACGTAGACTGAGGTTTAGGCAGATTTTAAAACTGACTTAATTAATTCTTCTAACCGGATGTTTGTACCCTTGTCTCTCATCACATTATCAATTGCTTTTTCTGCTGCGGCTTTAGTATAGCCGAGAGTTAATAAAGCGGATAACGCTTCTGAGCGCATAGTATTGTCAGTTCCGGAAGAATTTAATGAGGAATTTTCAAGCAGTTCATCAGGTAATTTATCTTTTAATTCCAGTATAATTCTCTGCGCAGTTTTAGCGCCTATTCCTTTGACCGCCTGGATGACGCTGACTTGTGAATTAACAATGGCTGTCATTAGGTCTGAAGATTTCAAACTTGACAAAAGCATCAGTGCCGTATTTGGTCCTACCCCACTTATAGAAATTAATTGCTGAAAGACCATTTTTTCTTTTTTGTCATTAAAACCGTAAAGTGTGTGTGAGTCCTCTTTGACATGAAAATGGGTATGCAAAAATACCTCTTCCTTTTCGCCAATTTCAGAATAAGTATTAAGTGAAATTCGAACTTCATGCCCAATTCCATTGACATCAATTATAAGGTGTGAGGGGTCCTTAAAGACAATCTGACCTCTGATGAATGCTATCATTTGTTTTCTATTTGCTTTGGGCATCAACCACACCCACGGCAACCATATTTAATATTTCTCTTATTGTACTTCCTTGCTGTAAAATGTGAACGGGTTTATTCATTCCCATGAGAATCGGTCCAATCGAATCCATTCCACCCAGTTCCTGTAATAGTTTGTATGCAATATTCCCTGAAGCAAGGTCAGGAAAGATCAATGTATTTGCACCTTCTTTTGCCAGGGTGCTAAATGAAAAATGCTCTTTCTGGAGATCGGGACTAATTGCTACATTGGCTTGAAATTCACCTTCAATTAATAAGTCAGGGAATTTTTCTTTGGCTTTTTTAACTGCCTTCATCATTCTTTCAGGCACTTTGCCCTTGGCAGAGCCAAAATTAGAATATGAAAGAAGGCCAATTTTTGGTTCCAAATTGAAATTCTTGACTGCCTTGGCTGTCATTCCGATTATCTCTACCAAATCATCTACATCGGGTTCCCGGTGGATGGTGGTATCTGCAAGAAAAAATACCCCTTTTTCATTGATCAAAATGTACATTCCGGCAACCCTTTGCCATTCCGGATCAGCGCCGATAACTTCCAGTGCCGGTCGTATGGTTTTAGGATAATCTCTTGTCAACCCGGAAATCATTACATCTGCCATTCCGGTTTCTACCATGGCGGCGGCAAAATAATTTCTATCCCTCATCAATTTGGTGGCCATATATTTAGTTACGCCTCTTCTTTGTCGTTTTTCGTAAAGAAGATTTCCAAATTTCTCACATAAGTCCGGTGTGAGGAAAGGATCAATAATTTCGCATGCATCCAGATCCAGATTATTTTCTTCTATCAGGGCTTTGATCTTTTTTTCATTACCCAGAAGAATCGGAAAAGCAATGCCTTCATCAAGAGATGCCTGAGCTGCTTTTAAAATGGTAAGATTATCGCTTTCCACAAATGCAACTTTTTTGGGATCCTTGGTCGCCCTGTTTATAATTCTGGAAATTAAGCGCTGATCTATGCCAATCCTTTGCAATAGATCATTTTCATATTCTTTCCAATCAGAAATAAGCAATTGAGCTACATTGGAATCCATTGCAGCTTTCGCTACGGCCGGAGAAATCCTTGTAATCAATCGCGGATCGAGTGGTTTTGGAATTAGATAATCTTTGCCAAAGCTGAGGGTATTATTTCCATATGCCTTATTAACGATCTCAGGAACCGGTTCTTTTGCCAGGTTGGCTATGGCATAGACCGCAGCCAATTTCATTTCGCTGTTAATGCTTTTTGCTCTTACATCAAGTGCTCCGCGGAATATAAATGGAAACCCAAGTACATTATTGACCTGATTTGGATGGTCTGATCTTCCCGTTGCCATATAAATATCTTTCCTGGTTTTCATGGCCAGATCATAGTCTATTTCAGGAACCGGATTTGCCAATGCAAATACAATGGGATCCTTATTCATATTCTTGAGCATTTTAGGACTTACCAGATTGCCAACTGACAAGCCTACAAAAACATCAGCATCTATAAATGCATCTTCAAGCCCAATCTCTTTATCCGTGCTTGCAAAAGCCCTTTTAAGATCATCAATGTCTTTTCGATTTTTGTTGATCAGGCCTTTGCTGTCAAACATGAAAAGATTTTTTTTCTTTGCTCCAAGTTCAATCATCAGACTGGCACAGGACAAGGCCGCCGCTCCGGCACCATTAAATATGATTTTAATGTCCTTTATTTTTTTGCCGTTTAATTCCAGCGCATTTATCAGCGCAGCACAGGAAATTATCGCCGTACCGTGTTGGTCATCGTGCATGACGGGAATATTCATTTTATCCCTGAGCTCTCTTTCAATTTCAAATGCTTCCGGCGATTTAATGTCCTCAAGATTGATTCCTCCAAAAGTCGGCTCCAGCGATTTGACAATTTTGATGAATTCCTTTGGATCGGTCTCGTCAATTTCTAAATCAAAAACATCGATTCCCGCAAATTTTTTAAATAGCACGCCTTTACCCTCCATTACGGGTTTGCTTGCTTCAGGCCCAATATTTCCCAGTCCTAATACGGCTGTACCATTTGAAATTACACCCACAAGATTGCCCTTGGCCGTATAGCGATATACGTCTGTCGGATTTTCGGCAATATCCTTACAAGGTTCTGCAACGCCTGGTGAATAAGCCAAAGCCAGGTCTTGTTGTGAGCTCAATGGTTTGGTAGGAATAACCTCTATTTTTCCCGGCTTTCCCTGCTCATGATAGGATAAAGCATCCTTTCTTCTAATCTTAATAGCCATATGCGAGGTTCTTTAATGGCAAATATAGCCATATCAATAAGTAATAATCAATTGTACGAAAGGGCGGAGCTTGTTATGATTCTATATCTTCTTCAGAATATATTTTGAATGTATATAACACCGCTTCCAGCTCTCTTACTATATGCCTTTTTATTTTATTGGGAGCATACAGGAAGCCCTCCACATAATACATCTGATTTGAGGCTTCATCCACAAAGGTATAGGAGACAAAAGGGCCTCCCCTTGTGTTGTTTTTGAGTTTCCATAGACCGCGGCATTCAATGGCAAATTTTCCGTTGAAATCCACTTTTTTACTAATTACCGGCAAATACTTTTCATCCGTGAGCATATAGGAAACAGTGTCTTTTTCACCACTACCAAAAAGATGATTTTTGCCAATTTCATTTCTCCAATTAATGATAGAATCTTTTTCAAACTCGGCTTCTGATAAGTAATTTTTCCGTGCTATTATAAGATTCCTGAAAAGATCTGTCCCCAATTGACTCATCCAAACAAATGTGTCGCGATCAACTGCCAGATCGTATCCGAATGGTACTCTGAAACCATACTCATGTTTGTTTTTTAGGTACTTGGTCAAATCTTTTTCTTCCTTACCTCGGTACAATTCCAATTGAATTCTTCTTCTTTCATGATCATCGATCATGTCGATAATGTTCTGTTCATTGTTTTTCACATTTTCAATAAGCTCCTTTTCATTCCGGCCATAGAGGTGAATTACCAATTGGTTTTTTGCAAACTCGTCTTTCCTGGTATAAATGAATTCCGTTCCGTCTTTCTTTATTTTATTGAGTGATTTTTTTGAAAAATAACCCTGAATTCTCCTATTGGCCTTTGAGTTGTTATCCAACGTAGTGACGTAGATAATTGTGGATTGGTATTTTAATAAGCCATCGAATAAGGATGGTTTAATATGTCTCAAATTAAAATAAGCTTCTGCCTGGGGTAGTCCAGGAAATGGTTTTTGAAAAGTAGTTTTTAATGCATATCCCAGCTCAGATTCCCATTGTAATGAATCCATTACAAGAACCACTTCGCCATAAGCGCCCTGGCTATTTTTTTTGGTGCTGGTATTATTCCTAATTTCCTCGCATGAGCTAAATAAGAGGATGAGAAGAGAAAAACTTAATACAAAATATCTTTTCATGAATAGAATATATTAAAACCGAAATTGATCTGGCTAAAATATAAAAGCCTTTTAAACTTGAGCCGATTGAACTAGAGTATCTTGATAACGAAAGGCCAATTCTTCTATTTCTTTTTTCTTAGGAAGGACGTTGATCCATTCTTCAGGTATTTTATCACCTCCGTAAAAGATCGCGGCGAGAGCTCCTGAAAGTGCGGCGTTTGTATCTGTGTCTTCGCCTAAATTAACAGCCTTTAAGACGCATTCGGTATAAGAACGGCTTTTCATAAAAGACCATAGTACCGCTTCAAGAGAGTGAATTACATAACAGGAGGCTTTAATTTCAGATTCGTAATAGGTTGAAATCGAATTCTTTAAAATTCTGTCATAATCTGCAATGACTTTTTTATTCAATTCCTCGTGATTCCTAATAAATTCATTGACCTTATCCTGCATTTTTTTGTAGGCCATCAATTTGTTATTGCCATTTATCAATTGAATGCAAAACTCAATATAAATAAAGCAGGCTAAGACAGATTTTTGATTGCTATGTGTAATAGATGAAATTTCTTTGATCTTTTTATACCTGTTTTCCACATCGTCTTCAAGCACATCAAATGCGAGGGGTAAAATTCTCATCAGAGCTCCGTTCCCAGTGGCATAGTCCTCGAAATCGCCTGATTCTTCCGGGCTTACGCCTCTGTTCAATCGTTCAATGGCATTCTTGGTAGAAGTTTCAAGGTGAAATAATTTACCATGTGGGGTCCAGTAATTTCGGAAATAAAAATCGGTTAGTTTTTTACAGAAGTCTTTTACATTATATCCATTGCAAAGACTTTCCATGAAAATAAAAGAAAGTGAACTGTCATCTGACCAGGTTCCTGCCGGTTGACTATGAGTCCCATTCTGACGCATGCCAACCACGGGATCATTTTTTAATACCGATCTTGATTTATATTCAACAGGTAATCCCAGAGCATCTCCAACTGCGAACCCAAATATTGCATCTCGAACGAGATTGCGACTCATGCTCATTGTTCTTGATTTAGGCGTTTCAATTAATTGACTTAATAGCCTAAAGTATTACAAATTCGAGAAATTATCAAGTATTTAATAATGAAGCTATTAACGACATAATTATTCTTCCAGAAGGTTTGTGATCTCATCAAATTTTTCGTCCGAATATTCTCCGGATGTATTGTGCAAAATATTTCCTTCCTCATCGAGGATAAAGAAATAGGGAACATTTTTGGCGCCAAAATTTAAAACCTCTTTATAATCGTTAATACTCCCCTCATATACGAGGATATAAGAATGAAGACGGGGATCAATCCCCTCTTTCATTTTCTTTACGATTTTACCGCTTGCCGCCTTTGCTGCGCCTTTAAGCATTGGGATGAAAATTATATTAACATCGTAATCTGTTACAGGAATAAGACTGTTTTTTGGAGGGTCGATAAATGTTCGGTAAGCGGGTTCAAACCAGGATCTCAAATCTTCATCGGACTTTTTTGAAAATGCGAGTCCTACAATGGTTTTCTTGCCCTTGAAATCTTTCGGAACTATCATGGAATTGTCTTCGAGCGTAATTCCCGCAATATCCGGAAATGGAGATTGAGCTTGTAGATTATTCAAACCAATTAAGCCAAGTGCAAAAGTTAATGCAATTAATCGTTTCATAGAATAGTATTTGTTTCGATTCTCTTTTTTAAACGCTTAATAAAAATCTTTGTTGATTTTCATCGAAAAAATTTACGTGAGGAAAAAGAATAAAGCTTAATTTAATAGCCCAAATGCAATATGGAAGATCTGTTAAATAAAAAAGAATTTATAAATGCCACTAATCTGCACAAATTCAGATTGGAACTAGCGGCAGGACTGTTGATGAAGATAACCGGTTTGAGCAATCTCAATAAACTTTATCTTCAAATTGCGGAGAATCAGGATTTTTCATTTATCGAAAAACTACTGGAGGAATTAAATATTCAAATCGATATAAACGAGATTGATTATGAAAATATTCCGAAAGAAGGGGCTTTCATTACTGTTTCCAATCATCCTTTTGGCATGCTCGACGGAATATTACTTCTGTATCTTGTGGCCTCCCGTCGTCCTGATTTTAAAGTAGTGGCCAATTTCCTTTTGAAAAAAATTGGGCCCATAGAGAATTTTTTTATCCCTGTAAATCCTTTTGATGGTAGCTCCGGAAGTCTCGGAGGTATGAGAGAGGCATTAAAACATTTAGATATGGGAAAACCTATCGGGATTTTTCCAGCCGGAGAGGTAGCGAGTTTGCATCCAAAGGGGGAACAAATAATTTCAGACCGCCAATGGCAATTGCCATCGATGAAACTGGTGAAGAAAGCAAGAGTTCCGGTAGTGCCAATCTATTTTAAAGGGGGCAATAGTGTTGTATTTCAATTGCTGGGATTAATCCACCCCATGTTGAGAACCGCCACACTGGCTTCAGAATTTTTAAAAAAGAAAAATGCCACAATCAAAGTGCGAATTGGAAGGCCTATTTCCATTTCGGATCAGGACCGGTTCGTGAGATATGATAATTACGCGCGTTACCTAAGGGCTAAAACCTATTCGCTCAATGCCTCACTCGATGTGAAAAAGTTTTATTTGCCAAAATTCTCTGACTTGCGCAAAGCAATGCCTATTTGCGAAAAAGAGCCACAGGAACAGATAGAAAAGGAAATAGAGACCATTAAAAATCAAATAATCCTGGAGAAAAATAATTTCAGGGTTTACATCTCCCGGTCGGATGAAATTCCTCATATTTTAAAAGAACTGGGACGGCTTCGCGAAATTACATTCAGGGAAGTTGGGGAAGGCACCAACAAAGAGCGCGATCTGGATGCTTATGACTTGTATTATCAGCATTTATTTGTTTGGGATACCCTGGAAAAAGAAATTATAGCAGCCTACCGCATAGGCCGGGGAATGGACATAATGCAGCGCTATGGTAAACGCGGGTTTTACATTCACAGCCTTTTTAAAATTGATGATGAATTTAATCCCTATCTCGAAAAGTCACTTGAACTCGGTCGGTCATTTGTAGTTAAAAAGCATCAGAAAAAACCACTTCCTTTGTTTTTATTGTGGAAAGGAATCTTGCATCATTTAATGCATCATCCCGAATATTTGTATATCATCGGGCCGGTTAGTATTAGCAATTCCTATTCCCGGCTTTCAAAAAATTTATTGGTCGCCTATATCAAGAAATTTCATTACAATAAAGAACTGGCAAGGTTTATCAAGGCCAGAAAAAATTTCAAACTCGGTTTGAAGCGCGTGGATTCAGAAATACTGATGGAAGGAATGGATAAAAATACCTTCACACAAATTGATAAAACCATTGCAGGCATCGAGCCCTTTCATTTGTCAATTCCTGTTTTGCTCAAGAAATATATAAAGGAAAACGCTGAGATAATCGGTTTCAATGTCGATCCTCATTTCAACAATTCGCTGGACGGTTTGATGATTCTCGATCTTAAAAATTTAAATTCTGATATGGTTGAAAAGCTCAATAAAGAGATGAAGGAGGAAAGTCAAAATTCATAAACGAAGCAATCCGAATACTGATTTTTCAAAGTCTCTTGCAGTTCCTGAGCTTTTTTGGCATTTTTTATATGCCCGATTATTACCTTATAAACAGGCACCTGGTTTACATCTACAACCTCTACAATGACTTTTTTCTGATAAGACTTTTTCAGGTTGTGAATGGTTTCCATCATGTTTGTTAATTCTCTAAAGGTGGCGATCTGCACCCCAAACCCGGCCGGGCTTAATGCTTCAGCATGTACTTCGTAAAATTCCTTTTTATGTTCAGGTACATCTCTGTTGGCTCTTTTATGACTCGATTTCCCTTTTTCCATATGGTCGCTGTGTTCCACCACTTCAATTTCTACCTCAGCCAATCCTTCATGAACAAAAGCTAGGGCTTCGGCTGCAGATTTAGACAGATCAATTAAGCGACCTTCTACAAATGGCCCTCTATCGTTAATTTCCACCTCAACAAAATTCCCATTCTTTATATTTGTAACCTTTACAATCGTGCCAAATGGAAGCATAAGATGTGCTGCCGTCAATTTTGAAGCCCGGTATTTATCCCCACTTGCTGTTTCTTTCCCTTCAAAACGATCATCATAAAAACTGGCAGTTCCTTTTTGCTTAAATACGCTTTGAGATATTGCGGAGGACCAAATTAATAGGAGTAAAAGGCAAAGAGGCAGACTGCGATAGTTCATAATATTTTATTTAATGTCAAATTAGTTCAATTTGATACAGACCATCAAATTTGGAATTGAAATAATAAAATAAAAGCATCGGAAATTTTACGATTCTGACTTTATATTAATTCTTAATAATTAATTAATTCAAATGAAAAAAACTGAATTCATATATTTGCGGCTTGTAGAAATGTGAAAGCGAATTTAAAATGGTAGACATCCCTGATTACAGCCAAGGAATTCTGATGCCCTGGGGTGGCATCGCCTTTGGAGTCCTGATTCTTACAGAAATCATTTTCAGTTTAAAGTACGATAAAGAATTGTACCAATGGAAGGATTTCGCCGCGAGCACATCGATGGGCCTCGGTGCAACTATACTTTCAGTTGCATCAAAAGCATGGGCCTTTTTTCTATTTTTCGCGGTATATGAATTATTTAATGTATACGACCCGGCCACAGGTTGGTATAAAAATATTTTAGGATATGCATCATTTGGGTTTGAATGGTACATGTTCCTCATCTGTCAGTTTTTAGATGATTTTAATTATTACTGGCATCATCGATTGAGTCATGAAATCAGAGTGCTTTGGGCAGCACATATCGTGCATCACTCCTCTGATAATTTCAATCTTGGAACCGCCATAAGAAATGGTTGGGTGACCTTGTTTTACAAACCAGTTTTCTGGTTGTGGTTGCCGGCGCTGGGATTTCACCCAATTATGGTATTGACCTGCCTTGCCATTCAGTCGCTATGGCAATTTCAATTGCATTCCAAATTTGTCCCTTATCTCGGGTTTTTGGAAAAATTCATGAACACTCACAAACAGCATCAGGTACATCATTCTTCCAATATTGATTACCTTGATAAAAACCACGGTGGGTATCTAAACATTTTCGATAGAATATTTGGAACGCATAAAGTATTGGACGATAGTCAGGAAATAAAATTTGGCGTTTTACATCCACCGCAGTCCTACAATCCATTGGTTATAGTATCGCATGAGTACCGTGATATCTGGCAGGATGTAAAGAGCACTAAAAACTGGAAAGAAAAATTCATGTATGTTTTCGGCCCTCCCGGATGGAGTCCTGATGGCTCAAGAAAAACTGTCAAGGAAATGCAGGAGGAGAAAGAAAAAGTGGAAATAAAAAAACCCGTCTCTAATTCCTCAAGGGAAATGGCAGCGGCATAACATTGAATATGCAGACTTTTAATATAAAGGGTGGGGAATTGCTTCTTCACCCTAATTTTTTGTCTGAATCTGAATCCCAAAAACTTTTAGATCAGATATTAAAGTCAAGCACCTGGAATCAGGATGAGATACAAATATTTGGCAAATGGCATATACAACCCCGTTTAACCTCGATTTATGCAGACGCTGGTGTGAAATATACCTATTCTGGATTAACCCAAAAAACAGCCCCTTGGCCGGATTATTTATTATCGATTAAACAAAATGTAGAAGCCATAGCTGAAGCTGATTTTAATCTTGTTTTGCTCAATTATTACCGCGATGGCAATGACAGCATGGGCTGGCACAGCGACGATGAAAAAGAGCTGGGGAAGAATCCCTGCATAGCTTCACTGAGTATTGGAGCCGCGCGTGACTTTAAATTTCGCCCGAAAAAGACCATTGAAGCAGGCCCCTTTAAGATCAATTTGAACAATGGCTCTCTGCTAATAATGAAAGGGGAAACCCAACACAATTGGCAGCACAGCATTGCCAAAAGCAAAAAGATTCACGAACAGAGAATTAATCTGACTTTTAGAAAGATTAATTAATTCTCCCACATTCTGTCGAGCAAGCTGTTGTAAACGTCATCGTTCATCTTAAAAAAAGCGCCGTTGACCTTGTTCTTTTTAAGATTTTCAACAATTTTCTGCCTGGCATTTTCCTGGATCCCAGCCTCTTTTAGTCTTACCGGTGTTCCGATGGTTTTAAAAAAATCTTCCAGGCCATCAATAAATACTTTGGGATCGGCAGAGCCAAACACTCTCTCGGATAAATATTGCAGTTTTTTTGAATTATCATTGAAAAATACTTTCATCCAGGCCGGATAAACTATTGAAAGACCCGCGCCGTGGGCGATATCATAAAGCACACTCAAGCTGTGCTCAAAACCATGCACACCCCAATCGCCTCCTTTTTTACCTTGCCTCAAAGTTCCGTTCAGCGCCATGGTAGCTAACCACATGATATTGGCTCTGGCATCGTAATCCTGTGGGTTGTCCTTTAATTCTAATCCATATCTGATGGCCTGCGAAATAATATCTGAAGCTATGGCATCGCTGAGCGGAGCATCAGAGGGGTCGAAATATTGCTCCAATGTATGTGCAATCAAATCGGAAATACCATAGGCCGTATAATCCATAGGTACTGATTTGGTAAATTCAGGATCCAAATAGGATGTTTTTGGATGCAATAATGGGCTTCCAAACCCGTATTTTCTACCTTCTCTCGTATTTTGAATGACCGTAAACTGATTCATTTCAGTGCCGGTTGCTGCCAATGTAAGCACAGAAATAATCGGCAAGGCCTTTGTCGGGGCCTCCGCATTTTTAACATAAAAATCCCAAATGCTATGATCTCTGTAAAAGCCCATGGCCACTGCTTTGGCTGTGTCAATAACTGATCCCCCTCCTACGGGTATAATCATTTGGCAGCCTGTTTCTTTAGCCACAGAAGTCGCTTTATCTGCGGTTTCAAATTCAGGATTGGATTTAACACCTTCAAATATTTCATAGCTTATTCCCGCTTTTTTTAAAGCGTCCACTACCTGATCCAAAACACCGTTTTTCTTGACCGATCCTTTTCCAATAAGTATTAAAGCCTTATTTCCATAGCTTGAGGCATCATCTCCCAATTTGGATACACAACCTTTACCAAATTCGATTTTAGTAGGGTTATAAGAAGTAAAATTTTCCATTTTTTAATTTATAAATCCAATCCTTTATCCATATCAATGATATAAAGACGTTTATTGTTTCCTATTTTATGTTTTCTGTGTTTCCAGGGTTTGATAATAAAACCGGCAAGGACCAGAATCGCGCTCGCATTTACACTTTTTTGATCTAAAATGTCACTGTTGTTTATGCCGTTATTAAAGGAGTCAATAATAAGATATCCTGCACCTCCTGTAATCATTACACTTGATATCACCGATCTGAACTTTGAAAAAGTAGTGTTGCTTTTAACCCTAATGTATTGAATCGAGTCAACATTAATAGCCAGCGTATTTTCAAATAATATCGTATTGTCATTAAAATCTACTATTCGGTCCTTAATAAATGTCCGGGAATCATTTGCCCTAAATACTAAATTGTCATTAGGGTAAAAACGAACTCTTTTTACCAGGCCGGGTTTATCAAAAACAAGATACTCCTGTCCCTGACAATTTTCATAAATAATGAAAAATAAAATTAAGAGACTTAACTTGTAAAATGATTTTGGCATTTAATCGTTTTGAGATAAATGAGCAAAAAAAATACTATCCAAAAAGATAAGAAACTTTCATTAGATACCATCGAAAGAATACATCCTTATAAGATGTTATTGTTTTTGGGTGCACTGGGTAGTTTTTTAATTTTTACCTTTTTATTAATTGCCTTTTCTGTTTTGCATAAGCATACGGATGGTCAGGTGTTCAATCTTCCGAAATCATTTTTAATTAGCACCTTTTTGATACTTGCTGCCTCATTTACAGCATTCCGGGCCGAACAAACTTTAAAATCGGAAAACACTAAAAATTTATTAAAATATCTCGGGCTGACAATTGTACTCTCAGCACTTTTCCTTTCTTTTCAATGCTATTCATGGATTGAGATGTACAATAGAGGTTTATTTTTTGATGGTCATCCTTCCTCTTCCTTTATGTATGTACTTACGGGATTACACATGCTTCACCTACTGATCGGTTTTGCATTTTTGATTTATTCCTTCGCCGTCATTGGGAGAAAAACTAAGGATAATGTACAGGAATTGGTGTTTTTTTCAAACCCATATGAGAAAACACGTCTTGAAGTATTGTTTCTTTTCTGGCATTACATGGCGGGAATATGGCTTCTGATTTTTCTTTATCTTTTCTTTACATTTTAGAATAGATTTATGAAACTCAAACCCTGGGCTGCAAGGTGGTTTATGAATTTGTATCCACCCAATCTTCTTAACCGAATCGTAATTTCCAGGTTAAGCGATGATTTTCGGGAAGTAGATATTAAAATCAAAAAATCCATTCTAAATAAAAATCTTCAGGGCAGTATTTTTGGAGGCACCTTGTACAGCGCCGCAGATCCATATCCGGCCCTTTTATATTGGCAATGCCTTCATCAACAAGACATTAATACTGAGGCATGGCTAAAAAAGGCTGAAGTCGAGTATCATAAGCCCGCATCAACAAGTATCCTGTTCCAATACAAAATCAGTGAAAAAGAAATCGCCGAGGCCATGGAAGAATTATTTAAAGATGGAAAATTTTCCCGTTGGCATACAGTTGAGGGCAAAGACCAATCAGGAGATACCTGCATTAGTATAAAATCGCTGATAGTCTTAAAACTGCGTAAGTCGAAATAATAACTTTTAATGAGGGTTTGGGCCTTTGTTCCTTCTTAAATCCATATTGTGGTACACCGACATTCTTACAATATCCTGATGGCGGAATTTATACCCTTCCGATCTTTGAGCGTAATGCCATGCATAACCCAATTGAAATTGCCAGTTGTTATTGAGGAGATAACCGATTCCGTTAAAAACCCGAATTTCCTCTAGATTGTTATAAATAATTTTTTTGCCCGATTGAATAAAAATTTCTGCGTTTTGTGCGAGAAATACTGTTTTGTTTTGAATATGATTGTGATTCAAAGGCGTGTAAATGGTAAACTTATATCTGTAGCGTTGAGAAAAATGATAGGGCTCGCCTTTAAAATGATCGCGTTTCCATCGTTCTTCGAATCTGAATTGATGATACAGTTTTAACCTTCCTACTTCCTGTACAAATAAAAACTGTTGCCAAAATCTGAATTCGGGTACAACGCGGTCTTCCAGTTCTCTGCTCTCAACCTGATACCATGAATAAGGATTGACAAAACCGGCGGTAATTTCCAAACTAGGGTTTATCAAATAAGCCAGACCAAATCGCAGATACAATTTATTCATGTGCGTATTCCACTCGGTACGTCTTACGTGGTATTCACCATAGTAGAATAGCTTGTTGGCAATCATATACTTCGTATATAAGCCATACCATATTCCGGTTTCATGGAAAATCTCTCTTGGAGGAAGCGAGCTTTCTTCACCGCTGTCTCCAAAAGACAATCCACAATTCAAGATTGAAAGTAATACTGCTATTAGTAAAATCTGCCTCATTCCTCGAGCTCCAACAATTTTTTAATGTCCTTATGATTTGTTGTCTTTTTGAGCTTTTTTTCAAGGCTCCTTGTATTCTCTCTTGCGAGTTCCATGAGTCTTTGTTGTAAAGCTTCTATTTCTTCCACGTGTTTTGAAATTTCCTCGGCGTGGTTTTCGTTTATTAATTCTGATTTTAGGTGATTGTAATAACTGATGGCAGCTGCATCATAAAGTCTTTTTTTCAAACGCTTTTTAATGTTTTGGCTGTAGGTATAGGGATCAAAAACATACTCGGTATAGGCAGAATCAATTTCACTTTCCATAGATTCTATGCTGTCAATTCTTGTCTTTAATACCTTTAAATCCTCAAGTACCCCTAAAATAAATCTCCCTTCCATTTCCCGCTTATCCATAGCTTCAATACTTGCGTATTGTTGCATGATGTTGGAGGTCCATGGTTTAATCGAGTTCTGATAAATTTCATTACTCAGGCCTTGTCCTTTTTCGGTATAACTGTTTTCGATTTTTCTAGAATTGAATTGAATATCCTGCTCCAATGCGGTGAGTCTTTGTTGTTGAAGTATTTTTTCAAATTCCGAACGAATATCAACCATGGCTTTCTCACTTCTGTCGTTTAATATGGAAATGGCATCTTCCAATTTGTAAAAAGGAGAAAGGTCTTTATCTGTACGTTCATCCAATAGAATACTTCTGGTCTCACCGTCATATTCGTAATAAATAGTGTCAACTTGATCGATGTATTTATTATAAATATTTGAGAAATAGACTTCGCGGTCGATATGCTCATAAAGCGAATCGGCTCTTGAATTTACCAGTTCTAAAATCCCCTGTGCTTTTTCTTTTTCATATCTCAGAATGGCCTCTGATTTTGAAAGGAGTTCACTCAAATGAAAATTGATATAGAATTTGGGGTCATCGAGCATCTCATCCGATCTTTCAATAATTCCATTGAGGTCTTCCCTCATTTCATTAAGATTTTTGAGAAAGGATTTTGGCAAATCGTACTCAAATCGGCCCGTTCCCGGATTGAAATCATGCCTGGATCCTTCAAGTGCCCCTCTACCCAGATCTGCCCATAAAAAGGCTTTATACGCTACTTTTAGGAGTTCATTACCACTTTTTTGTTGTTTGAGATAGGGCGATTCCAATAAAAATCCATCATCGAAGAGCACGTCAAAATTTTCACTGGCCTTACTGACAATCCCGGTGCTGAGTTTATTGATCACCTCTTCATACACAAGAGAATCCATTATTGCACCTGTTTTTTTATTTTTTCGAATTAGTGTTAATAAAAATCCATCGTTGTAATCTCTGGTCTCCTGAATCTCGATACTGTCGGTAAAATAGTGCAATTCCCAATAGCCGTCCAGTCTCCCAAGGGAATCGAATTTTCCATCCAATTCGTATCGGGGTGATTTCAGACTTTTAAAGGCAAAATCGCCAAAGGGTTTTCCATTCTGAAAACGCAGAGACCCAACTTTTTCAACGCTTTGATCGCCGGCTGAATCTATGTGATAAAATGCATAACTCCACAAACCATCGGGGACGCCTTTAACATATTTGGCATCGGTGATTTCTTTTTTACCCCAATAGATCATTTTAATTTCCTCGTTCTCAATATCCTGCACGCTGTAGCTCAAATCCAATTGATCGTATTCCCATTTTCCCATTTTATAGCCATTTTCGTACTGGCCTATATAGGTTTCTTTTATAAAGCGATGCCCGTCCTTTAAATCCTGTTTAATCACAAAATGAAATGCCCCGTCAAATACGGTGTCTTCATCAATAATTTTGTATTCTGCTTTTACTGTTCCTTTTCTGTTCACCAGATTGGTATATTCTCCCTCGAGGACCTGCCCTATTAAATTATCAGAATAAAGCAAGAGGAGAAATGCTGATGAAAGCAATATGTTAAATAATTTGAAAGATTTTACCATGAGATCTTTTCCTTATTGAGAAATGCGGATATACCTTTTTTACAATCTTCATTTTCCCTCGCTTTTGCATTTTGAGCTGCGGCGAAGTCCAGGGCTTCATTCAAATTCATACCGGAAATTTTTGCAATCATTGCTTTTGTCATGGCCATAGAACTGCCGGCATTTTTATTGACAAGTTTTGATGCAAATTCCATGACTTTATTGTCAATTTCATTTTTGTCGATTACATCATTGATAATTCCCCATTTTAGAGCCTTTTCCGCATCGATCATTTCACCGGAAAGCAAAAGATGTCTGGCTCTCCCCTCGCCTATTTTTCTCAAAAGAAAAACCATGACAAGAGCGGGTACAAATCCTATTCTCACTTCTGTATAAGCCATTTTCATTTCAGGAACCGCAAATACAAAATCACAAATGCTTGCAAGCCCCGCACCACCGGCAATTGCAGGACCTTCAACCTGTGCTATGACAATTTTTGGAGAATCGTAAATCATTTGAAATAAACCTCTCAGATGCTGAGAATCAGCGAGATTTTCATCAAAGGAATTGTTCCGGAGCTCCTTGAGATAAGCAAGATCAGCACCGGCACAAAAGGCCTCACCTTTTGCTTTTAATATGATGACTTTTACCTTATCGTCCTCTAATAATTGGTTTAAGCCATTTTTAATATGAGAAACCATTTCTGCACTGAGTGCATTTCTTTTTTCAGGACGGTTTAAAGTCATTATACCTATCCGGTCAGACGTAGTAGTAGTGATCATTTTATTTTAGTACAAGCGCTCCCTCCGACCTGAGATCGTGAAAGGCCTTATTCTTTTCTTTCAATTCCTTAATTATCTTCAATCTAATAAAGTAAGGAATATTATTACCTAAAATAAAACCTTTAACAGGATTAAAATCGGATTGAAGTGCCATTTCTGCATTTATTGAATCGATTATCAAATAATCTACATCTTTTGAGAATTCTATCTTTTTTTTGGGCTTAAGTAGAATCATATCATCGTAAAACCAGCAATCATAGGATGGCATGGCCTTAAAAAAATCCGATTGGGGTGAAGTTATTTTTTCAATTCCTTTTTCTCTGGAATAGGCGGAAAGACTGTATTTCCAGAAATTACTTTGTTCCATTTGATCTGTGTCAATATCTATTTGAAGATTTTTACCATTGACCAGAGCCACATGATCATTGTCTTTTTCACTAAATAGAATAAATTCCTTTTGATTGGAAAAATGGTAGTTTAAATACCAGTGATAGCCTCCAAAACAACTGATAAAGATTAAAAGTAAATAGGCAAATCGCTTTTGACGATATCTTAGGATTAGAATAAGGGATGTCAGAATTAATAGGCTAATTACAAATTGCCAATGATCAAAATAAAGTGCTTTTGAAACTGAATAGGGCAATTCCTGAATGATAAAGACGGATTTATTCAAAATCGAAATACTCAAATCGAGCACATAGGCGATTAAGCCTTTAAAAAATTCCAGAAAATGAAAAGCGAGCAAGGCGATACCCAAACTCAAAATAATGCCGGCAAATGGAATGACAATAAAATTACTGAGCATAAAAAGATTGGGAAACTGATGAAAATAGTAGAGCGTGATTGGCACTGTTCCTATTTGTGCAGCCAGAGAAACAGCGCTCAGTTTATACATTTTATCCAGCATCGAATTGCTGATTTCTACTTTATTTGTAAAATAAGGGTAAAAGAAAACTATGCTCAATACCGCAAGAAAAGACAGCTGAAATCCCAAATCAAAAATCATCATTGGATCAATGATCAAAATAATAAATGCGGCCAGAGCAAGGTTATTGTAAATGTCGGATCGCCTGTTAATTAATTTTGATAAAGCAAGGGTTGAAAACATAATGACCGCTCTGCTCACGGAAGGTGAAAAACCTGTTATGGCAGCATAGGCAAAAAGTACCATGACTGTAATAAAAAATAAGCTTTGTCTGCCGTATTTAAGCTTGTTTAAAAATGATAAGAGGTAAATAAGAATCTGATAAATTATACCCACATGCAGGCCTGAAACTGCTAAAACATGAATGGCCCCGGCATCGGCAAAGGCTTCTCTTACTTCAATTGGCAGATCATCTTTCTGTCCTAATATTAATGCCTTCGCTATGTGTAAATTATCCGGATTTGAAATGTTATCCTCAAGTACGAATTGAAAATAATTTCTAATTTTTAATGCCATTTTAATAAGCGGATTGCCTTTATCCTTTTCTAAAATGAGTACATCGTTTTTCTTTGCAAATACCTGAAATAGGAAGCCTTTTCTCCTCATAAATGAAGCATAATCAAAGCTTTCCGGATTTTTTGGGCCTTCTATTCTTTTTGGTGTTTTATTAATGTAAACCAGGTCACCGTACTCAAGCATTTTTTTAACATCGGACTTCTTGAGATACAGTAAGGTTTTGAAATTAACATCGATGCTATTATCACCACTTTTAATTTGTTCTACTTTTAAAAGATATCTGGTGGTTTTGTCCGTTTCTTTGGACTCCGAAATGATAATTCCGGCTATTCCTTCAGCGCTCAGGACTTCCGTAACCCTCTGATTATCTGAAATGTATCGGTTTGAATATTTTTGAACGAATAGTCCAAAAAGAAATAGCATGGCTAAAAACCCAAAACCTCTTAAAAAAAGTGTTAAATGCTGGATTTTTAGAAAGTTTAGAAGGAGGTTGAAGATTGCGATTCCGACAAAAGACAGAATAATAAACTCATTTTGGATACCGGGAAAGTACTCTGAACTTACTATTCCCAAAATAAAAAACAGGACATACCTGAGTATGGGAAATGGCATCCAGGCAAAGCCCGATATCATAACATCCTTGTCATGGTTTTATGTAGAATGCCGCACTCCTCAAAAATTTCTCCTTCGATTTCAAAGCCAAATTTGAGATAAAGCGGTATGGCATCGAGTTGAGAATGCAAAAGTAATTTTGCAGGTTTTTTAATGATTTCTTCTATGTCCTTCAAAACGGATTCAACAAGGGCAGATCCAATTTTTTTATTTCTGAATTCTTTCAAAACCGCAAAACGTTCGAGTTTAATATAATTTTCCAATTCCCTCCAACGCGCTGCTCCAACGGCTTGTTCATTGTATCTGGCTAAAAAATGTCGGGCCTCTTTTTCAAATTCATCCACTTCATCTTCTAAAGCCACCTTTTGTTCATCAACAAATACTTTCTTGCGGATTTCAAGACAGAATTGATAGTCCGGGCTGTCCATTGAAGCCTGTATTACTTCTATCATGGTTTTAAAGGTCCGTAAATCTTGAAACGCTGGGTATCTCCATTTTTATAATGGATTTTCATAATATATATCCCTCTTCTTTCTGCACTCAGCGCAAACTGAATTTCACCAAATGCATTTGAGCGTATAAATGCATTTTCCAGACGTTTTCCCTGCAGGTTAAAAATCGTGATATTGTAATCTGTTCCCGGGTCGAGATTAAAGATCAGATATCGGCCTTCCACCTGATCGATGGTCCCAATTTTTACATTTTCCCTAATTGGGTTATTGTCTGTGGTATCCTGTCCGAGATCACAATTGATGGAACCTGTCAGGCTTGACAGCAAAAATGAACTTCTATTATTGGGCAGGTTGGCATCAAAAATATTTCTGGTAATAAGTTTTTGACATTGGGAGAAAATATTGAAACAATGATCATCGGAATAGTCCATGTAATTTCGAACCATATCCGGGCTTCCACAGGATTCATGTGTAGTATCGCATCCAAAATTACCCGCATCTGAATCCGGAGTATCATCGCAACCGTCATCCACGGCGCAATTTCCATCTCCCCAAATGTGCACCAGTCCGAGCCAATGCCCAACTTCGTGGGTCATGGTTCTTCCGCGATTATAGGGAAATGCAAATGCATCGATTGAAGTACCTGTGCGATTTCCAAAATACCTGTTTGACATAACGATTCCATCTGTTTCCCTTGGGTCTTCAGGAAAACTTGCATATCCGAGAAAATTATCGCTCAATCGCGGCACAACATAAACATTCATGTATTGATCGGCAGGCCAATGGACAATTCCTTTTATTTCTCCATCATCTGCGCTCGCATCGTATTCCTCTTTAGGTCTGTAATTTCTTGTAATCCCATCCGTTGCTTGTCCCTGTGGATCCAGTTTCGCCAGGCAAAATTCTATTTCCATGTCTGCACCTTCGGGTAAATCATTAAAACCCGGGCTGCCAAATTTTCTTCTGTAGTCCTGGTTGAGAACTTCGATCTGAGACATAATCTGTTCTTTGGAAATATTTCCAATATTAGGGTCATCTGAGATAATTCCCGCTTCCGATGTGTGAATGACATGTACGACTGTAGGAATATACAAAAGCGTATGTTTAAGCCCATCACTTAACTTTTCTACAGTTGTGGATCTTGCAATTCTTTCAATTCTTTGTTTGAGATAATTCGGATTAGTTTGAAGGGCAATGGAATCTCTGTAAGTTGTAGCACATTTTTGCCCATGGGAATACCCAAATAGGCTTAGAGCAAAAATGAAAATACTAATCTTCTTTTTTACTCTGCTTGTCATAAGCTCTGATAATGGATTTCACTAATTTATGACGCGTGACGTCTTCTTCATCAAGGTGCACAAAACCAATTCCTTCAGTTTTACCCAAAATATTCAAGGCCTCCTTTAAACCCGATTTTTGGTTTTTAGGAAGATCCAATTGAGACTGGTCACCGTTAATGATCATTTTTGAATTTGGGCCCATCCGTGTCAAAAACATCTTCATTTGCATGGGCGTGGTATTTTGAGCTTCATCCAATAATACAAATGCATTGTTAAGGGTTCTTCCTCTCATATAGGCCAAAGGAGCAATTTCTATAATTCTTCGTTCCTGATAATAAAGTAGCTTTTCAGCCGGTATCATATCATCGAGCGCATCGTAAATGGGCCTTAGGTAAGGATCAATTTTTTCCTTGAGATCGCCGGGCAGAAATCCGAGATTTTCCCCCGCTTCCACGGCGGGCCTCGTGATAATGATTTTCTTTATTTCCTTATTTTTCAGCGCCCTGACCGCCAGCGCTACGGAAATATAGGTTTTCCCCGTTCCCGCAGGCCCAAGGGCAAATACCACGTCATTTTCTTTTACATTTTTTACGAGATTGACCTGATTTCTGGTTTTGGGTTTAATCACAACACCCCTGGTTCCATAAATCAACACTTCCTCTTTTAGGTGTTTCAGGTTATCGAGTTTCTCAATGTCATTTCTTATATAATCCTGAATACTGTCTTCGGTGATTTTACCGTATTGATGATAATGCTGTATCAGCGAATTGATAATATCATTGATCTTAATTATTTCCGGGGGTGAACCCTGAATTTTAATTTCATTGCCCCGACTTACCACCTTGCTTTTTGGAAATGCCTCAGCAACTCTTTTGATATTCTGATTTTCGAGTCCGAGAAAATCGGGAAGGGAAACATTTTCAAGCGTAATTATTTTTTCTACCAAATGAAATCTGCTTTAATCAATGATTTAATTTTGTGTAATTTTAGCCGATTACAAAAATAATCAAAATTCCTCTTTGGCTATATGGCTATGATCACATTTACATCCGATTTTGGATTAAAAGACCATTACGTTGCAGCCCTCAAAGCCAGGATCTTAAGCGATTTTCCAAGCGCTGTTATAGTGGACATCACACATAGCATTCCCGCCTTTGATCTGATCCACGGTTCCTATGTCCTCGGCTCTGTATATGACAACTTTCCGGCCGGAACGGTTCATATTGTTGCTCTAAATTCCCATAAGCAAAAAACAATGAAGTTTATTGCTGCAAAATTAAACGGGCATTATTTTCTATTGCCAAACAATGGATTGTTATCGCTAATTTCGGAAATAGCACCCGATATGGTTGTGGAATTGCCTTTCAGCAATAAGTCAGACGTCTCATTTCCCGAAAAAAATATTTTGTCAAAAGCAGCAAGTCAATTGGCCAAAGGAGCTGATTTGAGCAGTTTGGGTAAGGCCATGGTGGATTATGAAAAATCATTGATGTTAAAGCCAAAAGCTACAAAATCCGGAATTTTTGGCCATGTCATTTACATCGATCGATTTGGAAACCTAATCACCAATATTAAAAGGAAGGTATTTGAGGATTTGAAAAAACTTGTTGGACCCGGCTTTGACCTGAATTTCAGTAAAGAGCACTTACATCAGATTAATAATCACTACGGAGATGTAGGAGAAGGAGATATTGTAGCCTTATTCAATGAGCGGGATTTATTGGAAATCGCCGTACGCGAGGGAAATGCAGCTCAATTATTTGGATTGCGTTATGATAGTCCGGTGAGGATTACTTTTGAAAAGAGTTGATAAAACCTGCTAAAATTCTTAAGCCTTAGCATTAATCAAAAATCACATTAATTGAGTGTGAGAACGAAGTGTGAGGAGAGAAAGAATGTCGAATGTGAAGTGTGATAGCCAAGATAATAAGCTTTGCTACTTTTTAATTTTAAGATTCCTGATCATTGTAAACAAAATTTTTGATAACTCTTCGGACTTATTATACAAATTTGAGTAAGATTCAATAGAGATCATTTTCTCATCTCTTAGGATGTCAATGACCGCGGTACATTCAAACAAAGAACTTCTTGACATTACATAAAAGTGAGCTCTATCAGCTTTACTAAATCTACCTGATCCCTCGACAAGGTTTAAAACCACACTCAAAGCGGCGCGACTTAATTGGTTTTCGATGATACGATCAAGGTTGTTACCTCGAATAAGATTTAAATTTGCAGAATAAAATTTTTTAGCCTTTTTGTAAACATCAAGTTTTTCAAAATCAAACATATAAAAGTGGTTGGATTTTGCATTAATATAGTTTGAAACCTGTTTACTTTAGTACGTATTTCGTAATGACGGCTTTTTATTATGCAAAACAATAATTGAATTTATTTAACAATTTCACTCTCCTCACTCCACACTATTAAGATCTTTTGCATTATCAATTTATCTTTGAGTCCTAATATTAGAAATTATTCTAAATAAGTATCCAATCCATGTTAATACGAATTGTACGCATGACTTTCAAACCTGAAGAGCTTGATAATTTTCTAAAACTCTTTGATTCAAAAAAAGAAAAAATAAGAGCTTTCCCCGGATGCAGGCATTTGGAATTGTGGCAGGATCATGAGTCAAAAAACGTATTCAGTACATATAGCCACTGGGATGCAGATGAAGACCTTCAAAATTATCGCAATTCAGAATTATTTCGGGACCTTTGGTCAAAAACAAAAATTCTATTTTCAGAAAAAGCCATTGCCTATTCCAATGAGGTTGTAGTGAAGCTCGATTAATAGATTGAATAAAAACTCAATATCAAAATGAAGATAAAGAGTGCAAACAAAAGATAAACTGATCCTATGCCAATCCCCGCATATGCGTATCCTTTTCCTCTGAATTTCCGAGGATTTTTTTTGTGCTTCGACAAGCTATAAAAACCAAAAATAAATGACATTAAAGCCAAAAATGGAATAAATGCAATTAAAACAACCGAGTTATAAGGCCCAAAAGCCAGTAAGGTTAAAAAAATTGAGAAAAAGCCACTCAAAAAGCTGAAAAAACCCAATTTTTCGATTTCAAGGTTTTGTCTTTCTTCCTTGCTAAGCGATTCTTCTGCAATAATTGTTTCGTTTTCCGGATAATCCTCTTCAAAATTCTCCTTTGCATTATTATGGGATTTTTGGGGGTGTACCCTATTGCTTGCAATGGCAAAAGCAATTGATCCCCCTACCAGAATTAAAAACAATGAGGCAGATCCAAAAAAAACCGAAACCACACTCGATATTCCCAATGCCCCGGCGATGAGTCCAAAAAGCCTTGAACGTTTTTTTTTCTTTTTGAAATCTTCAGCTTCATTGTTGTTTACTGTATTGTTTGAATAAGATAAGAAATCGAAATTATCCCATAGAAAAGCATTTGGCAATGGTTCGAAATTTTTCTTTGAAACGCTAAAGTCTAAATCTGCAGTTTTATCAATGCTATTATTGTCAATTGAAATCAAATCGCGGGTATTGTCAGGTTTGATCCCCTCACTGTTTTTTAGACAAAGTATTGGTTCTCTTTTTTGTGACTTGATCTCAGAGCTATGATGACGGGTATAATAATCTTTTGGCACATGATTAAATAAAGAGATGCTTTTTTGACAGGAACCGTATAAGGTTAAGATAATTAACCCAAGACAAATAGTTATAAATCTCTTCATGTTGTAGTCTAATACAAATCTAAGCTCGAATTCCATACCAAAATAGGAAACAGAATGTATTATTAGGAAAAGGAGAAGGCATAAAAAAACCTCTAATAACAAAAGTTAAAAGAGGTTTCCAGTACCCAGGGCCGGAGTCGAACCGGCACGTCATTGCTGACATTGGTGTTTGAGACCAACGCGTCTACCAATTCCGCCACCTGGGCAATTCTTCGCCAAGGCTTCGAATTGCAAGCAATAGTCATTACTACAACTTTACAATTCTACTTGGACTTGACTTCACTAAAGTTTCGACAAGCGAAACCCACCAGTGAATAATTTAAAAATCCCAATTTCGAGCGTCCCTCGAAGTTTAACAAACGAAGAAGGGCCGCCTGAGCTTATCTTCGCAAAAACTTCAATTTGCGAATCATTATAAATTGGGCTGGCAAAAGTATAAAAAGAGCTTTAAAAATTTAGTGATGAAGTGATTTAAGTTTTAAATAATAAAATCACGATTCAATTTTCAGTGATATTATATTCAATCAGTCTTCTTTCTAAATTGAGTTCACAGTTTTTAAGGTTATAATAATAACCCGTTTTTTCTAACACTTCTCCAATTCCAGAACAATAAAATTTAGATGTCTTGTAGTATTCTTGTCCGCAAGTTGTAAATGGTGTAATACTTGGATCATAGAAGAATTTTTCTAATTCAATGCAATTATAATTTCCGGATGTTAATTCAATTGTAGAAGTATCAGCTGACATTTTAGTATACCAATACCCAACAAAATCCTCAAAACCGGTATTTAATGTATCGTCACTTAATAAATACTCAAATTCAACAATTCCATTTTGGTTAATTAAATATCCTGAAGAATCACGTCTGTATTTAATTGAGGTATTTCCAAAATAGGAGAAGTCAAGGATAGTATATACCTGTCCCCTAATAGTTGTATCTCCGATTATATTAATAGTATCAACTTCATTTCGTTTAATTTCAATGCTATCATCATAAACAGAATACCACTCATAAATCCAATAACTGTCTTCGCTCGTAGGTATGGCAAAAACAGGTTCATTTGTCTGTGGTGAAATAGAATTTTCCTCTTTCTTACAGTTGACAAAAAATAATAGGAAAATAATTGAGATGTACTTCAAAATATTCATATCCCATAAACGGGATCAAAAAACTGATATTGCAAAAAATGAATAAAGAGTAAGTTGCTTAATAGTTTAGGAGGATAAAATATTAAACAATAAATTGAATTTTGTTCCTTTCTCTGAGTGAAACGAAGAGTCTCTGTATTTCGGTTAGTAGTTTCTTCCTGGAAGGAGCTTTTCAAGCCCTTCATGACAAGCGTTACACTGAGAAACCGGAAGACAATACAGAAATATCGAAGATGCATTACGCAATGATTAAAACCTTGAGTAAATAATTGTACAATTCAAATCAAATAGAAGGGTGTTTGTTTTGAATTGGATAACTCTCACTGACTTTATTAATCCTAGGCTGCAACCACCAAATCCCAATAGGCAAGAATATCACTTGCATCAAGGAAAGAAAATATTGACTAAAACTAGCAAGAGAGTCCTGTTCAATCGACTTTAATGTTTTGACAGGGTAAGTAAAGAATTGAAAGAAAGCATAGAATAAGTAGATCATTACAATTAAGCCTAAAAATCCTTTTCCAGAAAAGTGACCATTGAAGAACAGTAGTAAGCTAAGTGTAGCGGTTATAATAATCACAGAATTGATAATAAACAATGTGATATTGCCTTTAAGCTGTGCAGTAGCAACTTTGCTTAATTCAAGTCCAAGCATCAAGTAATAGATCACAAAAACACACCAGAATACTGTTGATATGAGATATGAATAAAATACATCTTCAAATTCTATCATTGTTGGAAGTGATAGGATTACAAAGAGTGTAAATACCTGCCAATGCTTTAGATTCAATACAAAATTCATTGGATGCTTGTTTATTTTCCAAAGTAGCCCTTAAAATACTTTTGAGTAAGGTTGAGAAAAACGTAAATCATTGTAATTCCTACTACCCAATAGCTAATTTCAAGGAATTGAATTAGGTCAATTTTGCTTAGGTTTTCATAATGCCTGAAGATTCTTTGAATCTTTGTTTCAAGAATCCTGAGTACAATTGGAACTGCCAAAGGATAAATAGCTCCAAGCCCCAAACTAATCAACAATACAATCTTGTAATCACTCCACGAGATTGAACCAAATGGGGAGAATAAATCAACAAAGTAGAGAGTACTGACCTCATTATAAGTATTGTGAATTAAGTAATCCTGCCAATTAAAAACGAGTGGACCAAGTTTTACTCTGTCTTTACTATTAAGAAATTGGGGATTTTTGATCTTTTTACCATTAATGAATGTACCATGGGTTGAATTTAAATCCTCAATTGAAACAATGTCATCATAAATGTGCAGAATGGCGTGTTGCTCATTAATGTATTTACCAGAAATCTGGATATCACATTGTTCGCTATTTCCTACATGCAATTTCAAATCAAATTACCCATAACTAGTTTTGAAAAAATATTATCCTAAAATAACATCTCCATTGTTGTCTTTCTTTGGACCCAAAAAACCAAAGTTTGAAAATAATTTATGCCCTAAAAAAAGTGCCAATGCTATTACACTAACTCCTAAAAATAAGTCAACATAAAGTAGATTATCACCATTGAATTTGCTGATTGATTGAAAAGTAGTTATTAATGTTACTCCAGCTAATAATCTGTAGGCATAAGCTTCATAATTGAAAATCATAATTGTAAGTATTAATGAGAGAAGAATTAATCCACCTCCTACAATTGAAAACCCATGTGAAAATATTCTAAACAGAATCAATAGAATTCCGATAATTCCAAACAACAAGTTGGGAATAGAGTAGCGTTTTCTTAATTCTATTCGAGGAGTTGATGCAAGTATTTTAATAATTAAGTCTTTTTCATAATACTCAGCATCAAGCTGTCTTAATAAATCTGTTTTTGATGTACCATTCTTCAGCTTAGAACTAATAAATTTTTTAATTTCTTTTCTATCAAAGTACTTTTTTTCCATGCTCAACTATTTACAACAAACTTAACAAATCTCGCCTTCTTGCAAGCGACTAAAAGATGTTCACTTCAAATCAAATAGAAGGGTGTTTGTTTTGAATAAGAATACTGGATCATTTAATAATGCTTTTGATAAACTGCCCATACGGAGATGACAAATCCCATGATAGACATGAATTGGTAAAAATTATTTGATATTCTTTTGATTTCTCATTCCAATATTCCAATTCTTTTTTAGCGACTTCAATTGAAACTACTCCTTGAGTTTTAAATGGTGGAGCAAGAGGAATTTGACTACCTTTCATCTCTAAAAACCGAACATCATCACCAAAAATTAAATACTTCTTACCTCTTTTAAAGTTAGTAGAGCAATCTCCGCTCATCTGCACTAGAGCGGCAACCTTCGAGGTGTCCAAACCTTTGTGACTCCTTGTAATCTTGTAAAGTATTTCAGTTCCTACTCCTTCATGAGACATTACCTTTTCCACCTCTTTATTTTTTGACAAAGTCATGAAATATTGACCTTCAATAACATACTTTGATTCTTGGTAAAGTGTCATTACTCCAGCACTGTCAAGTTCTTCACAGTGACATGCTAAGGAAGGCTTCAAGGTTGCTATCAGGCTTATAAAAATAATTAAAAGAAGTGTTTTCAAATCAATTCAAATAAAGGTGTGTTTGTATTGAATCAAACCTTAAACTCATAGTCACAATCCTTACAAATACATGAGTTAATTACATTTCCAATTGGGATAAAGAATATCAAAGCAATGAAATAAAACACACTTTTAAGAAATCCTGAATTGTTAGACTTAAATTCTATTTTATTGGATTTACAATTAGGACATACAGTAGACTGACTGTTTAGATCTAAAATTTCAATAGCATACTTTTGGTCTGAATCTTTTACCTTGTTCTGAATTCCAGAACCCATCATTCCATAGTATTGTGGCATTAATGTTGTAAAATGTTCATTGAATATGATAGGTTCAATTCCATGATTTCTCAATTTGTTACAAACTAGCTCAGCTTGAATTGAATTATCTACGGTTGTTAAATGAGCCAATTTCATTTCAAATCAAAATACCTCTTTTTAATTTTTAATTAAAGTTAGTAAATCTCACATTCTGGCGAGTGCCTTCCCCGGATATCAAAGGGAAGAGGTTGTTCAATTCGATTAGAGTTGTGTATATTTTGAACTAGACTCTCCAAAATCATTGCTTATTTTTATAGGATGAAGAGACTTTTTGTCTACTTGGCTTTTATTTTTCTAATCTCACCAATTTCAATTTTTGGGCAGTGGAGCAGTGTGGGTTCGGGATTTACTGGGGGAAAGCCCTTTCCTAATACAACAACAAGCAAATCAGTGCAAGGAATGATTGTCTTTCAAAATGATCTTTATGTATGGGGAGATTTTGATTCTGTTGATGGTATTCCTGCTTCAAATTTTGCGCGTTATGATGGATCAAATTGGCATTCACTTCCTTTTACGGGTTACGCCAGAGACATGGCAATATTTCAGGGGGTATTAATTATTGCAGGCTATACAGGAAACACAGGACCGCTTCCAAACAGGTACATTACAAAATGGGATGGTGCTAATTGGACTGTATTGGATACAATTCCAATAAATGCCTCATCTGACCCGGGTGAAAATGGACCATTTGATATTGAGGTTTATAAAAATGAGTTGTATTTAGGAGGAAGAAGTTTTAATATCGGTGGAAGTTCAGGGTTCCCATGGTCGGGGATTTATAATCATATTGGATTAGCTAAATGGAATGGAAATAGTTGGGATAGTATTCCTAATGCCTATTTATTAAATGGTTCTAGATACTATTTCTCTCACTACAATGATAGTCTGATCATTATAAATCACTTTTCACTTCCTGTTCCGAATATAGATACAGCCTATTGGTTTTTCTATGATGGGGCTAATTTACATGCAGTCAATCAGGGATGGCAAGGGGCTGGAAATGGAGTCCAGCTCGGTGATAAATTCTTTCGTGCACCTCAACAAGTTGGGTTAGATTCAGGCCAAATAACATTTCCATTTTCTAGCAATATTCCTTCAGGTCAAATAATCAAACACAATAACCTTGTAATTTCAATAAAACAGAACTTTGATATTCAGGTAACTGATTACAATTTAAATTATACAATTCTGGATAGTGGAATATTGAAGCCAACAGGTGGATGGTGGCAAACTCCCTTTTTCGAATCCTTGTGTGTTTACAATGATACGCTCTACGCAGGCGGGAATTTTGATACTGTCAATGGAATTCCAATGAATAGAATTATGAAATGGGAAGGAAGGATAGATTCCACTATTCTATCATCTGTTAAGCAATATCCTTTAGTTTCAAATAGTATTAATATATTTCCAAATCCCGTTGATCAACATCTATCTCTACAATCTTCTAATGAATTTAGGCTTGTTGAGCTCAAAGACTTAACTGGCACAACTTTGTTCCGTAAGAAAGTAAATTCAAAAGAATTTATACTGAACACTTCAGGAATTTCCAATGGACTTTACCTCATTTCAATTGTATCCCAGACAGGCATACGACAAACTCATAAAGTAATTATTCAACATTAGTCGGTTTAAAAGCCATTAAACCCTAATTCACAACTTCATTTAAGAGTTACTCGTAAAAATTAAAAGAAGCAATCAATAAATATTATGCCTGGTGGTGGATTTGGTATGGCTCGTTACGGAATGGATTCGATGAAGAACAATCGAAAACTTCGAAAAGGACGAAAATCCCTAAAAGACAGTCAATATCACGGTCAGGTAAAATCCAAAATCAAGGGCAAACCGGACTTCGATGAAATTGATGATTATCGAGAAGCAGTTAACAGAAAAAGACTCAAACAAAGTATATTAACCATAATAAGTATATTGATAATTACGGTGACATTGATTTTTATACTTCAATAAATTCATCTAAGGAATTTTGACGAAATGAATTATTTCTGAATAATTAGTTTATCCCTAAAAAATTTGTTCTTCGACTCTATCTCATAGAAATATACGCCTTTGCTTAAATTTGAAACATCTATGCTTTTGCTATTATTATTCAGCTGATCCTCCAAAACAACAATTCCGCTTATATCAAAGATTCTTATTGATTTTAAATTCTGATCAATCGCTTCTATGTGTAGTGTTTTGCTCGCCGGATTGGGGTAAACTCCAGGTTTATTACTTTCCTGGCTTTTCAATGCACTACCCGCTTCAACAATCCTCGAAATCTTCCCATCGTAGAGGCCTGCCACAAAAATTTCTCCTTTATTGTCTTCACCGAAAGCCACGAAATAATTAGAGCTTGAAAAAGTACCGTGATTGGTGACATTAAAATTACTGTCGAGAGAACTGATCCAACCCGGACAAATATCGGCGAAGAAATACCTGCCGTACAAACCCGGGTAACGGCTTCCGCGATACACCAGGCCACCGGTAACCGAGCAGCCACCCGATGAATGCGTATATTCATAGACGGGGTCCGTCATTATAGTATCCGGAAGACAACCGGTCGTGTTATAAGCACTGGTTCCTTCATAGCATCGCCATCCGTAATTTTCTCCACCTGCGCTTGTAAAAGGCTGAAAATCTATTTCTTCTTTGGCGTCCTGCCCAACATCACCTATCCACAAATCGCCGCTTTGTCGGTCAAAACTCATCTTCCAGGGATTTCTCAATCCATAAGCCCATATTTCCTCCCTTACAAAGGTGCTCATGCCTACAAAAGGATTATCCGGAGGAATGCCATAGGGCATGGCCGTGTTTAAATTTATTCTCAGAATTTTGCCCAAAACCGTTGTAAGGTCCTGAGATCTGTTGCCGGGATCGCCTGCGGAACCACCGTCTCCCATGGCGATGTACAAATAACCGTCGGGACCAAATGCTATGCTGCCTCCGTTGTGATTTGAATAGGGTTGCGCTTCATTTAGTATTGGAAATTCAGAATTTGGATCTACACTGTCTGGATCACTGCTCACAGGAAATAATGAAATCTGCGTGCTTCCATCCAAAGCCGTATAGTGGACAATGAAATTAGGATTGGTTGCAAAATCAGGAGGAAAAGCTATTCCCAAGAGTCCTTGTTCGTTTCCGGTACTGTTTACCTGATTAGAAATATCCAGAAAAGGAGCATTGTTTTTATTCCCAAGAGAATCAAGAATCCAGATTTTACCGGCCTGTTCTACGATAAATAAGCGCGAGTCATTTCCACCTGGGCTTTGAATATCCACAGGACGGGTAAAACCGATAGCAAAAGTTTCCAGATCGATGATTGGCTGAGAAAAAAGTGAAAAGTTGAAAGTTAAAAGTGAAAAGGTAATGAGTAATAGCTTTTTCATTCGATGATTAGTTTGTTACGGTAGAATTGTCCTTCACTTTCTATTTCGTAGATGTACATGCCTGATTTGAGATCCGAGACATCGAGTGTTTGGGATTCTTTAGTTATTTGGGTTCGAATCCGAAGATTTCCCTGAAGGTCAAAAAGTTGAACGTTGAAAGTTTGAAATGAAAAGTTAGGGATTGAGATATTAAGCTGTGCTGATGCAGGGTTGGGGAAAAGTCGAATTTCATTAGCTAATTCTAAATTTTCAATCACACTGAAAAGGTTCCAAAGTGAATCACAAGGATATGAGACCAAACTTGTATCAATCTGAGAATCAGAATAGCACCGCAATCCAGCCCCTGCTTCCAGAATAATTACAAATCTTGGATAAAACCAAAAAAAGCTGCCAATGCGATCCATATAATGGGTGCCAAATAATAGGTCAGAATGAAAATAGTATTTGTTCAGCAATTGCCCATCTAGGTTTTGTTGGGTAACAGAGTCGATAACCATGTTATAAGTGGTATCAGTAGCCTGACTATTTTCTAAAAAAGATGGATAGTCCAAAACAATTGAATCGCCGGTATTGACATTAAAAATGTAAGTCACAAGAAATTTCTGATTTACAGGACTCCACATGAATACCGTATCACTCTCCTCATAAACAAACATTGAAGGATAAGTATAAGTGTTCGATATATTGTTATGCCAGGTATGATTTGCTATTAACTTATGACATGTTTTTCCATTAATAATGCTATCGCTTACACTTTGAACATGAACATAAGAACAAACCTGAGGACAAGGCCCTCCATGATTACCGTCAAAATACCATTCGGAGCCCAGCTGACCGAAACTCTGGCTAAATGAATAGTGAAAAGTGAAAAGTGAAAAGTTGAAAGTTAATAGTGAAAAGGTAATGAGTAATAGTTTTTTCATTCGATGAGGAGTTTGTCACGGTGAAATTGTCCTTCACTTTCTATTTCGTAGATGTACATGCCTGATTCGAGATGAGATATGTCAATATTTGAATTCGGACTATCAACTTGGTAAACTTTTAGAATAGCCCCATTTAAATCAAATACCCGAAAGGTCAGCTTATCAGAATTTTGAATTTCAGATTGAATGGTAATTGAATTTTTTGCGGGATTTGGATAGACAGTGATTAATCCCGGGTCTATTTCATTTTCAATACCAGTATAAATGGTGTAATTCGTATCGCAATCGAGATTGAACCAAGGACTTTTGAAATACCCAAAAGAACTATCCTCGTAACACCTTAATCCATCAGGATATAGACATCCTCCCGCCCAATGAGTTCCTATACCGATCATACCTCCGCTTAGAATTTCAGTAATATAAGTACCTAGCGAAGTCCACAGCCAAGGACTATAAGGGTCGAGTTGCCAACATGACGGAGCATACATTGTTGTTAAATATTGACCATTAACTTTTACTTCAAAAATGGTATCAACAACGTTATAATACATTGCTGTATCTCCGGTATTCCAATCAACCGTTCTCATATTAGGATACCAGATTGTATCACCTTTGCTTTTAGTTAAATCATATAATAGCGACCACTCTTCTCTTGTATCTACAAAGTCGAAGGGAGGAAAGTAATATACTTTTCCTGCGGAGTCAAAAACAAATGTTTCAGAATTACCATACCAGTTTACCTGAACCAAACGTTTGATTTTTCTACAAGCTCTTCCAAGAACGATGGTGTCCTTTTCTACTTCATAAATGTCTGGATAATAATAAGAGGCACTTGGATTGACACATCCATGCTCGGCCCATCCATAAGTCCACTTCGCCCCTACCGGAAACCACTCCTGACTAAGTGAACAGTTATAAGTGTAAAGTGAAAGGAAAAGCAATAGTAGCAGTTTTTTCATGCAATAAAACCATGGTATTTCTATAATAAATATATAAAAATTATCCATGACATTTTTATTGGAATTTGATTGATACAATTAACTAATTAATTCGTTTCGGTACTAACTGATATAAATCAATATAAACTCTCACACAGTGCATTTGCCACTTAAAATATTTGTCCTAATCTTATTTTCCGCATCAAAGTATCAATGTCATGACTAATAAAGCACAAGACCTCGCAGGTCCTGGAATAAGTACTTATGAAGAAGTATCCAAAATCCTACCCAATAATTATTCGGCTGCACTATCGCCTCTGAAACGCATGGAGGCATTGTATATGATCAAAGATTATATCGAAAAAGGGATGTCTGAAGCGCTCAATCTCCAAATGGTGCAAGTGCCGCTAATTGTAACAAAAGACAGCGGGGTTAATGATTATCTCGATCGCGATGGTTCAAGGACACCTGTAGAATTTCCGGCGGGTTTGGGTCTGTCAAAACGATTGGAAGCGCAGGTGGTGCAGGCTGCCACCAAATGGAAAAGAATGGCTTTAAAAGAATTTGATTGTCCTGTAGGCTTCGGTATTAATACAGATATGAGAGCCATCCGGAAAGACTATTTCCTTGATCATGATCACTCATCCTACGTGGACCAATGGGACTGGGAAAAACGCATCACTGAAAAGGAAAGAAATCTTGAATACCTGAAAGACACAGTAAGAAAAATATGGAAAGTACTCCGCGGCGCGGGTATGATGGCCAGGGAAAAATTTCCTGAACTAAGTGATCCTAAATTCCCCGAATTTCCCGAAGAAATCAAATTCTTCCACGCAGAGGAAATCCTCGAAATGTATCCTGACCTTCCAAGGAAACAAAGAGAAACTAAACTGGTACAAGAATATCCCGCGGTATTTATTATTGGTATCGGCTGGGTTCTAAAAGACGGTTATCCGCATGAAATGCGAGCTGCCGATTACGATGACTGGGTCAGCCCAACCATTGAGAAAAATGGAGAAATGATGCACGGATTAAACGGAGATATTCTGGTATGGAATCCTGTGACCCAAAGACGACATGAATTGACTTCTATGGGAGTAAGAGTCACCAAAGAAAGTATGAAAAAGCAGCTTGAAATTTCAGGTCAGCTTGATTTTTTAAATCTCCCTTATCATCAGGCCATTTTAAACAATGAAATACCCTTGAGTATTGGTGGTGGTATCGGACAGGCCAGAACCTATATGTATTTATTGCGATGCGCACATCTTGGTGAAGTGACCGTGTCCATCTGGCCGGATCAATTGAAAAAAATCTGTGCCGAGAAGAATATTTATGTGCTTGAGTAAGATGCAAAAATTGGTCTTTGAATTAAAAAAGAAATCATCATATTTAATACTTGAATTTATTACCATGAAATATTTAACATTTTTTCTCGCAATAACCATTGTCGCATTTTTTTCATCCTGTTCTGAACAATCCCATGATTCTCATTCAGAACATGAAGAGGCTGAAGGTCATTCACATGAAAAAAGCGATGGCCATTCGCATGAAGAAGGACATTCGCATGAAAATTATGAAGTTCGCTTAAACGAAGGAGAAAAGTGGGAAGCCAATCCAGAAACAACGGAAGGCATTAAAGCGATGCAGCAAAGCGTTAATGATTTTTTAGCCGAAGAGTCGGACAAAGACTTTGCGCTTTTAAAAGAAGATTTGGAAATGGAGTTTCAAAATATTTTTCAGAAATGCACCATGACCGGCGAGGCCCATGAGCAGCTTCATAATTATCTCCTGCCTATGAAACATATTTTTGAAGAGCTGGGGTCTATGGATGAAGCATTGCTGGATGAAAAACTCGGAGAATTGCAGGATCATTTGGCCGAGTATTCGAATTATTTCGAATGATTTACCAAAAATTAATTATAAATTAATTGATACTACATGGGTAAATAAATATATTTAGTAAATGAAATATATTTTCTTTTTGATCCTTGCCTTAGTATCAAATTCAATAAATGCGCAATTTTATCAGCAGTATTTTGATGGTGCAAACACCGACCCTGCAACTTCTATTATCATCAATTTAGATTCTTCTAATGGCATTTGGCAGATTGGTGTTCCTGGCAAAACAATTTTAAATTCACCGGGATCTACTCCAAATGCTTTAATGACTGATACTATAAATCCCTATCCACCATTAAATTCCTCTCAATTTTCTTTTACTGTTGGTACCTCTTGGATATGGGGAATCGTTGCTTATCAATGGACTCAGTTAATAGACTTTGAAAATGGCGTAGACGGGGGTATTGTCGAATTTTCAACTGATTCATTAAAAACCTGGGAAAATGCCTTTACCAGTCCCTATGTTTATAATTTTTTTGGTTATGATTCTCAAAATGTGGATACCTTATCGAATGGTGAAATTGGGTTTACCGGAACAGATTCATTAATGCGCAATATTTGGCTGTGCCTGGACGCTTCCTGGCTGTCATTTCAAGATAGCGTTAGTTTCCGATTCCGCTTAGTTTCTGATTCAGTTGATAATGGAAATGAAGGATGACTACTCGATAATATGAAACTTAGCACGACCATCATACATACTTTAAATGAAAAAAAGTTAGATGATTATATGCAGGTTTATCCCAATCCAAGTAATGGTATTATAAATATTAGGACCCGTAAAATAAATGCCTTTCATATTATAGAAAATCTAAAATTATTTGATTCAGAAGGCCGCTTAGTTGAAGAATACAATATGATTCCGACAAAATTTCAGTTGGACTTTAGCAAACATCCTAAAGGCAAATACTATCTTCAGGTAAAAACCAATATAAAAACTGAAAAAATAACACTTTTATTAGAGTAGATTAATCGAGAGGAAAATGAGACTATTATTCTCCTTGATTTTAATGACTTTCCTTGTTTCATTTGATTTAAATGATTCGGCAAAGCAATACAAGTTTCCTGATTTATTGCATTTCCCTGAAATGCCTGTTAATGAAAACAATATCCCAACTTATGCAGGAGTTGAACTTGGTCGCTACCTATTTTATGATCCAATATTAAGTCAAAACAGAAAGGTTTCTTGTGCAAGTTGTCATAAACAGAAGCACGCGTTTTCAGACGCCCCAAATCAATTTAGTCTAGGTATTAATGAAAACAGGTCAAAAAGAAATACTCTGCCACTTTTCAACCTGGCCTGGTATGAAAGGTTATTTTGGGATGGAAGAGCAGTAAGTTTGGAAGAACAAGTTTTTGAGCCTGTCCGAAATCATTTAGAAATGAATTTGGATTGGAGTCAAGCAGAAAAGAGAATAAATCAAAGTTCATTCTATCGCAAAATGTTTAGGAAAGCGTTTGGAAATAATCTTATCGATAGCATTTTAATATCTAAAGCAATCGCACAATTTGAAAGAACACTTATCTCAAATAATTCAAGATACGATAAAGCTTTAAGAGGAGAAATTTATTTAACGGAAGATGAATTTGCAGGATTTACCCTCGCCAATGATCAAAGTCGCGCTAGTTGTATACAATGCCATACAACTGATTCTGACGCTCTTGGTACTATTGGCAGTTTTAGTAATAATGGATTAGACAGTTTTAATACTTATACTAAATACAAGGATAAGGGCTTAGGTGGTCTTAGCAAAATATCGGAACAAATCGGTCTTTTTAAAATTCCTTCTTTACGAAATGTCTCTGTCACAGGACCTTATATGCATGATGGTCGTTTTGAAACTTTAGAGGAAGTCATTGATTTTTACAGTGATGGTCTTCACCTCAGTCCAAACGTTGACTCAAAATTAATTCACGCCAGAAAAGGAGGAGCCAAGTTGAATTCACAGGAAAAAAGACAGCTTCTGGCCTTCCTAAATTCTTTAACAGATTCAGTGTTTATAACGAATAAGGCTTACAGCAATCCATTTTCTAAAAACTGAAAAAAAAAACAAATTAATGGTCACACTCTACATTGCTTCCTCATTAGACGGCTTTATCGCAGATGAAAAAGGCGGTATCGACTGGCTTGAAAATCCGGAACTCCATGAAAAAGATGAGGACTATGGCTACGGTGATTTTATAAAAGAAATCGAAGTAACTTTTATGGGTGGAAATACCTATGAGCAGGTACTGGGATTTGGAGTATGGCATTATGGGGATCTCGAAAATTATATTTTCACTTCCTCATTGAAAGTTGATTCCAACCATGGGAAAGCAATAAAATCAGTAGATGAAGTAATAAATATCATCCCTAAAAAAAACTGCTGGCTTATCGGTGGCGGAAGGCTCAATGATGAATTCTTAAGAAGAGGCTTAATCGACAAAATAATACTAACTACAATTCCGGTTTTTCTTGGAAAAGGCATTCCAATCTTTAATGTAAAAGTAAATTCAAATCATTTTAGTTTAGAGAAGCATCGCTCTTACCCAAATGGGGTAATTCAGTATTATCTGTCAAAAGCGGATAAGTAGGCATTAGCCAAAACAAAGAGACTAGAAGCCATGCAATTCCGCTAATTAAAATCGGATTGCTCCATGCTATACCACCTATTAGATAAACAAAAAATGGAATTGTAATTATTAATCGACTCAATTCCAGGTAATAGGCAATTTTTCTTCCATTAAACAATAAACCCAAAACAGCCATTGCAAAAAAGATCATGACTGCCCCCCAGAGACGCGTTTGAAAATCAAATGTCTGTTGCTGAAATAAATAAAAGGCGGTACCTCCCAGCGCAATCAGATATTGGAAAAACAAATAAAGATTTAGTCTCAGTGGAAGGGTGATATTGAATTTCTGATATGTTTCCTTTTGCACTTCCTGAGGAGCGCGATAGCCTCCCAATTCGGCAGGAAACCAGCCGGGTTTGAAAAATAAAAGCTTGAGCTTATTTCCTAAACCATTTACCTGCTTCAGATCATTCCAAATATTCCCATAATGTGCCACCTGGGCATACACCGGGTTAAAACTGTTGAGGGGAGTTGTAATGCCATAAGTTGGCCGCTCTTCTTCCTTTTGGAAAGTCCCGAACATTTTATCCCAAATAATAAATGTCCCCGCATGATTTTTGTCGATGTATTTTGGATTTCTTCCATGATGGACCCTGTGATGCGAAGGTGTATTCATCAGCCATTCCAAAGAGCCGAGATTTCCAATGGCTTCTGTGTGGATCCAGAACTGATACAAAAGATTGATTGCAGAAATTAGCAAAAACCATTCTGTCTTAAATCCAATCAATGCCAGGGGTAAATAGAAGTAAAAAGTAAATACCTTTTGCATGGCGCTTTGTCTTAATGCCACAGATAAGTTGTATTCTTCACTTTGATGGTGAACTACATGTCCGGCCCAGAATAGATTGACTTCATGGCTTGTTCTGTGCGCCCAGTAATAAAAAAAGTCGACGCCCATAAAAGCTATCACCCACCAATACCAGGTTTCAGGAATATTAAAGATGTGAAAGTTCTGATATACAAGATCGTAGGCTGCTATGGTAAAGACTTTGGCAAAGACACCGGATACCTGTTCTGTTATACCACAACTCATATTGGCGAAGGTATCATTTAAGCGATAGCGCTTTTTATTTTTGATCCTGTCGTAGAGCAATTCCAATCCTATCAAAAGGAAAAAAATCGGGATACTAAGTACAATGAGGTTAACGTTCATAAGATCAAATACAAAAATAATAAAAGAAGAAGGGAAAAATGTCTTTAGTTCGCATAAGATAAATTGACAATTTCTCTGTCATTTTCTTATTTCGTGCCCCCAAAGAAAAATTATTATGGAAGCTCAGGAAAAAACAGACTTAATTCAGGAACATCAGTCGAAGATTAAAGACGTAATGACCGAGGTGTCAAAGGTTGTCATCGGACAGGATTATATGCTTAATCGCTTAATGATCGGGCTTTTTACAAATGGTCATATTTTGCTCGAAGGTGTACCCGGACTCGCCAAAACCTTAACCATCAATACACTCGCGCAAGTTATGCATCTGGATTTTCAGAGAATTCAATTTACACCTGATCTTTTACCGGCAGATTTAATAGGTACTATGATTTACAATCAGCAAAAATCTGATTTTGAAGTAAAGAAAGGACCGATTTTTGCCAATATGATTCTGGCTGATGAGATCAACCGTTCTCCTGCCAAGGTGCAATCCGCCCTGCTTGAAGCCATGCAGGAAAAGCAGGTCACCATAGGAGAAGAAACATTTAAGCTGGATAAACCCTTCTTTGTGATGGCCACTCAAAACCCTGTGGAGCAGGAAGGAACCTATCCATTGCCCGAAGCCCAGGTCGACCGATTTATGATGAAGGTATTTGTAGACTACCCTTCGAAAGAGGATGAGTTGGCTGTAATGCGAAGAATGGCCAATATGCAATTCGATGGGGACGTAAAAACCATACTTAAAAAAGAAGATATTTTCGCAATCAGAGAGGAAGTCAATAAAGTTAAAATTTCAGAATCACTTGAGAAATACATCATTGAGCTTGTTTTTGCTACGAGGAAACCCAAAGAGTACGGTTTAAATGACGAGGCTGAATATATTTCTTTTGGTGCCTCACCGCGTGCAAGTATCAACATGAATCTTGCGGCAAAAGCTATCGCCTATTTCAACGAAAGAAATTACGTACTTCCGGAAGACATCAAAGAAGTAGCCAGCGATATATTAAATCACAGAATCCTGTTGAATTTCGAAGCGGAAGCAGACGGGGTGTCTTCCTATCAGATTATAGATCGAATTTTGGAGAAAATCAAAATTCTCTGATCCTGAATCTATCAAATTGTTTTTTATGAAATTAGTATTCCGGTAAAGAAATCAATCTGCAATTAAAATTTAGGGCTTAGTTTTAAATCAAAGTACCCTAGCATCAAAACTGATTAATCGCATTGTTTTTTTTAAAATCTGGGCTGTATATTTAAATTACTAAAAACAATCTATGCGCACAATCATCAAATCAGCTCAAATTGTAAATGAAGGCAAACGTTTTATCGGCGATATTTTAATTGAAGATGGCCGCATTTCGAAAGTTGATACAACCATTGAGGCGCTGGCTGATAAGGTGATTAATGCCGAAGGCTTGACCGCTTTTCCGGGCCTAATTGATGATCAGGTTCATTTTCGCGAACCGGGCCTCACGCATAAAGCCGAAATTGAAACCGAAGCTAGAGCAGCTGTAGCAGGAGGCGTTACTTCTTTTATGGAAATGCCTAATACAAAACCACAGGCCACCACTCAGCATTTACTCGAACAGAAATACGAGCGGGCTTCAAAAGTTTCACTGGCAAATTATTCATTTTACATGGGTACCACCAATGAAAACATCGATGAGGTTTTGCGAACCGACCCCAATAAAGTATGCGGAATAAAAATATTCATGGGCTCGAGTACGGGTAATATGCTGGTTGATGATTACAATACCTTAAATATGGTATTCAGCAATGCCCCAACCTTGATTGCCACGCATTGTGAAGATGAAGCGACCATCCGACAGAATACCGACAAAGCCAAATCAAAATATGGTGAAGATATCCCATTCGAAGAGCATCCAAATATCAGAAGCCGCGAAGCCTGTTTAAAGTCATCTTCATTGGCTGTGGATCTTGCAAAAAAAACCGGTGCAAGATTACATGTACTGCATATTTCTACCGAAGAAGAATTGAAATTATTTTCGAACAGTGTTAACCTAAAAGACAAGAAAATCACAGCCGAAGCCTGCATTCATCATATGTGGTTTAATGATTTCGATTATGCCACCAAAGGTTCCCTGATAAAATGGAATCCCGCCGTAAAACGAGAAAGTGATCGACTGGCAATTCTTGAGGCTGTAAATAATGATACCATTGATGTGATTGCCACTGATCACGCACCTCATACACTCAAAGAAAAGCAAAACAAATACCTCAATGCTCCTTCCGGAGGGCCACTTGTACAACACTCTCTTTTAGCATTACTCGACTTGTACAAACAAGGTAAAATTACGCTTGAGCATATAGCTAAAAAAACGGCGCATGACGTTGCCACCTTGTTTCAAATTAAAGAGCGCGGATATTTGCGTGAAGGCTATTGGGCAGATATCGTATTGGTGAATTTAAAAAAACCACATACCGTTTACAGCCAGAATGTGTTTTATAAATGTGGCTGGTCTCCTTTTGAAGGCCACACATTCCCATCATCTGTAATTCATACCTTCGTTTCCGGAAATCATGTCTACGATCAGGGCCAGTTTCATGAAGAGAAGAAAGGAATGCGCTTAGATTTTGCCAGATAGTAAATGGTCTGATCATTTTTATATTTTTGCGCCAAGTTCAAATGCTATGAGAAATATTTTTTCGCTATTACTCTTGTTTACAGCCGTATTATTTTCCTGCGAACAAGAACACCAAGAGACTAAAACTGATAATAAAGTGATGAAGGATGCCCATTCTTTTGCTGATCCGCAAAAAGCCAAAGTGACTCATCTCGACTGGGATGCCAAAATCGATTTTGAAAATAAAATAATTGAAGCAACTGCCACTTACGATATTGAAACATCGGAAGACGCAGACAGCATAATTTTTGATACCAGAGATCTCAATATTTCTCAGGTTTGGGTCGATGATGAAGAAGTTGGATTTAGCATTGGCGAAAAACATGAAACACTGGGTTCGCCATTATACATACCGATTAGCTCTAAAAGTAAAAAGGTCCGTATTGCGTATTCAACCTCACCGGAAGCTGCTGCCCTTCAATGGTTAGAGCCAGTACAGACGGCAGGAAAAGAAAACCCCTTCCTATTTACACAGTCACAGGCCATTTTAGCAAGAACATGGATTCCTTGTCAGGATTCTCCCGGAATTAGATTTAGCTACAATGCGAAAGTTGAAGTGCCTTCTGGTCTTTTAGCACTAATGAGTGCAAGAAATCCAAAATCAACACACCTGAGCGGCGTATATGAATTTGTGATGCCACAACCCATACCTTCTTATTTAATGGCTTTAGCTGTAGGCGACCTTGCTTTTGAGGAAATTGGACCCAGGACCGGTGTTTATGCCGAACCTTCCATGCTCGATGCTTCTGCAAATGAATTTGAAGACATGGAAAAGATGTTGGTGGCCGCGGAAAACCTCTATGGCAAATACGCCTGGGAGAGATACGATGTTATCGTCCTTCCGCCTAGTTTTCCCTTTGGTGGAATGGAAAATCCAAGGTTAACTTTTGCTACGCCTACAATAATTGCCGGTGATAAATCACTAACGGCGCTTATTGCACATGAATTAGCACATAGCTGGAGTGGAAATGTAGTTACCAATTCTACCTGGGATGATTTTTGGCTCAACGAAGGATTCACAGTTTATTTTGAATTGAGAATCATGGAAGAAGTTTTTGGTAAGGAATACGCAGATATGCTCGCTTTATTGGGCTATCAGGGATTAATGGAAACTATTGATGATCTGGGACCGGATAACAAGGATACCAGGCTAAAACTCGATCTTGCTGGCAGGGATCCTGATGACGGAATGACTGATATCGCTTATGAAAAAGGTAATTTCTTTTTGAGAACCATTGAAAAGACGGTGGGCCGTGAAAAATTTGATGCTTTTCTTAAAAACTATTTTGAGAAATTTGGATTCAAACCCATGGACACGGAGCAATTCATGACTTATCTAAAGTCTGAATTACTGACAAGTCCCGAACTGTTGGAACAAGTAAGGCCAGATGAATGGGTTTATCAGGCAGGTATTCCTGATAATATTCCGATTCCGGAATCAAATCGATTTGAATTGGTTGATAATGAAATTGAAAAATGGAAATCCGGACTTGCAGCGTCAAAATTGGATACATCCAACTGGACCACACATGAGTGGCTACATTTTTTAAGGGCATTGCCGGATTCAATGTCTATGGATCAAATGACAGATCTGGATAATTCATTTGGGCTTACCCGTTCCGGGAATAATGAAATATTGGGCATATGGTTGGTAAAGGTTGTAGCTAATCAATACGAGCCCGGGTATGATAAATTGAGAACATTTTTGGTTAATGTAGGCCGTCGAAAATTTCTAAGTCCTATTTACAAGGAAATGGCGAAAGACGAAGGGATGAAAAAAATGGCGAAAGACATATATTCTGAAGCCAGACCCAATTACCATTCTGTGTCTTATTTGTCAATTGATGAGATTTTGAAATAGGCTATAGTTCTAAGGTATAGGCACATTTACTAAGAAAAAGGTACTCAATTTATAACTGTTTGAATGGAAGTTCCATTTTCTGAGCCGTAGCGAAGTGACTCTATACATTTGCACCAAAATAGAGTTTCTTCGATTTGCTCAGAAAACAGTCTGCTAGTTTTAGACAGTATTGCATAACAATTAATTATCTGCTTCAAATTAAATACGCAAAAAACCTAGCCCAATACTGCGTTATCATATTTTGAAAAATAGCTTTCAATTTCATCAGAATTAATAATAGAATATAAATTCCTCCACAAGGGATTTCCTTTTTCTATTAAGTCTATTTTCCAATTTCGCTTTTTCCCTTTGATATAGTACTCATACCTCTTTGCTTCCTTAATCGACGAAAAATTTGCTAAGAAAACTAATTTATACAGACAATATCTTTTTGAAAAGGCATTCGGATAATAATGACCTAAATGTTCTTTAAATTTTCTATTCATATCAGTTGTAGAACCGGTATATAAAGTCGTCAGATTTTTATTAGTTAGAATATATGTACTTCCCCCTTGCCTAAACATTTTACAATCGAAAGTACCCACTAAAAGCCTTTTAGTTCATTGTAAATTCGTGAGGACTATAGGTTTTTGTTTGTAAATGTAAATTGAGGTTATGATTATTAAATGAAATTCCTTTATCTGAGCGTTATGAATCACTATTACCGTTCTTTCTAACTTTTATAAAGAAGATAAAGTGATAACCTACCAATGCTCCTATGAGAGGCATAATTGGAATTTCCATCCAATGTGTAGTACCGATAATAAATAAAATTATAACGCCAATAAATGCACAAAAAACTGAAGCAATGAGTCTTGCTAGTAAATGAATGCCCTCGAGATGATTGTTGAGCCCTTCAAGAAAAAAACCCATACCCCAAACACCTAAAACATTAAATCCAGCTGCAAACAACGGTTGAAATCTATCCGGGGTTTCAAATAAATGAATGACATATAAAGCAAGAAAATACCCCATCAAAGCCTGCAAGATTAATGACAATAAGACTTTTAATGTATTTCCCATGTGAATAAATTTACAAAATTTTTATATCATTTCATTCGAATAATCAAATCATCAGACTCTACCATTCGTCCTTCATTTAAAACACATTGATCAATTATTCCCGCCTTGGGTGCGGTAATATTTGTTTCCATTTTCATAGCCTCTATTACAAAAAGAGGTTGGTTTTGCTTCACTTTATCTCCTGCTTTTACAAATATTTTAGAAAGCAAACCCTGGATAGGCGCACCTATGTCTTTAGGACCGGAAACTTTTTCATGAAATACCTTGTCCACTTTTATAGAGGTGTCTTTCACATCAATCGCCCTGCTTTGACCATTCAGCTTAAAACCAACCACACGCATTCCATCTTCATTCGGTTCGGTGATGTAAATAAGTTTTACAATAATTGTTTTTCCATCAGCAATCGTGATAATGGCTTCCTCATTGGGCTCCATCCCAAAGAAATAAATTGGACTCGGTATCGCACTTACATCGCCGTACTTCTGCTGTGCATCGTAAAAATCCTTGAAAACTTTAGGGTATAATTTATAAGAGATAAAATGAAGTTCATTCAGACTCTTATCAAACTCCTTTTGAAAGGTCTTAAACTCTTTATCAAAATCAATGGGCTCAAGTTTGGCATTGGGCCTCTCCGTAAAAGGCTTTTCATCTTTAAGCACAATTTTCTGTATTTTCTTAGGGAATCCCTCGTAGGGTTGACCGAGTTCTCCTTTAAAAAAGCTTTTGACAGAATCGGGAAAAGAAAGATCTGCACCCTTGTTCATCACATCCTCAATACTCAAATTGTTGGAAACCAGGTATAAGGCCATGTCGCCAACAACTTTTGAAGAAGGCGTTACTTTTACGATATCACCAAAAAGCTGATTGACTTCAGCGTACTTTTTCTTTATTTCTTCCATTCTGTGATCCAAGCCTAAGGATCTGGCCTGAGGACCGAGATTGGAATATTGCCCACCGGGTATCTCATGTTCATAGACATCCGCCGTACTCGACTTTAAATCCGATTCGAATGGATGATAAATTTTTCTGATTTCTTCCCAGTAATGACTGAATTCATTGAGATTGTCAATATTAAAATCATGATGTCTTTTATTGCCCTTTGTAGTTTCAACCATAGAATTGAAACTCGGTTGAGAGGTTAATCCCGACATGCTGGAAATGGCAACATCTACAATATCTACACCGGCATCTATAGCTTTGTGATATGTGGTCATTTGCGCACCGGAAGTATCATGGGTATGCAAATGAATCGGAATATCAACAACATTTTTTATCTCCCCTATCAGCAACTCTGCTGCATGCGGTTTTAATAATCCGGCCATGTCTTTTATTGCCAGAATATGCGCCCCGGCATCTTCGAGTGATTTCGCTAAATCCAGATAATAATTCAGATCGTATTTCTTTTTCGACTTGTCGCCTACATCGCCTGTATAACAAATACATGCCTCGGCAAGGGCATTCGTATTATTCCGAACCGTATTGATGCTGACCTTCATGTTTTCAAGCCAGTTCAAGGAGTCAAATATTCTGAATACATCAATTCCGTTTTCTGCTGCTTTTTCAATGAATTTGATCACCAAATTATCCGGATAGGCTTTATAACCCACAGCATTGGAGCCTCTGAGCAACATTTGCAATAAAATATTGGGAATGGCCTCTCTAAATCGCTGTAATCTTATCCATGGATCTTCCTTTAAAAATCGCATGGAAACATCAAAGGTGGCGCCACCCCAAACTTCCATTGAAAATAAATTGGGATGATTTTTCGAAAAACTCTCAGCTACCGCTATCATGTCTTTGGTTCTGACCCTTGTCGCCAGAAGAGATTGGTGGGCATCTCGAAATGTGGTATCGGTGTAGTGAATTTTCTTTTCTTTTTTTAACCAATCGACAAATTTCTCAGCGCCCCATTTATCCAATTGCTGTTTGGTGCCTTTTTCGTGTTTGGCAAACCTGTCGCAGGATGGAATTTTTGGATTGTGAAAAGTTATAACAGGGTCTTTGTACTTGACATCGGGGTTGCCATTGACCGTGGTGTCTGCAATGAATTTCAATACCCTTGTTCCACGATCTAACCTGTCGTTTAATTCGAATAATTCAGGGTGATCTGCTATAAAATTGACAGTTGCCTTTCCGGATTGGAATATTTCGTTTTCAATTACATTTTCGAGAAAGGGAATATTTGTTTTTACACCTCGAATTCTAAACTCCCTGAGTGTTCTACTCAACCTGGTGCAGGTCCCTTTAAATGTCCGTCCGGAAGCCGTGACTTTGGCGAGCATGGAATCAAAAAATGGAGAAATTTTAACTCCTGGATATGAACTTCCTTCATCTATCCTGATGCCAAATCCTCCGGCATTTCTATAGGCTATAATGGTTCCGTAATCGGGTTTAAAATTATCTTTGGGATCTTCTGTGGTTATTCGGCATTGAATGGCAAATCCGTTACATGAAATATCTGCCTGGTTTCTTACAAAAATTCCCCTGGAACTGAGTTTTTGTCCTGCAGCAATCAGTATTTGACTCCTTACAATATCAATTCCTGTAACTTCCTCGGTAACCGTGTGTTCTACCTGGATTCTGGGGTTGACTTCAATAAAATATATATTTTCTTTTTTGTCAACCAGAAATTCTACCGTTCCGGCATTATTATAGCCTACTGCCTGTCCCAGGTTCAGTGCATAATCAAATAACTTCTCACGTGTTTCGTATTTTAATCCCGATGAAGGGGCTACTTCCACTACTTTCTGGAATCGTCTTTGCACTGAACAGTCGCGCTCGTACAAATGCACCAAATTCCCGTATTTGTCACCAAGTAATTGTACTTCTATGTGTTTGGGCTGGTCTATAAATTTCTCGAGAAAAACAGTGTCATCTCCAAATGCATTTTTTGCTTCTCTTTGAGCAGAACTGAATCCGGCACTTAAATCATCTTCTGATTTACAAACACGCATCCCCCTTCCTCCTCCTCCCGAAGCAGCTTTTAACATCACTGGATACCCAATTCTCCTTGCTTCTTTTATGGCTGTTTCAAGACTATCGAGATCTTTTTTACTCGATTCAATCAGCGGAACTCCAATCTTTTTAGCGAGTTTTTTTGCATTCACTTTATCTCCGAGTTGATCCATAATCTCAGGATCGGGGCCTACAAATATTATCCCATTATCTCTGCAAGCTTTCGCAAATGCTACGTTTTCAGATAAAAATCCATATCCAGGATGTATGGCATCTACTTTGTACTTTTTAGCAACATTAATTATTTCCTCGATGTCGAGATACGGTTTTAGTGGTTGATCATCTTCACCCACCTGGTAGGCTTCATCGGCTTTATATCGGTGTAAGGAGTATCTGTCTTCAAAAGTGTAAATGGCCACCGTGGTAATCCGCATTTCTGAGGCCGCTCTTAATACTCTGATTGCTATTTCACCGCGATTGGCGACAAGCAACTTCTTTATTTCAAATGGTTTTTTCATAGTCGTGATTCCTCAACAATATCTTTAAAAAATATCGTAAAGCCAACACTTTGTCATTTTGCTTTACAATATATTAGCCCTTAAAACACATTAATATTTTGACCGTTCATATAATATGAAAACATCAACATTAATTTTATTAAGTATTCTGTTTCTTACTAATATTTCCTGTGCACAAAATTCCGAACCAGTGCTGAAAGTAAAATCAGATGTGGTAAAAATTGAAAAGTCCGATGAGGAGTGGAAGAAAATACTCAGTGCCGAGCAATACGAAGTCTTAAGAGAAGAAGGCACAGAAAGAGCTTTCTCGGGTCCATTATGGAACAATACCGAAGAAGGGACCTATGTATGTGCCGCTTGTGGTTTGCCCTTATTTTCATCGGAAACTAAATTTAAATCAGGAACAGGCTGGCCGAGCTTCTGGGAACCAATTACAGAACAAAACGTGGGAAGCAAGGAAGACAACAAATACGGTTGGAATAGAGTAGAAGTTCATTGCGCACGCTGCGATGGTCATCTGGGGCATGTTTTTGAAGACGGTCCAAAACCTAGCGGACTGAGGTATTGTATCAATTCCGTGAGTTTGGCTTTTGAGAAAAAAGATGGTGAATAAAATTTTCTTCGGTCTATTCTATTTTAGATATAAACTGAGATAATTCCTTCAGGTACTGATCCGGATTATCAGTCATGCTTGAATGACCGGCGTATTTTATTATTGCCATATCCGAACCGGGCACCAGTGATTGAAAATATTGAACGGTTGAACTTCTTGCTTCATCAAATTCTCCTGCGATAAAAAGTGTTGGTATCTTAATTTTGGAAAGATTTTGATGATTATCGTAGTTTTTTAGCGTTCCAAGTGCCGTGAATTCGCTGGGCCCCCACATGTAATTGTAAATAAATTTGTTCGATTCAGCTTTTCCGTCGTCCAGGGGATGTAGTGACCAGGGATTTCTTCTGCCAAATTTAGACCAGTAAACACTGTCTGCGTATCTGTATTCCGGGGTATCAAAATTTTCACTCATTTCAGCCTCGCTGATTATTCCCTGTATTGAGTCACTCAAGCTGCTGATTAGAATATCTGCATCTTTTTCCCAGAGTTCGGTACTAAAATATGGCCCGCTAAATATTAATCCTTTGATTCCTTCCGGGTGTTTTAAGTAATATTCAAGCGCCAATGCGGAGCCCCATGACTGGCCGAGTAAATAAAAATTCTCCAGCCCAATTTCATCTTTTAGCAATTTGACCTGTTCAATGAAATTATCTACATGTAACAAAGACGTATCTTGATGGTGATCTGATTTGCCACTGCCCAATTGATCAAAAAGAATTAATGGCCTTTCATTTGAAATTGAAGATAATGGATAAAAATACCTGCTTTTCCCTCCCGGGCCACCGTGTAATGCGAGAATGGGTGTTTCAGTACCACTTCCAATTATCCTGTACCAGATTTTACCATTTTCTGTTTGAATATATTTTTGACCATCATCTAGATTTTGCCTGGTTGAACAAGAAGTCAGAATCAAGAAAAAGAAAGAAATTCTTAAAAAATTAAGATTGTATCTAAACATGAATCAATCGATAATATATCCAAAATGATAAAGAGTATTATTGAGCATATCAAAGTTGAGCATATATTTAGATTTTAATTAATTGATCTGTAATGTCCGAATAACAAACAATAGGAAATAGCAATAGAAATTTACTCAATACGGTGTTTATACTATTGTTTTAATATAAAATGTCACATCAAAATGAAACCAGGATGAATATTTTCACTAGCATCACATTAGATGTCTCCTGAATATTATTTCAAAATGATCATTTTTCTATAAAGTTCCTCTTCATTTTGACTAAGAACATAAAAATAAACTCCGCTGGAATACTGAGAGCCATCCCACTCCACGGTATACATTCCCGCTTCCTGATGATTTTCCACTAATGTTGCCAAAGGTTGGCCTGCATCGCTGTAAATATTCAATAAAACAGCACCAGACTCTATCAATCGATAAGAAATCTCTGTAACTCGGCTAAAAGGATTCGGGTTATTTTGGAATAACTCAATTCTTTCGGAGTCATTTAAGCCATTTTTCATTCCAACATTATTATTTAAAATATCAGGGTTTGATCTAATAATAGCTTCGATAGCATCAAGTCTTTGCCTGATCTCCTCATTCTCTCTGTCCAATTCTCTAATGATATCATCACGACCTTTAATCGCCTTTTCATTCTCATCGATCATTATTTGTTGTTCTTGTACAGCTTTAACCAGAGGTACAACAAATTCTGAATAAGCAATTTTATAGAGATCCTTATCATGTTCTGGTGCACGAACGCCACTAAAATCATACTTTACATTTTCAGCAGCCTCTTCTACTTCCTGAGCAAGGAAACCACTAAACCTCAGATCTTCAATAGCATATTTAGATTTAGAATTGCTTTCATCTATTATTCCTAAAATTTCGTTTTGCTTATCTACATTAAAATTATAAATCACTGGACGCAAGCGCTTTATAAACTCAAGTCCCACTACATCTTCTGTAACATTATTCTTAATTCTTGCATCAGAGGTTGCAGAGAAAGTAACATTTCCGCTGATGTTCGATACAGAACTATTTCCCAACCGAATTTGATTGTTTCCAGTCACTTGAGCATTATATCCAATTACGGTAATGTTAGTGTCAATAGTATTTAATGAACCGGCTTTATAACCTACCGCCGTATTTCTGTATCCGGTTGTATTTGCAAGAAGGGCATTATTACCCAGTGCCGTATTCTCAAATCCAGTTGTATTGTTTAGCAGAGCATTTGTGCCTATACCAACATTTCGGCTTCCAGAGGTATTATCGAGTAATGCCCCGAAACCACTGGCCGTATTGTATTCTCCACTTAGGTTTGAAAAAAGAGCCCTGTAACCATTTGCAGTATTTCCATCTGCCGATGTGCTATTGGATAAAGCCAGGTGTCCTTGTGCAGTGTTGAAATTTCCATCCAAATTAGCATCCAATACGCCTTCGCCGACTGCCGTATTTAGTATTCCCGACGTGTTAAAACGCAAGGCCAGAGAACCTAAGGCAGTGTTACCATTTCCTGATGATGATCCCAAAGAAAGGTATCCAATCGCTGTATTGCTTTGTGCTGTATTCGTAGAACCTGCACCTTGGCCAAGAAATACATTCGTAATTTCAGACGCAGAAGTTATGATTGCTCCTCCCGGAATGTTTATTCCTGATGCGGTAATGGTACCATTAACATCCAGTTTTGAACCAGGACTGGCTGTTCCAATACCGACATTCCCAATAACGGCTGAATACATATCAGAACCTGCTATTGTCCAATCAGAATCTCCGCTCCCACTTGCATTTTGCCATGTGACATTCCCCGCTCCATCGGTAGTCAATACCTGACTGGACAAACCATCTGAAGTTGGTAATCCATATGCATTTCCTATTTGCAGCTCACCATTAACTCTCAGAAGATCATTGTCAAACTCACCATATATTAAAGGATCCACAGCATCGGAATTTTCAATATATAGTCTGTTACTATTCACCTCCTGTCTACCAGCAGAATAACCTAACATTACGCTACCCGATTTGTTATGACTTGTACCTGAAAGCCCCGAACCGGCATTTGATCCAATTATTACATTTTGACTACCTAGATTTCGAATATCTGCGAATCTTCCAATTGCAACATTGTCACTTCCGGATGTGTTTTCCTGTGCTGCGGCATAGCCCATGGAAACATTTCTGCTTCCAATAGAATTAAAAGCGCCCGCTCCAAAACCAACTCCACTATTCTGATTACCAATGGTGTTATTTCTTAAAGCTTCAGAACCTAAAGCCACATTGGCTCCCCCTGTAGTATTGTTTTTTCCGGCTTCGTCTCCAATGTAGGCGTTATTAGCCCCTGTAGAATTTGAAAGACCCGCCTGATTTCCAATAAACACATTTTGATTATTGCTTAGATCGTCATTCGCTCCTGCTTCATCTCCAATAAATACTGAATTACCACTATTTAAAGCCTCAAGCCTTGCCCCTTCCATGGCCCATTGTTCGGTACCCAATAAATCAAATCGAATGATATCATCATTTACACCTTCTTCCACTTGAATTTTTGTATTTCCATCAGTATCAGCTAATTCGGATGGTATTCCACTACTTAAGCTACTCAAATCAACACTTAAAGTTCCACCGGCATCAGTAATCTCCAGATCGGTTCCATTCAACAGGGCACTTGTGTTTAACTCATTAGTTGGGTCCGGATCAGGATTGCTCACACTGGCCGTTCCCCATGTCACATTGCCCGCTCCATCAGTAGTTAAAACCTGTCCGATAGTTCCATCTGCCCCCGGAAGGTCATATGCACCATTGATATTTACCTGAGCATTGAATTGTAGATTATCACTTGCGAAATCGCCATAAATCAAGGGGCTCGTTGTGTTTGAATTATCGATATAGAGCTTATCTCCGCCAGTTTCAAAGTAACCTGCACTTGCTCCAATAAACACATTTCCATTTCCTAATGCACTAAATCCCGCTAAATGGCCCAATGCAGTATTGCTAAAACCCGAAGAATTTGAATAACCAGCTGCTAATCCTGAATATGTGTTTCCAAATCCATCCGTATTCGAATAACCTGAGTTCATTCCATTGAAAGCATTCCAATAGCCGATTGTATTTGAAAAACCAGAATTATGGCCAACAAAAGCATTATTTCCCCCGGTAGTATTTGAACTACCTGCTCTTTCTCCAAAAAATGCGTTTTGAGCACCACTTGTATTCGAGAATCCTGCATTTCTACCAATAAAGGTATTTAAAGATCCCGTTGTATTTGAGTAGCCGGAGGCTGTACCCATAAATGTATTATCAGTACCAGTCGAGCCCAGATATCCGGATTGATCGCCTATATATGTATTTCTGTATCCACTAGAATTAAAATTTCCAGATTGGTGTCCGAGGAAGGTATTCTGTTGACCTGAGATGTTGGATAATCCCGACTGATATCCAACAAATACATTTTGGTTTGAACTCAAATCATCATTTGATCCTGCACTTTCACCGATAAAAACAGATCGGCCTGTATTATAAGCCTCCAAACGTGATTCTGACATAGTCCATCTTTCAGTTCCGGCTATATCAAATCGTATAACGTCTTCATCTGCAGACTCTTCAACCTGAATTTTAGTATCTCCGTCTACATCAGTGAGTCCATCAGGTGTTCCATTGCTTAGACTGCTCAAATCAACCGATAAGGTGCCTCCCGCATCTGTGATTTCAAGATCAGTTCCATTGAGGATTGCATTCGTATTAAGTTCATTTGATGCATCTGCATCCGCATCATCTACATTTACTGTACTCCATGAACTACTGCCCGCCCCATCCGTTGTCATTACTTGTCCGCTTGTTCCATCGGCTCCCGGAAGGTCATATGCACCGTTAATATTGAGCGTCCCATTTACTTTTAAGACATTCGTTGCAAAATCACCGTAGATAAGTGGATTTGCTGTATTTGAATTATCGATGTATAGCTTATCATCACCGGTTTCAAAGTATCCGGCTCGATGTCCAATGAATACATTTCTACTTCCAATATTATTATGTCCTGCGCTAAAGCCTACATTGGTATTATTGTCACCCAATACATTGGAAAATCCTGCACGGTAACCCAGGTTAGTATTGGAATTCCCTGTTTCGTTCAACCCTCCAGCTAATGAACCAGAAAATACATTGTTGACACCAGAAGAATTAAAAGCCCCGGCTGCATTTCCGGTAAATGTGTTTGCAAGACCAGTGGTATTTCTTAGTCCTGCATTATAACCGCTAAATGTATTATTGAAACCAGTTGTTGTTGCTTCACCAGCCAAACTTCCAACAAAAGTATTACCAGTTCCTGTTGTGTTATCCTGACCGGCTTCATATCCTAAAAAGGTATTCAGCATTCCTGCAGTATTTGATGCTCCGGCTCTTTGTCCAAAAAATGAATTTTGGGAGCCATTGCTATTGAATTTTCCAGCTTCAAAACCTACAAATACATTCTCTTCACCTATTGTATTAGACTCACCTGACTCGTAACCAATCATAACATTTCGGTTATCACTTAAATCGTCACTGAAACCTGATTCATGCCCAATAAAAATTGATCTTCCTGCATTAAGTGCTTCCAGTCTGGATCCCTCCATTTGCCATCTTTCCGTTCCTGCAAGGTCGAATCGGATTATATCATCATTCGCCCCTTCTTCGACTTGAATTTTGGTATTGCCATCTGCATCAGCAATCGAGTTAAGTGAACCGCTATTTAAACTGCTCAAATCAATACTTAAAGTTCCGCCTGCATCAGTAATCTCTAAATCTGTTCCATTTAGTATTGCATTTGAAATTAGCTCGTTTGTTGAATCATTGTCAAAATCAGAAGCTATTGCCAAAGTGTTGGCAGAAATGTTGCTTTCATTATTATTAACATCATTTTGTAATCCCACAATATTATTTGAGTTTAAACTAATATCAGAAGTATTTATAGCAATCGCATTTGCATTATCTTGTATATCGGCTTCTACGGAAGATAGAATTGGACTTAAATCTTGGGTAAGAGTAGCTCCAATATCACTTATTTCCAGAACGGAACCGTTAAGCGTTAGCCCGGTGTTCAACTCATTAGTCGGGTCATTATCCGTATTGGTTAATGAATGATACACTGTAATTGAAATTCGATCTATAAGTGCCTGATATGTGCCAGGAGGGCCCCCGCCTACTTTTTTAACCCGAATTGCTACCCCGAAATCTGCATTTTCAACATCCGCTTTCGTTAATGACTGACCCCATAGATCAAAAGCGCCACCATATAGAGTATTTCCATCTGGTGGACCAACGGGTAAATTATTACCAGTTGCTCGGTTTCCGGTAGATTGAATAACACCACCTAGCACTAAGAATACATCTATGTCCCGGATATTGCCATCAATTCTATAGGATTCAAAGTTTACTTCTATCCCATCAATATCATGAAATTTTGGAATAGTAAATCCAAAATTAGTAGCAACTAAAAATTCAGATTCCTGATTATTTGACAAAGTTGGAGTACTTGCCCATGATACATCATTATTAGATCCACTTGCATTTGACGGTGACTGCCACGATGCACTGCCCTGACCTGAAACATTGATAACATCCAAAGCGTAATTTGGGCCAGTTTGTGCTATTCCGCTTAATGATACGAGTAGAAATGCTATCAAAATAGGAAGAGAAAATCTATAAAATAATTTAAAGCGAATAGTAAATAATGAGATCATAGGTATTGATTTTTAGGCGATTTAATTATTCATATTAATAAATATTATTTATATATCTATATTTTTTGTTCCGTGTTGCCCGTAACTAGTTAATATGCAATTATTTAAATATATGTTGGAGTCTAACCCTACTTGTCAAATGTTTATTAATGCTTTGGATATAAATTATCTTTATGGTTTAAATGCAATTTGACACAATAATTATAGGTGGAGGCGCCGCTGGGTTTTTTGCTGCAATTCATGCTGCCGATAATGGCCATAGCGTATGCATCCTCGAAAAAACACAAAAGCTTTTATCCAAAGTAAAAGTAAGCGGTGGCGGCAGATGCAATGTCATGCACGATTTGGACTATCCATCTCAATTAGTCAATCATTATCCCAGAGGTGGTAAAAAACTAAAAAAGTCATTTGAGTTATTCGGACCCAAAGAAACGCGTGATTGGTTTGAGAAAAGAGCTGTGAAGTTGAAAACTGAAGAAGACGGAAGAGTATTTCCAATTACGGATGATTCTCAAACGGTCATTGACTTACTTCTAAAAGAAGCTCAAAACAGGAATGTAGAAATCCGAAAAGGCGTAGAAGTTATTAACATTAAAAAGGATGGCCAACGTTTTGTGCTCGATTCCAAAAGCGGTGAAAATTACTACGCAAAAAAAGTCATCATTACCTGTGGTGGATATAATAAATCATCTGCTTACGATTGGATTAAAAAACTGGATATTAACATTGCAAAACCCATTCCTTCCCTGTTTACATTTAATGTCCCGCAGTCTGATTTGAAAGATCTCATGGGCTTATCGGTCAAAATGGGTTCAGTGCAAGTGCCGGGCACAAATTGGAAAATGGAAGGTGCCATATTAATTACACACTGGGGCTTTAGCGCACCTGCTGTCATCAAATTATCAGCCTGGGCAGCCATTGATTTTTTTGAAAAAAATTATCGCTTTCCAATTTTGATAAACTGGACCTCATTGTCTGAAGATAAAATAAGAATTGGTCTTACCAATTTCCGAGATTCGCATCCAAAAAAAGTAGTTCAAGCCAAAGCTCTTTTTGATATTCCAAGCAGATTATGGATTCGTCTTTGTGAAAAGGCCAATATTAGTTCAGTACAGCGATATGCCGATCTGCCTAAAAAAGAAAGTAATAAACTGATTGAAATGATCGTCAGATCTGCCTTTGAAGTCAATGGTAAAACCACATTTAAAGAGGAATTTGTGACCTGTGGTGGTGTAGAACTCTCGGAAGTGGATTTAAAGAGTTTTGAATCCAAAAAAATACCGGGACTGTATTTTGCGGGAGAAGTTTTAAATGTAGATGGTATTACAGGAGGATTTAATTTCCAGCATGCCTGGACAAGTGGCTATCTCGCCGGAAAATCCGCTTCGCTTAGTATCGATAAATAAGCGTGGTATCCCCAATCATCAATATTAAACTATCGACCCCGGGATGTTTCAATGGACATAAATCAAATGATATTTTCTTGACGAAATAAGCAAGACATAGCTCTTCATTATAAAAATCAAATTTTAATTTGCGTGTCGGTGGATTGTTTAGAGATAAAGATCCGGTATCGAGCAATGTCAATTGCCATGAAGAGCCATCACATCCACTTGCCCCATATTCAAGTTCCATACAATTGTCTTTAATGCCCAAATTTAAAACCGACAATTGATTGTTTGAGGCAGTATCAAAACGCAATGGGTCAATTAATACTTTCTCTGAACACAAAGGATTTACTGAATCGCTGCAATAAAAATTGGCAGTGCTATCCTCTAAATTGGGATTTGTTAAAACAGTCGAATCATCATTGTTACATGATAAGAAGGCCATTAATAGAATGAAATAGAAAACAGGTTTATAACAATTACACAATTGTACCATTTATTTATTGGAATGCAATGCCACTCTGTTTCCTTCCGAATCCTGAAAAAGCGCCATATAACCATGTTCCCCATCTCCTATGGCTGTTTTGGGCATATGGATTTTTCCGCCGGCTTTTTCAACTCTTGATAAAGGCACTGCAAGGTCCTCTCCTCCATTCAAATAAACCAAGGCCCCTTTTCCTGAGGGCTCATATCCCGGACCGGACATAATAGCTCCCCCAACAGCATCCAATTCTCTAGCAGAAGCAAAAAACGCCATTTTATGCTCCGGACTTCCCATATCAAAATCCTGCATTTCAGCACCCAATACTGTTTCGTAAAATTTTTTGCCTCTTTCGAAATCGGCGACCGGTATTTCAAACCAACTTACTGCATTTTTCATGATCTTATTTTTATAGTTTCCTCTTACTTTAAATTACTAATTCAATTCGAAGTAAATAAGAATTTTATTTAATCGGCTCATCCTTACTGAATTCGGTTTTAAAATTAAAAAAAGATAATCTTCAAGGTCCTTTGTAATTATTGAACAAACATTATCAATTCTGCTATGGTAATTGTAACTTTGCAGCCCCAAAAAAATTAGCGATATGTTAAACGCTTCAAATATTTCTCTGAGATTCGGTAAAAGGGTCCTTTTTGAGGATGTAAACCTCAAGTTCACCACCGGCAATTGCTATGGTGTAATCGGCGCTAATGGTGCCGGTAAATCCACTTTCCTAAAAATCCTTTCAAAAGAACTCGATCCAACCACCGGAAGTATCTCAAAAGATCCGAATGCGCGAATGTCCATTCTCAGACAGGATCACAATGCATTCAAAAGTGAAACGGCTCTCGATACTGTCATGATGGGTAACGAGGATCTCTGGAAGGTCAAGCAGGAGAAAGATGCCATTTATCTTAAAGAAGATTTTTCTGATGCAGACGGAGAAAAGGCCGCGCATTTGGAAGCACAATTTGCAGAAATGGATGGCTGGAATGCCGAAGCGGATGCGGCTGAATTGTTGAGCAAACTGGGAATTTCCGAAGATCTGCATTACACGATTCTCGATGAGCTGACGGGAAATCAAAAGGTCCGGGTACTTTTGGCACAGGCGCTATTCGGTAACCCCGACATCCTTTTACTCGATGAGCCTACCAATGACCTTGACGTTGAAACGGTCATCTGGTTAGAAGACTTCTTGGCTGACTTTAAAAATACTGTGATTGTTGTTTCTCACGACCGTCATTTTCTCGACAATGTATGTACGCATATGGTCGATATTGACTTTAGCAAAATACAGATGTTTACGGGTAATTATACCTTCTGGTATGAGTCAAGTCAGTTGGCATTGAGACAACAACAGCAGCAAAACAAAAAGGCCGAGGAAAAGAAAAAAGAACTCGAGGATTTTATTCGTCGATTCAGCGCAAACGTAGCGAAATCCAAACAAGCCACCAGTAGAAAGAAAATGATAGAAAAGCTGGACATTTCCGATATTAAACCCTCCACCAGAAAATACCCATATATCGGTTTTCAGCAAGAACGTGAAGTCGGAGATCAGATATTACAGGTAGAAAATCTTGGAAAGAAACTCGACGGAAGATATTTGTTTTCAAATTTGAATTTCACCTTTGATCAGGGTGACAAGATCGCCTTAATTTCAAGAGATTCATTGGCAATTACTACTTTCTATAAAATATTAGCAAAAGAAGAAAAGGCGGATGAAGGTGCTTATAAATTTGGTCAAACCGTTACAACGGCCCATTTACCAAACGATAATAGCAAATACTTTGAAAACAATCTCAATCTGGTCGATTGGTTACGTCAATATTCTGTAAATCAGGATGAGACCTTTATCCGAAGTTTTTTAGGAAGAATGCTCTTTGCAAAAGAAGAAGCATTGAAAAAATCATCGGTGCTATCCGGAGGAGAAAAAGTGCGTTGCATGATATCAAGAATGATGCTACAGGGCGCTAATTTCCTTATGTTGGATGAGCCGACCAACCACCTTGATTTGGAAAGTATCCAAGCTTTTAATCAAGGATTGAGGGATTTTAAAGGACAGGTGATATTCACTTCAAGAGACCATCAATTCACGCAAACAGTAGCCAATAGAATTATCGAAATAGGGCCAAATGGAATGGTCGATAAGAAGATCGATTTCGATTCTTACATACGCGATGAAGAATTGAGAGAAAGACGGGAAGCCCTGTACGCTTCAGAGGTCAATGCCTGATGAAAAGACCGCTGATTATCCTGCATGGAGCTTTAGGAGCAAAATCTCAATTTGAAAAACTGGCCAAAAAACTTGAATCCGATTTTGATGTTCGCCTCTTAAATTTTGAAGGGCACGGCGGCAGAGCATCGGAGCGAGACTTTTCCATCGATAATTTTTCTCAAAACCTGAGTGATTATTTAAAGGAGGAAAAACTCAAAAATGTGCTTGTATTTGGATATAGCATGGGAGGCTATGTAGCCATTAATACTGCTCTGAATTATCCGGGATTTATACAAAAAATTATTACCCTTGGAACCAAATTTGACTGGAATCCGGATTCTGCAAAACAGGAAATTAAAATGCTTGATCCCGAAAAGATCAAAGAAAAAGTGCCTCAATTTGCCGAAAGTTTGAAAAAAAGACATACCCCGGGAAAATGGGAGGATGTTCTGAATAAAACAGCCCCCATGATGCTCAAACTCGGTGATGGTGATGCATTGAATTTCAATCATTTCGAGTTGCTTGACATTCCGGTTAAAATAATAGTGGGCGAAATGGACAAAATGGTTTCCATTGAAGAATCGAAAAATGTAGCCAAATGGATTCCGGGAGCAGAATTTGAAGTTTTAAAAAACTGTAAGCATCCGATTGAACAATGTGATCTTGAGCTACTCACTCAGAAAATTTCAGATTTCCTATAAAACCTCAATTAAAATAGCAGAAAGCGCGCCGATCAAGGCCGGTACAATATTGCCAAGCTTTATTTTATGATCCTGTCGGGCTTCAAATAAGATGGTAGCAGAAATATAGATAAAACTGCCCGCTGCCAAAGCCATGATGACATCAAAGGAATTGTCCAGAATGATATTGCTATTTTGCAAATACTCACTTAGCAACATCCCAATTGGAGATGAAATCGCAAAAATTGAAAGAATGGTCAAGGTGATTTTTGAGTTTTTTATTTCAGACATTAACACCGATACCAACGCAACCGCTGCCGGAATTTTATGAACCGCTATGCCAATCAGCAATGAATCATATATGCCATGACCATGAGAATGACCATCTTGTGAAAGTATGGCCCCTTCCAATAAAGAATGCAAACACAAGGCTATTGTAAGGCCATAAGGGAAAGCCGTGGATCTGTTTTTTATACCGTGATCATGCCAATGCCCGTGTTCAATTCCCGAGGTGAACGATTCCAATGTCATTTGTACAAAAACTCCTATCAGCACAAAAAGTGAAATTTTAAAAGCACCTCCCGACGCATAAAAAATATCCGGTAAAATATGCAGTATGGTAATTGACAAAAGAAAGGCTCCACTGAAAATCAGAAGAAATTTAAAATTGAATTTGTTGATCGATCCCAATTTCATTACCAGAATACCGGGCAATAGGGTGATCAAAGTCAATATAATCGCTTTTAATGCAATCATGGTTTAAGCAATCTGTAAATTAACCTTTCCGATTTTTCAGTATTAAACTGACCTAAATTATAGTCGCCGTAAACAGCGAGAATTTCAAAACCGAGCTTTGAAAAATATTCCTGAAATTTCATCTCTGAAATGGCCATTACCTTTTCTTCGTATGCTTTTTCTTCTCCGCCAATGGTGAATTTTATCGATTTGTGAAGAAATCCTTCGCTCAGGTATTTTTTAATTCTGAACTCGATTCCATCAATTTTTTTAAGTGTTTCTTCAGTGCCACTGTTCAAGACCTTTTCAGTATTAAGAAAATCCAAAACAAATTCGCCACCCGGTTTTAGTCCTCCAAAGACCGATGAAAGCGTTTGAAGATTTTCTTCATCTGATTCAAAATAACCGAAACTTGTAAATAAATTTAAAACGAAGTCGTAGCGATTTTCCACAATGGATTTTCGCATGTCATGCACCTTAAAGTGCAAACTTGAATTTTCAAATTCCTTTGCCAGGGCAATATTTTTATCGGAAAGATCAGCTCCGACCACATCCATGCCTTTTTGATTGAGATAAATGCTATGCCTTCCTTTACCACAGGCCAAATCAAGTACTTTCTGACCGGCTTGCATTTTTAGCTCATCAACTAAATTATCAATAAAAAGCCCTGCCTCACGGAAATCCCGGTCTTTGTATAGAATGTGGTAATAGGGAGTGTCAAACCATTCCTCAAACCAGGCTTTTGAATTGCACATTAATTCTCATTTGGCATTACTATCCACAACACCAAATAAGGTAAAAGTCCTGTGCCAAAGCCCAAGAGGGCAATTAAAAATATCACTCTAATCAAAACAGGGTCTAATCCGAAGTATTTTGCGAGTCCACCGCAAACTCCGGCAATAATTCTGTCTCCTCTCGAACGTGTAAGTCTCTTTTCAGTCATTTTGAAACAATTGGAATATAAACATACATTAAGGTATCGCTAAAATATTGCTCTATAGAGAATTCACCAATTTCAATGCTTTTATCTTTGGCAAAATCTTCCATTTCCAAATATATTCTTTGCGGAATCGAAAAATAATCATTGCTGATTTTTCCCGAAAGAAATGAGCCTTTTTCAATGATTCGAATCTCTTCAAAAACAGGATTTAATTCATCTTTTGGTGCATTCACGCCTATAAAAGCTTTGATAAAACCATCATCCTCATTTGGATCATTGTAATAAATCGCTGTTGATATCAGCCCTTTTTGTTTTGCAATGCTATCAGCCAATAAATGGTTTTTTTTGATTTGATCGTCTTTCCAATCACCTTCAAAATAATTGCCTTGCACCACAAAGCCATTCGTATTCTTAATTTCTATTTCCAGCGGAGTGGACGTTTTCAGGTATTGATAAATGGCCACAAAAGCTAATATCACCGCTATTCCAATAAGAATAAATTTATTACTGACTCGCATTCTTTAACTCGCCATTACATTTCTAAATTGCATTTCGTGCAAGCGGGCATAAAATCCATTTTGTTTCAAAAGCTCATCGTGTTTCCCTTTTTCAACAATCTTTCCTTTGTCAAGTACAATAATCTGATCAGCGCTTTTAATGGTTGATAATCTGTGGGCTATAACAATCGACGTTCTTCCTTTCATCATTTTCTCTATTGCCTTTTGTATCAATGCTTCAGTTTCCACATCCACCGATGAGGTGGCTTCATCCAGAACAATGATCTCAGGATCGTAAACAATGGCTCTGATAAATGAAATCAATTGTCTTTGCCCAACCGAAAGCGTCGCCCCTCGCTCCATTACATTGTATTCAAAGCCTCCCGGTAATCGCTCTATAAACTTTCTTGCTCCAACCAGTTCAGCCGCCTCTTTTACAGTTTGGATATCTATTTCAGGGTTTCCTAAGGTGATGTTCTTAAAGATGGTATCAGAAAATAGAAAGACATCCTGTAATACTACCCCGATATGCTTTCTCAGTATTTCAAGATCGTAATCGCGCATATCTCTTCCATCGACACATATTTCTCCTTTATTGATTTCATAAAAACGGCTTAAGAGGTTAATGGTGGAAGATTTTCCCGCTCCGGTAGCACCGACGAGTGCAACAGTTTGTCCGGACTTAACCTCAAAATTTATATCCCTGAGAACATAATCTTCATCGTTATAGGCAAACCATACATTTTTAAAATGCACATTGCCTTTTATGGATTCCGGCCGGTAGTCACCATTATTTTGAATCTGACTGTCATTGTCCAGCAATTTAAAGATCCGTTCCGAACTCACTACGCCCAATTGAAGGGTATTAAAGCGATCGGCGATCATACGAATGGGGCGAAAAAACATGGAAATGTACATGATAAAGGCAATCAGGTTACCGAGAGTAATTTCATCCTGCAATACCCCCTTTGCTCCATACCAAACCAATAAACCCGTGCCGGCAGCGCCGATAACTTCTGCTACAGGAAAATAAATCGAATAGTATAAAACCGAACGCACATTGGCATTTAAATGCTCTTTATTGATTTCCTGAAATTTTTTGTACTCTCTTTTTTCCGAATTGAAGATCTGAACAATCGCCATTCCGGTGATGTGTTCCTGAACAAATGAATTGAGGTTTGATACTGCATTCCTCACATCGTTAAAGGAAATTTTAATTTTCTCTTTAAAAATATAGGTGCTGAAAAGCAAGAGTGGTAATGTTGATAAACTCACCAGGGTCAGCTTCCAGCTGGTGTAAAACATCAGAACAAGAATAAAAACGAGTTGTAATAAATCGCCGGCAATTGCGGCAAATCCTTGTGAAAATATATCCGATAGGGTTTCAACATCGGAAATACTTCTGGTCACCAATCTTCCGATGGGTGTGCGATCAAAAAACTTTAATCTGAGACTTAAAATATGTCGATACAACTTAATTCGCAGATCGCGAACCACATTCTGCCCAAGAACCTGTGATAAATAGGCCTGATAATATTGTGAGACTGACTGTACAATTAACAAACCAACCAAAACAAGGGTCATGAAAACCAGACCGTCAATATCCCTGTTTACAATTTCCTCATCTATGATATGAGAGATCAGAAATGGCCTAATTGGTGCAAGTGCTGCTGAAGCAATGGTAAGGAAAACCACAAGATAAAAAAGCCCCAGATAGGGTTTTACATATTTGAATATTCTTTTCAGAACATCAAAATCAATAACATTTCCTTTTTTTATTTCTCTTTTTTCCGCCATTAAATGTCTTGAAAATACCGCTCTGGATAAGTGACTTTTTTCAAAAATAAGCCTTCGGCAGGTACCGACCTTCCCGCAAGACTTCTTTTATCCGATTCGAAGATTTTCTTATATGATTTTAAGTCTATTTTACCTTCCGCCAGTTCAACCAGGCTGCCAACAATTGCCCTTACCATATTTCTTAAAAAGCGATCCGCTGCAATTTCGAATGTCCAAAGATGACCTTCAAATTTCCAGTCCGCACGATTTATATTGCAAATACTTGTACGTTGATCTGATCCGCTTTTTGCAAATGCAGCGAAATTCTTTTGTGACAACAAATATTCAGCCCCACGGTTCAATAATTCCTTATCCATTTGTGAAAACAAAAATGCACAAGTTTCCAATTCAAAAGGGTCTCTTTGGCGGCAAATTCTGTATTCATATACCCTTTCGGTGGCATCGAATCTCACATTCGCATCTTCACTAATTCTGTATATTCCAAATATCGATATGTCATGTGGCAAAAGGGCATTTATTGATTTCAAATGATCATAAGAATTTAAATCATGGATGGAATCAAACATTGCAAACTGTTCCCTTGCGTGTACACCTTTATCCGTCCTTCCCGATCCCAATGTCTTTACAGGGTGTTTGAGCAGGGTTTCCAAAGCCCGGTTTAACTCCGCCTGAACGGAATGTGCATTTTCCTGAATTTGCCAACCGTGATAATTGGTCCCCTTATATGCTAATTGAAGCGCGTATTTCATTGCCTTGCAAAATAAGACAGTATTTATCAAAAGGTGAACAGAATATGTAGCTTTGTTCCAGACATGGATTTCACAGACCTCAAGCTCAATCCTCAAATACTTAAAACTATTGCTGCAAAAGGCTATCAAAAGCCAACTGAAATACAGCAAAAGGCCATTCCCTCTATTTTAGGAGGTCAGGATATCATAGGAATTGCCCAGACCGGAACCGGTAAAACGGCCGCCTATCTTTTGCCCATTCTAGTGAAATTGAATTACGCTCAATTTGACGATCCCAGAGCAATCATTTTAGCTCCGACAAGAGAACTAGCCATTCAAATTGACAAAGAAATTGAAGAATTTGCTGCCTTTACTGATTTACGTCATCTGGGCGTTTATGGAGGCACAGGCATCAATCCGCAAATTGAAGCCATTGAAAAAGGCCTGGATATTCTCGTTGCCACGCCGGGAAGGTTGCTGGACATTTCTAAAAAAAATGGAATTAATCTAAAGCAAATTAAAATGCTAGTTTTGGATGAAGCCGACCGGGTTATGGACATGGGATTTATGCCGCAAATCAATAGAATTCTGGAGTTGGTTCCCATGAAAAAACAATGCATGTTGTTTTCCGCCACCATGTCAGAGGCCGTTGAAAGAATTGCTTCAGATTTCGTGGAATTTCCACATAGGATAGAAATCAGCCCACAGGCAACTCCGGCAGAAACCGTTTCCCAGGTTTTTTACCGGGCACCAAATATTCGAAGCAAAATCAATCTGCTTTCATATTTACTGGAAAAAAAATACTCCGAAGGAAAAGTCATTGTTTTTTGCAGAACCAAGAAATCTGCGGATGATGTGTTTAAGTTTATTCAGAGAAAACTGAATGAAGAAGTAAGGGTTATTCATGCCAATAAAGGACAGAACACCCGTATAAATTCAATCAATGCATTTAAAAACAATGAAATAAGAATATTGGTGGCCACCGATGTCAGCGCCAGGGGGATTGATATTTCCGATGTGGAAGCCGTTATCAATTTCAATGTGCCGATCATGTATGAAGACTATGTACATCGTATTGGGAGAACAGGAAGGGCTCAAAATAAAGGTTGGGCAATTACCTTTGCTGATGAAGCCGAGCAATGGCATTTAGGCGAAATTGAAAAAATGATTAAAATGCGAATTCCGGAATTAGCCTGGCCAAATGAAGTGGAAATGACCGAAACGCCATTTGAAGAGCAACAGGTCATCAAGCGTGAACTGGATTATTTGAAAAGAAAAAGAGATCCGGATTTTAAAGGCGCATTTCACGAGAAAAACCAAGAAAAACGATTCGGCAAAAAGAAAAAAAAGAGAAAATAGTCCATTTTCATGTAATCAAGCTGACATTTTTGCAATCCACGTCAAATTTTTAAACATATTTTTCAAAAGAATCATTGTATACTAAAGTAGAATCATGAAAACACTTATTTACATATTATTTTCTTTAGTAATGGTATCCTGTACCAATGGTGAAGCCGGCAGCAATAAAGAAAACAGCCCCTCTTCGGGCATTACCACTGTCGATATGAATTATTGGTATCAGGGAAAAGCCGAATTGAATTCTTATGATTTAAAACAATCGAGATACGGTGAAATACATAAAGGACATGCCGTATTAATTTTTGTTTCAGAACCATTTAACACCGAAAAACAAGTTAAAGCAGATCGGCCGGCAAATTCCCCCAGCACCAATGTTTTGAAATTAAACTTTACTAAAAAATTCAGCACAGGAATATACCCATACTCTTTGATGTCTTCCGTGTTCACGCCAATAAATCAAAATGAATATTCAAATACTTTAAAAGTGAGCACCACCAACCAGGATTGGTGTGGGCATACCTTCATGCAGTTGAATCTTGATAAAGACAAATACAGAATAGAACAGTTTTCCTATTTTGAGTCAGAGGGCGATAAACAAACAGAAATTAAAAAAGTATTGCTCGAAGATGAGATCTGGAATTTAATACGATTGCAAAGCGGAAACCTGCCTGAGGGAAATCTTGAAATTTATCCTTCAACGCAGTTCATAAGATTGAAACATAAGAAAAATGAAATAGTCCGGGCCAGGGCAAAACTTCAAAAAAGCAATAAGATAAACACCTATACACTGGAATATGAAGATCGCTCCCTGAGCATCGACTTTAGTTCTGATCCGCCTTTTAAAATTTTGGGCTGGACCGAAACTTACTTAAATAATGAAGGTGCTGAAACAGAAAATCTTACCACGACCGCTACTTTGAAAGAAACAATAATGCTGGACTACTGGAATAAAAACTCAGTAGCTGATTCAGTTTACCGGGCCATGCTCGGCTTAAATTGAGGGAAAAGATTCTCAACAGATCTTTTTATCAAGCACAGTAAAAAAGACGATTTTCATCATATTTTAATTCTTCTCAAGCTTTCACATTTGTATAAAAATAAAAATGGAAGGCTTCAATACGATTTTCGAACCCTTTAAAATTAAGACGGTTGAATCAATAAAATTAACAAGCCGTGAGGAGAGAATTAAATATCTAAAAGAAGCGTATTATAATCCATTTCTTCTCGAAAGCGATAAGGTGATCATTGACCTTCTCACCGATAGTGGTACCTCCGCCATGAGTTCAGAACAGTGGGCCGGAATGATGCGCGGAGATGAATCTTATGCGGGAGCTCGTTCCTGGATAAGGATGCGAGATACTATCTTAGACTTAAGTGGATACAAACATATTTTACCTACCCATCAGGGCAGGGCGGCCGAACGAATATTGTACGGTTATCTGGGTGGAAAGGGAAAGGTTTTTATTAGCAATACTCTGTTTGACACCACAAGAGCAAATATTGAATTTTCGGGAGCAGAGGGCATTGATATTCCCATAAGCGAAAACAGCGAGCCATCCTTGTACCATCCATTTAAGGGAAATATGGATATCGCCAGGCTTGAAAAGTTTATTAAAGAAAAGTCACCCGAAAACATTGGTGCTGTGGTGCTTACCGTAACCAATAACAGCGGTGGAGGTCAGCCTGTGAGCATGGAAAACACCAGAGCCATATCAGAAATTTGTAAAAAATATGGGGTGAAATTTTTCCTGGATAGCTGCAGAATTGCTGAAAACAGTTATTTCATAAAGAAAAGAGAAAAGGAATTTAAGAATGTCCCTTATAAAGAAATAGCACGCGAAATGTTTTCCCTGGCAGACGGCACCATAATGAGCGCCAAAAAAGATGCCCTTGTAAATATGGGAGGATTTCTGGCTTTCAATGACGATGAACTCAATGAAAAACTTCAAAACCTGTTAATTATCACAGAAGGATTTACCACTTACGGCGGATTGTCGGGCAGGGATATGGAAGCAATTGCAACAGGCTTGAATGAAGTTTTTGAACACGATTATTTGCATTACCGCATTCGAAGCATTGCCTATCTCGGTGATCGATTAAAAAAAATGGGAGTTCCGATTATGGAACCCACCGGTGGACATGCGGTTTATATCGATGCAAAAGCACTCTATCCGCAAATTCCTTTGGATCATTATCCCGGCCAGGCTTTGGTATGCGAGTTATATGTAGAAGGGGGAATCAGAGCAGTGGAAATCGGTTCTGTGATGTTTGGTAAATACAATAAAAGACACGAACTCATTCCGGCTGCAATGGAATTGGTGCGATTGGCAATACCACGGCGGGTGTATACTCAAAGTCATATGGATTTTGTAATTGAAGTGTTTGAAAAAATAATGCAGAAAAGAGAGAAAACTACCGGATTAAAAATCGTCTATGAACAGCCATTTTTAAGACATTTTACGGCGCATTTTGAGCATTCATAAACACATTTTGGAAATTATAAGAAATCGTTTTAAAACATAATTGATACATTTAAGGGCATTATAAAATCAATTATGAAATATATTTTAATCCCCTTTTTGGCTCTGTTCACATTTATTATCCCTCAAAAAAATTATGGACAGGAAAGAGTACAAGAGGTCTTAAATTCAAAAGTAAGCCCTGAAGAATTGAACATTATTATCGGTCAATGGACTGGAACACTGACTTACATTGATTACAAATCCAAAAATCCCTATACAATGCCCGCGGACTTAATTGTTGAAAAGGGTTCTAATGAAAATCAACTTGTGCTTTCAAATATTTATCCAAAAGAACCCAAAGCAAACGATAAGTATAATATGAGATTATCGAAAGATGGAACACAGATCAACAAAAAGACGATAAAAACGAAAAAGAAGCTTGCAAATAATCAAACTGAAATTGCCGTGGAATACCCGGCTAAAGATGATAACAAAAAAGCCCTAATCAGAACAGTGTATACTTTTGATTCATCGAACTTCTCCATTAGAAAAGAAGTAAATTTTGATAGCTCCGATAAGTGGATAAAAAGGAATGAATATAAATACGTTAGAAAGGAATAAGTGCGAATTCCATATAAATAAAAAAAGGCGGTTTTTTAGCCGCCTTTTCAATTGATTCAAAAAAATTAATTAGTTCAAATCAAAACGATCAAGGTCCATTACTTTGGCCCAGGCCGCCGCGAAATCCTTAACAAACTTTTCTTTTGAATCACTTTGCGCATAGAGTTCGGCAATTCCGCGAAGTTCAGAATTAGAACCAAAAATCAAATCGACTCTCGTTCCTGTCCATTTTACTTCACCGCTATTACGATCCGATCCTTCAAATGCTTCTTCTTTATCAGAAGTCGCTTTCCATGTGATATTTAAATCCAAAAGATTAACAAAAAAGTCATTGCTCAGTTTACCCGGATGTTTTGTGAAAACCCCATGTTTTGAGCCGTCAAAATTTGTATCTAAAACACGCATACCTGCAATCAGGACAGACATTTCAGGAGCAGTCAAAGTCAATAACTGAGCTTTGTCAACCAGCATATCTTCTGCTGCTACTTTGTGTTTTGGTGCAAAATAATTCCTGAATCCATCGGCTGCTGGTTCAAGAGCTTCAAAACCCTCAATATCTGTTTGCTCCTGAGAAGCATCCGCACGTCCGGGATTAAAAGGTACTTTGAAATTATGACCGGCATCTTTTGCCGCTTTTTCTACAGCAGCACAACCACCGAGAACGATCATGTCGGCTAATGAAATTTTCTTTTTACCGGACTGTGCATTGTTAAAATCATTTTGTACGCTTTCCAGTTTGTCCAGAACTTTTGATAATTGAGATGGATTATTCACTTCCCATCCATTTTGAGGCGCTAATCTTAATCTTGCTCCGTTGGCACCTCCTCTTTTATCAGATCCCCTGAAAGTAGAGGCTGAAGCCCATGCAGTTGAAACAAGTTCAGAAACGCTTAAACCCGAGGCAAGTATTTTGCTCTTTAAGTTTTCCACATCCGAATCATTAACCACTTCGTGATTTACACTTGGTATAGGATCCTGCCAGATCAGTTCTTCCTTAGGCACCTCTGATCCAAGATAACGTACAATTGGCCCCATATCCCTGTGCGTCAATTTGTACCAGGCTCTGGCAAAAGCATCGGCAAATACATCCGGATTTTCATAAAAATGTCTTGAAATCTTTTCATAAGCCGGATCTTCACGTAATGCCAGGTCTGTGGTCAACATAAATGGTGCGTGTTTTTTCTCCGAATTGTGAGCATCAGGAACTAAACCTTCACCGGCTCCGCCTTTTGGCTTCCACTGGTAAGCACCCGCGGGACTTTTGGTCAATTCCCAATCGTATCCGAAGAGATTTTCAAAATAGTTATTGCTCCATTTTGTCGGTGTAGTTGTCCATGCGCCTTCAAGACCACTTGTAATGGTATGTTCTCCTTTTCCACTTTCGTAGCTATTGTGCCAACCCGTATTTTGTTCTGCGATGCTTGCACCTGCAGGTTCGGGCCCTACGTATTTGCCCGGATCTGCTGCGCCATGGGTTTTACCAAAAGTATGACCACCTGCAATAAGTGCTACGGTTTCCTCATCGTTCATCGCCATTCGGCCAAAGGTTTCCCTTATATCTTGTGCAGCTGCTTTGGGGTCGGGTTTTCCGTTGGGTCCTTCGGGATTCACATAGATTAAACCCATCTGAACTGCACCCAAAGGATTCTCAAGTTCCCTGTCTCCGCTATACCTTTTATCACCAAGCCATTCCGCTTCCGGACCCCAATAAATATCTTCTTCGGGTTCCCAGACATCCTCACGGCCGCCACCGAAACCAAATGTCTTCAGTCCCATATCTTCAAGGGCACAATTCCCTGCCAAAATCATCAGGTCCGCCCAGGATATTTTGTTTCCGTATTTCTGTTTGATAGGCCAAAGAAGGAGTCTGGCCTTATCCAGATTGGCATTATCCGGCCAGCTGTTCAAGGGTGCAAATCTCTGTGTTCCCGTGCCACCGCCACCACGGCCATCCTGAATTCTATAGGTACCGGCACTGTGCCAGGCCATTCTGATAAAAAATGGGCCATAATGGCCATAATCTGCCGGCCACCAATCCTGCGAGTCGGTCATAAGATCGTAGAGATCTTTTTTTAATGCTTTCAGATCAAGTTTTTTGAACTCTTCGGCATAATTAAAACCCTCATCCATTGGGTTTGATAAATAAGAATGCTGTCGAAGAATATTAAGGTTTAATTGCTTGGGCCACCAATCCTGATTTCGAGGGCCTTTTCCGGCACTGCCTTTTAGAGTACCACCGATATATGGGCATTTTGCCGCGTCGTTAATATCGTAAGAAGTAGTACTGGGATGTCCGTTATTTTCCATGTTGTTTTTGTTTAATGCTTGAATTCTGCTCTAAGCTGATAAAATCTTTCTTATTATTCAAATCAATAATTCTTATAATTGTATAATAAATAATTATATGACTTTACAGCAATTTGAATACATCGTCGCGCTTGATGAATACCGGCATTATGTTAATGCAGCAGAGCATTGTTTTGTGTCTCAACCCAATCTGACCATGCAGGTTAAAAAATTAGAAGAAGAGATCGGGGTGAGAATATTTGATCGCGATAAAAAACCACTGCAGCCCACTGAAATAGGCAAGGAAGTAATTTCAAGAGCCAGACAAATTTTGCGTGAATCCCGTCAGCTTAAAGAGTTTGTAAATCACGAAAAAGAATCGGTGGAAGGAGAGTTTACAATAGGTATTATTCCTACGCTTGCCCCCTATCTTTTGCCCAATTTTCTACCTCAGTTTATCAAAGAAAATCCCAGGGTTCATTTAAAAATACAGGAGCTGCAAACTGCGCAAATTATTTCTCAACTCGAAAAGGGAATTATTGATATTGGTTTATTGGTAACGCCTTTAAAGGAAACTTCTATCAGGGAATTTCCGGTCTTTTATGAGCCCTTTCTTTTGTATTTGCCAGAAAGTCATCGCTTTCAGGATGAAAAACTATTATTGGCTGAAGATCTCGATCCAAGCGAAGTATTGGTTTTGGATGAAGGGCATTGTTTCAGGGATCAGGCCCTTTCCATTTGCAAAGGTGCTAAAAACAAGTCTTCAATAGGATTTGATTATCAATCCGGATCAATAGAAGCCTTAAAAAATCTGGTTCAAAATGGCGTTGGTTATACGCTCGTTCCGGAAATGTCGGTGATCAATGAATTGAATTCGGTGCATATTAAACGCTTTTCAAATCCCGAACCCGTGCGGGAAGTCAGCATTGTTGTCCACAGCAGTTATTTCAAGCAAACCGTGATCGACCGATTAAAAGAGATCATTCAAAAAGTAGTTCCTGCCCGCTTTTTGGAAAAGCAAACAATTGTGGAAATGGATTGGAAATAAAAAAAGCCCAAATTTTGAAATTCGGGCTTCTAAATCACTTAATGATGAATTAATTTTCAACTACACCTTCGAGTACATCTTTTATGTCCACTCTCTGACCGTCTTTGTATGAAACGATCCAGGCATCTTTGACACCCATTTCGCGAAGGTATTTCTTAAATGCATCGGCTTCCCAGTAATCGCGGAAAATACCTATTGAATATTTCTTCATACCCCCATCTTCATCGCCGGAAAAATTGGGGTTATTGTCAATAAATTTACTCAAATCCTTATTTTTAAAGGCCCCAATTTGCACCTTGAAAACGATACCTTCATTGGGATTTCCTACTGCAAAACCTGGGACACCCTTTGGTTTCTCATTCTGCATTTGTGTTATTCTGGCCTGTAGCGATTTGTTTTTGCTTTTCAGATCAGAAATTTCGTCGTTTTTTGCCTCCAATTGGTTTTGAGCATCTTCAAGATCTGCTCTCATCATTGTGATCTGAGATTTCATTTTTTCATTGGATTCAACCAATTCCTTAAATTCATCAGGTCCCATCCTTTTCTTTTTCTTTTTCCACTCCTTCATGAGTTTTTTTAATTCTTTGGGGCTCAATTCCTCCTGAGCGCTTACATAAAGGGTAGAAAAAAGTAGGGCAAACACGATAAATAATACTCTCATAGCTTTAATAATTAGCTTAATAATTAATTTTTATGACATAATAATACGGAAAATACCTTATTCCGTTATTTTAAACCACCGGTCATGTTTTCAGGTACCACCCATTCATCGAATTGCTCCGAGCTTAATAACCCGAGTTCAATGGCCGCTTCTCTAAGGGTTTTGTTCTCTTTATGCGCCTTTTTTGCGATTTTAGCTGCATTTTCATAGCCGATATGTGTATTTAATGCCGTGACCAACATAAGCGAACGTTCCAGTTTGTCTTTGATTTCCGCATGATTGGGTTCAATGCCAATGGCGCAATTATCATTAAAAGATTCACAGGCATCTCCTATTAATCTGGCCTGATTAAGCATATTAAAAATCATCATGGGCTTAAACACATTCAGTTCAAAATGCCCTGTGGAGCCGCCTACCGAAATCGCCATATCCAGACCAATCACCTGCGCACAAACCATGGTCAATGCTTCGCACTGTGTGGGGTTTACCTTTCCGGGCATTATGGATGAACCGGGTTCATTTTCGGGAATTAATAGTTCACCTATTCCGGACCTCGGGCCTGAAGCGAGCATTCTAATATCGTTGCCAATTTTCATAAGACTCACGGCCAGTTGTTTTAGAGCCCCTGAAGTTTCCACGATTGCATCATGAGCCGCCAGGGCTTCAAATTTATTTTCAGCACTTCGATGTGGGTTTCCTGAGTGTTCGGCAATTTTTTTAGCGACCAGCTCCGCATAGCCTTTGGGCGTATTTAATCCCGTTCCGACAGCCGTTCCACCCAAAGCCAATTCGGATAAATGATCCAGGGTATTGTCTAATGCTTTTAAACCGTGATCCAGCTGTGAGACATAACCGGAAAATTCCTGACCTAAGGTCAAAGGTGTGGCATCCATGAAATGCGTGCGGCCTATCTTAACTACTTTTTCGAAGGCCTTTGACTTTTTATCCAGCGTATCTCTTAGTTTTTTAACTTTTGGAATAGTAGTCTTTACTACCATTTCATAGCCGGCAATATGCATGGCCGTAGGAAAGGTGTCGTTGGAAGATTGGGATTTATTGACATCGTCATTGGGGTGTACCGATTTTTTTTCATCGCTGAGTTGACCACCTTGTAATACATGCGCTCTATTGGCAATGACCTCATTGCAATTCATATTGGATTGGGTTCCCGAGCCCGTTTGCCATACTACCAATGGAAACTGATCGTCTAGTTTTCCCTCCAGTATTTCATCACAGACTTTGGAAATAAGATCAGCTTTGGCCTTGTCCAAAACACCCAATTCTGCATTCGTTTGGGCCGCCGACTTTTTGAGAATGGCAAATGCGCGAATGATTTCAATCGGCATTTTATCATTGCCTATTTTAAAATTTTGAAGCGATCGCTGGGTTTGCGCACCCCAATATTTATCGGCAGGTACTTTAACTTCTCCCATGGTATCTTTTTCAATTCTGTGGCTCATATTGATTGTGGTTTTACTTCGGTAAAATTAAGGGCTTTTGATTGTAAATGGAAACTCAGGACAGACCATATATACTTAGGATTGACTCAAAAACCTAGAACAAATTTAATAGTTCAATAAAAATAAGTAGTAAAACAAGTCTGATCGACTCTTATTTATTAATCAAAGTAATGCAATATATGCTTCTGGAGACTCTTCGATACCTCAGAGATAGGAACTAAAAGTAACTGTATTCTACAAATTAATCGTCATTCCAAGATTCCGTTTTACGGAATTCTTGGAATCTCTTTTCCTTGATTGGAGATTCCAAGGACCTGCCTTGGAATGACGAATTCTTTTGTGGTTTCCGAGATAGAATTCCGCAATAACCCTCACTTGCACTCGTCTTCAAAAACAAGATATAAAACCCCCAACTAGTCCTCGTCCGCCTATCGGCCGATAAATTTAGCGCAACGCAACGAGGATTCTAATAAACAGCGTTTATAAGGCTGACCTTATCATTTATTCCTTCAAAACCTTTCCTCTCCCCTTAGATGACGGGATCACTTGCTCACCTTTCTGAATTTCATAAATATAAAGCCCCTGAGATAATCCTGATAAAGAAATTGTGGATTTATTTGATTGCAGTTTATGACTTATCTGCAGCCTTCCTTGTAAGTCATAAAGCCTGAATTTGGTATCAGAATTGAAATCATCAAATTCGATTATTAAATAATCTGTTGCCGGATTCGGATAGATTTTTACCTCTTCTGATGATTCCTTTATTAGACTTGAAACCGGTTGTCTAAAAGAATAATAATATTTGAACTCATCTGTGAATTCCTGAGGACCTTGATATTCGAAGAATGAGGAATCCCAAATAACAGGGTTTTGAGCAAAAGAAAAGCCAGGGGTATATCCAAATAAATTGTCTATTACGAAAGGAGTGTCTACTTCAGTAAGAAGTATATTTAAATCATATCCATATTTGACAGTTCTTATTTTGCCATTGTAATTATCCCAATGTTCAATTGGGTTGTTATTATTATCATAGCTTATATATTCTGTAAAACTTACGAATGTGTGACTTAAAGTTGAATCAATACCACCATGAGTTATGGAATCATACCTTGTCATACTTTGATTGTAGTGATATATTTCCCCAGATGAAGGCCTCCACTCAAGAGAGAGCATATTATAATAAAAATCAATTTCCTTCAGCAATAAGCTGGCATTATTATAATACAACTTGGTTTTACGAGATAGTTCCGGAATATTATTATGTCCGCTGTACCTAAATACAGAATCAACACGATTGTTTACTGAAGAATAAAAATATTTTAAACCCGATGAGTATTGCCATACGTTTTGATTATCAAGATACTTATAGACTATTGAATCAGGCATATCAATTCCGCCAAAATAATATTCCAGATAGCTAACTTTATTTGAATCTGAGCTAAATCTTTGTGTAATAGAGTCTACTAAAGAGGTATAATAAAATTTACTAGTTATTGTATCTGAATTTAACGCATTGAGGCCAATTATGCTATCAATGCGATTTTGCAAATCATAAATAATGAATGATTTGGTGGAATTAATTAAAACCGTCGAATCGTATTGATTTATCTTCAAACTATCCATAAAAAAAGATGCTCCGTTATTTTGATTGATCATTCTCAAAATTTTATCCCCTTGAATTCGGTGAGTTTTAAATGAGTTTTGAGAATGACTTAATATCTGGGAATTACCTTCTATTGACAATGCAATTAATATGATGACAAATGCAGTTTTCATTTTACTAATATCATAATTATTTAGACATAATAATAGTAACTTAATCTCTTTAATTTTTTAATGTATCGAGGCTGAATAATTTCAATGAAATTAGATTCAAATATTTACTTTTGAACCACCAATGAGCCCCAAAACTAAAAAAGCCTATTTCTGTCAAAACTGCGGTTACAATTCTGCCAAATGGCTGGGCAAATGCCCCTCCTGCAATGAGTGGAATACTTTTGTAGAAGAAATTATCCAAAAAGAAGGCAAGGCCCCGGACTGGAAAGATTCTACGTCTACACAGATCTCTTCCAAACCAAAAAAAATCAGCGAGATCGATGCAAAAGTAGAAATGCGTTTGCCTACACCCGATTTTGAATTCAACCGCGTGCTTGGCGGTGGCATTGTGCCGGGTTCTTTGGTGTTATTAGGAGGTGAACCCGGAATTGGTAAATCTACACTGATGCTTCAATTGGCTTTACAATTGAAAAATGTCAAAGTACTTTATGTATCCGGTGAGGAAAGCGAACGGCAAATTAAAATGCGCGCCGAGCGATTAAGTGATGATCAAAGCTCATGCTTTATTTTAACGGAAACCTCCACTCAAAATATTTTTAAGCAGATTCAGGAATTACAACCGGATATTTTAATAGTCGATTCCATTCAAACCCTGACTTCTTCATTTGTAGAATCAACGGCGGGCAGCGTGTCGCAGGTTCGCGAGTGTACGGCTGAGCTGATGAAGTACGCCAAGGAAAGCGGAACACCGGTATTTATCATAGGCCATGTAACCAAAGATGGAAGCATCGCAGGTCCAAAAGTACTTGAGCATATGGTGGATACGGTTTTGTATTTTGAAGGCGACAGACATTTGGCTTACAGAATTTTGCGTACCACAAAAAACAGATTTGGCTCCACTTCAGAACTCGGATTATACGAAATGAATAATGCGGGATTGAGGGAGGTGAAAAACCCATCGGAGATTTTACTTTCCCAACACGAGGATCATATCAATGGGGTGGCCATAGGCGCAACGATTGAAGGAAACAGGCCTTTATTGATAGAAGTGCAATCTTTAGTGAGCCCTGCAACCTATGGCACGCCACAACGTTCAAGTACCGGATTCGATAATAAAAGATTAAATATGCTATTGGCAGTGCTGGAAAAACGAGGTGGATTTAAATTGAGCGCACAGGATGTTTTTGTAAATATTGCCGGCGGTTTAAAAATTGAAGACCCCGCTCTTGATTTGGCGGTTTGTGCTTCAATTGTTTCGAGCTATATCGATGTGCCGGTCGACAATGGCACATCTTTTGCCGGTGAAGTTGGACTGGGAGGAGAGATTAGAGGAGTGAACAGAATAGAACAAAGAATAGGAGAAGCTGAAAAACTTGGATTTAAGCGAATCGCTATTTCCGGCAATAATTTAAAAGGAATAAATTCAGAACTATTTAAGATAAATATAGCTTCTTATACTAGATTTGAACAATTATTTAAATCAATATTCAAAAAATGATAAATATGAAATATTCAATTTCTGCAAGCATTTTTACCTTAATTTTTGTGACGGTCTTTGCAATAAAAGGATTTTCAACAGAAGGAGGTATAATTGACGAAAATCTCAGGAAACCCGCTCCTGATTTCACTTTTAAAGATAAAGAAGGCAATGATGTATCGCTTTCAGACTTTAAAGGTAAGGTAGTTTATATGGACCTATGGGGCAGCTGGTGTAAGCCTTGTATAAAGGAAATGCCAAAATCAAAAGAGTTGCGAGAAAAAATCGGTAACAGTGATAAAGTAGTATTTCTGTATGTTGCCGTATTGGAGCCTGCCAAAGAAAAATGGTTGAAGGCCAATGAAAAATTTGAAATCGGTGGCGTGAGTTTAATTTCAAATGATCCCGAAGGAACGGATTTCAGGAATTTTTACGATCGCGGTGCAGTGCCCTGGTATTATCTCATCGATAAGAAAGGGAGAATTGCAGATATCAAAGCTAAAAGACCATCCGAAGATGGCATTGCCGATGATATCAAAAAATTAATAGCAGAGTAAACAGAATAATTTTCAAAACCAAAAGCCTTTTTGAAGTATCAGAAAGGCTTTTTTTATGTCTAATTATGATTTAGAGCATAGGAAATTTCAGAATTGAAATTTATCTTAAATGCGAATAAAATTTAGATCATGAACTTTCACCCTAATGAAATAGTATTGATTTATGATCCGGAATCGGAAATAGGCAAACAAACTCTGGCTTATGCAAAAAGTATAAACAATCATATCAGAGAGATTGATTATACCAAAACAACTTTAACACCGACAAGCTGGGAACAAATACTGGAACGCGTCGATTTGGAACCTAAAAAAGTAATGGACAGATCATCAGAATTCTATCAAAACCGACTAAAGGGGCGTGAAATAGATATCGATGGAATGTTGAAAATTTTGGTTCACAAACCCGACTTGTTGGCCGGACCAATTGCCATTCACGGCAAGACTGCCGTTGTATGTAAAAATCCTGTAGATGTAATGAAGGTTAAATAAGCCTTTTTTTATTTCTCGATTTCAAAATCATTATTTTAGCCGAATTCAAACGAATTGGGGCGTTAATCCTATTTTTTTAAATTCAAGCAAGCCATTCAGGAATTGTATATAAAAAATTAAATCTTTACATTTTCAATTGAATCTAACTTATTTATGAAATTTCATCCCAACGAGATAGTTCTATTTTACGACCCAAGGAGTGACAAAGGCAAAAAAACATTGGCCTATGCCAAATCACTCAGCAATCATGTGAATGAAATTGACATTTTTAATACACAGCTCACCACCACTATCTGGAAAGAAATTATCAACCGATTGAACTTAAAGCCAAAAGAATTAATGGATCGTTCATCCAAATACTATCATGAGCATATCAAAGGACATGAAATAACGATGCAGGGCTTTTTAGATATTCTCGTTCATAATCCCGCCATAATTGTTGGCCCAATAGCCATGAAGGGCAATCGCGCTATTCTTTGTAAAACTCCCACTGATATCCTCAAAGTCTCTTAAAGCTTTGGCAGGATAATTGATATTTCACAGGGGTGTGGAAATATCTTTCATTATTGCTTTTCATCTCAACATTATCTGCGGCTTCTCATTCCCGTAGGTTTGATACGCTTACTTTAAGAATAAACTTCATTATCATTCAAAAAAGTGATGGCAGTGATAACTTTCAGCTTAAGGACAGTCTACATATTGCCTATTTAAAAAATTCAGTCGAGCGTCTCAATCAGCTCTATTCCTTTAAAAAATCCGTTTTTGACGATAGCACTTGTAATGCAAGGCACACTTATAAAGATAGTGGGATCAGGTTTCGCTTATCTCAAATCATCGAAATAAAAGATGACAAACTTTGGGATAATGATAAGGATAAAAATTGGTCGAGATGCCCCAATCGAAAAAAATGGTATTTACTGGATTTACAAGATTCCCTGGACGGGATTATTCCTAAATCCGAACAGGGCATCAATTTGTATTTGACTGTCAGCAAATCAGATTTCAATAAAAATGATTTCGAAGGTGAAAGTATAGAAGAAAATTTTTCCCAGGTCGCTTGTTCCATGTTCCCATCTTCGGACAGCAGTGATTTTTCCGTGGTTCATTTTCCAAATGCTTATTTGAAATATCTTTTTATGAAGCAACATCCATATGATTGGGGAATTAATACCTTTGGGGGCGGCCTGGCGCATGAACTGGGTCATAGTTTAGGGCTGGTCCACGATAAAACCTGTAATAATATTATGAACGGTGCCGGAACGGTGAAAAGGAAAAATCTCAATGATATTCAGGTAGAAAAAGCGCGAAATAACATCCTCAATAAGAATATCAAAAAGTATATTGAAAAATAGCTTTTAAATTGAATTTAATTTTCTGTTTTTGAATCCTAGCATTTAGTTTTGGGAAATTTTAACTCATACTGAAATGCCCAAAGATCCTTCCATTAAAACTGTACTGCTAATTGGTAGCGGACCTATAATTATAGGTCAGGCTTGTGAATTCGATTACAGTGGTTCTCAAGCCTCTAGATCACTGCGAGAGGAAGGCATAGAAGTAATTTTGATCAACTCCAATCCTGCAACCATTATGACCGATCCAGCTACGGCTGATCATATTTATCTTTTGCCCCTGGAGAAAAAATCGATTGTTGAGATTCTTAAGAAACACAAGGTAGATGCTGTACTTCCGACCGTCGGAGGACAAACGGCGCTGAATTTAGCGATGGACTGTGCCAAAGCAGGCATTTGGGATAAATACAATGTCAAAGTTATAGGCGCCAATTTTGAAGCGATTGAAACCACCGAAGACAGAGAGCAGTTTCGCTTAAAAATGAAAGAACTTGGAGTGGGCGTTTGCGAAGGTAAAACGGCCACTTCTTTTTTAGAGGGTAAAGAGATTGCCCAGGAAATTGGATTCCCCTTGATCATAAGGTCATCTTATACCCTGGGTGGAGCCGGTGGTTCTTTTGTTAATAATTATGACACTTTTGAAAAGGCCCTGGCCGACGGGCTTCACGCCTCCCCCATTCACGAAGTGTTGATAGAGCAAAGTATTCTCGGGTGGAAAGAATACGAGATAGAAATTATGCGCGACAATGTCGGCAATTTCATTGTTATCTGTACCATAGAAAATTTTGACCCAATGGGTGTACACACCGGTGATTCCATTACCGTTGCCCCAGCCATGACCCTTCCCGATACGGTCTATCAAAAAATGCGTGATCTCGGCAAAAAAATGATCGATGGAATTGGCCAGTTTGCCGGAGGTTGCAATATCCAGTTTGCTGTCAATCCCGAAAACGATGATATAATTGGAATAGAAATAAATCCACGGGTATCCAGGTCTTCTGCCCTGGCCTCAAAAGCCACAGGATATCCCATTGCAAAAATAGCTGCGAAACTCGCTTTGGGTTACAATCTCGACGAGCTTAAAAATCAAATTACTAAAACCACCTCCGCCTGTTTCGAACCTGCCATTGACTATGTAATAGTGAAGGTTCCAAGATGGAATTTTGATAAATTCCCGGGCGCAGACAGACATTTGGGTTTGCAGATGAAATCTGTGGGAGAAGCCATGGGAATAGGCAGAAATTTCCAGGAAGCCTTACAAAAAGCATGTCAATCGCTTGAAATTAGAAGAAATGGAATAGGTGCCGATGGGCGAGAAAATAAAAATCAGGAGCAATTGCTCGAAAGTCTGGCCCACCCAAGTTGGAATCGTCTATTTCACATATACGATGCCATGAAACTGGGTATTTCTACGCGAACCATCCATAAACTCACAAAAATTGACAACTGGTTTCTATATCAAATTGAAGATCTCTTAAATTTTGAGAAAAAGCTTTCAGAGCAAAATCTTGAAGAGGTAGATAAGGAAACCATGCTTGAAGCCAAACGCAAAGGCTATGCTGACCGTCAAATTGCTCATATTTTGAATTGTTTGGAAAGTGAAGTTTATAATCACCGGCAAAAGCTCGGTGTTAAAAGAGTTTTCAAACTCGTGGATACCTGCGCCGCCGAATTCGAAGCTCAAACGCCTTATTATTATTCTACATTTGGAGAAGAAAATGAGTCGGTTCGATCCGATAAAAAGAAAGTATTGGTTTTGGGTTCCGGCCCAAACAGAATTGGTCAGGGCATAGAGTTTGACTATTCCTGCGTACATGGTGTATTGGCGGCGAAAGAATGCGGCTATGAAACAATCATGATCAATTGCAATCCGGAAACGGTTTCTACCGACTTTGATATTTCAGATAAGCTCTATTTCGAACCAGTTTTTTGGGAGCATATATACGAGATCATAGAACATGAAAAACCCGAGGGCGTCATCGTACAACTCGGAGGGCAAACGGCTTTAAAGCTCGCCGAAAAGCTCGACAGATATGGTATTAAAATATTTGGAACTTCATTCAAATCGCTAGACCTCGCAGAAGACCGCGGAAGTTTTTCAACTTTATTGAAGGAAAATGATATCCCCTACCCTGAGTTCGGTTCGATCACAACTTCAGAAGAGGCGCTTGATCTTTCTAAAAAATTAGACTTTCCATTGCTTGTTAGACCAAGTTATGTGCTTGGCGGACAGAGCATGAAAATTGTTATCAATGAAGATGAACTTGAAAAGCATGTTGTTAACATATTGAGGCAATTGCCGGGAAATAAAATTCTTCTTGACCATTTCCTCGATCGAGCCATAGAGGCAGAAGCAGATGCCATCTGTGATGGAGAGAATGTGTATATCATTGGAATAATGCAACATATAGAACCGGCTGGTATTCATTCCGGAGATTCTTACGCCGTGCTGCCACCTTTCAATCTTGGTGATTTGATCATCAAAAAAATTGAGGAGTACACTAAAAAAATTGCCCTGGAATTAAATACCGTCGGATTGATCAACATTCAATTCGCCATCAAAGACGACAAGGTTTATGTAATAGAAGCGAACCCCAGGGCATCCAGAACTGTTCCGTTTATATGCAAAGCCTATAGAGAGCCTTATGTCAATTATGTGACAAAGGTCATGTTAGGCGAAGCAAAGTTGACCGATTTTGAATTTAAACCCTATAAACACGGTTACGCAATTAAAGAACCGGTCTTCTCGTTTAATAAATTCCCCAATGTAAATAAAGAGCTGGGGCCCGAAATGAAATCGACCGGGGAAGCCATTTATTTTATTGACGATCTCTTCGATGATTATTTCACGAAGATCTATTCAGAACGAAACTTGTACTTAAGTCGTTAAGGTGTTATGATTTTAAAGATATTATTAGTCTTATTTCTGGTTTACTTTTTGGTTTTCCGCTTTTTCGGATTGCTGATCAGACCATTTTTGTCATTTTTATTTACCCAACAGGGCAATCGCTATAATTCTGAATCTTTTGGAAGTGGAGGCTCTCAAAGAACCAGGGAAGGCGAATTAAAAATCGACCATGTTCCCAATGACAAGGCCAAAAAAGGCAAAAACTTCGATGGCGGTGAATACGTCGATTACGAGGAGCTTAAATAAGAGATTGTAGATTTTTAATTTTCTCTTTTATTTAAGTAATGTCTTTTGCAAGTTCTTTTAAAGATTCGGCTACAAATTCGTAAAAATCAACAGATTCATCTTTTAATTCGACAATTGTATTTTCAATACTTTTTTGTCGGTCAAGTATATATTGAAATTTAGCTTCAGAAATATTTCTATGCTTTTCAAATCTTTCTATCAACTTTTTTAGATAATCATTCATCTTGATTAAAATTAGTAATTTTTTATGAAGGCAGATATTCAATTAAACATGCATAGAAAATTTCAAGATCACAGCAGAAAATGTGTGAGGAGGGTATTCCCTTTATTAAAAATTATCATTTTTTGATTGGAGACTCCAAGAACTAAAGCCTTGGAGTGACGATGCTTTTGTTCGTCATTCCAAGATTCCGTATTGCGGAAATCTTGGAATCTCCATTTCTGAAACTGTTTAATTTTCGAGAGGTCCCGGATTGTATCCGGGAACAGTGAATTCTAATTTGGTATACAATTCTCACATCACGTTTCTTTTCGGGAATGCGGAATACTTCACAAATGTATTCAGGGCAATCATTGTATTCTTAGAAAGAAAATCAATGAAAAGTCTTACTTAATTAAGTTCTTTCGCTTCAACAAGGTCTCCATCATTTTCACATCTCTGGGACTGTTGAATACCTTAAAAGGCAAATGGATGATCTGTGCCTTGTTCATGATCAGCAAATAGTGATTTTTTCCGGCTCTGGCTTTTTTAATCTGTTCCCATTTGATTGGCATTCCCTGTTTTGAGCTGATTTTCAAAAGTATTTGTTTGGGGTCAATCTCGTAGCTCAACTTTTCAAATATAAATTTCGCCTGATCCAATTGGGTTAGTCCGAAAAACTGAATCAGCCAGAACAAAAGATAAAGCGATAAACTCAGGCCGGCAATGATGTAAAACCAAATGGTGTCCGGGTAAACGAAAGTAAGCGCAGCAATGGCAATGGCAATTAAAAATACCCACCATTGTTCTCGGAGTACATTCATCATGGCAAATTTGACGAATGTCTTTGTGGGTAATTGATACTTTTTTGTTTTGATGGTCATTTTTAAATGGCTTTTAAACTCATGTCTAAACTTTTGTAAGAATGTGTAATTGCTCCCACAGAAATGTAATCTACGCCCGTTTCCGCAATAGGTACAATTGTTTCTTCAGTAATTCCTCCGGAAGCTTCGGTTTGAAATTTATTGCTGATTAATGCCAATGCGTCTTTCATTTCATCGACAGACATATTATCCAGCATTATTCGATTTACTTTTCCAACTCTAACAACCTCTTTAACCTCTTCTAGGTTTCTTGTTTCAATCTCTATTTCAAGATCTTTTTCTGTCTCGGAAATATATTTGTTCGCAGCCATGATAGCCGCTTCAATTCCTCCCGCAAAATCCACGTGATTATCCTTGATCATGATCATATCGAATAGCGCAAAACGATGATTTGTCCCTCCTCCGATTTTTACTGCCCATTTTTCAGGAATACGAAAATTAGGTGTTGTTTTTCTTGTATCCAGCAATTTTGTATTGGTGTGCGCAATTAAATTGGCCAGTTTCCTCGTCTTGGTGGCAATAGCGCTCATTCTTTGCATGCAATTCAATACCAATCGCTCCGCAGTTAATATGGATTGAGATTTTCCACTTACTTCAAAAGCAATATCACCTGTTTTAACTTTATCACCGTCTTTTAAAAACTTATCTATTTTTAATTCAGGATCAATCCTTTCAAAAATCATATATGCCAAATCCAGCCCGGCAATTGTTCCATTAGCTTTGATAATCAGTCTGGCTGTATTTTTAGCATCTGCCGGAATACTCGATAAGGAAGAATGATCTCCTTCACCGATATCCTCTCGAATTGCTTCGTCGATAAAATGTTCTATTGCAGGTTTTTGAAGGTAATTATAAATCACGGCTGCAAATGTAAAAAAGCCGCTTCAAAAAGAATCAGAATTTGGAAACTTCGAGCTTGTGAATTTTAAATTCTTCTCGTGAACGCTTAAATCGAATGACCACCCTGAATTTAGAATTTTTTGTTTCATAGTGCCCAATGGAATAGACTAGGGATCCGTCTTTTGAAGATCCATTGTGAATAAATTTAAAATCCACAGCGGGATTGCTAACGAAAAAGTCCCTCAGTACGGGTTCCGCATTTTTCTTGGCATATTTTTTCTCCAATATTATGACTTCGGAGGCATTGTCTAACATTGCCGCCAATTCCTTACTGCTCCCGGCTTTCAGCGCCGTTCGGGCATTTTCCGATTCAATGTCCTGAGCAAATGAATCCACGCAGAGCAAAGTCATAAATAGAACAATGGCAATATTTAATATCCTTTTTTGCATATATCCTTATTCAAATATACATGAATTTTTAATCCGGCGATTAAGCAATATTTTTATAGCCAGATTCCATTTTCATGAGTGTAAGCTTAATTATTGCCGTCTATAAAAGACTTGATTTTTTATCCCTTGTTTTTCAGTCCATTGAATCGCAATCCTTCAAAAATTTTGAAGTCATCATAGCAGAAGACAATAATCAGGCCGAAACAAAAATATTAATTAAAAAGGCTCAAGAGACTTATAATTATCCAATAAAGCATGTTTTTCAGGAAGATATAGGATTTCGAAAGAACAAAATTCTGAATGAAGCGATACGATTAAGCGCCGGAGAAAAACTGGTGTTTATAGATGGCGATTGTATTATTCACAAGCATTTTATAAAAAATTACGATGCGGGAATCAGAGATGGTATTGCCCGGGCCGGAAGAAGAATTGAATTGACTGAGAAGCATACCAAAAAGATGATTGAGAAAGAGAAATTAATAGGCTTGGATGTTTTGTCTTTATTAATGAGAAATGCCAGGTATCCTGAAAAAGCCCTTTATCTCCCAAAAATTAAAAACCTTAATTCCGGTTTTAAGCATTTGCTTGGTTGCAATTGGGGAATTATGAAAAATGATTTGATGGCCATTAACGGTTTTGATGAGGACTATGAATTATCGGGTGTGGGTGAAGATTCGGATGTAGAATGGCGATTGTTAAAGGCAGGTATTAAGATTGAATCGATCATTTACAGCTGTTTGGAATACCATCTGTATCATCCTGTTCATTACAACCAGAAAATTCTCGATGAAAATTTAAAAATGCTGGAACACAAAAAAAATGTAGGAAGGGCTTTTTGCGAGCATGGCTTGATAAAATGATGTGAATTTTACCGTCTATGGTAAAAAATTACCTTCAACTAATACAATTATTGAAATTTTACCGGCTCTGAGTTAAGTTCAATAGATTTTAATCTATATGAAAAAACTCTACATACTATTTATCCTTTCGTTTTTCTATACAAGCTCATTTGCACAGGTATTCACTCTGATAGACAGTTTTCCTGCAAGTGGCGGAGTTAAGCTCGGCCCGGATGGTCATATTTATATTGGGAATTACGGCGATGGATTACCCAATGCAAACGGAACGCAAATCTGGAGATATCATCTTCAGGAAGATTCACTGGAACTATTTGTTAGCGGCTTATCCGGTGCTTCGGGCAATACTTTTGGCCCGGATGGCAATTTCTATCAATCCAATATATCTTCCGGAGTCATTAGCAAAGTAACACCGACAGGACAGGTGAGTACTTATGCCAGTGGACTTTCCTCCCCGGTAGGAATTGTAGCCGATGATTTTGGAAATTTATTTGTTTGCGAATGCGGTTCCAATGAAATTTCAAAAGTCGACACACTGGGAAATGTTAGCTTATTCAGCAGCGGATTTCTTTTCGCCTGCCCAAACGGCATTACCAGAGATCAGGATGGCAATCTATACGTTTCCAATTTCAATAATAGCGATGTGGTGAAAATAACTCCAAATGGACAGGAAATCGCTTTAGCCTTTATTCCCGGAAATAATAACGGCCATTTAACCTATTCTTCTAAGGACTCCTGTCTATATATCGCCAGCCATGGCAGCAGTAAAATATATAAATCCACACTCAGTGGAAATGTAAGTACGATTGCAGGCAGCGGTACCCGCGGGAATGCGGACGGAAACTTAAACCAGGCTACTTTTTCACGGCCCAATGGCATTGCCATGAGCTCGAGTCAGGATACGATATTTTTAAATTCATCCATTCCATTGACAAACGGGCCTTCATTTCCATTAAACCCTTCAAAATTGCGGGCCATTACCGGTTTTAGAACTGTAATGACCAAAGCTTCTGAAGAAGAAAAAATTGCATTTAATATTTATCCCAATCCAACGAAAGGTATTATTGAAATTACTGGCTTAGTCAAGGGAAAATACAAAGTGTATTTGCGATCATTAAATGGTAAAACCGTGCATGAAAGCGATCTCACGATAGAGAATACCAATGCGCATTACTACGATTTAAGTAAAGTTCAGGAGGGTTTTGGAGTCTATTTTCTAGCGATTACAAATCCGGAATTTTTTCATTCTCAAAAAATAATACTCACAGAAATCGATTAGAATTTCATACAAATTAAAAATTGATAATAATCTGAGACTCAATTTTTTGCACTTTATCAAGAAATGATAGTACTCAATAAATACATCGAAATATTTTTATTTCTGTATTTATCCTGATAATTTTAGGTATAACCAACTTTTATACAAAACATGAAAAAGGTATTACTATCAATTTTTACAGCAGCCGCAATAGTATTTACGGCCAGCGCACAAGACGATATGTCATCCGTAATGAAACAAGAAAGCGGCGACAGAAATCTGGAAGTCCAATTCGCACCTCTGGGAGGTAGTCCAATTAGCATTGGCGGAATTAGATATAGAGCATTCCTTTCAGATCAAACAGCTTATAGAGCTACTATATTTATAGGATACTCTTCCGAGTCAACGATTACCCAGCAAGAAAATTCCGGTGCGAGCTTAAAAGAACTTAAGGATACCGAAAGTTCTTTTACGATAAGTTTAAGACCAGGGTACGAGAAGCACTTTAATGGAACAGAAAGGTTATCTCCATATATAGGTGGTGAAATAGACTTTGCCATGCAAACCTCTAGTTCTGAAGTACAAACACAGCCCGCTACAGATGTTGTTTCTACAACTACAAAAGGTCAGGACGGGTTTGTAAGATTTGGTCTAAATGGTTTTGCAGGTGTGGACTATTACATTGCAAAAAAATTATACCTGGGTACAGAGCTTGGTTTTGGTTTCTCTATGACAAGTAATTCAGATATTAAAGTTGAAAGCGATGCTCCCGGATTTACTGCACCAGACCCGCAGAAACAAGGTAGTAGTTTAAATATTGGACCTAACGTATTGGGTCAAATAAGATTAGGATTCCTGTTTTAAAAACAGATAATTATGATTTTAATCAAAAAAATAAAGCAAGTCCTCATTGCAGGACTTGTTTTAATTCTTCTGGTCGGGATAAATTCTTGTTCAAAGGATAATCAAAACAATCCTTCTCCAAGTTTATCCAAAGAAGAACGAAAAGCTAAAATTCTGGAAAGAATTCCGGAGGTGATTAATCGACTTCCTCAATTGGCCATAATTCATGCTGATAGCAAGGGTGATGGAAAATCAAATAAAGATGGAGGATTTAGTTTTAGTTCAGGTGGTGATGGATTCGATTTTTCAAATCCTTCCGGCAATACTTATACATCTGAAGAGGGAGTTGTGGTAATTACCACACCCGGATTTGGTGCCAATGCAGGAGGCGGAGTAATTACAGCAGGCGCATATACCTATGATATCTCTGCAACTTTTTGTTTATCTGCAGGAGAAGAAGGTGATGGAAGTGAAATAGCTGATGTCTTTACAGACGGAATGGATGGCGTTTCATTGGTCATTGGTGTAAGTGGAGATCTTGATTTTAATTCTGTGGACACCAATGAAGCATTTGGAGGATTAAATGCGCTGGTATTGTATGTGGTTTTTGATGATGAAGCCAGCGGGAACTATGAGGTAATCAACTTTTTCGATATCGATGAAGATACAGATGATCCATTTTCATTAGATGGTTCTGCATATGCTTACATTATTGACTTGGAAAATGGAAAATTCTTTTTGTCCTCTGATGGTACATTACAAGTTAATGGTGGAAATATCTCATTTGGAGGAGAATACCTTCAATTGGATTTTGAAGGTGATGATTTTTTCATTTCAGAAGAACCGGATGACTTCAAATTTGTAAACGGCGCAGGAACATTGGGCTGTTAGCAAATAATTACATTAAAGTAAAAAACCACGTTTTCCAATATCCTGAATTAATTCAGTTAAAGGGTCAACGTGGTTTTCTTTTGTTATTCTAAATCTTATTGCGCTTCGCTGTATCTGCGATTCACTTCACCCCAATTGATAACATTAAAAAAGGCCGAAATATAATCGGGTCTTCTGTTTTGATAATTGAGATAATAGGCATGTTCCCAAACATCAAGGCCTAAAATAGGTTGTCCGCCACAGCCAACACCGGGCATTAGTGGATTGTCCTGGTTTGCAGAACTACAAACTTCAAGTTTTCCACCTTCCATTACGCATAGCCATGCCCATCCCGAACCAAATCTTGTTGCTGCAGCATTGCTAAAGGCATCTTTAAATGAATCAAAAGATCCGAAATCTCTGTCAATGGCTGCTGCGACAGCACCGCTGGGATTTCCACCGCCATTGGCACTCATGATGGTCCAAAATAAAGAATGGTTATAATGTCCACCGCCATTGTTTCGGACTGCTCCAACATCGGAATGTTGTTTGCAAAGATCCTCAATAGACTTATTGGCCATATCGGTATTTTCGATTGCGGCATTTAACTTGCTCACGTATCCTGCATGATGTTTATCATGATGTATTTCCATAGTTTTAGCATCGATATGAGGCTCTAAAGCGTCAAATGCATATGGTAATTTTGGTAATTCGAAAGACATAATTGTTTGTTTTAGTTTAAAATTATTTTTTACGTAATTTTTTAAAAAATTCCTTGAGCATAATGGAAGACTCTTCTTCCATCACGCCCTTTCTTATAAGTGTTTTTGAAGAAAATATGTTCGAATTTAAGAATTTACTAAACCCTTTTAATTCGTCATTTGCTCCATAAACAATATTTGAAACCTGCGACCAGGCCAAAGCGCCTGCACACATTATGCAGGGTTCCAAAGTTATATAAATCGTACAATCTCTGAGGTATTTCCCTCCTAATGCTGTGCTTGCCGTAGTGATCGCCAATATTTCGGCATGAGCCGTTACATCATTTAAAAGCTCGGTTTGATTGTGTGCTTTTGCAATTATTCTATTATTACATACGACTACTGCTCCCACGGGGATTTCCCCTTTTTCAAAAGCCTTTTGGGCTTCATTTAAGGCTTGCTTCATGAAGTGCTCCGGACTGTGAACACTCAGCATTAAAAAATTGATTTTTTTAATCGAATCGAGTCCATGATTTTCCAGGCCGTATCCACCCATTGGTCTTTTTGATCAATCGGACAGGAAAAATTAAATACCAAAACCCGATTATCCACTACGGCGTAATGAAGCAAGGTGTATTTTTTTTCAAATTTTCGGGCAAATCGCGTATCCGACTCCAATTCAAAAAAGGCCATATCGCTTTTATGCACTTTTCGGATTCCCTGATTTTTGAATTCTACCTTATCAAACAGAGCCATTATATTTGATTTTTGAAAATCCAGCAATAGTTCGAGATCGTTTCCCGACCAGAAATTATCAGAAATAGAAACGCCAAATTCGGTCAGCCTGTCATCGGCAGAATACATTGCAATCGGCAATTTATAGGAGCGATAGCGCTCGACAATATCCCTTTCGGGCATTTTGTAAAAAGCCTCGGGTATTTTAACCTTGATCCCTTCACGAACCTGAACTTTGGTCAATTTATGATGATCTCCGCTAAAGGAGGATAGTATTATAAAGAAAAATATTGGAATGACTATTCTCATATTATCTCATTCTATCTGCAGACCTGACCAATTTTTCATCCTTTCGAATAAACCTATTGGCTATAATATTTAAAACCATTGCAATCACCGGCATATAAAAGGCAATGCCTGGCAATACCCTTTTCCCGGGATCCATTAAATCTTCATTTTGATTTATAAAAACAACCATCAAAACCAATGTGGCTCCCATAAACAATGAATTGAGTGCTCCCAACTTGAGTTGTAGCAATCGGTTTTTGTATTGGAAAATTTCATAAATGGCCAGACCACATGATAGCAAAGCTAAAATTGCCACAAATGTAAAAGGGAAGTATTGCAACGAGGCCGCTTCATTGCCCTGTTCAAAAACTGCTTTTCCAATGGCGGATAAATAAATTTTTGAAGATCCATCAAGAGCGGCTTTTTGCCAATAATTAAAACCTGTGCATGCAGCCATCAATATGGCTATCACCGCGAGAAATATAGATTGGACTCTTTGTATCATTAATAATAATTAAACGTGTAATGCTCTGTTTTCTGTAGCGGCCAGACAAGCTTCTTTCATGGCTTCAGTATAGGTTGGGTGTGCATGTGACATTCTTGCAATATCTTCCGCGCTGGCACGGTATTCCATGGCGACGACTGCTTCTGCAATTAGATCTGCCACTCTGGGTCCGATCATGTGAACCCCCAGAATTTCATCTGTATTTTTATCGGCCAAAACTTTAATCAAACCTTGCGTGTCCATAGAAGCTCTTGCCCTTCCAAGTGCTTTCATTGGAAAGGATCCGCTTTTATATTCAATTTTCTTTTCTTTAAGTTGATCTTCCGTATAGCCTACACCGGAAACTTCAGGCCAGGTGTAAACCACGCCTGGAATTAATAAATAGTTGATATGCGGCCTTTGACCTGCGATAATTTCCGCTACAAAAACACCCTCCTCTTCGGCTTTATGCGCCAGCATTGCCCCTTCTATTACATCTCCGATAGCATAGATTCCATCTACTGAAGTTTGTAATTTTTCATTGACAGGTATCTGGCCTTTATCATTGGTTGAAATACCAATTTTATCCAATCCAAGGCCGTCGGTATATGGCTTACGACCTACCGAAACAAGGCAATAGTCCCCTTTCAATTCGATGTTTTCTCCTTTAGCACTTTCGGCTTTAACAGTTACTGTCTTTCCCTTAGCTCCGACTTCGGTCACTTTGTGCTTTAGGTAAAATTCAATTCCATCTTTTTTGAGAACTTTTAATAATTCCTTGCTCAGTGTACCATCCATTCCCGGAATAATTCTATCCATGAACTCCACCACAGAAACTTTAGCTCCAAGACGTCGATAAACAGATCCTAATTCCATTCCTATTACGCCCCCTCCAATGACAATCATGTGTTTGGGTACTTCTTTCAATTCTAGCGCTTCCGTAGATGTTATGACCCTTTTTTTGTCAATTTCTATAAACGGAAGTGAGGAAGGTTTTGAGCCTGTAGCGATTATGGTTTTTTCGGTATTGATCTTTTGATCCTTGCCATCAGCGTCTTTAATGTTAATTGTATTTTTATCAATAAAAGAGCCGACGCCTGTGTAAACGTCTATCTTATTTTTCTTCATTAAAAATTCAATCCCATCGCATGTTTGTTTTACCACATCCGCTTTTCTGTCAATCATTTGTTTCATATTGACATTAGGCGCATTTATATCTATGCCATGCTCTTTAAAGCTGTGAACAGCATTGTGATAGTGCTCCGATGAATCGAGCAATGCTTTTGATGGAATACAGCCTACATTGAGACATGTACCCCCTAATGTTGAGTATTTTTCAATGATTGCGGTTTTAAGACCAAGTTGCGCTGCCCTTATTGCTGCGACATAACCACCGGGGCCCGAACCTATTACTGTTACCTGATATGATGACATAAGTTTTGGAATCTTTAAATCTGAGAATCAAAAATACCATTCCATCAGAAATAATCAGTATTTCATTAAGAATATGAAAAGGAAATTTAAAATAAAATCATTTCAGACCTGAAATGAGATATAACACCAAAAGGCCTTCCAATGGAGGCCGATATTAGCATTTGTATAAATAAAGCTCTTTAGACTTTTAAGTCCTGGTTCTCGTTTTGAACAGGCTCTTTTTTAGCATAAGTAGGGCAAGTGTGGTATCCACATGCTGAAACAAATAAGGCTAAAAGAACGATTGCTGTTAATTTTTTCATTATCGTGCTTGTTTTCACTTGGTAAAAATAATAAGATACTGTAGACTTTTACAAAATAAATTCAAGAATTGTTCCAAATGTCGCCAAATGACATTTTAAAATTCCATTTATTTTCAATTATCTACAGATAAAACATTATCAAAAATAATGCCTCAAATTAATTATTTGGACTAAACAAAAACTGGCATACGCGATTCGTATCTTTGCAGGATAAATCCCTTCATATGATTCATGAGATTGAAAATATAGAGCTGAAATACCTGAGTTTAAATGACTATCAGGATCTTAGAAAAGCAATGATCGATGCTTATGATAGCAAGCCAAATGCCTATTGGGAAGAAAAAGATATTATAAAGCTAATCAATAGGTTTCCCGAAGGGCAAATCGTAATTACGGTCAACGGCCAATTAGCCGGGGGAGCATCTTCAATAATCGTTGATGAAAGCATGGTTCAGGAACCGCATACATACGTGGGAATCACTGATAATTACACATTTGATACACATAATCCCGAAGGTGATATCCTTTATGGAATTGACGTGTTCATTAAGAAGGAATACAGGGGATTGCGACTTGGAAGAAGACTTTACGATTACAGAAAAGAATTATGTGAAAAACTAAATCTCAAAGGGATTGCCTTTGGAGGAAGGATTCCTAACTACCATAAATACGCCAAAGAATTAAGTCCAAAAGAATATATAAACAAAGTTAGAAATCGGGAAATACACGATCCGGTATTGAACTTTCAACTTTCCAATGATTTCCGCCCGACAAGAATATTGAAGAATTATCTGGAAAATGATAATGCTTCCAATGAATACGCCGTTCTTATGGAATGGGATAATATTTATTATCAGAAACCCTCCAAAAGTCCTTCAGCCAATAAAACTGTAGTTCGTCTTGGTTTGATTCAATGGCAAATGAGATCATACAAAGACCTTGACGAAGTAATGCAGCAAGCGGAGTATTTTTTAGATGCTGTATCAGGTTACCGCTGTGACTTTGCTTTGTTTCCTGAATTTTTCAATGCGCCTCTTATGGCAGAACATAATGAAATGAGTGAAGCAGGAGCCATAAGAGCATTGGCTTCATATACCGAAGAAGTCGTAGAGCGTTTTTCCAAATTGGCTGTCTCCTACAACATAAATATCATTACCGGGAGCATGCCCGAAATGCGCGAAGACCATTTATTTAATGTTGGCCATTTATGCAAGAGGGATGGCAGTATCGAAAAATATGAAAAGATCCATGTGACACCTGATGAGGCAAAAGTATGGGGAACGCAAGGCGGTAAAGAATTAAAATCCTTTGATACCGACTGTGGAAAAATAGGAATATTGATATGTTATGACATTGAATTTCCTGAACTCAGCAGACTGCTTGCAGATGAAGGAATAAAAATACTTTTTGTCCCTTTTCTTACCGATACACAAAACGGCTATTCAAGAGTGCGTAATTGCGCACAAGCCAGGGCTATTGAAAATGAATGTTATGTGGCCATTGCAGGTAGTGTAGGTAATTTGCCAAAAGTTCACAACATGGATATACAATTTGCGCAGTCGATGGTTTTTACACCATGTGATTTTGCTTTTCCTGCGAATGGCATAAAAGCCGAGGCTACTCCAAATACAGAAATGATTCTTATCGCTGATGTAGATCTGGACCTTTTACGCGAATTAAACCAATTTGGAAGCGTGCGAAATTTGAGAGATCGAAGGACGGATGTGTTTGAGTTAAGGAAGAAGTAAGCGCTAAAAAATTGGCTTATAGGCTTTGAATAGATATATTGCTTTTTTATTTCCGAATGGAAAAGCAAATTGACAGCGTAAATCTTCATTTCAACAACGATTCTCTACTCGCATTAAATATTTGTCTAGCCATCATTATGTATGGCGTTGCCCTGGATTTAAAAATATCGGATTTCAAACGCATTGCGAGCATTCCAAAATCTGCTCTGCTCGGAATATTTTCACAATTTATAGCGCTTCCCGCAATTACTTTTATACTTGTTTATCTGATAGAACCCATTCCAAGTATAGCCCTGGGAATGATCCTGGTTGCGGCCTGCCCCGGTGGCAATATTTCAAATTTCATGACCCATTTGGCTAAGGGAAATGCCGCTTTATCTGTAACCCTCACAGCATTTTCTACTTTATTGGCATTTATAATGACGCCTATTAATCTCTCTTTTTGGGCTTCTTTTTACCCACCGACAAAATTACTTCTGACGGAAATCAGTCTTAACCCTTTTGAATTGTTAAAAACCATTGCATTGATTTTGGGAATTCCACTGATTCTGGGTATGCTATGCAATGCTCATTTTCCGCATATTGCTGAGAGGATGCAAAAAATACTAAAACCCCTTTCGATGTTGATTTTTATGCTCTTTGTGGTAATTGCATTTGCTAATAATTTCGACATCTTTCTTGACTACTTCCAATATGTGGTATGGCTTGTTTTGATACACAATGCCATCGCCCTGTTTACAGGCTATTCGGTTGCCAGCATTTTTTCATTATCATCCGAAGATCGCAAGACGCTTACTATTGAAACCGGCATACAGAATTCCGGCCTTGGACTAATAATTATTTTTTCATTTTTTGATGGTTTAGGTGGTATGGCCATAATTGCAGCCTGGTGGGGTATATGGCATATTATTTCAGGATTAATAATTGGCTATGTTTGGTCCAGAACTAAAATAATGGCCGGCGCAGCTACATGAAAGGAATACTCTATTATATTCTAAGGGCCTATGTACAATTGGGGCTTCGATTTTATTTTAGCTCATATAAAGTTTATGGGACTGAAAATATTCCTAAAAAGGGTGCAATTATTTTTACAGCCAATCATCAAAATGCCTTTCTCGATGCCCTGGTAATTGTTAGTAAAAATAAAAGAATAACTCATTTTCTGGCTAGGGCTGAAGTTTTCAAAAAGCCCTTTTTTAAATGGCTCATGTCGCTGATAAATATGATGCCTATTTACAGAATACGCGACGGGTGGAATACATTGAACAATAACGAAGAAATATTTAAGGCTTGCTATAAAATACTCGGGGGCAAAAAAGCACTTCTGATATTCCCGGAAGGTAATCATGGCTTTGAGAGACGTCTAAGGCCCTTGAGCAAGGGCTTTACAAGAATTGCTTTTGGCACATTGACTGAACAACCCGAATTGGACCTTAAAATTATTCCCGTTGGAATAAATTATCACAATCATCAGGAATTCCGAACGAGAGTATCAATTTATTTTGGCAAAGCCATTGATGTCCAGCCTTTTTATTCCAATACTGATGATCACAACGCCTCTTTAATATTAAGAAATGCAATAAGCACTCAAATGGAAAAACTAATCGTACACATTCCCGAAGACCAATACGATATTAAATTTGCTCAGCTAATGAAGATGAATCCCGACTTTTCAAACTTGCAGGCATGCAGGGAATCAATAGATAATTTAAGTTCTACAGATAGTACTACTTCTGTTGAAAAGGAAAAGCAAAAATCATTTTTATACTATTTTTTCCGTTTCTATTATTTACTGCCGCTTCAGTTATGGAAAGGTATTGCCTCAAGGGTAAAAGACCCGGTGATGCTGGCTTCTATAAAATTTTCGGTTGGGATTTTTCTGTTTCCGGTATTTCTAATTCTGCAAACCGTTCTTGTTCAAATTATTTTCGGGGAAATTTCAGTATCCTTGGGTTATTTTCTCATTGGACTAATTCTACCTCTTTTAATAAGGAATAAGCCTTAATCCTTAAAATGCACTCTGATTAGTGTTGTTTGATTGCTTCTGTTAAATATTTCTGCAGAGATTGATTCATTTAATTCAAGACCATCAATTTTTTCTTCCTTATTGGCTCTGATTAATTGAATGAAATCTTTTTCAGTGGATTTGCTGTAAATCACAGGCACCTGACAATAAGTAAATGCCAATTCTCCTGCATTGAGATTGATGGTGGACAGCTCCCCTTTTACATTGAAATATTCATACAATGCGGAATGATCCAGAAACTCATTCTCATCTAAAAATTTCGGCTCAAATCTAACTTTGGCATTTTTCACTTTTAGGCCAAGTTCTGCCCATCGATTGAGAATATCTTCTTTTACCTGCCCGGTCATACCCGGTTGTTGAGCTCCTTTATTTTGTGGTGTGTGTGAATAGGCATCGCTTGGAAAAGCTCCGTAAAGCGCGGGCGATTTGTGCAAACCAATGCCCTCGCGAACTTTGTAATAATGCTTTTTAAGCTTTTCAAATTCCGACGGCTCTTTTGTTGAAATGACCTGTGCCAAATTTTCCTGGATGGCCAATAATAATTTTGAAACCATATGCCAGTAAATGCTTCCAAGGCCCTCATAGCCAAAAAATGTTCCCGATCTACCGGTGAAGGCTTTGTGATTAAACATGTCCTCATAGATGTCCAGGAAAGCATTGAGTTCCTTTTTTAGCAGTTCATCATACCCTTTGTTTTTTAGTTTTTGGAGACCATCTTTTAATCCCATGGCATTTGTGAAATTTCCGTTGAAATGGCAAGTCCCATTTTTATCACAGGTCAGAATAGTCCTATCATCATTTTTGATTAGCAATTGAGCAAGTTCAGAGGATTTAATAAATGAATCCGGAATATTATTTTTCTCTAAAAAACCGGGCAATTCTCGGTTTGGATAAAGTAAATAGCTGTATTGATCTTCTCTGAATAATTGGCTTTTTTCCAGGTGATCCAACAATTGAATGACCTCATACGATTCCAGAACTCCGGAAGTTAATATTCCCACCTGGCCTTCCAACATTTCGTATAAATGGGAAATTGAGGCCTTGTCGCCGCTTAAATCAAGAAGGTTATAAGAATGATAAAGTCCGTCCTCTCTTTTGTTGGCTGCAATGCTATGATCGATGTACTCAGCGGAGATTTTAAAGAAATCAAGCAATGCTTCTTTTTTCGCCTTATTAATTCCTGTTCCGCCAAATGCAGAATAAGCCTTTTGTCTGTATTGTTCACCGGTAATGCCCAACAGATTCACTATTTGCCTTCTGTCTTGATCTGTGATCGAAGCTTTTAATAAATCCTTGTTTTGAATTAGTGTACTATGTATTCCTCTGAGGAACTCAGCTATTGGTTCGTGTAATTTAATGTTTTCAGAAGCTGTGTTTTCGAATAAATCAATACAAAATTTTGCATATCGCCTCATATAATAAAGCGTAACCATGGAAACGCCATTCCCAACGAGTGCATTGTTTGCGTCATTCCATTCCGGTCGTTGTGTATTGAGCCAAATGCCACCTTCAGGTATAAAATTTGACATTTTTGTTAGAAAGGTAAGCAGTATTTTTTCGGCCAAATTGGCTTTTATGAGTTCATTGTCTGAACCAAAAACCATTTTGCCATCCGAGCCGATTTTTTCAACTTTTTCTTCTATCGAGGCCTCTTTTTCTTCATCAAAAACTATGGTGTCTTTGGGATTTCTAAGGATATCATTGTAAGATTTTATTAAATAGGGAACGTTGGCATAGACAAACATTTGTTTATCGAGCAATGCCTCTAATTCCGATTTTGAGTGCCGGAAAGAAATCTCCAATAGTTTTAACAAATAAATAATTTGATGATCACCCCAATATCCGATATAAGACCAGGGGTCATTGGGTTCAATCACTTCCCAATCTATACCCTCACGCATTATACGGTAAGGATTATAGCCATCCATGGTTGAGGCATTGAGAAATTTGGAGATCATGGAATTGATATAGCCCGGATAAGAAACAGCCAATGCTTCCCAATTTTGAAAAATATCACGCCAATTGCCCTGATAATCGAGGTTTTTTGATCCGTCCTCTTTTCTCGTTTCTATCGAAAATTTATTCCATGGCCTACTTGGATCGCCGTGTCTTCGGCTAAAAGTAAGCGGCAGATAATCGTAGACCATTCTTACAACTTCCAAATCGCCTGTCTTTTTCGATGCTTCCAGAAGTTCAGAAAAATGAATTTTATCCGGTAGCTTTTCTAAAAATCCAGTCTGTTTTTTAAAAAGTTGTTTGTTTACGGCTGAAAAATAGGACTTAAAATCATCGCTGTTTACCAAATAGCCATTATCGAAAATACCCCCTCGCATGATATTGAAAAGCACATTGGTATAATGCCTACCATCCAGGAGTTTGTCATTGGTCATTTGAATACCATCTGCTGCAGCTACGAGTTTCCGGAGATATTCAGTTCCTTTTACAATGTCATTTTCCAGCTCTTCTAAAACCTCATGCTTTTTGGATCTCAAATCAAAATTAAGATCATTCACATTGGTGCTATCCTGATTCAATTCGGCAATAAATTGCCATGCTACAATTTCTTCTTTTTTAAGGCTGATTTTTTTATTGATAAAGTAGGCCCCCGCTTCGGCTTTGACATTTGATTCGGTCTTCAAATTTTCGCCCAGGCGAAATGCATTTAGTTGTTTGCCGGATAAAAGATAGTGTTCCGGATCAATTCCCGAAGACCATACGGTAGTGGCCTTTAATGCTTCACTAGGTTCTGCCCTGTCTACAATTATTGCGCTCAATAATATTAAAGCAAGCCCTGTTTGTTCTATGAGTTCATTTTTTTTATAGGCATTGACGAGATTACTTCTTTCGTTTTGAAGACCAGATTCTACACCATAGGGCATCAAGTTTTGCAATCCATCAAGAAAATTGACTTCAATAGTTTCATCGCCAAAATTTTCTATCGAAGATTTCTTTACAAAGCCGTACTTGTCTGAAAATTGCCATGAATATTGGAATTTTAACTTTAAATCCTCATTGATCTCTTCAAAAACAATTTTATTTCCAGAAATGCTTTTAAGAAGGTTACGTTTTACCTTATAAAGATTTTGATATCGTTTTGAGAAAGGCTCCCACAAATACGTTTTATCTGCAATTTTTACTCTGAAAATACTTTTTGACCCGGTAGTATCAAATGAATCGGAAATTTTATCATCCGTATAATAAGGAAAGAGTGAAGAATTTTCGTTTTTTCTTCCGGCGGTTATTCCTCCCGTACTTGAAATAAACAACCAATGGTCTGAATGACTAACAACAGTCATAAAAAATGGAGACATTTGATCGTAGTTGGAGATCTTGTAAAAGGCTTCTTTTCCTAATTCAACGTATTCACTATTGACCGATCTGCCTTCGTCTTTTAGGATGGGACTATTAGCGACAAACAATGATTGAGACATTTATATTGCGATTTACCTCAGTATTTATATTTCAAACAAAATGTATTTCAACGAATTCTAAATGAATCCATTTGGAATTAAAATCTAAGACCCGAGTTCAAATAAAATTGATTTGTCAGGCTATCGATTTTTAATTCAAATATACCCTTCTCAAGAACCCGCATATTGTTCATATTAACAAATGCCAATTCCCTGACCGGCAATTCAAAATTACAGGTCTTTGATTCTCCCGCTTTCAAATAAATTTTCTCAAAACGGCGAAGTTGTTTGACAGCCGGTGAGATGCTTGCAACCAAATCGCTTGAATACAACTGAACAACCTCCATACCATCTCTTAAACCTGTATTGCTGATTTTAACATTTATTTTAATCGTATCATTCACATTGAATGTGTCAGAGTTGATTTTGAAATTTTCATATTTAAATTCAGTATAGCTCAAGCCATGCCCAAATTCATATTGCGGATCAAATCCATTGAATCCAAAACCAGCGTCTTTTTCATCCGATTTAAGATGGTCATAGGCCCAAATGGATGCTGTGTATTTTGGATATGTGATCGGCAGCCTGCCACTTGGGTTTTCATCTCCATACAGGATTCCTGCAATTGCTCTTCCTCCTTCATTGCCCGGCAAATAAGCCATTAGCACTGCATCTGCCAGGGCTTCAATATCACTAATTACTCTTGGGCGTGCTTCAACCAAAACCAGAACGATCGGTTTTCCTGTTTTCTTTAATTTTCTTATCATCTCAAGTTGAGCTTCAGGCATTTTCAAATCTGTAATGTCGCTTGGTTTTTCGGTAGCCGGTATTTCGCCCAGGCAGGCAATTATGATATCTGAATTTTGCGCCGCGGACAGCAATTGCGATGAATTAATATCTTCATCATAAGTAGTCCCCTGCATAAAAGTTACCTTATCCTGACCTGCGATTTGACGCATGGCTTCCAAAACGGTCATCTTTTCCAAATCATTATAGGCCGTGTCTGTGCCACTCCAGGTCCTTGTCCATGCCCCGTTTAAGTAATTGATAGAATTGGCTGCTACTCCGCATAAAAAAACCTTTTTCTTTTTGTCGATGGGAAGTACCGATGATTCATTCTTTAAGAGTGTTATACTTTCAACGGCTCCTTTATAGGCTTCTTCGGCAAATTTTTCAGAACCAAAATCTTCAAAAAGATTTTCGGGTTCCAGTGTTTTATCAAAGAGGCCCATTCTTTTTTTAACTCTTAAAATTCTTCGGACTGCTTCATTGACACGACTCATACTCACTTCGCCCTCTTTGACAAGTTCCACCAGAAAATCTGAGAAACTAGCATCATAGGGTTCCATACACATGTCCATTCCGGCATTTACGGCAATTTTAATTGCTTCTTTTTCATTTTTTGCCACCCGGTGCATTTTGTAGAGATTTGTTATATCATCCCAATCGGATATTGTAAATCCTTCAAAACCCAGTTCTCCCTTTAATACATCGGTAATCCAATACTTGTCTGCGTGAGAGGGTACTCCATTTAAGGTTCCGGAATTTAACATGACTGTAAGCGCACCATTTTCTATGGCTTTCTGAAAAGGAGGCAAGTAATACTGACGTACTATTCTTTCGGGTAAATAGGTCGGAGATCTGTCTTTGCCATTAAATGGCATTCCGTAACCTATGAAATGCTTTAGACAAACCGCTGATTTATCAAATTCAGAAATGTCTTCACCTTGTGCCCCATTGATATAAGCCAAGCCCATTTCAGTGCTGAGATAGGTATCTTCTCCAAAGCTCTCAAATATTCTTCCCCACAAAGGCTGTTTGCTTACATCGAGAACAGGAGCATAATTCCAGGGGATTCCGGAGGCTTTCAATTCGTAAGAGCTAATGGCACCTGTATTTTCGGCCATTTGAGTGTTCCAGGTTGCAGCAAGCCCCAATTGATGTGGAAATATTGTAGAATTCGCAGTGTAATTGGCTCCGTGAACGGCATCAATGCCATAAATTATCGGAATTGCCAATCTTGAGTTGTTTTGATTGTATTCGTGCAGAATGGAAATGATTTTTCTCCATTCGCGTATTTCCAGAGGATAGGTTCCCAGATTCTGCACCGAACCGACATGTTTGTCGATTAAAAGCTCGGCCATTTTTTCCACATCGAGTTCAATGGTATCGCGGTACATCCAGAATTCACCACGAGCCAGGGCCATCAAACTGATATTACACATTTGACCTGCCTTTTCTTCCAATGTCATTTCGTTGACCAGAGAATCTATAAAGGCTTCCTCTGAATCAATAACCTCATTCTGCTTACAAGAAATTAAAAACAGAGCGACAAATGCGCTGAATATCCAAACGAAATAGGTTTTCATTGGCTGAGCTTATTTTTTACCATAAACTCTTACATAATCCAATATCATTTTCTGAGAAGTAAGGGCTTCATCAATGCCTTGTTGGCCTCCCCAGCCTCCGCCCATGGCGAGGTTTAAAATAATATTTTGTGGTTTATCGAATGGCCATGATAAGGGTGAGCTTGTATCTTCGTATTTAAGATATTCCCTACCGTCAACGCTTGCAACAATTCCTTCCGGGCTCCAATCGATGGCGTATATATGATAATTCTGATACATGCTGTCTACCTCTACTACACCCGTTTTCTGATTTCCAATTTTGAAATAATAAGCGCGACAATGAATAGAAGCATGCGCCTGCCCTTGGCCGGTACTATCATCCATTTCATAGCCAACACTTTCAAGTATGTCTATCTCCCCGCAATATGGCCATGATTTTTCATCAACATATTCATCACCTAAAGTCCAACCGGCTGCCCAATTGCCTCTATGAGGGGGAACTTTAGCCCTGAATTCGATTCTACCGTATAAAAATGTCACTTTTCCCCTGGTGGTTAATCTTGCGGAAGTCCAGGGATAACCCATATCATCTTTTCGGGCTTCAATGATCAGGTTGCCATTTTCCAATCTGGCATTTTCAGTTTTTTTAACAGTGTAATATTGCAATTCATTATTGCCCCATCCCCAATTTCCAATATCAAAAGTCCATTTGCTTGTATCGGGCTCACCCGAACCCTCAAATTCATCAGACCAGACCAATTCCAGGGAGTCGCCTTCCATATTTTGTTCCATTACACGCGGTGTTCTCTGGTGTTTTCTAATAAGTTCAAATTCAATTTTATCCACTGAAACGTTTCCTTCGGTTAAATGCAAACTCATGGGGTGAATGCCCTTATTTAATGGGCTGCCATCAATTGAAATCTCTATAAAGTCATCCGATCCATTATTTTCGACAGTCAGGTTTCCTGTAATATTATAGGTTCTGTCATCCTTATTTCCAATATAATCTTCTATCCAAAGAATTGATTTCCCGGCATTTGACTTTGCATAAATACTCACTTTATAACGTCCGGCCGTGGGTATATCTATTTCAAAATCTATATTGCTGCCTGCCTCTGAAAAATCAACCGCGTTTTCGTTTTTTGTAATATTATCTGATTTGGCAATGAAGTTTTCGACTTCAAAAATTACTTTATTAGCATTGTTCGATTCATTTTCAATCTGCTCAGTTTTAGTTTCTGAACAAGAAACAATCAATGCTATGGTCCCTAATGCTATGGCATTTAAAATTCTTTTCATCTTTAGATTATTTTACTAGTTGCGATTCTAATTCTTCCAGCGATTTGCCTTTTGTTTCAGGAACTACCAAAAGGATAAATATTAATCCGGCTGCAGAAAAAAGGCCATAAATCAAAAAAGTGACCGAGCTTCCTAAATTGGCCAGCTCCCATGGGAATACCAGCTGAACTCCAAAACTCACGCCAGAATTGATCAGGCCAACAAAGGATATTGCCAGTCCGCGTATATAATTTGGAAACAGCTCAGAAAAAAGAACCCACATGACCGGCCCTATGGAAATCGCAAAAGAAGCCACAAATCCAAGTATTCCAAACAGGATCAAATAGGCATTCATGGTCACCGCTGAGGTAATCAATTCAGATTCATAGGTCTGTGCTACAGATTCTCCCAAAGTATTTCTGATGGCTTCTTTAAAGCTGAGGTCGCTTTCATAGGTCATTCCAATAATTGGAGCCAATTTGACTTTATCCACTTGTTCCGGCAGCGATTTAATAGATGTTTCCGTCAATGTATAGGATGCATTATTAAACCCATAGGCCAATAAAAACATACAAATGGCGATACCGGTGGTCCCAAAAATCAAGAGCGGTTTCCTTCCCAATTTGTCGATCATCAGGATTGCAAGCACAGTAAAAATCAGGTTGATCAAGCCGACTAAAATGGCCTGGCTAAAAGAAGCATCTGTTCCAATTCCCGATTGTTCAAAAATCATAGGCGCATAAAAGAATACGGAGTTGATCCCGGTAATTTGCTGTAGAACCCCGATGACCAAACCAATCGTCAAAACAAGTCTTAACGATGGTTTCAAAAGATCTTTTATGGGGGCTGTTTTAGGTTTGGACTTTTTCTCCGCTTCAATGCTGTCCTTTACGGAATTGATTATTTCTTTGGCCTCATCTTCAGATGTAGCCTTAACCATAATTTCATAGGCTTCTTCGTATCTGCCTTTCATTGCCAACCAACGCGGGCTGCTTGGAACAAGAAATAATCCAAAAAAATACAGAATCGCAGGTAGTGCTTCCAAACCTAGCATCCATCGCCAATTATATGCATCAAATTTCATGGCAATGACCCAGTTGGCATCCGATTCTCCCAATTGGAGAATTAAATAATTGGTAAAAAAGGCTACCGAAATTCCCAGTACAATATTGAGCTGATTAAATGAAACCATTCTTCCACGCATATCCGGTGGTGAAATTTCAGCGATGTACATGGGTGCAATAATCAAGGATGCTCCTACGCCTAAGCCTCCAATCATTCTTGCAATAACCAAAAAGATAAAGCTCGGTGCTATTGCAGAACCAAGGGCAGAGACAAAATAAAGAATGGCTGCAATGGTTAAGATATTCTTCCGCCCGTATCTGTCGCTTAGAGGTCCTGACATCAACATGGCGAGTGTGGCCGAGAGTGTTAAAGAGCTTACCGCCCAACCTAATTGAAGTTTTGTAAGGCTAAACTCCAGTTCAACAAATTTATTTACACCTGAGATAACAGATGCATCAAAACCCATTAAAAACCCCCCTAAGGCTACAATTAGCGCTGTTAGGACAATAAATTTCTTTTTCCCCATTTTATTTTCAAAAAATCCTCTCAGAATGGAATAATTCCTAAAGCAAGACTTGTATCAGATCTTAACTTTGTAAAATGGAATAATCCAGGCTCAGCAGATTTATAGTTATTTGTATTGCTAAAAGAGGAAACACCTCCATACTTTATTAATCATTTTGAAATACCCTTATATAATCAACGATCATCCTCTGAGGAAAAACTGTACTGGCATCCGGATTACCGGGCCAGTTTCCGCCAATTGCAACGTTGAAAATAAAGAAGAATTCATTTTGAAATTCTGTTCTGTCCGATGATGATGTACTAAAGGTAAAATAGGGTTCATCATCCATATACCATTTGATAAATCCCGGTTCCCATTCTATACTAAATACATGAAATTCATCAATAAATTTTCCGCTCGATAGTCGATAGTCACCACCCAGAAAAGAATGTGTATTTGATGAATTTTTCCAATGTGCAGTTCCATGAACTTCGGAATCCTTTATGCCCCCGCCAACTAATTCCATAATATCAATTTCGCCACAACCCGGCCAGCTCACCTGATCAATATTGTCACCGAGCATCCACAAAGCAGGCCAAATTCCCTGTCCTTCAGGAAGTGCTGCTCTTATGTCCACACGTCCGTATTGAAATTCAAATTTCCCCTTAGTAATCATTCGGGAAGATGTATAGGGTGTACCACCATAGGAAATATTTTCCTTGCGCGCCTCTATAATTAAGTTTCCATCTTCGAAATAAGTATTCTGGCTTCTATAATATTGTAATTCATTATTTCCCCAGCCCCATTCTCCTCTTCCGGTTTCATGGGTCCAGTAATTGCTGTTCAGGCTGCCATCGTTAAATTCATCTTGCCAGATAAGCGACATTCCCGGGTATGTTAATGGCGTGGTATATCCCGTTCCCGGAATGATTAAGGTGTCATTGTTAACTTCTTCGTCATCGTCTTTGATGACTACATTGGCCGTGCCAAGGCTTACATTTAAACCTGAGACATTGGTAATGTTCAGAATAAATTCTTCGAAATCTTCGGCTATATCATCGCCGATAATTCTTATATCTAAATTTTTTTGAGTTTCACCTGGGTTAAAAACGATCTCACTTGGATTTTCCAGTGAGTAGTCTTCACCAAGATTGGCAGTGTATTCATCTGCTGAAACCGTAATGCTTGCTGTAGTTGACAGCTCTCTGTCTATTGTAAAAGGAATTTGGATGGTTTGATCTTCATCAGTTTCTGTAATGGAAGGAATTTCGCCAATTGTAACATTTGCGAGGTTGTCAATTTGCCCCTCATCATCAGATTGACATGAGAGAAAAATGACGGATAATAATGGAAGGATAAGTTTAATAATATTCAATTTCTTATAGGTGTTTTTTATAAAAGGGAGCCCTTGCAGGCTCCCAATTAATCATGATGAATAAAAACAAGATTATTTAAACTCGAAGTTTCTGATATAGAAAGTACCATCTACATCATGGTTATCACTTCCTATTTTCAAACCGATCAAATCAAAATCGGTTCTGGTCTTAGGATCAACTCCTTCAATAACATCTGATAATGCCCATGCGAATCTTACCCAGGTATCTTGAGCAGTTGTAGCATCATTTCTATACAATGCCCAATCTGTCCAGAATTGCTCCGTAGCACTTGCATCAGCAATGAAAATATCCACTACTTGTGTTAGCGCACCAGAATAATCATTGGTACTTGGGAAATAAACTTCCACAACTACACTGTCAAAATTGTCAAATTGAGCATCGTAGTCCAACTGGAATTTCAAATCGGCAAATGCAGCCGTTCCTCTAACATATTCACCAACAGCAGTAGCACCGCCATCAGGGTCAGTTACTCCAATGTTAATGGTTACATCAGAAGCAGTAGGTACCAATTCTTGTACATCGGCAGCATCAGTTGAAGCAAATGTGTTGAACATGGCAGTTGGTGTTTCATCAGGAAGGTCTTCTCCAAAACCTCCACCTCCGCCACCGGAACCCAAATCTGGCTCTAATGAAGGATCAGAATAATTCACGTATACAAATTTCCAGTATCCGCCTGTTCCGTAGTCAAAACCAATTACCATGGTATCATAACCGGTTGCCTGACCTATTGCCTCAATTTTAAAGGTTGTGCTGCTCAATGGAACTACACTTTCACCAGTTGGGCCTAATTTAGGAATACCAATCCATGCTCCATCACCGGTCAAAGTAACTTCCGAAGAGTTGGCATCATAAGTAAATGCATGTGTTCCGCTTAACCAAGCGCTTACATCATCACCATTCAGGTTTCTCATGTTCGCCGCTTCAGCAGGGAAACAGGTTTCGTAATTTGGATCTGCCGGATCCCAAACACCGAACTCACCCCAGAAACTACCCATATCATCAAATGCGTAAGTTCCATCTCTGTGGAAAGTAAAGGTTTGCTCATACAGACAATCTCTGCTTCCGTCATTTTCCAATCCCGGCCACCAGTTATTTGGTATTTCCTTACTCTCACCCAATGACATTGAAGTGCCTTCTCTAAAAAGTTTCCAAGTTTTAGAATCTGGACCAGTCAACAAAGTTAAAGCCGCGTTAGGATCAGTCACGGTTACATCATTTGATTTGGATGATGTAGTACCATTTGCACCTGTTGCAGTTAAAGTAACTGTATAGGTTCCAGCTGCTGCATATTGGTGTTCCGGATTTTCTTCTGTTGAAGTTTCAGAATCTCCAAAATCCCATGCATATGAAGTTGCATTTTGGGAAAAATTAGTGAATCTCACCAAAAGGAAATTAACTGAATCAACTTCGGACTGGAAGCTGGCTACAGTGGCGCCACTTGGTGTTCCACTACCGCTGTCGTCATCACCACATGATGTCAACATCAAAAATGGTACTGCTAAAATCAGATACCATACTTTAAAAAAACTGTTTACTCTCATAATATTTAATTTATAATTATTGGTTGTTTATACTTATTTAAAATTCTTTTTTAAGGAAATAATGTTGGTCCCGGATAAAGCGTTAAAGCACCGCTGGTAACGTCTGCTTCTCTCTGTGAAACCGGAATCCAAATATCTTTAGGGCTAAAATTGGCAGCCTTTTCAGGTTCCGCGGTAAACAAATCCGAGTTCGCCCTTCCTGAACGTACCAAATCATACCATCTGTCGCCTTCCAGGGCAAATTCTGATCGTCTTTCATACCAAATGGCATCAAGCAATGTCCAGCCTTGATCGTTCATCAATTGCGAAACTGTTCTGAAATTTCCTGTATTATCACCTGGGCCTGCCGCTCTTTCCCTTACCATGTCTACAAACATTTGCGCTTCACCGTCGGATCCCGTACCTCTGTGCAATGCTTCTGCCAACATTAAAAGCACATCGGCATATCTGATAACAAATACATTGGCATCAATGGTCAATACCGCATCGCCGCCATTAGGGTTAGTGTACTCTTTGTAAATGGGATACTTTTCCTGCCAGTATCCGGTATAATCACTTGGGTTTTGATCTGCATCATCGATCGCCGAAGTACCACAGCTATTTCCGGATATTGTGTCGATAGCCATATTAAGCTCATCCAGTGATAGAATGGAAACATTTCTTCTAATTGTATCATCTGCCAGGAAATGATCGTATAAACCCTGCGTAGGTAACATAAAACCCCAGCCCGCATTATAAGTCGGGTGATCATCACAAAGACTTCTTACGCCGCATAACTGTGCAAATACATTTCCATCAATCCAACTGCTCGGCCAATTCCAATTAGAGGGTGAAATATTTGATTGCTGAATTTCAAATACAGATTCTGCAGTATTGTTGGCGCCATAGGCGTAAAGGTCACGCAAATCATCTAACAACTGATACTGTCCACTATTAACAACTTCTCTAAGTGCATCAGCCGCTTTGTCAAATTTCTGTGAATTATCGTTATCAAGATCCGCCCAGTATAAATAAATTTTACCTAAGAGTGCTTGTGCGGTTCCTTTGGTTACTCTTCCTTTAAAAGATTCAGAAGTTGTAAGGGGTAAGGCAGCGATTGCCGCTTCCAGATCACCCACCATAAATTCAAACATTTCATTCATCGAAGCCCTTGGCTGATTGTATTCATCCGGCAATAAAATGCGATCAATAATTGGAGACGGTCCATAATGTCTGAATGCATCAAAATGATAATACGCTCTGAGGAATCTGGCTTCGGCTTTATAAATAGCAACCGTCGGTGATTCAATCTCTATATTTTGTAAGACCAGATTAGCTCTGTATATACCGGTATAGCATCTGCTCCAAATCCAATTCGTTTCGTTGGTATTTGGATTATTGGTAAAATCATCCATCTCCTGCCATCCGGGTTGATCGGCATTGGTGGCATCTCCTCCCGCATTTGCATTATCTGATCTTATCTCTGCATACATCACCGGACTCACCCAAAAACCACCGTGCATTGTCCATTGCAATGGATCATAAGCTGCAACCAATGCATTAAATGCCTGTTGCTCATTTTTGTAATAATTTGCTTCCAAATAAGAGGCCACCGGCTCAACATCCAGTTTTTCCTCCTTACAAGCCGTCATTATCAATAGCGATAATGCAATAAGAATTTTAAATCGTATTATTCTCTTCATCGTTAATTAAATTAAAACGTCACATTCAAACCTGCACCAACTGCTCTGTTCTGAGGATAAAATCCTTTATCAATACCTGTATCCAGGATCCAGCCATTGTTTGATCCAATTTCAGGGTCAAATCCACTGTAACCTGTTATAGTAAGTAGGTTGTCAAAGGATACGTAAAATCTCGCTTTGGTTATCAAGACTTTCTCAAGAATTTTCTGAGGAAGATTATATCCAATCTGCAGATTTCTCAATCTTGCAAAACTCGCATCTTCAACATAAAAGTCTGAAGGCCTTTGATTGCCATTTACATCATTTAGTACAAGTCTTGGATATTCTCCATCAGGATTTGATTCAGACCATCGATCCAACCAGGTATCCTGGTAATTGTTATAGGGAATATCCTGTCTTTCATAGACCTTATAAACATCGTTTCCAATGCTCACGTTCCAAAGCATTCGAATATCAAATCCTCTGTAATCCACACTGAAATTAAAGCCCATAAGGATATCCGCCCAGGGTTTACCAATTTCTGTTATATCTTCTTCATTGATTTCGCCGTCGCCATTTATATCGACAAATTTTATGTCACCAGCCTCGGCATCGGGTTGGATCAGGTCACCATTGGTATTGATGTATTGAAATACTTCACTTTGTGATTTAAAGATTCCATCGGTTTTGTAACCTCTAAAGTGCGAAACCGGAAGCCCCTGAGTCATTCTGGTAATTGTAAAGTTTCTTACCGGCCATGCATAGCCTTCTATAAATGGATTTTCACCTTCACCGGCTACTTTTAGAGCCTCATTCCAGTTTCGGGTAAAATTCATTCCTGCTGCAAAACCAATATCATTCCATCTGTTGTTGTAATTTATAGCAAACTCAATTCCGCGGTTTCTCATTTCACCCGTATTCAGGATTGGCGCATTATTACCAACAAGTCCGGGAACTACACCTGTCATCAATAGATCTTTTGTTGTTTTTGAATAAACATCAATATCTGTGGATAGTTTACCACTCAGGATATCCACTTCAAGACCGATATCCCACTGAACACTTTCTTCCCATTTGATATCCGGGTTAGAAATAGCTACAGGTGCTTCCCCAAAATACTGTGCCTCATTGCCCGGCCTTCCAAACTGATATGTGAATCTGTCGTCACTTACAATAGAAGTATAGGCGAGGTTATTGATTCTGTCATTACCATTTACACCCCAGCTAGCTCTTAATTTTACAAAGTCAAATGTTGGGAAATCGAAGAAATTTTCTTTTGAAAGTACCCAGCCCGCAGAGAAAGATGGGAACAAACCGAATCTGTTATTGGGACCGAATTTTGAAGACCCGTCTCTTCTAAGTGAAGCCGTAAGGAGGTATTTCTCATCAAAATTATAGAGTACCCTACCAAAATAACTTTGGAGTACTTCTGTTACTAATGCATTACCGTAATTCTGGTCTGTAGTATCTACACCCGCATCGATGTACCACCAGTTGGGGTTAAACTGCTGTGATTGTGGAATATTCTGTCTTGATCCTCCTGCAAACTCACCATTTCTTTCTCTGTAAGACATCCCAAGGATCGCATCAATTGAGTGAAATTTGATCTTTTTGGAAAATGAGAGAAAGTTTTCCCATCGAATAGTGTTTTCAGAATAATAACCCTGAAAAGCCGTATTGTTTGGGTTCTGAAAATCCGAACGGAAGAAATAGGTCGGTGTAAATGTATTGTCATAGCTATACAAAATATCAGCTCCCACATCAGATCTGAATTTTAACCATTCAACCGGGCTCACTTCTGCGTAAATATTTCCCTGAAGTCTATTAGTTCTGTTTCTGTTATTTGTAATGAATGTTCTAGCAAATGGATTGATGTACTCTTTTCTTACATAAGGTGAAATTGCATATCCATAAGTACTATCATTATAAGCCGTATTAATAGGTGTAATCGGATCGTAGTTAAAAGCGTCGGCCAATACAGAACCAAATGCATTGTTTTCCGGTACTGTTTGTCTCTCAGTGTGAAGTATTGACAAATTCTGACCCAACATCAAATACTTATTCGCATAAGAGCTGGAATTAAGCCTTGCCGTATACCTTTCAAAATTTGACTTATCACCCCCAATCACTCCGTCCTGATTCCAATAGCCAAAACTGAAGAAATATGAGTTTTTCTCAGTAGTTCTTCCAACAGAAAGGTTATGATTCATTGTGGTTGCAGGACTTACAACTTCTTCCATCCAATCAATATTTCTCGGAGCCTGTCCTATTTCAGGAAATGTTGGATCCAAAGTTGAAAGCGCATTGGAGTTTTCAAATTTTTCACGAATGGCTTTTACATAATCATCAGAGCCCATCATTTCAGGCAATCGCCATGGACTGGCAGTGCTACCAAAACCACTGTATTCAAAAGTGGCTTTGTCAGAATCCCCTCTTCTGGTTGTCAATATAATTACACCATTTGCACCTCTTGCTCCGTAAATTGCCGTAGATGCCGCATCTTTTAATACCTCTACTGACTCTACATCATTGGGGTTGAGGTTTGAAATATCATCTACTACCAAACCATCTACTACATATAAAGGATTATTATTTCCATTGGTACCAACTCCCCTAATTACAATTGATTGTGCCGCGCCTGGTTGACCTGAAGCCGGAGCAATATAAACCCCACTTACCTGACCTTGTAGTGTTTGCTCAACTCTTTGGAAGTTCAAACCTTCAATTTCTTCTCTGCCTACACTGGATATAGCACCGGTAGAAACACTTTTCTTTTGCTCACCATATCCGATTACGACAACTTCTTCGAGTTGAACAGCGTCATCTTTTAAATAAATATCAATTGTAGTTCTATTTCTTACCTTAACCGACTGTGTTTTATACCCAATAAAAGAAAAGACAAGAACACTGTTGGAGTCCTGAACAGTGATAGTATAATCACCATTAAAATCGGTAATGGTCCCATTGACTGTTCCTTTTTCAAGGACACTGGCACCGGGCACCTCGCCATCATCAGAAGTGACGTTTCCTTTAATTTCTATTCCTTGGGCTAAGAGCTTTGTTGGAACCAAAAGGATAAAGACCCACAAAGCTAAATTTAGTGTAGAGTTTCTCATCATATCATGCGTATTGAAATAAAAGCGTCTACAAAAATGCCCTATAGGCCTTTCTAATACAAATAGAACACTACATCATAAATACATCAACAATCTAAAACGTCTACATCATAAATACATCAATATTCAAGAAATTAATGTATTATTATGATTATTTAGCATATTTAATTGGATGTGTACATTTTTTTCTATTCATACCTATTGAAATGTAAATTCATCATATTCTTAATTCTGCTTTCTTTTGCTCAGATTTATGGAAGCACACTACCCGGATTACCTCTTATAAGAAATTACAATCCTGAAGAGTATTCAGGCGGAATACAAAATTGGCAAATCAGCCAGGATCGCAAGGGAATAATTTATGTTGCCAATAATTTTGGACTTTTGCAATTTGATGGTAATGACTGGCATCAATTTAATGTGACAAATGCCACCAAAATGAGAAGCCTGGCTATAAATGAAAACGGAAGAATTTATGCTGGTTATCAGGGCGATTTCGGATACTTTGAGGCAGATTCCATTGGCCAGCTGAACTATGTTTCTCTAAAATCAAAAATTCCTGAAAAATACAGGGAAATTGATGAAACCTGGAAAACCTATTTCATAAAAGGTAAGGCCTATTTCTGTACGTTTTCATACGTGTACGTTTATGAAGATGATCAAATCAGGGTCATCGATCCTCAATCCATCCTCGATATTTCATTTGAATCCAAAAACAAAATCTATTCTCATATTCCCAGCAAAGGTTTGCATGTGATTGAAAATGGAAGGTTTCATTCAAAAGAACACATGACCTTTTTTTCTGATAAAATTGTGTCCTCAGTAACCAGTATCGATGAAAACAATTTATTGATCACCACATCCAGAAATGGCATCTGGCTGCTTGGCCCAAAAGGAATTCGTCCTTTTAATAGAAATCTAAATGCATTATTTGAAGAAACATTTATCAATTGTGCCCTGCTGCTCTCCAACGGAAATCTAGCCATCGGCACTCAAAACAATGGAATCTATATTATTGATCTTGAAGGGAATATTCTTATTAATGTCAACAAGGAAAGAGGATTGTTGAGCAGAACCATACTCAGCATATTTGAAGATCAAAATAAAAATATTTGGGTAGGACAAAATAATGGCATCTCTTTTTTGGAGGTACAATCACCTTTTAGAGAAATCAATGAAAATATTGGACTTCCGGGAACCGGCTATTCAGCCATAAGCAGTCAAAATGATTTATATCTTGGCACAAATAATGGTGTCTATTCATTTGATGGTGAACCACAAGAAGTGAGTGGTTCGGAGGGCCAGACCTATTTTCTTCAGGATGTTTCAGGAAATCTAATTTTAAATCACAACGAAGGGGCCTTCTTTATTAACGACAACAAAGCCGAAAACTTCTTTAATAACACCGGTTCATGGATGTTCGTAAAGTGGTTCAACTATTATTTTCAGGGAGGCTATGACGGAATCTATGTCTATCGCAATAACCTTAAAAACAAAGTGGGTAAAATCAATTCTTTTTATGAGTCTTCAAGAATTCTGACATTAGATAAAGACAGCATTTTATGGGTTTCGCACGGGTATAAGGGCTTATTTAAAATATCATTATCAAGAGAGCGATTGTTAAATCCGAAAATTGAATTTTTTAATCAGGAAAACGGGTTGCCCACCAATCTTCAAAACACAATCACTAAGATAGACGGCGAAATAAAAGTCATTTCAGAAGAAGGCATCTTGAATTACGATTATAAGAGCAAAACCTTTTCACAAGACAGTAATTTAAGCAGTTATTTCAATGGAAGTCAGGTCAATGTCATGAAGCCCGATGTATTCGGTAATATCTATTTTATTACAAATACTTCATTGGGGTTTTTAGAAAAAATAGGCCCGAATAATTATGTAAAACACGACCAGTCATTTAACAAGGTGCGAAAACTTCTGAACGATGACCTTCCCAATATTAATATTATAAATCCTAATCAAGTATTATTTGGGGCAAAAGAAGGCTTTGTTTTATTCGATAGAAATAATTTCAATGAACAGACAGAAGAGAAATTTTACACTTTAATTCGCGATGTATACAACTCATACGATACCCTGTTTACCTATTTGGCCGGAAATATGCATTTAAATGGCCGGTCAGGTACACATTCAAATCCCGAAATAAATTACAAGCAAAACAACATTACATTCCGATTTTCTTCTACTTCATACAGCACAACTACCAACCCTCAGTTTCAATATAAACTGGAAGGATTTAATAAGGAATGGAGTGAATGGACAAATGCCAATTCAAAGGATTATACTAATCTCCGAGAAGGGGAGTATATATTCAAAGTCAGATCTAAAAACGCAATCAATCAAATAAGTGAAGTAGAGGAATTCAAGTTTACAGTGCTATCGCCCTGGTACAGATCACCCATGGCATATATAATTTATGTTGTATTAAGTTTAACAGCATTAATTAGCCTCATGGTTGTTTTAGATAAGCGCTATGAAAAAGAAAAGCAGAAACTGGATAGGAAAAGATTGGAAGAAATAGGTGAAAAAGAAAAACAACTGGACACCATAACAAAGCAAAGTGAAAGTGAAATAGAGCAGCTAAAAAATGAAAAATTACAATCTGAAATTGATTACATGAATTCTGAATTGGCTACCAATACCATGCATTTGCTAAATAAAAATGAATTTATAAATGGTGTAAAATCGAATCTCGAATCTGTCGTTAAAAAAAGCACGAACGAAGAAGTAAAATCAAACATTCGGAAAATTGTAAAGGAAATAGAGAAAAATGTACAGGATGAAGATGATTGGGCCAATTTTCAAATTCATTTTGACAAGGTTCACGGTGATTTTTCAAAAAGGTTTCAATCCGAATATCCAAAACTCAGTCCCCAGGATGTAAAATTGAGCACCTATTTAAGGCTCAATTTATCAACCAAAGAAATTGCCAATCTTTTAAACATTTCGGTAAGAGGGGTAGAAATTGCAAGGTATCGATTGAGAAAGAAATTAAACTTAGAACGCTCCCAAAATTTGACTGAATTTATCCTTAACTATTAAAATACAGACATTGCATTATTAAATTCCAATTGGAAATAAAATCAGAATTTCGAATAATATACCTTACCAGATTAGCAAGCATTAAAATAATCCATTACCAAAATAAGGCATAGAGTACCGCGGTAATAATGCAAATGGCGAAAGCTGAAATATTAAATTTTGAGCTCGTTTTAAAATAGCCTTTTGAGATTTCAATACCTTTTGGATCATCTTCACCTTTCCCCGAAATATAAGAGACAATCACGATTATAATCATTGTTCCGATGGCAGTAAATCCCATTTGATTTAAAAATGGCATACCGGGAACAAATTCCTTTAATAAAACGGCTATCGGAATTGAAAGCAATGCCCCCCAAATCGCTGCCTTATTTGTGGCTTTTTTCCAGAATAATCCCAATAAGAATACAGCCAGAATTCCCGGGCTAACAATACCGGTATATTCCTGAATAAATTGAAAGGCCTGGTCAATTCCGCCGAGCAAGGGTGCCATCACCGATGCAATAATTAAGGCTATCCCAGCTGAAATTCTACCAGTTCGCACCAATTGCTTGTTTTCCGCTTTTTTATTGATATGCGCTTTGTAAATATCCATTGTAAAAATGGTGGATGTAGAATTGAGCATTGAGGCCAGGGAAGACACAACAGCCGCTGCCAATGCTGCAAAGGCTATTCCTTTTAAACCGGAGGGCAATAATTGTAATAACCATGGGTAGGCTTTATCTGAAGCCCCTGCAGCCGGAATGTTTGACTGTCCGGCTTCACCCAATCGCAACATTATTTCAGGATCATTCACAATGACATAGGCAGCAATTCCCGGAATAACAACGATAAATGGAATAATCAGTTTAAGAAAACCGGCCAGAGCTATTCCCTTTTGCGCTTCTTTAAGAGATTTGGCGGCCAGTGTTCTTTGAATAATATATTGATTAAATCCCCAGTAATATAAATTTGCGACCCAAAGCCCACCGATTAAAACCCAAATGCCGGGTAAATTCTGGTATTCCGGATTCGATCTATCCAATATCATATGAAATTTATCAGGTGCAGAATCAATTAAATGACTAAAACCTTTTATTACTCCGGCCCCATCAGAGACTACATTTAAAGCAAGGTAAGTGGTGATTAATCCTCCAAGGATTAGAAATACAACCTGAACTACATCAGTCCAGGCGACCGCTGAAAGTCCTCCGTAAAGCGAATAGGTTGCTGCAAAAAGTGCAAGGCCTATTACCCCATAGATCATTGGAATCCCCAATGTGGTTTCCAGTGCTAATGATCCCAGATAAAGAACTGAAGATAAATTGACGAAAATGTAAAGTGCTATCCAAAAGACAGCCAGAATCGTTTTTAACTGAGTACTATAGCGCTTTTCAACAAATTCAGGAATTGTATAAAGCCCCTTATTTATGAAAACAGGTAGAAAATATTTTCCGACAATTAATAAGGTAATGGCCGCCATCCACTCATAAGATGCAATGGACAAACCAACTGCAAATCCCGATCCCGACATCCCAATAAATTGTTCTGCTGAAATATTTGCCGCAATTAAAGAGGCGCCAATCGCCCACCAGGGAAGGGATTTTCCTGCGAGAAAATAGTCTTCAGCACTTTTATCATGTCCCTTTTTGTCTCTCGAAACCCATAAACCAATAGTTATGATCAGCAAACCATAAGCTGCAAATACGATAATATCAAGTGTAGAAAAATTCATAATAGCATTTAGTCTAAATTGATAATTGAAGTAAATATACTGTGAACATCAGATAAATTAATCAATTAGAAAAATAGCTTATTTCGGATGAAATCAACAAATACCTGTGCATTCAAGAATAATCTATTTGGACTTTAAAGTGGTAAATGAATAGCATTGAATATTAGTAATTAATTTTATTGATTATTTAAGGCTTTCATTATAGAATTTCATGCCTTCATTTACTTTTTTATCCTGATCAAATAAGGTGGCGTTGTCCCAATGCGATCCATTGCCCCACCGTGTGCTACAACCCGTTGAAACCCAGGCGGGTTCCCAATAGACTATTCCATCTGCCCCTGCTTCAAATACTTCTTTTTCGAGTTCCAACAAGAATTCCAATTGCCCCTCGGGAGAAATATCAATTCCGGGAACCCCTGCATCAACTCCCAATATATTACCGGCAGCATCGGCATTTCGAGTTGTGAAAGGGTAAGCTGTTTCAACGATCATCAATTTCTTGTTGTGTCTTTTTATTAACGTCTCTAAGGCAAAGCTCAAGTCATTTAACTTATAATCAGACCACATCGGGTAATAACTCAGACCTATCCAATCAAAATCAATCACTCCATTGTCCAATGCATCATCAAACCACCAGAGTCCGTTTTCAGGCTGGGCTATGTGCAACATAATTTCAATAGTCTTTCCGCTTTCCAGGGAAATATCCCTGACGGCCTGAATTCCTTTATTTAGCAAAATGCTGTTCCTGTTCCAGTTAATTGGCCATTGAACGGGCTCTCCTGCTTGTAGAATCTCAGGGTTAATTTCATTGCCTATCTGAACCATTTCTGGTAGGAGATTTTCATTTGATAGTTTTTTTAAGGTTTGATAGGTGTAATTGTAGAGTGAATCAGAAAGTGCCGGAAGTTCGTTGATTACTGATCTCCAGGCCTCAGGAATTGTTTGACGGCTGGGATCAGCCCAGTCATCGGAATAATGAAAATCGAGCAGCACATTCATATCCAAAGCCCTGGCCCTGGCTATGGATTTTTTAACATCTTCAAAATTAGAATAATTGCTAAACCATGATGGATCATGCCAAAGCCTTAATCGAACCAGGTTACAACCATTATCGCTAAATATTTGATAGGGGTCTATTGGCAAACCTTCCACATCAAGATATACAGCACCGCAGTCCTCCATTTCATTGACGTAAGAAAGGTCCGCGCCATAATAGCTCAACTGGAATGTATCAGCATTATTTTGAATTGGAATCGGCTCTTTCGAATTATCATCCCCGCCACATGAGAAAATATATGGAGCTAAAGCAATGATTAATATTGTTGATTTAAGAAAAGAATTCCTTTGATTCAAAATTTAAAATTGAAAGAGGCCAGAATTCAAATTAACAAAAATTTTAGGCCCATTAAACCTGCCCTTTTTTAAAACCGTATGTATTCTGCCCAATAAAATCCTTGGGGAATTTATCATCTCCTTTAAATCCAATTTCTATTGTTCCACTTTCTTCGGGAATATAATTGGTTTTGAAAATGTAATCCCAGAGGCTCAGGCTAATTCCGTAATTAACCCCGTAGCGTCCTTCAGGCAACACATAAGCATGATGATACAAATGCATCACGGGATTATTAAAAATGTATTTCAGCGGTCCCCAGGTAATCTTAACATTGGAATGATTCAAATGGCCGATCGTTATGGCAAGGAAATGTACTATATAAGCTTGTTGAGGTTCAAAGCCGCCTAATATCATTACTCCAAATGTTTTTAAAGGCTTATAAAGTATATTTTCCATCCAATGATATCTCAAATGTGCAGCAAAACCCATTTCCTTCACACTGTGATGAACCTTGTGGAATTTCCATAAAAATGGATAACGGTGTAGAAGAACATGGGTAAACCACTGAACAAAATCGAGTATTACAAAGAAAATCACTAATTGTAGCCATGCAGGCCATGCTTCCATATTAATGATAGCAAGACTACTCATCGTGATATTCGCTTCGGCAAATGCCAATTCCAAAATTTTATAAACTCCACTGATAACAATGGCAAAAACGAAAAAATTGAAAAACATGTAAAAGCCATCCAACCAAAAATCCTTGCGAAATATCGCTTGATTTTTCCGCCAGGGAAAGGTCATTTCCAGACCCCAGGCAAAAAGCGATATTACAATAAGCCCCCAGAAATAGTTGCTGTACCAGGGCACTTCAAATATGATTGATTTCCAGGTCCATTCCACAGTTCCTAAAAAGGTATTGTAAAAAGCTTCAAAATACTTTGACATGGGTATTAAAATTTATTTTAAGTCTTGAAAATTCTTTGTTTTATTGAAATAACTCCACTCTATCCAGGAGCCGTCATAATTTTTAACATTACTATAGCCTAACAACTGAGAGAGTACAAAGGTTGTATGCGCGGAGCGAACTCCACTGTGACAATACACAATAATCTGCTCTTCTTTATCTAAATTCATTTTTTCAAAAATATGTACAAGGGTATCGCGCGATTTGAATTTCTTATTGCCAGAAAAATTTATTGTTTCAGCCCAATCGAGATTTATACTGTTTGGAATTCTTCCTGCTTTGTAGGCCCCTTTCTTATGCTTTTCACCAGTAAATTCAATATTAGAACGCGTATCCAGGATAATTGATTTATTTGAAATGGCCGCTTGGACATCTGCATATGAAGCAAAATATTCATTGTTCAAATCTCTGGGCAATACAAATTCAGACCTTTCAAAATTCTTAATTTCCCTTGTCAACAGTCCACCCTTGGCCTTCCATTCATTTATTCCTCCGTGTAATAGTTTTACCTGATTAAAATTGTAACTCTGAAGCACCCACCATAATCTGCTGGCTTCACAAAGACCATTATCATCATAAACAATTATGGTATCGCTATTTTTTATCCCGATTTTACGGAATAGGTTTTCGATCTCTTTGGAACTGGCCATCATGCCTTCATATGGGAATGAGTCATTTTCCAACTCATATCTTTGGATATTCAAAGCGCCAGCAATGTGCTGTTTTTTAAACTCCTCCGCCTTTCTCATATCGACAATTTTAAGATTCGGATTTTTAATCGAAAGCATTAATTCATCAATTTCAATTAAATATTGGCTATTGTACTCAGATAACTTTGTACCTGAATTCTCAGTATGGATTTTGCTTTCTTTATTGCAAGCAAAACCTACAATCATTAAAAGGACTAAGCTAATTCTCCAATACATACCAGTCCACATCTTTTAAATTTTCCCTTCTCCCTTTCTTTTTTGTTGGGTAATTGTTTACTAAATAATTGACAATTACTTCCTGGTTCATTCCGAGATCCCATAGATTTTGAGTTTCCTGCATCCATTTTATGGTTTCGTTCCAGCGCTCTTTATTCATTCTGTTTTGAATGATCAATTTTGAAGAATGGCAGCCTGTACAATTATTGACTACCACCATCAGGCCTTCAGCCTCTACCAATCCTGTTCTTAGATGTATCCCGTTTTCAATTTTGTCCGGATCATTTTTGGAAATGACTTCTACAAGCACAGTTTCTGACTTGAAGGCACTCAAATTTGGGTCGTAAATATAGTAGCCTATCATTGCGCTAAGCACTAGCGTCATGGCAAATACAAAGAGCAAAAAATAAATTGTCTTGTTTAGTAAATAAATAAAATCCTTATCCTGAGACATTAAACCACTTTTACTGCAATTCTATGGCAGGCATTATTCAAATATCCTTTTGGGTTCCAGCCGGGCACGAGCATTGGCTGAGATTTTCCGGATGAATCCGTTGCTCTGGCCCAAATTTCATAATAGCCTTTGCCAGGTAATTGTATGTCAGCATTAAAATGTTGCCAGGCAAGACGATTAGCCGGCTTATCAAGTTGGCATTCATTCCAGGTAGATCCGAAATCCACAGAATACTCCATTCGCTTTACTTCCAATTCTCCGGCCCAGGCATGTCCGCGAATTTGGAGCGATTTTTTATTCTTTAGAATAGCGCCGGACTTTGGAAAAGTAATCAAAGATTTAACTGGCATAGATTCTATTATGCACATGTTTTCTTCTGCCACTTTTTCTCCTGGAGCAACGGGATCACAAGGTAATCGATAAGCATCTCCACCCATTTTTGCACCGTCGTGAATTTTGTTTCTTATACTAATTCTGTTGACCCATTTTCCGGATGCCGATGCGGGATAGCCCCCTACAACAAGGCGAATAGGATAACCGTGAACCATTGGGATGTCTTCATCATTTAGTTGAAAAGCTAAAAGGGTTTCATCCTGAAGTGCTTTATCTATTGGGCAACCTCTTGAAATTACTTCCTTGCCTTTGGATTTGCTCAAGTGCACATCGGAAGAATGATAACCAATATAAATCGCATCACTTTTTATTCCGACATCATTTAAAACATCTCTTAATCGAACTCCGGTCCATTTCGCACAATGTATTGCTCCAACCGTCCATTGATTCCCTTTTGCCGGAGGGTCAAATTCGCTACGGCCATTGCCACCACATTCCAATGTCAATTGATATGTGTATTGTTGAAATTTGATTTTAAGTTGTTCTAATGTATATGTTTTTTTGCTTGCTGCCGATTCACCATCTACTATCAGGGTCCAGTCTTTTACATTGCTAATCTCAGGTATCAAACCATTATTTCTGATAAACATTCTTGCATTGGGCGTAATTCTATCATCCAGCAAGTGGGCCTGAGCTTCCATATTCCAGGGCCTGTCATTGAGAAGCACCATTTCATTGTGCTTTTTAAATAATTGAAAAGGATCCGCTTCCTGCAAAGCAAGAGGTATATAACCTTTTGGCATATAGGCTCCGAAAACAATGTCCGATGCCAAAAGTGCCGCAAATGAAGTCAGGCTCGCTTTTTTTACAAATTCACGTCTCTTCAAATAACGATTGTTTTATTCTCCTACTTATAAATCTTCACAAGTTATATCTAAATATAAAGGCCTTATGTTACAAATGTTACTGAATCTAAGAAATGGCTATCGTATTTTCGATGTTTTGGGCAAACTAATACTATAATTATGAATCAGGATTTCGAATCGAAATTTACCGGTTGGGCATTTATTGTCGGTGCAATTCTCCTTTGGGGAGGATGGGCGCTTTCATCACATCATGTTGGTGAATACTTTGTGGCTGAAGATTTTGCTTCAATAGGTGAAAATGTTTGGTATTGGATTTGGATGTATCGCATTCATATTTTCGGTTGGGTCACAATGGGAATTGCCATGTTTGCTTTTACCACATTGGTCACTAAAAAACCGTTTAGAGTGGTAATGCTTCCCGGTATTGGAATGGTAGTGGTCGGCACATTTACCCTGGCAATAGCAGCTGCTTTCTATTACAATTACGGAGCCTGGGGTGTAGGTAAGACCATGGGTAAATCTCCCGAAGAAATACAGGCATTTATGGATGGAATTCTATTTACAAATCAATATGTCACCTGCTTTATGAGGTTTGGAAGAATATTCTCAGGTGTAGGTTTGGTCTTACTGGGCGCGGGTTTTCTAAAGTGGAGCATGTTTCCAAAATGGCTGGGGGCCTTTACAGCTTTGCTCGGATTGGTGGTTATGGGCATAATTCTGTTTATCCCTGATTACTGGGAATTTTACAAACCTTTATTTCACATTAAAGTGCTTTGGTTAATGGCAATGGGATTTACTTTGTTGACAAAAGGAATTAATTATCAGTCGACCTTAAAAAATCAAGACAACTCAAATCTAAGCCAGGTAAACATTGAAGGCCTCAAAAAAGAGCTTGGGGTAATGAATTAATTAGAACTAAAAAATTGAAATACTCATAGTCCCAATTCCTATTTTGGGACTTTTTTCTGTATTTGAGAAAATTGAAAGAGCAAGGATGAAAATTATAATTAAAATTTTAAAATAGTCCCTTGCTTTTTGTGAAGCTATGACTCTCTATTTATAAGAAATGAGGATTGACTGCGATGTTTCTTGGGTTTTGAACCAACCATTAAAGATTCCAAGAACCCCCAGTTTTTATAAAAGTGTCGCGGAATGACAATTAAACAAAAATCCGAAGCCATTATGCCTTTATTTATTTGGAGATTAAATGATCTAACCAAATACGAATTTCAATTCCATTGATCCCATCCTGATATTTTAGCATAAACCTAATAAGTTTCTGCCTTGACAGGTTTTTCAATTTCTTTTCAAGAATAGCAGCTCCCCTCTTATTTGGTTTTTCAATAGACCAAATCATTTTCCATGGAACGCCTTTTCTGGTTGAGATATTCCCACCCTCATTATGTCTAATAATTCTTTTTCTGACATCGACAGTTATGCCTTTATAAAACTTGTCAATTCGTTTTGAATAGAGTACATAGACCCAATGCATGGATTTAAATTGAAGAATATTACACTATTATTTAGAATAGTTGTTTGAGTATCTTAATGCGATATGCGAACAGTAGATTTTGGTTAGTAATAAGTTCGAGCGGGGTCAGCTTGCTATACTGACGTTGCTAACGCAAGTCAGTATAAATGAGAGATTAGAGCGGATTGAAATAAAAACCCCAAAGAACGACCTTAAAATGCTTGAGGAAATTGAATAGACGGTGCGAACGAGCTTCCAATTTCCTGACAATGCTAGCGCATGTCAGTACAAGAACAATGAAATAATTCAATTATTCTGAATGTACAAAATTGAAGATAATCGAGCTTGCCATGAAAAGAGAGTATGTAGTGAGTTGAAACAAAAATACCCTGACGAAGCAAGCTTGTCAGGGTACTCTTTCAGAAGAGCAGGCTCTTCTTCATGGTAGCGGGGACAGGACTCGAACCTGTGACCTTCGGGTTATGAGCCCGACGAGCTACCAACTGCTCCACCCCGCGATGTGAATGCAAAGGTATATAGAATTAACATGCTTTTCCAAGATTGATGGGGCTTTATTTTTGATTTGATTTAATATTCCTCAATCAAAAACCTAGAAAACGCAATAATTGAGGTATTTTTGTAAAAAATTTCGAATTGTCAGAACATAAAGCAGGATTTGTAAATATTATCGGTAAACCCAATGCGGGGAAATCCACGCTTATGAATCATTTCCTCGGAGAAAAAATTTCTATTATCACTCCAAAGGCGCAAACCACACGACATAGAATAATGGGGATTCTCAATTCTGATGATTTTCAAATCGTCTATTCAGATACCCCGGGTATTATTGATCCGGCCTACCAGCTTCAAAAAAACATGATGAAGTTTGTGGAGTCTTCGCTTGAAGATGCAGATATCGTATTATTTCTGGTTGATATCCGTGACGAACCGGAAACCTATAATTTCCTGCATAAAATAAAAAGATTGGAAATGCCTGTTTATCTGCTTTTGAATAAAATTGATTTAGTGGATTCTGAAAAACTCTTAGAGCAAAAGGAAATCTGGAAAAAAGAGGTAGAGGCCAATGCTTATTTTGAGATTTCCGCCAAACAAGGGATCAATACTGAATCACTCCTACAAAAAATTAAGGATCAATTACCGGAGCATCCTCCATATTTTTCAAAGGATGAATTTACCGATAAACCCGAGCGTTTTTTTGTGTCTGAAATAATAAGAGAAAAAATATTCAAGCTCTATAAAAAGGAAATTCCTTATTCCTGTGAGGTAATTGTAGATGAATTTATCAATGAGGCCAAAATTTTACATCTCAGTGTTTCAATTTTAGTTGAAAGAACATCACAGAGGATTATAATGATCGGAAAGGGCGGATCCATGCTAAAAAAAGTAGGAATAGAAGCGCGAAAAGATCTGGAAGCTTTTTTTGGCAAACAGGTGTTTCTTCAGACCTATGTGAAAGTGGAAAAAGACTGGAGAAAAAATAAAAGTAAACTGGAAAGACTGGGTTATAATTAATTATGGGAAATATTGTAGCCATTGTTGGCCGGCCCAATGTGGGCAAATCAACCTTATATAATAGACTTGTCGGCGAAAGAGATGCCATCATGGATGATCAAAGTGGTGTCACGCGCGACAATCACTACGGCCGTGCTGAGTGGCAGGGCAATTTCTTTGCCGTAATAGATACCGGCGGTTATGTCAAAGGCTCGGAAGACGTATTTGAAGAGGCGATAAGAGATAAAGTAGAAGTTGCAATTGAAGAGGCCTCCGTAATACTGTTTATGGTTGATATAAAAACAGGCGTCACAGGATTGGATCAGGATTTTGCCAATGTCCTGAGAAAAAGCGAAAAACCTGTCATCGTTGTTGCCAATAAAACCGACATGCACGATAAAATTTATCTGGCTGCAGAATTTCACAGTCTGGGCTTCAAAGAAATATTTCCGGTTTCCTCCGAAAATGGATTAGGTACTGGTGATTTACTTGAAGAGATCGTAAAACATTTTGAAACAGAGGGGGTGGAAGATCCCTATGCTCACCTGCCAAAAATTGCCATTCTGGGTCGTCCCAATGCAGGTAAATCCTCCTTATTGAATTTTCTTACGGGCTCTGAAAGAAGTATCGTTACAGATATCCCCGGAACTACCAGGGATGCGGTGTTTACTCATTATAATGCCTATGGCAAGGAATTTATACTCACCGATACTGCCGGGCTAAGGAGAAAGTCAAGATTAAAAGACAATATTGAATTCTACAGCAATCTCCGCACTATTAAAGCCATGGAAGATGCAGATGTTTGTATTGTCATGATCGATGCCGGCAGAGGTTTCGAAGCTCAGGATATGAATATTGTTGCCTTGGCGCAAAATCATAAAAAAGGTGTTGTGATATTGGTCAATAAATGGGACCTGATACAAAAAGAGACCAATACGGCTAGAGATTGGGAAAGAGAAATTAGAGCTCGTTTATCGGGAATGGCTCACATTCCAATTGTTTTTACATCAATAACAGAAAAAGTGAGGATAATGAAAGCAATTGAAATTGCAATACAGGTTTATGAAGACAGAGCTAGCAAAATTCCAACTTCAAAACTCAACGAAAAACTTCTTCCGGAAATTGAAAGAAATCCACCCCCTTCTTATAGAGATAAACACATTAAAATCAAATATATAACACAATTAAGCGCAAAAACTCCGGCCTTTGCACTTTTTTGTAATTTCCCAAATCACATAAAAGATCCCTATAAACGCTTTATAGAGAACAAATTACGCCACCATTTTGGACTCAATGGCGTGCCCGTTAGTATCATATTCAAAAAAAAATAGATATTTGTTCAAATAGAACAATTGAATTACATAATTTTACTTTTTAAAAATTACTCTGTTATGAAAAATTTACTATCCCTACTTATTATCGCTGGAATGTTATTCTTCTCAGCTTGTGCAGGTGGAGGTTCATCAGAAGGTGAAGCTGAAACTACAGAAGTTGAAGAAACAACTATGGAAGAAGGAACTGAAGAAACTATGGAAGAAGCTCCAATGGAGGAAGAAACTATGGAATCAGATTCTACTGAAATGGACGAAATGGATGACATGGAAGGTGAAGAAGAAGAAATGGAAGAAGAAACTATGGAATAATCTTCAATTCATTTAAAAAATAACCGCGCCGGATGCATTATTGTGGAAAGCGTGGTTTTTTTATGCATTTACCTCAAGAACTAGAAAATTATATTCCTCTAAACGCTTTTGAAATTATTAAAGCGTATTGGAAAAAATATCCCTTTCATCTTCGACTGAGTAATCATCGTCAATCAAAGAGTGGAGATTACAGATATTTACCTAGAAGCAAAGAACACCTTATCAGTGTTAATAAAAGTCTAAACGAATACCAGTTTCTCTTTACACTTGTCCATGAAATAGCCCATCAATGGGTGAGGATTTCCTACAAAAGAAGACAGAGTCCACATGGTAAAGCCTGGAAGGAAATGTTCAAACAACTTCTTGAACCCTTTGTGCTTATGAATATATTTCCCGAAAGTATACACAAAGAGGTCATTAGACATATGAAAAATCCAAAGGCAAGCACTTCAGCCGATGTCAACTTATACAATGCCATGCAAGATGACGGAAATATGCTATTCTTAAAAGATATTGAGGAAGGCCGTGAATTTAAAATCGGCAAAAATTGGTATATAAAAGGGCCGAAAAGAAGGACACGATATCTGTGTTATTCCATTCCGGATAAGCGTAAATACACCATTTCTTCTATTGCTGCGATTGACTTAGGCGACGCCCAGCCTTCTTGAAATATCAGATTCAACTTTTTCAAAGAGTTGGTTTGGATGCATGGTTCGCCAATTATCAATTTCTAAATTGCCTCCAAAATTGATGAAGGTGTCAATGCCGTAATTGCTCCATTCCTGATAGACGAAATCCCTAAAGTTTATTGCAGCAATCCAGCCTTCATCCACTTCATCAAACCATTCTTCATAATAGCAGTCATCCGAACCATGAAAATTGAAAACATTTTCGCCAATTAGAATAAAATGACTGATTTCCATGCGCAGTAAATGGTCTATGATATTGCGTTTTAGTTGCATAATATCATTTTCTATGGCATCATTCCACTCTCCAATGAATTCAATTATTGCATAATTTTTTTCATAGTCAATAAAGAGGATTTTAATATACAGGGTTTCCGAACCGATATAATCCCAGGCAGGATCAATGTAATAACCATAAATAGTATCTGAATAAAGGTCGTAATTGTACTCCTTCCCATTAAATGGTGATAATGGATCAAAGGAGGAGTCGTATAACGACAGCCATCTATAGTGGGGTTCTATATTATGCATTGTACTTCTCTAAAACTCTTCTGACAGAACCGCTTTCTGCCAATAATTTTTCCGCTTCTGTTTCCTGCACATTTAATGCATTCATGATCATCTTTTTCCCTCTTTCCAATAGCTTGTTGTTGGCCAATTGCATATCGATCATTTTATTCCCTTTTATTCTACCCAAACCTATCATGGCTCCTGTACTAATCATATTCAGAACCATTTTCTGAGCCGTACCTGATTTCATACGTGTTGAGCCGGTCACCACTTCCGGCCCTACCGGTATTTCGATTGGAAAGTCAGAATAAAGTGAGATTTCTGAACCGGGATTACAGGTAATACAGGCTGTACTAATGCCATTTGCCTGTGCTTCCTTGAGACCGCCCAAAACATATGGTGTTTTCCCTGAAGCTGCGATTCCAATTAAAACATCTAGGCTGGAGATTTTATAAACCGAAAGGTCTTTCCAGGCTTGAGAGGTATCGTCTTCCGCAAACTCTACCGCTTTTCGGATTGCGGAATCGCCTCCTGCAATTAAACCGATAACCATATCATCACTCACACCAAAGGTTGGTGGGCATTCGGAAGCGTCCAGAATTCCCAGTCGTCCGCTAGTGCCCGCGCCTATATAAAACAGCCTACCCCCGGATTTCATTTTTGGGATTAGCACCTTTAAAAGCGATTCTATTTCTGGCAAAACCTTTTCTACCTCAATGGCAACCGTTTTATCTTCTCTATTGATCATTGAAATGATCTCAAAAGGAGATTTATTTTCCAGGTCATCGTAATAAGAATCTTTTTCTGTAAGGCTCATAGTAAAAAATTAGGGCTAAAAATAAATTTTTAGTCCCATTGCTAATTTCTGTATTAATCAGCGAAAGGCATAAAATCAAGTAAAATTATTTTTTGAGGTTAAAGGATTGATGCAATTGCAATATCTCCTTCAAAATGCTTTTGTTTCCCGAATTATCAATAACATGATCAGCGTATTTCTCCATTTCCTCTTCGCTCAACTGTTTATCAATAATGGAACGAACGGTTTCCTTACTTCTCTGGGGATCCCTTTCCAGTACTCTTTGAATTCTGAGTGTTTCGGGAGCTTTTACCAGTATAATTTTATCCAGTTGTTTGTAGGAACCCGATTCTATGAGTAAGGCTGCCTCTTTAATTATATAATTTCCCGATTGTTTTTTAATCCAGGTTTCAAAATCATGTGCTACCCGTGGATGAACAAGCCTGTTGATTAATTTCGTCTTTTCTGGATTGGAAAATACCACAGATCCCAAATAAGCACGATTTAGTTCTCCATCGACAGAATAAGATTGCTCTCCAAATTCTAAAATTATTTCAGATTTGAGCTTTGGGTCATTCGACATAAGCCATTTTGCTCTGGAATCTGCATCGTAAATGCCTGCTCCCAATGTTGCAAATACCCTGGAAATGGTCGATTTGCCCGAACCTATTCCGCCGGTGATCCCAATTTTTAGCATTATTGAACGGATATTTTGACAGAATCCTGAGAAAGCACCGTTTCCTCCAACAGTTCCGGAATATTTTTTAACTCCAGCTTAATGCTTGAATCCCGGCTGTTCAATTTATTATAATCTGCTATCACTATGAGGCTATCGAACTCAATGGCATCAAACTTTTGCTCACTCACCTTAAAACGGAAGTCAACGCTTTCCGGAATAATTTTAATGTCGCCCTCCGGAAAATTTACAGCTTCAATTGAAATATTCATTTGTTTATCGATGATTCGTTCTACCTTGAAATAAACGTTCACCGTTTCCCTGGTCAAACTTACCAGCGGATTTGATATAAAATCAAGTTCTATTTGCTCATCGAAATCTTCAGCAATTTCCCGATCGGGAAGACTAATTTTAAAATTATCCCTCAGGTTTTCCAGAATAGATTTCGGGCCGGTAAGACTGACAGAATCGGGAACAATTATGATGCTGTCTTGTAATCTGTGGCCTTCCACAAATTTTAGACTCGACTCGTCGACGCTCAGAGAAAGCTTTTTCTCTATTTTTCTATCAAAATCGAGATATAGAGAATCATTTATGAATTTATTGAGTTTTACCTGTCCGAGTTTTTCGGAAATTGAATTTCTGTAATTATTGAGACTCAAGGAATTATTTTCGTAGTCATCCGGAATCAGGGTCATGGGTTCCAAACCAAATCCAAAAGACCACCTCAATAAATCCCAGCCAAAACCACTTACTTCCATTTTGGTAGAATTAGGCAAATCATTTACAGGAATGAAATTTTCATCATCGTAAACAATATTCAAGGGGAAATTAATGACTGTGGTATAGGATTTATTCAGTGAATTAAAGACCCAAAAAACCGTGGCCGTAAAAAAACAGAGAGCAAAAATGCGCCATACGCTTTTGCTCTCTTTTCTAAATGGTTTTAAAAACCAATCTCCAAAGTCCTTAAACCTCGTGGACTCCGCCATTATTTTCCTTCAGAGATTCTTTTGCTTGCATCCAATGAAAGTGCTGTTTTATCCACTTTTAATTTAGTATTGGTCCCTACATCAAGAATTACTTCATGATCTAGAACTTCAAATACTTTGCCATGGATGCCTCCCACGGTTACGACACTTGATCCTTTGCGAATTTCCTCCTGAAATTTTTTAGCGTCTTTTTGCTTTTTTTGCTGTGGTCTGATCATAAAAAAATAAAAGACCAAGATGATTCCACCAAAAAATAGGAATTGTATTAATCCGGCGTTTCCTCCACCGGAACTTTGCAAAAATATAAATAGGTTTTGTGACATTATGATGGCTGTTCAGCGCTTGGTTTTGGTGATTTAACCATACCCTTGATCAAAACTTCGGTTTGACTTGGTTGAGTATTGGCCGTAACTGTTACTACTTTATTTTGAACTCCTGACTTTCCTTTTGAATCAAAACGCACTTTTATTTTTCCTTCATCTCCCGGCTCAATCGGATCTTTTGGCCAATCAGGCACAGTACATCCGCAAGAGGCTTTGGCGTTAGAAATAATAAGTGGAGCTTCACCCGTATTGGTAAAAGCAAAAACATGCTCTACTACTTCACCGGATTCGATTTCTCCGAAATTGAATTCTTTTTCATTAAAGGAAATTACTGCTACTTCCACTTCAGATGGATCCACATTTTCATCTGCAGTTTCAGGGACAGCAATCAATCTGTTGGCTGAAATTGAGCCATCAGTATTTTGTGTATCATCACAGGCATAAAAAAACAATGCCAGTGCCGAAAACAATATTGCACTTAACTTTCTCATTTCTATTAATTTATTTATGATTCTTTGGTTTTTATTTGATTAATCAATTGATCGACATCAGCCAATAGTTTTTCAGCCTTGTTTTTGGCATCTGATACCACCTTAGCTGATCTGTCTTTGGCTTCCGACTTACCAATATTTAATTCTTCCTTTCCCAATTCATCAATTGTTTTACGGAGTTTTTCTCTGTAAGTATCCAATTGATATGTTAATTTTTTTCTCGTATTCTCACCTTTATCCGGTGCGAATAATATACCCAGTGCAGTACCCAAACCGGCACCCACCAGAAATGCAAAAAATCCACTACCTCTTGCCATAATTTTTTAATTAATTGTTATCGATTAATCCTCTTCCGGATTTTTTTATTCTTTTACTTTTAAGCCATTCCTGCTTGACCTTATCCAATATGCCATTTACAAAAGTTTTGCTTTTTGGCGTACTGTATTGTTTTGACAAATCAATGAATTCATTGATTGTAACTTTAACAGGAATACTGGGAAAGTGTTCCAATTCACACATTGCGAGTTTAAGGATAATTTTATCCATCAAACTGACTCGCTCAGATTCCCAGTTTTTTGCCTTAGATGCTATCAATTCCTCATAATCAGCATCATTTTCAATTGTCAAATTAAATAATTTCTCATAAAAGGATTTATCATCCTCCCAGTTTTTAGCTAATGGTGCAAAGGGAAATTTATCACTTTTTTCATCAATTGACTTGAGTGTAAACTTCAGCATGCTTTTTACAATGCTTTTATTCTGAAACCATGAAATATCAATAGATTCAAATTGTTCTATTGATGCAGGATGGTTAAGAACAATTTCATTGAGCACCGTTCTGACAATTTCTATTTCATCTTCAAAACGCAAGTCTTTGGAATTGCGTTCGATATATTTTTTGTATTCCTTGTTTTTCTTCAAGCCTTCTTTGAAAAGACTTTCTATAAAATCCTGGTCATTGCCCCAGTTTATTTTTCTTTTTTCACAGGCTTTTTGAAATTCTTTGTCCGACCTAATCAGCTCAACGATTTTATTGTTGTAAAATTTTAAGGTCTCTTCATTGGGCTTTGGAGCCATCGGACGTTTTTTTACTGTTTCTATGGCTTCAATATTTACCATATCAGAAAGCTTCACCAATAATAAAAGTGCTTTTAGATAAAGATCAAAAATGCTTTCTGCATGATTTGTAAGCTGTTTTTTGTAAGAATTGACATCTTTTTTTGTCTGCTCTTCATAAAAATGCCTTGCCTCGTCCAAAGCTTCGGACATTTCTTTATCAGAAGTCTCAAAATCATTTCTTTTAAACAGCTCGGCGGCTTCCTTTTCCTTTTTTTTCAATTCTCCTTTATTCTGTTCTTCAAGAGAGTTTAAATCAGGGGCATAGTGCAGCCTGATTCTATCAAGAGCCATTTGATAATTCGCTTTTTTACTAGAATAAAAGCCATAAGCGAGTTGTAAGGCTTTGGAACGTAAAATTCGCCTGTTAAGCATATGCAAATAAACGAAAAGGAGAGCTTATTTTTTCTTACTTAAAATGTTAGCTTGATTTTACCGACTTCTTCAATCCGCTTCTTGGCGATTGCCAGTGCTGCTTTTTGAGTATTGATGCCCTCATCTTCTGATTTATTCAAAATTGAAAGCGTGGTATCATAAATATTTTCTGCTTTTTCGAATGTGCTTGCCTTGCTAAATCCCATTAGTTCGGCATAGACATTCATTAGCCCCCCTGCATTGATTAAAAAATCGGGAGCATATATTATGCCTTTTTCCAAACACATATCGCCATGTCTTTCTTCAATCGCCAATTGATTATTGGCTGCCCCGGCTACTATCTGACAATTGAGTTTGGCAATGGTGTCGTCATTTAGGGTGGCGCCCAATGCACAAGGTGCGTAAATATCCATTTCCTGATCAAAAATTGATTCCGGATCTACTACAATGAGGTTGTGATATTTTTTGGTGACTTCTTCGATCTTTTCATCAAAAATATCAGAGATCATTACAGTAGCACCATCCTTTATTAAATGGTCGATCAAATAACTGCCCACATGACCTGCTCCCTGTACCAATACTTTTTTTCCTTCGAGGCTATCATTGCCATATGCTTTTTTCGCACTGGCTTTCATACCCATGTATACACCGTAAGCTGTTACCGGTGATGGATCACCTGCGCCGCCGAGGTTTTCGGAAAGCCCTGTAACATGCTCGGTTTCCATACCAATGTATTCCATGTCTTTCTCTCCCATTCCCACATCTTCCGCCGTTATATATTTTCCTCCCAGACTATCTACAAATTTTCCAAATCTTCGGAGCAGCGCTTCATTTTTCATGGTTTTGGAATCTCCTATAATTACGGCTTTGCCTCCGCCAAGATTTAGCCCGGAAATTGCAGCTTTAAATGTCATCCCCCTCGATAAACGAAGTACATCTACTATGGCATCATTATCGTTTTTATAGACCCACATTCTGGTGCCACCAAGTGCCGGTCCGAGTACGGTATTGTGAATGCCGATAATTGCTTTTAATCCTGTATGCGGGTCATTACAAAAAACCAATTGCTCGTGTTCGTATTGCGTAATAGAATTAAATACAGAGAATTCATCTTTTGATGCCGTTATTGTATCTGACATAGGAATATTCTTAATGTTAATCGTAATTTGAATTTTTTAATTTGCGCGCTGCAAAATTACCGTATTGAGATAAAATTAAAAATTAAGCGGGCAAATGAACAATCTATTATTTTAAAAGGTTAAGAAGAATTGAAAGCACTTCAATATCTCAACAAATATCTATATAAATACAGGCTTAGGCTTATCCTGGGGGTAATATTTGTCATTATATCAAATATTCTACAGATAATTCCTGCTTCCCTGGTTCGGCATGCCCTGGATTTAATGAGCGAAAGCTATGACTTACTTCAGTATTATAAAGACACCGATGTTCGCGATATAATTGAAGACAGCTTTATTTCAAGCGCTCTGCTTTACGGCCTCATCATACTTTTGATGGTAGTTTTAAGAGGGATTTTCCTCTTTTTTACCAGGCAAACAATCATTGTCGTATCCCGATTGATTGAATACGACCTTAAAAATGAAATCTATTGGCATTATCAAACACTTCCCCTCGCCTTTTACAGAAGAAATAATACGGGTGATCTGATGTCGCGTATTTCTGAAGATGTAAGCAAAGTACGAATGTATCTGGGGCCTGCGATAATGTATGGCTTAAATTTGATCGTTCTTTTTATGATCTGCATTCCGGTTATGTTCAGTATCAATTCAAGATTGAGCCTTTATGTGCTTGCCCCGCTACCGGTGCTGTCTATCAGTATTTACTTTGTCAATAACCTTATCAATAAAAAATCGGAAATGATTCAACAGAAACTTTCCGACCTCTCCACTTATGTTCAGGAAGCATTTTCCGGAATTCGCGTTTTAAAATCATTTGTAAGGGAAAAAGACTCTGTCAATAATTTTACCAGAGAAAGCAATGACTATAAAACGCGTTCCCTGGATCTCGCTTTTGTAAATGCCCTGTTCTTTCCACTGATCATGGCTTTGATCGGTTTAAGTACCATATTTACGATTTATATAGGTGGACTGGAGGTGGCTAGAGGAAGTATTACGGTTGGCAATATCGGAGAGTTTGTAATGTATGTCAATTACCTTGTTTGGCCGGTAACTTCTTTGGGTTGGATCAGTTCAATTATTCAAAGGGCGGATGCTTCTCAAAGAAGAATTAATCAATTCCTCGAAACGAAAACAGATATTATTTCCGGAGACGATGATTCCACAAAAATTGAAGGGGAAATTGAATTCAACAATGTTAGTTTCACCTACCCTGATTCCGGAATTGAGGCTTTAAAAAACATCAACTTTAAAGCCAAATCAGGTGAAACGATTGCCATTGTCGGCCATACAGGTTCGGGAAAATCAACCATCGCCAACTTACTTACCCGCATGTACGACCCCATTGATGGAGAGGTAAAAATTGACGATACCGATATCAAAAAACTGGATCTTACGCATCTCCGCAATCAAATGGGTTATGTGCCTCAGGATGTGTTTTTATTCAGCGACAGCATTTCAAAAAATATTGCATTTGGATCGGTCAATGAAAAACAAGAGCTGATAGAAGAAGCAGCCAGAGATGCCGACCTTTTTGATAATATTAAAGATTTCCCACAAGGCTTTGATACGCGATTGGGTGAGAGAGGAATTACTCTTTCCGGAGGGCAAAAACAAAGAACTTCGATTGCGAGGGCATTAATTCGAAAACCAAAAATATTGATTCTGGATGATTGTCTTTCTGCTGTAGACACAAAAACCGAAAATGCAATTTTGGAAAGTTTAAGTAAGGTTTCCCATAACATCACCACACTCATCATTTCTCATCGCGTGTCTTCAGTAAAATTGGCAGATAAAATTCTAGTGCTCGACGATGGCCGCATCATTGAAGAAGGAAGCCACGAAGAACTTATGCAAAGCGATGGTCCCTACAGGGAATTATACAATAAACAGCTAGAAGGGGAAGAAGTAGAATAAAAAACCCTCTTATAAAAGAGGGCTCTTTATAACCTTACCATAGATATTAGAAATTAATTAGTTCGAGTTTGTAATCATCCTTAAGAATTACACGATGATACAAAAGTACTACAGAGGAAATTCGCAATTTTGATCGCTTATTAACAAACCTTTTTCATGTAATGAAAATATTGATTTCTAATATTTTCCAAATACCTACTCCATTTTCCGCCGATCAAATTTTTTAAAACATTGCGATGATTTTTCACAACTTTAGTTAATGAAATACCTGTTAAGTATATTTTTCATTTGCTTTTTATCGGAAATTCGGGCGCAATTGCAGATTTCGGTTTCGGATTCAAGCGCCTATTTTGATGGTCTGAATGACTATTTTGACCTGGGAAATTCAGCTAGCCTCGATTTTGAACATAGCGATACTTTTGCTATTTCACTATGGATAAAAATTCCTGCTGCTTCTTCGGGAATTGATGAAATTATTACAAAAATTGGTGGCCCTGATTTACCGGGTTGGGGTTTGCAATTGAGAAATAGGCAGGTAGAATTTTTTGCGGTTAGCAGTTTTCAAAATCAGGAATGGTACTTTATCAGAGCACCAATAACCTTGAGCAGCGATCGTTGGCATCATATCGTATTTAATTATGAAGGTGCAACAGGGCTTAATTCAAACAGTTTCATTATCAATGGAATAATCGTTAACAATCCCCAGGTGATTATAAACACACTGAACGGTAGCATTAAAAATTCGGGTGCAGCGCAAATAGGGCATTACGATGGCAATGGACAACAAGCCGGTCCAGAATGGTTTGTTGGAAATATGGATGAATTGAAAGTTTGGAATAAAGTAATAAGCGAAGCCGAGGTCAGAACTAACATGCACAATATTGATAGTACGATTGATCCCGGTTTAATATCATGGTGGCAATTCAATAATTTTTCAAATGATACGCTTCGGGATATTGTCAATAATAATCATGGCATAGCCAATGGTGGAATTGTTTTAAACAAAACTTATGCGCCTGTTGGTATTGCTTTATCCGAGACCTGGTTGGAAACGGCTAATATTAATTTATACAATCTTGAAATTGAACTAAACTATTCCAATCCGCTTGGTTTAGAGTGTTTTGGTGCAAGGATTTATTCTGAAAGTGATTTTCAAAATCTTAATCCATTGGATACAAGCTATCTTGTTTTGCATCGCGATGGTCAGGGCCCGCTTGATTTGTCACTCATTGTCAGAAATCTTTCGGGTTTGGATTCAAGCGACTTATTAAATCCATGTCAGGTAAAACTTTACAGAAGAGAAATTGGTGGTGGAATATGGACTTACGTAGCTGATGCCAATAATATTGAGTTTAGTTTAATGGCCGCATATTTTGATATCAATGAATTGCATGGACATTATTTAGTTGTAAGAGATTTTTGTCTCGGTTTCAGCGAAGAAGAAAATCACATTCCGAAACTTAAACTGGCACCCAATCCGGGAAGTCAAGAAATTAAAATTTTAGGTGTTGAAAATCTTTTAAAAGTTGAAATGTATAATTCAGCCGGGCAAAAAATATTCACTTTTAAATCTGAAACCATTGATGTTTCCGGACTGCCTACCGGTAAATATTTTTTGAAAGTAATTGAACCAAAACAAATAAGAAGACTGATATTTATAAAAGAATAAAGCCCCGAAAATTCGAGGCCTTTTAAGTGAAATTATTTCAACCATTTATCCAGCCATGAGAAAAATTCTCTGTGCCAGACCAGTCCGTTTTGTGGCTTAAGTACCCAGTGACCTTCATCGGGAAAATATAAAAATTTACTTGGAATTCCTTTGAGTTGAGCCACTTGAAAAGCTTCCATTCCCTGATTAAGTGGAACCCTGAAATCCAGAGCACCGTGAATGACCATTATAGGTGTATTCCAGTTTTCTACATAATTATGAGGTGAATGTTTTTTGTATTCTTCTTTGAACTCATCCTGCCAGTAGGGGCCACCGATGTCCCAATTGGCGAAAAACATTTCCTCAGTACTAGCATACCATGATTCCAGATTAAACAATCCACAATGTGAAATGAAGGTTTTAAATCGATCTTCATGAATACCGGCCAGATAATATACAGAATAACCTCCGTAGCTGGCTCCAATTGCTCCTAATCTGTTTTCATCGACATAATCTTCTTTTGCCACATCATCAATAGCTGCGAGGTAATCTTTCATCGCCTGTCCTCCCCAGTCTCCACTGATTTGCTCGTTCCACTCTGTACCGAATGAAGGAAGGCCTCTTCGGTTGGGGGCTACGATTATATAATCATTGGCAGCCATTAATTGAAAATTCCATCGAAATGAAAAAAACTGGCTAACCGGACTTTGAGGTCCTCCCTGGCAGTACAATAAGGCCGGGTATTTCTTTTTTGGGTCAAAATCAGGCGGATAAATTACCCAGGTCAACATGTCTTTTCCATCGCTGGTTTTAACAAAGCGTTTTTCAACTTTGCCCATTTTTATACGCGCGTAGATATCCTTATTGGCCATGGTCAATGCCTTGTCTTTTCCTGATTTTATCTCTGCCTGATAAACCTCACTCGCCATCGACATGGATTGTTTTATGCCCACAAGATTTTTTCCTGCCAGAGCCAGACTTCTGAAATTGTGATCGCCTTTGGTGATTTGACGAATGGCCTCTTTTGAAATCTCGCTTTTCCCTAAACTCGCGGGTACCTGCAATTCAAAATATTGATAGGTTGCATTTATGGGAGCTAAAAAATAAATTGTTTTACCATCATCAGACCATATGAAATCATCGACCGTTTCATCCATTTTCTTAGTCAAAGCCATCTTATTGCCCGTTGAAACATCCATGGTATAGACCACATTCTGGTCGGACTCGTAACCGTCTCTTGCCATCGACAACCAGGCCAGTTTTTTTCCGTCTTTAGAAAATTTTGGACTCTTGTCATAGCCCATCATTCCTTCAGTTATGTTTTTAGTTTTTCCTGAAGCCAGATTGTATTGATATAAATCGCTGTTAGTGCTTACCGCCCAATCTTTTCCAATTAATTTTTTGCTCACATAAACGATATTTTTACCATCCGGCGACCAGGTGATTTCTTCAGCTCCACCAAAAGGTGGCATCGGAGTATCCCATTTTTCTCCCGGCATTATATCAACCATGCTGGAATTCGAAATACTATCTGAATAAGGGGCAAAATGAACATGTGAATAATACTCATCCTGCCAAACAGTCCAGTGTCTGTACATCAGATTATCAAAAATCATGGCTTCCGACCTTGGTACATCCGGGTACTTTTCAACGAGTGTCTTGCCGAGTTTGACTTCCTTGGAAAAGGAAATATGTTTTAAATCCGGAGCATAGGCAAAGTTCGATACGGCTACATCAAAAAAAGTAATTTGCTTTGCAGAACTCCCATCTGGATTTGCTTCAAACACCACTCCTGACTTGATAAAGCCTATTTTTTTACCATCGGGGCGCCAGATTGCATTGGAAATACTGACATCGCCTCCATCGATTATCTTGGATCTGGATCCTGAGGCAAAATCGTATTTGTAAATCACTGTTTTGCCTTTATCTGCTGCGAGGTCATAAGATCTGGAACTGTAAATCATTGATTTCTGATCCGGAGAAACTTCCACGCCGTAGACCCTGTCCATTTCCCAAAGGAGTTCAGGGCTTAATCTTTCCTGAGCAAAAGCAAAATGAGTAATTAATAGTAATAAAATTATCGATTGATGTTTTCTCATAATTGTATAGGGTTAATCTCTTATTAAATTGAGTTATTCAATTATTGACAAAAGTAAGAGTTGTTTTAAATTATAACATGATTTAGCCCCTAAGGTGAACGTTTCTGTCAATTTATTGTTTAAGAAATCGCGAAACAGTACTTTTGATTTGATGAATAAGGCAATTCGGCATGTAATCTCCATTTTTTTCTGCGGCCTAATTCTGGTTGCACAAGGTGGATTTTTTCAATTGCATGAGCATTCCTTAGAAGTTTTAAGTCACCAATGCAGTCACGATGGCGAACACGATCAGAGCTATGATGAACTTTGTAGCATTTGTGAAATTCATGCTACTTTTCAATTTGATATTAATCTACCATTAACTTTCGTAGCACTCAAGTTTGTCAATGGTTTATACACTTTTGACCAGGTTCAAGAATCATCTGAATCTTTTTTTCAACTAAACAACCGCGGCCCCCCTTCCATTTCTTAAACCGCTTTATTTCCGGCCTTATTTAAAGGCGATTTTTCAATTTATTCCATTTTGTTATGCTTAGACATAAGGCTCTTTTGGCCTTGATGTTATTGTATTCTCATTGGCTGTATGCACAGACTTTGACATTGGAAGGGCTGGTTCAGTCCTCGGATGGCGAAGCTCTGCCCGGTGCTCTACTTCATCTTCACGAACCCGATATCAATATCGCAAGTGATAAAGAAGGTATTTTCCGTTTTAATAACTTAAAACCGGGTTATTATCATTTGCATGTCAATTTCATCGGTTTTCAGGAGCAGATTCTGGATATAGACCTCAATGAAAGTTTATATCTCAAAATAGAGCTGAAGGAAGCTTATAAAGAACTTGACGAGGTAGTAGTGGAATCCAGCTTTATGAATAGTGATGTTGCTGATGCCTCCCAAAGTATTCAGAATGTGAATAAGGAGCGGCTAATCAAATCCGGTGGTGGCTCATTTGTTAATTCCCTTGAAGAAATTCCGGGTATTTCGGCGATTAATACGGGCGTAGGTATTGCCAAACCTGTAATAAGAGGAATGAGTTTTAACCGTGTATTGGTCAATGACAACGGAATAAAGCAGGAGGGCCAGCAATGGGGTTCGGATCACGGGCTGGAAATCGATCAATTTAATGTTGGAAGAGTGGAAATAGTTAAAGGGCCTGCAACCCTAATGTATGGTTCGGATGCATTGGGTGGAGCTATCAACATTTTACCCAATAGAATACCAGCTTCAGGAGAAGTAAATGGTGAAATAAGGGGTTTGTACCGAAGCAATAATGCGGCTTATGGAACATCATTTATGGTGGAGGGAGCCAAAAACTCGCTTTATGCAAGAGCCCGTATTTCGACCTTGGATTTTGCGGATTACAGAGTGCCGGCCTCAGAATTTATTTACAATACCTACCGTCTTAATATTGTCAATGAAAGACTAAAAAATACGGCGGGTAGAGAAAGGAATTCTGCCTTGACTCTTGGTTTGAGAAAATCCTGGGGATCTGCAAATATTACTTATACCCGTTTTGATCAGAAAGCAGGATTATTTGCCGGTGCGGTCGGTATTCCCAGAGCCTATGATCTTAATGATGATGGTGATATCAGAAATATAGATTTGCCGCGGCAACAAACGGTCCATGACAAAATTGTTTTGAATTCATTGGTGAAATTGGGCAATAACTGGCTTGAAACACAAATGGGATATCAAAACAACCATCGGGAGGAGCGTACACTTCCTCATGCCCATGGCGTAGGACCAGTTTCCGAAGGCAATCTTGCTTTAAATCTGAATCTGCAAACTTTCACATTTAATTCCAGACTGCGCAGAAGGGTGAATAGTACAACAAAGGATGTTTATGGCATTTCGGCTCAATATCAGCTAAATAATGAGTCGGGTTATGAGCATTTGTTATCGCCATTCACAGCGCTTCAAACCGGGATTTATGCAATGCGCCAATACGAGCTTTCTCCATCTTTTATTTTAAGTGGTGGTTTAAGATTGGACTATGGAGAAATAAAAATAGAAGAGTTCTATTCTCCTGTTTGGATCAACGCCGAGAGTGTAGATTATTTCAGCCAGAGAAATCCTGAAATTGACAAATCCTTTTTTAACTATTCTGCTTCGGCCGGGTTCTCCTGGTTTCCGGATCCCGATTTGAATTTGAAAGTTAATTTGGGTAGAAGTTTCAGAATTCCAACGGCTGCGGAATTATCGATCAATGGTGTTCATCACGGGACATTTCGACATGAATTAGGGAATAAAGATCTGAATTCAGAAATAGGCTATCAGGCTGATTTGGGAATTATTTACAATAAGAAAACCATACAGTTTTCTGTTAGTCCTTATTTGAATTATTTCAGAGACTATATCTATCTCAGTCCGACCAGTAGTTTTGGCTACACCGATCAGACCGGGAATTTGGTATTACTTCCTGAGGCCGGACAGACTTTTCAATATAAGCAGAATAACGCGCTTATTTCTGGATTTGAAGTTCTGGCCGACTATCATTTCGTAAGTCACTGGCATGTGGAACTCGGTGCTGAATATGTATACAAATACAATTTAGACACAGAAATCCCATTGCCTTTTACGCCACCACCTTCCATACATCTGGGTATGGATTACGATTGGAAATGGCAAAAAACAAGCTTTTCAATTGGTGGAAATGTGAAGAATTATTTTGATCAAAACAATGTGGACAGAAATGAAATGCCAACACCCGGGTTTCAGCTATTTGGACTTTCGGCGAATGTCAATCGAAAGATTGGCAAAAATTCGATTAGTCTATATGCCCAGGTACGCAATCTTTTTGACAGAAAATATTTTAATCACCTGAGCAGGTACAGATTACTTAATCTGCCTGAACAGGGAAGAGACATAATTATAAACTTATTATACAATTTTTAAATAAGACATAAATGAAACATTTAATAAAATCAATATTAATTGCAGTAATGACAGTATTTTTTATGACAGCATGCAGTGATGATGATTCAGAACCACAGGATACATCAAAACCTGTTATCTCGGATGTACATGTAGAAAACCATGAACTTGGAACTGGGGATGATGAAAAAGTCATGGCAGGCGAAGAAGGGGAAGTGCACTTCAAATTGATGGACAACAAAGAACTGGGGAGCTGGAAAATTGATATCCACGATGCTTTTGATGGACATGGCCATGGAAAAGTATTTGCAAATTATTCAATTATTCTCTCGGGAAATACTGGAGGAACGATGCAGGAAATTGAAGTCGATTTGGGAGAAATTCCCGCTGAGGCTACTGCAGGTGAGTATCACTGTATAGTCAATGCCACAGATGCCGCTGGTAATAGTGCCGAATTTGTCGATGTTAGATTTATATTGTCTAATGGTACAGAACCACAATTGGAGCTTATTAGTCCTGATCTGGCAAATACAGAGCATATGGATAAAGGCTCTTCATTTAGCATGACAGGCAACCTGACAGATGATACCGGTATTGAATCATTTGAAATATTCCTCACGGAAGATTCTGAAGATGATCACAATCACGGCAAAACAGTTCAGGAAGATTACCTTCTATTTGATAAAGATGATTTCGAAGACAATGTGATCTCATTTGATCTTGCAGAAGCCGGTCAATTGACAATTCCTTCGGATATGGAGGATGGAAATTATTATATCAAATTTGTTTCAGGCGATTCCGATGGCAATACGATGATTGAGAAATTTGAAATACATATTGAATAAATATTTTTATTGGTGCATTAAAAAAATAAAGCCTCGAATGTTCGGGGCTTTTTTTGCTAGATGAATTATTATTTCTTCCTTTTTGAATCTTTCAAAGCCTTATCGATAATAAATTCGATCTGACCATTGGTGCTTCTAAACTCATCGGCAGCCCATTTTTCAAGCGCTTTAAAAGTTTCGGGGTCCAGCCTTAACACAAATGCTTTCTTCTTAGCCATGCTGTTCTTCCATCAATTTTTGCATTTCCCTTTCCAGTTCCTTTGGATTTGTCGAACTTAGAAATAACGTCTTGCCATTTTTCATTTTGAGTTCAAGCCCCATATTGCCACGCGTGATCATGGCTTTTTTCTTGTGAAATAAACGCCTTCGATATCCCCAGCCTCCCGCATAAAATATTGGATTAATTTTTCGCACCGACCAGGTCACAATATCTGAAGGATTCACCTCCTGCCATTTTAAATTGAATGGAAACATTTTGTATCTGATTTTGCCTTCGCGAATTTCGAATTCCAACTTTGTATTTAACATAACTACAAAAACAAGGATAAGAATAAACCATAATATTATTTGAATATAATAGGGTAATTCAGTATTGAAATCATCATTTGCAGACATATAATAATAGCCGGCAATAGAGGGTATAAAACCAAAAAGTATAAAAATCCAGATAAATCCCTGTCCAAGTTTACTCTCTTCTTTATAAAATGCCTGCATAATTAATGATATAATGTGCCTGAATTCACCACCGGGCTCACATCTTTATCGGCGCATAAAACAACCATCAGATTGCTCACCATCGCGGCCTTTTTGTCTTCATCCAAATCGATAATTTCTTTTTTACTGAGTTCTTCAAGTGCAATATCCACCATTCCAACAGCGCCTTCTACAATTTTCAATCTGGCAGCAACTATGGCCGTTGCCTGTTGTCTTCGGAGCATGGCACCTGCAATTTCAGAAGCATAAGCTAAATAACCGATGCGCGCTTCAATTACATGGATTCCCGCTATATTTAATCGCTCTTTTAATTCTTCTTCTAAAGCGTGATTGACCTCTTCCAGGCCGGAACGCAAGGTGATCTCTTTTTCCTCATCGTCAAAATTATCATAAGGGTAAGAACCCGCCAGTTTTCTTACTGCAGCATCCGATTGTACTCTTACGAAATTGGCATAATCATCAACTTCAAATGCAGCTTTGAATGTCTCTTTCACTTGCCATACAAGAATAATACTTATTAATATCGGGTTGCCGAGTTTATCGTTGACCTTAACTTTTTCGGAATCAAAGTTTCTGGCGCGTAGCGAAATTTTTCTTTTGATATAAAAAGGATTGACCCAAAAAAAGCCATTGGCTTTAACCGTTCCCATATAGTCTCCAAAAAGCACCAGTACTTTGGATTCGTTGGGATTGACAATCATAAATCCTATAATAAGAAAAGCTCCCAATGCCGTTAAAAACAAAAACCATGGCATTTTTAATGCAATCAGTCCTCCTATCGAACCTAATAATATTATGGCACAGAGAATCACCATCGGATAGCCTGAAACCGGTTTTACAATTTTTTCATTCATGATTATAAATTTAAAATGATATTATTTTGATATCAAATGTATATTATATTTACGGAATTGTCAAGAAAAAGGTTTTGCTTATAGATTTACCATTCAAATGGATTTAAATACGTTTCAATAATATTTTTTTATAATCAGCAGCAACCTTTTCATTTTTACATTGTCTTTCCCATGAATTAGCAACCGGAATTGGAATCGAGCCAGCATAGCGTACATCTGTATTTGGTGGATCAATGTATAGAAGGAGATCGCAAGGCTCAGTTCGAATTGTATAAGTTGTATTCAAAAGCCATGTATAATATTTGCAGACGTATGATGGGAAATGATGATGAAGCCAGGGATGTGCTTCAGGATGCTTTTGTGTCTGCATTTACCAAATTGAGCAGCTTTAACAGAAATTCTACCTTCGGTGCCTGGCTAAAACGCATCGTCATTAATCATTGTCTTAATGCCCTCAACAAAAAGAAATTGTATTTCGAAGAAATCAATGATCAAATGGAAGTTGCACAGGCAGATGAGGGCCATGACCCCGATTACCTCAAACAAGGAGCACAGAATATTCTAAAAGCAATCGATAAAATCAGCGAAGGCTGCAAGACCGTTTTGAACCTTTATCTTTTTGAAGGTTATGACCACAAGGAAATCGCCGAAATACTGGAAATCAGCGAGTCAACCTCAAAAGCCCAGTATTCAAAAGCAAAAAAGAAAATTAGAGACATAATTGAATCCGGAGCGATATGAAGGATGAATTAAAAAAGTACGTCGATAATAATCGGGATGAGTTTGAATTAGAAAACGATTCGCTCGATGGTCTTTGGCTCAATATTTCGTCCAGAGTTCAAAAACAACAAAAGAAAGACAATTTCTGGCAGAGGGATATATGGCGAATTGCTGCAATTATGCTTGTATTTTTTGGCCTGGCCTGGGTTTTAATCGTCCGGCCAATTAGCCAAAATAAAAAACAACTCAGCGATATGTATTCCTTTTCACCCGAATTAGCAGAGGCTGAGGGTTACTATTCAAGTTTGATCGACGCAAAAATGGAGCAAATCAATTTTTACCGTGAAGAAATTGATCCACAAATATTTGAAGATCTGGAGGCATTGGATGAAGTGCTTTTGGAACTGGAAAAGGATCTTCGCGACAATATTGATAATGAAGAGGTGATTAATGCGATGATCAAAAATTATCGCATTAAACTCGAAATACTTGAACATATACAAAGAGAGCTAGAGCAAAATGAAAATGAAACGATTGAATCTTAAGCTATCAATCCTAATTGTGCTCATTGCTGTCTTTCAATGGGCCATCGCCAAGCCGAGTGAAGATATTGAACTCTCAAAGCGATATGTTCGCACATATAAGGTATCACCAAATGTTCAGGTTGATCTCAGCAATAAATACGGCGATATTATTGTCAATACCTGGAACAAAGACTCAGTAAAATTTAAAATCAAAATCACTGCCTATGGCAAAAGCGATGAAGCTGTAGACAAACTTCTGGAACGCGTGAGCTTCGACCATACCAATTCGGGAAGATTTTTGAAATTCGAGACTATTTTTGATCGACAGTCAGGATCGTTTAAGGAATTCTGGAATAACCTCGGGGATTATTCCAAGGTCCTCATCAATAAAAACAATCTCAATATAGATTTTGAAATATACCTTCCTGAGAAATCCAATATGTACATCGAAAACAAATTCGGTGACATTTACATCAATGAATACTCGGGCAGAAGTAAAATCGTTTTATCCCAGGGCGATGTAAAAATTAGCAATCAAAGCGGCCAGTTGAACCTCGATCTTAAATTCGGAAATGCCAGTATTCAAAATGTCAATTTGGCCTATTTAAAACTACAGATCGCAGAAATAACCATCGCCAAAGCAGAAAAGCTTGATATTAGCTCCTCTTCGTCTACCATTAATATCAATGAAGTGGAACGCTTAAAAATTAATGCGAGGAACGATAAATACTTTTTGCGACATATCAGTTCGCTCAGCGGGGAAGCGACTTTTAGCACCATCAATATCGGTGACTTGAAAGAGGAAATCGTTGGAAGTACCAATTATTCAGATGTAAATATTGAATCCTTAAATGATGATGCCCGATTGATCAATATTAATTCAAAAGCTACCGATATGAAACTATGGCTGAACCCGGAAAAAGCTTATAATATTGACCTTATAGCAAAAGAAGAAAATCTTGAAATTCCTCTCAACTGGAAATCCCTGAACAAGTACTATACCGATTCAAAAAACAAATACATTAGAATTTCAGGTCAGGTGGAAGGAGAAAATCCTGTCCAGATCAATATTGATAATCAGGGAGGATCTTTAAGCATATTTGAAAAGTAAAATTTATGAAATACCTCATTGTCATAAGTACCATAATTATTCTTTTAACATTCAATGTTGGCCAGGCACAAAATATCGAAAGCATGGCAGGTTTGCGTTTGGGCGGTACCACCGCCCTCACTTATAAGAAGATGTTTTCCAATCTTGAGGCATTTGAAATCATGATGAGCGGACGCGAAAATGGCATTCAATTGACAGCTCTTTATGAAAAACACAAACCCATGGCTTTCAGTCTGGGAGATAATTTTTACGGTTATTACGGTTTTGGAGGACATATAGGCTATGTACAATCCGAACCTGTGTTACTGAGGTCTGATTCATCGGGTCAATACCAATACCGCTTGCTCGACATAAGAAGAAAAACATTTTTCACAATGGGTGTGGATGCCATTGTTGGGGTCGAATATCATATTTATTCGGTTCCCATGGCCTTTGCCTTGGACATTAAACCGGCACTTGAATTAGTTGGAATGCGCTATTTGCGTTCAAGGGTTTTTGATTTCGGAGTATCGGCTAAATACATTTTTTAAAAAAATAAAAACATGAAGAAATACATTATTCTAATGATTGCTCTGGTTCTTGCCGAAGTTGTGAGAGCGCAGGATAGTGAAATGCAAACACTTTTTGGAAATGGAAGGTTAAGCGGGGCTTATGGGGCTTTTGATATGAAAGTTAGCCCGGTCAATGATGAAATAAATCTTCTTTTGGGTGGCCAGGCGGCCGTTATCTTTAATGAACATGCCTATATAGGCGTTGCGGGTTACGGCCTGTCAACCAGGGAAAAATTTAACGGCATCGATGCAAGATTACCTGAAAATGATCCCAATCGGGATATAAGAATAGATATGTCGGGTTTTGGCTACGGCGGTCTTCTTTTTGGCTATACTGTTAGTCCCAATAGTCTGATTCATATCGATATACCGGTAGTGATCGGTGCAGGTGGAGTGGATCTTACAGATGATAACATTACCATTTCCGACAATGACTTTACACTTAAGCCGAGTATTGAAAGTTCGGCGTTCTTTGTGGCTGAACCCGGTTTGAATATTGAAATTAATATGGCCAGATTCTTCAAACTCGGTCTGGGAGGAGGCTATCGTTATATCTACGGAACCGATCTTCAAAACTTAAAAGACTCTGATCTTTCGGGCTGGACAGCCAATGTATCTATGAAGTTTGGAAAATTTGATTAAATGATCAAAATAAGCATGGATTAGTAGAATTCATGCTTTTGACTTTATTTTGCAAGTAATTAGGTCCTGGCTTCCAATGAACTATCGTAAACCATTCATTCAGTTTTTCACACTGGTTTTAACCTTCCTTTTTATAAATGCCTGTAATAAAGCACCCAAACAAGAACTATCCGACACAGTAAAAGAGGAAATCAAAACCGAACCGGTGCCTGAACCGCAATATTTATATGGAATTCAGATCGATTCATTTGATGTCAAAAAAGACAAAGTCAAACGAAATCAAAATTTATCTGAAATACTCAATCCCAGAAATGTTGATTATAAAACCATCGATCAGCTGGCCAGGAAGTCAAAAAAAATCTTTGATGTCCGAAAAATTAAAACCGGCAATCCCTATACGCTTCTATGCGATAGAGACTCAGGTGCATCGGCAAAATTTATGATTTATGAGAAAAACCCAATTGAATACGTGGTATTTGATTTAAGGGATTCCATAAATATATACGAATCGAAAAAACCGGTTGACACCATTCGAAAAAGCTTTACCGGTGTGATTTACAATTCGCTTTATATGACCATTTTGGAAAATGGGGGCAATATTCAATTGGTAAATGCCCTTGCAGAAATGTATGCCTGGCAAATAGATTTCTTTCGAATCCAGAAAAACGACAAGTTTAAAGTCATTTATGATGAATTATTTGTGGATGGCGTATCTGTTGGTCTGCACAAAATCCTCGCAGCACAATTTGAACATTTTAGCGATAATTTCAGCGCCTACTATTTTCATCAGGATGCAGAACACGATTATTTTGATGATAATGGCGAAAGTTTGAGAAAAGCCTTTTTGAAAGCCCCTCTCAAATATTCCCGAATCAGTTCCAAGTATACCATGCGTAGATACCACCCGGTACAGAAAAGATACAAGGCTCATTTGGGTACCGATTATGCTGCACCACAGGGCACTCCCATTTATGCAGTTGGAGATGGTGTAATAACAGAGGCCCGATACAAAAAATACAATGGCAATTATGTTAAAATCCGTCACAACAGTGTTTATACCACGCAGTATTTGCACATGTTCAAGATCAAATCAGGTATTAAACCGGGAAAAACGGTTAAGCAGGGCGATGTGATCGGTTATGTTGGAAGTACCGGTCTTGCTACAGGGCCACATTGTTGTTTCAGGTTTTGGAAAAACGGACATCAGGTCGATCCGTTCAGGCAAAAAATACCACCATCCAAACCCGTTGCGGAATCAAATATGGAAGCCTTTAAAAAGATTCAGAAAAAATATAAAAAGCAACTCGACAAATTGGAGTATCCTAAAGAAGATATAATCATTTGGGATAGCACAGATGCCCAGATCAGCATGCAGTCCTCATTCAGACCTTATCTCTGAACCTTTATTTCCAAAGTGCCAAAATTGCCCAGCGTATCGCTGAAGTTTCTCAATTGTATAAGCCCTCTTTTATTTTCTTCACTTAAAAAATAAAAAGTGCTAATACTACTTATGGAATCAATATAGCGTCTTGTTGGGATACTGTCGATCGCTACAAGCGGCCCGTCATTGTTGAGGGCGCTAAAACTTCCGCTAAATATACCGCGGTCAAACCTGGTGTTTTTCCTTGTTGAAAAGGAAGACAGTTCAGCAATCAGGCTATCGTTGCCAGAACCAACATTCGGACTCAATAGGGCCCAACTCAATACAGAATCGCGATACAGAATAAAATCTATCCTTTCAGGGTTTTGTAAGGCTTCCTGAATCGTATAAATTTTCAAATCCTCAAGAGAAATACAGTTGCCAAAATTAGAATTATTCTGATCGCCAAATATGCTTGTGACCGTGTCAATTTCTTCGGCTACTTTGTATTCGTACATGATTTCATCAGACAAAAGGTTATTGTCAATTATTCTAAATGACAACAAGGCCGTATCGCCGGAATTCTCCGTGCTGTCTATTACATAATAAAAACCAATAAACTGGCTGCTTGCATCTTTAAAAGTGGTCTCACCTATCCTGAGAATGGGGAAATTTCCTGTAACATGATCTACCTCAAGCGTATTAATACCATTGATGGCGCTTAAAGTAAGCCGAAAGTATATGCTGTCATCTTTTACAAAATAGTCCTGATCGGGGCTTGAATCAAGACGAATATTAGGACCGAGATCCATGTCGTTGGTATCTTTGCAGGAATTAAATACAAATGAAAATAATACGAATACTATTATTTTTTTCAAATTTTAATCATTGAATTTTGAATTGATTATTTATGCATTCAATCTACTATCTTAATATCAAATTCGATACTACCGTTATTCCCCGCTACAAGGTTTCTAATTATCAATATCGCTTTTAAGCCCAGCGCTGTTTCAATAAGCACCACATCTCCTACCGCCAATTGATTGGCTTTTGTACCTGAAACAAGACTTTCATCTATGTCCTGAGCAGTAATTGTTGAATAATCTTTTGTGCTTTTTTGAATTTTGGTGTTAAATCTGATAAACCAGTTGTTGATAGAGCCACCAAAAAAACCACCCACATCGGGATCGTTTGGACTGAATAGTGTAGGTCCATTAGTTGCTCCATTGTAATAGAAAAATTCCACAGCCTCGCCGTTTGATGCATTGGCCTCAGACAAATTGGACACCTGCACCTGTCTTGCCAAAAAGAATCCTCCGATACTTGAGTTGCTTTGGGCGCCCAGTTGTATGCCCTTATATTCCGTAAATACGGGAATATCTGCCGCTGTGACCTGCCAATCTACGTTAACTATTGTACCCTTTTCATCACTGATCTGAAATGAATAGCTATAATCACCTTCAATATTTGGAACGGGTATACCGGAAATATGTGCGGTAAAAAATGAATCATTGGGAACGTCATTTTCATTAAAACCATTCAATGCCAGGCCATCGTTTAATATTGACCAGGTTTTTAATTTGTAAAAGCCTTTGTTGGCTGTCACCGAAATATCAAATGTCGTTCCCAGGGCCAAAATTGTATCCATATACACGGTGGAATCGGTGTTATTTAAGCTTATTTCAGCATTTTCCGGAATGACATCTTCCAAAACTGTAATCGTCCAACTTGTTTCAACAGAAACCCCATCAATGTCTTTTATACTCAGGATGTAAACGTAATCGCCGGCAGAAAAAGGAACTTCAATATTTTTAACGGATTCAGTGAAATTGTTAAAATCGGATACCGGGACATTTGAATAATTGTTGATTAAATTATTGTCCAGGCTGAGCGACCAGGATGCCAGCAAGGACTTTCCTTTGCTCGCCGTAAAGAGAATATCAAAACTCGCACCGCCCATTAATGTATCATTTCCAGAAATGGTCGAGTCGGTTTGAATCAGGTTTATGCTTGGGTTGCTGTTTGCCACATTAGCCGAATGGCTATCATCATCGGAACAAGCGGCAATTAAAACTAGCAGTGTTAAAAGAAGAGTAAATTGTTTAATCATAATTGCATAAAAATAAAAAAACCCCGAGGATTTCTCTCCGGGGTTTTTTATCAGAACTAAATAAAATTAGTTAACTACTTTAAGGTCGACAGTAATGCTACCGTCATTTCCTGTAGCAAGTGAGATCACTTTACCCATTCCTTTGATACCTGCTTCTGTTTCGAAAACGAAAACATCATCAGCAGCCAATTGATTAGCTTTTGTACCTGAAACGCTTACTGTAGCAACATCATTAGGTGTAGCATTGTCAAAGTCCAAAGTTGTAGACTTTGCAATTTTAGTGTCGTTTTGAGTTGACCATGCACCAACAGCACCACCGAATAAAGAACCTGCATCAGGATCAGTTGGGCTAAATAAAGTTGGTCCGTTAGTAGCTCCGTTGTAGTAGAATAAATCTACATCTGCTCCATTAGAAGAGTTAGCCTGAGCAAGGAACAATACAGTTCCATCATCGGCTTTAAGGAAACTTCCAAATGCAGTACTTGACTGTCCACCTAATTGAACATTGTCAATTTCAGTAAAAGCAGCAGCATCTTCCGCTGTAACTACCCAAGATACAGAACCAGTTGCTCCGCCATTGTCAGTTATCTGGAAAGTATATTCGTATGCACCTGCAGTACTTGGTACTGGAATATCAGAAACAGGTACAGTAAATGCTGAGTTGTCCGGTACATCAAGACCATCAAAATTAGATAGTGCAATACCATCTCTTAATATTGACCAGGTATCCATATTTCTGTCTCCTTTAGAAGCAGATACAAGGATTCCAAAAGATGACCCAACTGTAAGTGTCACATCACCGGAAACAGAGGAATCAGTAGCGATAAGCCCTACAACCGCGCCTTTTGGTGCCGGATCTTCTTCGTCATCACCACAAGATGATAAAAATAATACACCTGCAATCGCAAGCATAGATAACATGTAATTCATTAACTTTTTCATATTGATATTAAATTTAATTTTGTTTCATTTCAAAAGGGCTGCAAATATAAACTTTTTAAGATGTTTTAGCAATCTAAGACTAATTTTAAGCTATTATTAATTGATTTTTTTATAACTCTATTTGCAATAATCTATTTCTTAAATTTGCGCCTTCAATTCATTCAAAAATGCGATATACCAAGCCGATATATTTACTAATTACAATATTAATTTACTTCACCCTACCTTCTGTAGGACAAAAAAAGAAATTTGATCCCGATAATATTTTTGTCAGTCCTTCAATAAGTATAAAAACGGTCAAATCAATAAATTGGATGAATGATGGAAAGAATTACACCTCGAAGGCCAGCAACAAAATCATTCGATACAATACAAGCTCCGGAGAAGAAGTGGCGACACTATTCGATGGGGACAAACACGGGATCAGAGTCACCGATTATTCCCTGAGTGCCGATGAAAGTCAAATACTTCTAGAAACGAATAAGAAGAAAATCTATCGCAGATCGTATACGGCTGAATACTACATCTACGATTTAGAAAAGAAAAAACTTAGCAAACTCTCGGATAAAGGGCCTCAACAATATGCCACATTTTCTCCTGATGGAAGCAAGGTAGCATTTGCCAGAAACAATAATCTTTATTACAAAGACCTGGCAGCAAATGAGGAAATACAGATTACTTCGAATGGTGTAAAAAACAAAATAATAAATGGAACCACTGATTGGGTTTATGAGGAGGAATTTGCCTTTGTAAAGGCTTTTGAATGGTCGCCTAAAGGGGATAAAATTGCATATTATGAGTTTGATGAAACCAATGTGCCCAGGTACAACATGCAATTATGGGACAGCCTTTACCCAAGTGATTATGTTTATAAATATCCAAAAGCCGGAGAGAAGAATTCTGATATTTCCATTTATATCTATCATTTAAAAAATAAATCGAAAGTAAAAGCCAGTATGGATGGCCGGGTGGATTTTTATATTCCCAGAATGCAATGGACGGCCAACAATGATATTCTATCATTAATAAGGCTCGATAGATTGCAACAAACCTTTGAAATAGTTCATATTGGAGCTAACAGCGGCATGTCACAGATAGAATTACTCGAAAGACATAAACAGTATTTTGACATTAATTTCTGTGATGATCTTTATTATCTGGAAAGCGGTAAGGAGTTTATCTATTCTTCAGAACAAAGCGGCTACAAACATTTTTGGATTTACAATACTGAAAAAAAATCATTGGATGCCATTACCAAAGGCAAATGGGAAGTGGATGAGCTTATAGGTATTGATGAAAAATCCAAAAAATTGTACTTCACTTCTACCGAAGACAGCCACCTTGAAAGACAATTTTATGTCATTGGTTTTAATGGAAAGGGCAAAACTAAACTGAGCAATGGAGAGGGCTGGCACAAAATAGATATGAGCGATGATTGTGCATTTTATATTGACGAATATTCAAAACCGGGAATGCCCCCAAAAATCAGTTTATTCAACTCAACAGGAAAGTTGGTCAAGGTTTTAGAAGATAATTCAGCAGCTAAAAAAACAATGGCTTCATTTGATTGGATTGATAAGGAATTTATTACCATGAACATCTTCGATTCGGTTGAATTGTACGGATATCTAATGAAACCAAGCAATTTTGATTCTACCAAAAAATATCCATTAATGATGTTTCTATATGGTGGCCCGGGTGATCAGAAAGTGACGAAGGACTGGGATGGAAGCTCAAGAGAACTCTATAATAAAATGCTCGTTCAAAATGGATATATAGTTGCCTGTTTTGACAACCGCGGAACCGGTGGAAGAGGAACAAAATTTAAAAAAGTAACCTATAAGGAATTAGGAAAATACGAAACAATAGATCAGATTGAAATTGCAAGAAAACTAGGTGAAAAATCCTACATCGATGCAAATAGAATCGGTATCTGGGGCTGGAGTTATGGTGGATTTATGTCTACTTCCTGTTTATTTAAAGGCAATGATGTGTTCAAACTTGCCATTGCCGTAGCACCTGTTACAAATTGGCGATTTTATGACAATATTTATACAGAGAGGTACATGCAAAGGCCAAAAGACAATGCTTCTGGATACGATGATAATTCACCCATAAATTTTGCCGACAGCCTCAAAGGAAAATATCTTTTGATACACGGAACAGCCGATGACAATGTTCATTTTCAAAATGCAGTGGAACTTCAGGAAAGGCTGATCTATTTGGGAAAACAATTTGATTCATTTTATTATCCGGGCAATAATCACAAAATTAATACTGGTGGAGCCAAAGTTCATATTCACACGCTTATGCGCAATTATATTCTAAACAATCTTTAATCATTACCATGAAAAACACAATTTTAATATTACTGTTGAGTATTTTGATATTTTCCTGTGAAAACGCAGGTCAATCCGGTTCCGAAAAAGACCTCAAACCCAAAGCAGATTCATTACTCAAAGAGGTCATGAGAATACACGATGAAGTCATGCCTCAAACACTGGTTCTCGAAAAACTCAAAAAGAAATTGAACTTAAAAATGGATTCTCTTGAACTCGATTCAAGAATGGTGCTTGGCATTCAAAATACGGTAAACTCTATGGATACGGCCATTATCGGTATGCGTGATTGGATGTATAATTTTGAAAAACCGGCTGACAGCATAAGTCTTAAAAATGTTATTGAATATTACGAATCACAGATCGAAATCATGGAAAAGGTCAAAAATCAAACTTTTCAAATAATCCCCAAAGCCGAAGACAAACTATCAGAATTAGACAGTATTTAAACAATTCAGACATTAAAGTTATTACAGTATGAAAAGGTTTTTATCGCTTTCATTGCTATTCATTGCAATGGCATGTCATCAGGAAAAAAGACTTCCTATCATGGGGCCCCGGCAATATGATGTAAAAATTGTAAATGGTGAAGAGCATACAGATACAATTTATACCACCATTCCCGATTTTGAATTTATCAATCAGGATGGGAATTCATTTACTCCGGAAGACCTCAGGGGAAAAATATATGTAGCCGACTTTTTTTTTACCACCTGCCCGAGCATTTGTCCGATCATGAAAACACAAATGCTTAGGATTCATGAGAAATACAAGGGGAATGAAGAGGTGCATATTGTTTCTCATAGCATAGACCCAACACATGATACGGTAGAAGTGCTCAGAGACTATGCTGACAGACTTGAGATAAATACCAATTACTGGACATTCCTTACCGGTGATATGGATTCTATATTTAATGTGGCACAAAAAGGGTATTTGGTTTCTGCCAAACCCGATTCATTGGCTCCCGGCGGATTATTGCACAGTGGAGCTTTTATACTCGTGGACAAGGAAAAAAGAATTCGTGGTTATTACGATGGAACCATTGAGAAAGATGTTGATCAATTAATGAAAGACATGGATATTCTTTTATCAGAATACGATGGTGCTTAGGCGATTTTACTTGTTCTTATTACTATCGGCGACTGTTTTAATTATCGCTATTTCCATTCCTTCCTGTCAGGATCAAAAAGAGATTAAATTCAGAAAGTACATGTCGATCGGCAAGCAGATTTACATTCAGCGGTGCCAGCATTGCCATGGTGAAAACGGCCAGGGCCTGGGCAAACTTTATCCACCACTGGATTCTTCCGATTATTTGCTTGAAAACAGAGATATTCTAGCCTGCATTATTCGAAATGGCCAGGCCGGTGAAATAAATGTAAATGGGATCACATATAATCAGGTAATGCCGGCTAACCCCGATCTGATTGAAGATGAGATAGCCCAAATATGCACTTATATATTAAATGCCTGGTCTAATGAGGCCGGTTTGCTTGAGAAAGAAGAAGTATTGGAATCGCTTGGCAATTGCCAAACAAATTAAAAAACTACTTCAACACTTACTTCCTCGGACCCTCTTTTTACCGATACCCTTGTTGTGTCTCCTTTTTTAAACATAGACAGAGCATTCATGTAGGCCATCATATCGGTGACTTCGTTTTCACCCATTCGGATAACCACATCACCTTTGAGAAGTCCCGCGTTATCCGCAGGACGGCCATCCGTGATGCCATCAATGCGCATGCCTTTTCCGCTAAATGTATAATCGGGCACAACGCCTAGCGTAACCGAAAACCTGGGCGCCTGCTGATTGTCGCCTTCCTTGGTTTTTGTAAACTCAAGTTTTTGATCGTTTACTGCAGATACTACATTCATTACATAAGAATAAACTTTGTACATCCCATCGTAATTGATTTTATCAAAATCATCGCTTGGCTTATGGTAATCGGAATGCGCTCCGGTGAAAAGGTGTAAAACAGGAATATCTTCGAGATAAAAAGATGTGTGATCAGAGGGGCCAACACCATCGGGTTTTTCCACAATATTGAGAGATCCGGCTATAGTCTCTAAATCGACCAATGAATCCCAGATCGGAGAAGTGCCAATTCCAAAAACAGTGAGAGTTCTAGTTGAATCCAGACGACCAACCATGTCCATATTGATCATATAATTGACATCTTCCAGGTCAATTGTCGGCTCATCGGTAAAATGCCCGGACCCCAATAGGCCTTTTTCTTCACCGGAGAATGCGATGAAAAGAAAGTTCTGATTGAGTTTTCGCGATTTCTGAATAGTTCTGGCCAATTCCAGAAGCACTGCCGTTCCGCTTGCGTTGTCGTCGGCACCATTGTGAATGGCCTCGCTTTCACCGCGATACAAAGAGCCCTCATCGCCCATTCCCAAATGATCGTAATGCGCTCCGATGACAACGGTTGCCGAAGCATTATTATCAATATAGGCTATGACATTTTTGCCGCTTCTGTACTCGTCTTCCATTTCCACCTTTATACTTACAGAATCGCCGTTCTTAAATTCTTTTTCACCCGAATAAAATACAACCGGTATATCCAGTCTTTCCATTTTTCTGGCGTAGTTTTTTCTCGGATCATTGGCCAGCTCACCCGGATTGTAAAAAATGACGGCCTTTGCTCCATTTTCTTTAGCTGTGCGCACTCTGTTTCTCAGATCGTGATAGGCCTTGTATTTAGAATGAGGATGTATGCCATCGGGTGATGAAACATCAATTAGAAAGACTTTTCCTTCCGCTTTTCTGAGTCGTTTGTATTCATCGAGCCCCAATTCTTCAGCCTGGATTCCAAAACCCGCGATTATCAGTTCGGATTTTACTTCTCCATTTCCTGAAAAATTCATTACGAAGTAGTCTTCATCTTTTTGAATTTCCTCGCCATTCAACATAAAGTGGTTTTCAGCAAATGTTTTGCCACTCAAAAATTCGAATTCCTGATAATAACCCTCACTGCCTTTGGCCTCAATTCCGGCGATCTTAAATTCATTTGCTATATACTCAGCCGCCATTTCTTCGCCTTCCGTGCCGGTTTCCCTACCTTTTAATTCATCAGAAGCGAGATATTCTATATGCCTTTGAAAATTGGCTTTGACTCGTTTAGGATTTTCTGAGGTGCTGCATGCGCTGGCAATAAGCACTATTGCGAGATATTTTTTCATAATTATTAGTCTATCCATTCTGCCAAAAATACATTGGTATCACGGCCGCCGCCATTATTTCTATTGGACGAAAATACAAGATGTTTTCCATCGAATGAAAACATTGGGAAAGCATCAAATACAGGATCAAAAGTTATTTGTTCTACATTCTCGCCGTTGAGGTCTGTCATAAATAAATTGAATTGTCTTCCCGACTCTGATTTGTGATTCGATGCAAAGATAATTTTTTCGCCTCCGGGGTGAAAAAATGGCGCCCAATTGGCCTTGCCCAAATTGGTGATTTGCTTCATTTCTGAGCCGTCGATATTGCAGGTGAATATTTCCAGGTTTGTGGGTTGCACAAAACCTTTTCTCAATAGAGATTTATAGGTTTCTGCTTCTTCGCCTTCTTGAGGTCTTGAAGCTCTAAATACCAATTTCTGACTATCAGGAGAAAAAAATGCCCCTCCGTCATAACCGAGTTTATCGGTGACCTGCATGAGATCCGATCCATCCATATTCATGGTCCAAAGTTCAAGATCACCCGATCTTGTAGACGTGAAAACGATTTTTGTGCCATCCGGTGAAATGGTGGCTTCGGCATCATAGCCGGGTTCATCGGTTAATTGTTCTACTATATTGCCATTGAGGTCTGATTTAAATATATCGTAAGAATCGTAAATGGGCCAAACGTATTTGCCTTCCATAAACGGTGGCGCTTCCGGGCAAGAATCTCCGCCGAGATGTGTAGAACCGTAAAGAATGTGTTGCCCATCCGGATAAAAATAGGAGCATGTTGTTCTGCCCAGTCCTGTACTCAGCATAGGCGCATTATTTTCAGCCCCTTCAGAAACATTCATCATAAATATTTGATCACATGAGACGCCCCATTGACCATAATTACTTTGAAAGACCAATTTTTCATTGTCAAAGCTGAAATAAGCCTCTGCATTGTCACCACCAAAAGTGAGTTGTCGTAAATTTTTAAAATGCTTTTCCTGGGGATAAGACAAATCCACAATGTTCGTGCTGTCATCTATTTTTCCTGGGTCCTCTATCTCTTTTTTGGGTTTTTCATTCGAACAGGCAGCGATTATAAAAAGGGCAAGAATTAGATTGAATAATTTCATTGTTGTTTTTTTGAAGGCGCAAAAATATAAAATCAAATCAAGCAAAATAAACCCATCTATTAATGAATGGTTTCTATTTTTACAAAATCAATACAAAAAGCATGAAATCTTATTTTATAAAGCTTGTTTTAATACTTGTTGTTTTTCAAATGATAAATGCTTGTTCAGAAAAGAAATCGAGGATCGAATCATCCGGTGAGCGATATGAGGTGCCTTTTAAAAAACAAGGGGAACTAATGTTTATATCAGGAGAAGGAGATACCATTCGCAAAATGGAATTGGAAATTGCCGATACAGAAGAAAAAAGAGCGCAGGGGCTCATGTACAGAGCAAGAATGAGTGATTCACAGGCCATGCTATTCCTATTTGAAAAAGAAGAGCCCAGAAGTTTCTGGATGAAAAACACCTATATCTCACTGGATATCATTTTTGCAGATGAGGAAGGAAATATTGTGACGATTCAAAAAAATACGCGCCCTTATTCTGAAGATCCCGTTTTGTCTTACGATCCCGCATTGTACGTCATAGAAGTAGTCGCAGGCTTTTGCGACCTCTATGGATTGGAGAAAGGCGATCGCTTTGAGTGGAGCAGAATTTGAAAATGCTAAGTGCAAAATTTAAATTGGAGAATTAAACCACTTTTTTTTCCAATCTCTGAGCGTAGCGAAGAGTCTCTATTTAAAACCCTTTATGTAGACTCTTCGCTACGCTCAGAGAGAGAAACTTCTAAGAGACTGGAATTTACTATTTGAAGATGGCAAATTGATAATTGACAACTAACAAAAAAAGCCCAATCGTTTTTCAACAATCGGGCTCCTCAATTTGTGGATAAATAATTTCTAATTACTTGGCTTCTGCACCATTTGGAAGTACAGAAACAACTGATTTTTTCTTAATGCCTGATACTTTGAACTCAACAGTTCCATCGATCAAGGCAAATAAAGTATGATCTCTTCCTAAACCGACATTATTACCCGGATGATGTTTCGTTCCTCTCTGGCGTACAATGATGTTTCCAGCGATTGCTTCCTGACCACCGTAGATTTTAACACCGAGTCGTTTACTTTCCGAATCTCTTCCGTTCCTGGTACTTCCGGCTCCTTTTTTATGTGCCATGGTTTATCTTATTTAATGTTTTCGATTAATATCTGAGTGAAATCCTGTCTGTGACCGTTTTTCTTTTTGTATCCTTTTCTTCTCTTTTTCTTAAAGACGATCACTTTATCTCCTTTAACATGTTCCAGAATTTTACCTGAAACTTTGGCGCCCTTTACAGTGGGTGCACCGACTTTAATTTTTCCTTTATCGTCGATAAGCATTACTTTATCGAATTCAACTTTATCACCTTCTTTTCCTTTTAGAAGAGGGGCGTAAATCTTTTGGTCTTTTTCAACCTTGAATTGCTTACCGGAGATATCAACAATTGCGTACATTAGGTATCTTTTTCAAAAATGGAGTGCAAAGATAATCCTATACTTATAAATAGACAAGCACCCGCCATGATTTATAAGTGATGTGGATATGTGGATAAATTTTACCTAGCTTATACACATTGTATAATAAGAAGTTTAAATTTAATTAACATTTTTATGTTATTGATATACAATGCTTTAAGGTAGTTATCCACATTTATGTATGTGGAAAAGTTGTTAAAAGTTTTTTTGCTTTATTATCTTTGACTTATGTCGGGCTTTTACAATATTTGTAGGCACCTGATTAAAAAATCAAGCACATTTTATTAAGGAATCATTAAGCGGGGGACTTAAAGCAGGAAACCAGCTGAAGGAGACCTTTTTTTTAAAAATTTTTTAACTAGAACCCTAAGGCCAAAATGGAAAAGCACGAAGAACTCCTACTAAAAGAAGACAAAAAACGATTTGTATTATTTCCCATCAAGTACCACGACATTTGGGAAATGTATAAAAAAGAGGAGGCGAGTTTCTGGACGGCTGAAGAAATTGATTTAAACCAGGATCTTGTAGACTGGAATAACCTCAACGATGGCGAAAGACACTTCCTTTCTCATGTTCTTGCATTCTTCGCCGCCAGCGATGGTATTGTCAATGAAAATCTAGCGGAGCACTTCCTTCATGAAGTTCAGTTTCCCGAAGCAAAATGCTTTTATGGTTTTCAGATCATGATGGAGAACATTCACTCTGAAACCTATTCTTTATTAATTGATACCTATATAAAGGATCCCAAAGAAAAGGATCACCTTTTAAACGCAATCGAAACAGTGCCGGCTGTTAAGAAAAAAGCCGACTGGGCCCTGAGATGGATCGATAATGGTGATTTTAAAGAAAGACTAATCGCATTTGCCGCTGTTGAGGGGATATTTTTTTCCGGTAGCTTTTGCTCGATTTTCTGGATGAAAAAAAGAGGATTAATGCCCGGATTGAGTTTTTCCAATGAACTCATCTCAAGAGATGAAGGCCTGCACTGCGATTTTGCATGTCTGCTTTACAACAACTACATCGAAAACAAAATGCCAACTGAGAAATTGAGGCAAATCATTCTCGACGCTGTAGAAATTGAAAAAGAATTTATTACGGATTCACTGCCAGTGGATTTGATAGGCATGAACTCCAAATTGATGAAACAATACATAGAGTTTGTTGCCGACAGGTTGCTATCGGAATTGAATTGCGAAAAAGAATTCAATTCTAAAAATCCATTTGATTTTATGGAAATGATTTCGCTTCAGGGCAAAACCAATTTCTTTGAGAAAAGAGTTGCAGAATATCAGAAGGCCGGTGTAATGGACAATGATAAGAAAGGCTTCAACTTCACCATGGATGAAGATTTTTAAAGTATTTGTGAGAAAATTATTAAAAGTATAATATGTTAGTAATCAAAAGAGACGGGAGACGAGAGTCTGTCCGATTCGACAAAATCACCACCCGAATTGAAAAACTTTGCAATGGTCTTGATATGGATTATATCAAACCCATTGAAATTGCCAAAAAAGTAATCGACGGATTATACGATGGTGTAACGACCGAGCAATTGGACCGATTAGCTGCAGAAACAGCTGCTTCAATGACCGTAAGGCATCCCGATTATGCCAAACTTGCTGCGAGAATTGAAGTGTCTAATTTGCATAAAAGAACCTCTTCTTCCTTCTCCAATACCATGAAGAGAATGTATTCTTATGTTGACCCGAAAACCGGGGACAATGCACCTCTTCTTTCAAAAGAAACTTACAAAGTAATCAAAGACAATGCTGCAAAACTCGACGCAGCCATTGATTATGAGAGAGATTTTACTTACGATTTTTTCGGCTTTAAAACACTGGAAAGATCCTACCTTATGAAACTCGATGGAGCCATTGTGGAAAGACCACAACACATGCTCATGAGAGTTTCTGTTGGTATCCACGGCGATGATCTGGATGCTGCTATCGAAACCTATAATTTGTTATCGGAGAAGTGGTTTACGCACGCTACTCCGACTTTGTTTAATGCCGGAACACCTAAACCACAATTGTCAAGCTGTTTTCTTCTAACCATGAAGGATGACAGCATTGATGGTATTTATGACACATTAAAGCAATGTGCAAAAATATCACAATCGGCAGGTGGTATAGGTCTGAGCATTCACCATGTAAGAGGAAAAGGAAGTTATATCAGAGGAACAAACGGAACCTCAAACGGTATCGTACCAATGCTCAGAAATTTTGATATGACAGCGCGTTATGTGGATCAGGGCGGCGGAAAGAGAAAAGGCAGTTTTGCTATTTATCTCGAACCATGGCATTCTGATGTTTTTGAATTTCTCGAGCTAAAAAAGAATCACGGGAAAGAAGAAATGAGAGCAAGAGATCTCTTCTACGCCCTTTGGGTACCTGATTTGTTTATGAAACGTGTTCAGGACGATGATGTATGGTCTTTGTTTGATCCCAATGAGGCTCCAGGACTTGCCGATACCTATGGGGAAGAATTTGAGAAGCTTTTTGAAAAATACGAGCGCGAAGGAAAATACAGAAAGCAAATACGAGCGCAGGAATTGTGGTTTGCCATCCTCGAATCACAAACGGAAACCGGTACGCCTTATATGCTTTTTAAAGATGCTGCGAATAACAAGTCAAATCAAAAGAACTTGGGTACCATTCGCTCGTCCAACCTATGTACAGAAATTATTGAATATACCGCCCCGGATGAAGTGGCTGTTTGTAATTTGGCTTCCATTGCCCTTCCGAAATACATCAAAGAAGATGGCAATTTTGATCATGAAAAACTTTACGAGGTCGTTTATACCGTAACAAAAAATCTCAATAAAGTCATCGATGTCAACTATTATCCTGTGGAAGAGGCACGCAATTCCAATATGCGTCACCGTCCAATAGGATTGGGTGTTCAGGGTTTAGCCGATACTTTCATTTTGATGAATTATCCATTTGAAAGCGAAGAAGCGAAAAAACTAAACAGGGAAATATTTGAAACCATTTATTTCGCTGCCATGACTTCTTCCAAAGATTTGGCTATCAAGGAAGGCCCATATGAAACCTTTAAGGGCTCTCCTGTTTCAAAAGGAATTTTCCAATTTGATATGTGGGGAGTTACACCTGATTCCGGAAGATGGAATTGGGAAAGTCTGAAAAGAGAAGTGAAAAAACACGGTGTTAGAAATTCCCTCCTTTTAGCTCCTATGCCAACGGCCAGTACAGCACAAATATTGGGCAATTGTGAAGCCTTTGAGCCCTATACCAGTAACCTGTATTTAAGAAGAGTGCTTTCGGGTGAATTTGTTGTGGTCAATAAACATTTGATGAGAGACCTTATTAAAGCGGGTTTATGGAATGAAGAAATGAAAAATGATCTCATTTCAGAAAATGGTTCTGTTCAAAAGATCTCCAGTATTCCTCAGGAAATAAAAGACCTGTACAAAACCGTTTGGGAAATCAGTCAGAAAACCATCATCGACATGGCCGCAGATAGAGGTGCTTATATCTGTCAGAGCCAGAGTTTGAACATCCATATGCAGAATCCGAATTTCGGAAAGCTGACTTCAATGCATTTCTATGCATGGCAAAAGGGTTTGAAAACAGGTATGTATTATCTGAGAACCAAAGCCGCAACGGATGCCATCAAATTTACTGTTGATAAGAAAACCCTCAGTAAGCCCATGGCTGCAAAAGAGGAAGTGATCGCGCAAAATCAGGCGGATATGTCTTGTTCTCTTGACAATCCGGATGATTGCGAAGCTTGCGGTAGTTAATTTTTCATTTGGTGTATGCCCTTAAATAAATTTTAGGGTTAAACCCCTGCAGTGCTTGGCAGGGGTTTTTTTATTAGTCTTTTATAAACTTCTGAACATGGACCTGTCCGGAACTGAGTGTTTTCAGAATGTAAACACCTTGTTGGAAGTCACTTGTATTCAAATTGGCATTTGTAGCCTTAATTTCTACATCCATTAGCAATTGTCCGTTGGTATTAAAAATTGATACCTGATCAATTTCAATTGCCGAAGAAATACTCAACTGATCTTTTACAGGATTGGGGTATATGGAAATGGCATTTTCTGAAATTGCTTCCAAAGCAACGGGGCTTGCCGCAGCACCGTAAACATTATCAAAATAAATAATGTTATCAGAACTTCTGCCAGACAAATCAAAATCGGGGAAAATCACGATTTGATCGTAGGTTGTGTCCATGTGAGAAGAAAAGTCAAAAGTGAGTTGTTCCCATTGATTCGTCAAAGTATTGGCTATTTTGATCTCACCTAATGACCAGCTATCCACTCTTACCAGTTTAATACCGACATCGCTAATCACATCTTTCCATACCATAATTCGTATGGTTGAATTGCTTGGATTAATGGTCCAGGAACCTATTCCTGCACCGTGCAAAGATTCGCAACCCGCCCATGGGTTTCCCGTTTGTCTTGCGGTAAATTTGGCTACTGTTGCCGAGGTATTTATTCCAGATGGATCCGGATTGGCTACAATCTCCAAAGGTGGATTATCGGTGTTTTCAAAAACGGCCCAATTCCAGTTGGCTCCATGCCCGCCACTTTCAAAATCAATTGGAATGTTCTGCGCATTTAAAAGCAGAACAGGAAACAGACTTAAAATAGTAATGTAAATTTTTCTCATAATTGCTGGTTAAATTTTTAAAGCAAGAAAGGTAGACCAAATTTTAAGCCTTGAATTACGATACAAGGAGATGATGTATATTAAATGTATTATTTGTGCGCCTGACTGTAATTAATACATCAATGATGTACAATTTATACATCTTAGTTTCTGAAATACTATTTTTGATAATTGTGATAAAGAATAAAATCGTGTATGAAAACAAAAAATGAAATAATTACCAATTGGTTGCCCAGATACACCGGACAGCCGCTTGAATTTTTTGGCCATTATATATTGCTGACCAACTTTTTAAATTATGTCGAACTCTTTTGTGAGATACACAAGGTTGAACTCAAAGGCAGCAGCAATAGCATGCAATGCGCCACGGCAGGAGAAATAAGTATTATCAATTTTGGAATGGGAAGTGCCAATGCGGCAACGGTCATTGACCTTTTAAAAGCCATCAATCCAAAAGCAGTTTTATTTCTGGGAAAATGCGGAGGCCTGAAAAAGAAAAACCAGGTCGGTGATCTTATTTTGCCAATTGCAGCCATAAGAGGCGAAGGAACGAGTAATGATTATTTGCCAAGCGAGGTGCCGGCTCTCCCCGCTTTTGCCCTGCAAAAAGTAATTTCAACAGCCATTAGAGAGTATGGCCAAGATTACTGGACCGGAACGGTTTATACTACCAACCGACGCATTTGGGAACACGATAAGGTCTTTAAAAAATACCTCAAAAGACTGCGGGTCATGGCCATTGATATGGAAACGGCAACCATATTCACCGTAGCATTCTCCAATGAAATCCCGGTAGGTGCCCTGCTTTTAGTATCGGATATCCCTATGATTCCCGAAGGTGTTAAAACTGATGAAAGTGATAAAAAAGTGAGCGAGAAATATGTCAGAACTCATTTGGAAATAGGCATTGAGTCGCTAAATAAATTGATTCATCGCGCCGAGACGGTTAAGCATTTGAAATTTTAAAATGGCGTAAAGATGACAAACTTACACTGTTCATTTCCATAATTTTATTTTATGCGAAATTCTATAGTCTTACTGAGCATCTTTCTTTTTAATTCATTTATGGTTTTTGCCGGAAATCCTGAAGAACTGGGTAAGGTCGAATGGTTGCGAAATTATGATCTTGCTATTTCCAAATCAAAAGTGTCCAATAAACCGGTATTAATACTATTTCAGGAAGTACCCGGTTGTGCGACATGTCGAAATTATGGCCATAATGTACTCAGTCATCCGCTAATGGTGGAGGCCATCGAAAATGAATTTATTCCACTTGCCATTTATAATAATAAAGCAGGAAAAGATGCAGAGGTTTTAAAAAAATACAATGAACCCAGCTGGAATAATCCCGTGGTGAGAATCGTAAATGAGAAGGGCGAATCCATTATAAATCGAATCGCCAGTGACTATTCGGCTAAAGGTTTGAGTTCCGGCATGATCGCAGCATTAAAAAAATCAGGAAAATCCATACCCGCCTATCTGAACCTCTTAGACGAAGAACTCAGCGCTGATTTACAAAACAATAAAAAGGAAGCCTATTATAAAATGTATTGCTTTTGGTCGGGAGAAAAGCAATTGGGATCCGTTTCGGGCGTACTCAATACAGAATCCGGATTTATTGGTTCTGCAGAAATAGTAAAAGTTACTTACAATCCGCAAAAAGTAGATGAACAGACATTGCAGGCATTTGCAAATAAAAATGCCATGGAAGAAGTCGGAGAAAGCGATGGCTTTAAATTAGCCTCCGGGGATTTGCACTATTATCTGCAACATTCCAATTACAAATATTTGCCGCTGAGCGATTTGCAAAAGACCAAAATCAATTCGGCATTGGGCAGAAAAGTAAATGCAGAAATTTATTTAAGTCCCTTGCAGAAAAAATGGTTGTATAGCATTCAGGTATCTTCAGAAAAAGCGCAGGTTCTCTTTGACAAGCAATTAGAGGAAGCCTGGACTTCTATTGAAACATCAGGATTATAATGAGAAACTCCAGGAATCCGGAAGGACGCTTTGAGGTTTACGGACATACTATTTTTGGAGTGAAAATAAAATCGACTTCATTCCAAGGCTTGTCCTTGGAATCTCAATTCTCAATTGGGGACTCTAAACACATATAGAGTCCATTTTTTCACTGAATAAATAAAATAATAATACATTATTGGAGTATTAGGGCGTCTTATAAAATTACACTATGCCCGGATTTGCGGACAGCATCGAATGACTAATTCTTAACAACCTTTCCTCTCTTTAGCGATATGCCATCCGCGATTCTATAGATATACAGCCCCTGAGGCAATTCTGACATTGAGATTGTGGATTTACCTGAACCAATTCTCTTATTGAACTGAAGCCTTCCCTGTAGGTCGTAGAGGCTGAATGTATACCCATTCCGAACATCTTCAATATGGACATTCAAAATGTCTTTAACAGGATTCGGAAATACCTTAACTTCTAGTTCTTTATAAACTTCAAGACCTGTTTCGCCCAAAACCAAAGTTTGATTCACCGTGTCAGTACATCCATACCAGTTACCAATGATCAATTCAATATCTATTGTTTTGGTAAAAGCAGTATCAAAAAAGACCACAAGGCTATCATCTGTGCCATTTGTACCTACACTAGTATTCCATTGCCATGTATAAACTGTATCAAGGTATTTTAATCCGCCTGAGGAAGTGTCTCGAAGCGTTAGGACAGGATAGGTGTATTCATAGTCAAAACCTGCCCTGGGGGGTTGATAAGCGCAGTGATCTGGGACCCATTCTTCTTTGATATTATTTAATTTGCTAATCCAATACCGGTCATTAGATGCGAAAGTTTTTGCACCACAAAATACCAATGAATTTGGCGAACTAAAATCAAAGGATCTTATATCTCTAATTGAATTATCAACTGGGAATAAATACTCTTGCTTAATTGAATGTTGCAAATCATAATTGCTAAACAGAGTAGAATCTTGGTTGAAGGAGTTTTCAATGAGATATGTACTATCCGAAGAAACATATATATTGTCAATAATTCCTTGAAATGGATTGGACTGAGAAATTACCTCTAAATTTTCAGATAATTCCAAAACCGAACCCTGAAACCAGCCAGATTCAAAAGAATCACAAGAAACTAAAATATTGTTCCCAGGCGTTAACCTGGACGCCATATGAGTTACTTCATTAATTCCTGAGTTTAAAAGGGTTGTGTCTTTAATTTTTTGACCGTTAAAATTAATTTGCAGCAGATGTATTCTTTCATTGTTGGCTCCAGTCAGAATTATGCTTCCATCTAACATCTCAACAATGTCAAAAAACTCTTCTCTTCCGTTCTTATTGTAAATTCTTTCCCACATCGTATTACCCATGCTATCTACCCTCCTTGTTATTAAATCAAAATTGGTGGCAGTTTGAATCACACCAGCACTTACAATTGATTTGTCTCTAAGAACAATTGCATTTAGAGTAGTGCCGTAAAAAGTAGGATAAGTGTAGAATTTGCACCACATTGTATCTCCCGATGTATCAATTTTAGCTATAAAGTCATTATTTCCAACTCCAAGTTCAAAAGAGGAACCACCTACGTAATAGACATCTATTTCTCTAGGTACATCATGAATAAAGTTAAAATTCCCGCCTTGAAAGGAATCGTATTGTTTGCGCTTAAACCATTTGAAATTACCAAGACTGTCAAATTTCAACATACTTGGCTCACCACTGCTATTTGGGCTTGACCTTCCTACGCAAAGCACATCACCGTTCGAAGTTATACTAATATCATTGATCCGCTCTCCAATCTCATTATTTGTAAATGTAGTGTCCCAAATCAGATTTTGACTGTATAAGGAACCCGGCAACCATATTGCTGCCAGGAAAAATAGAAGTAAAATAAACCTCATACTCACTTTTTTATTAAACGTGCAAAATCACGTGAACCGTCCTTGTTCCAAACTTCCAAAAAGTATAAACCACTTGTTAGCACTGAAATATTCATTTCAATCCGCTTACCTGTCAAATACAGCTCAATTGGACTCTTGGATAGGGCAATGTCATAGATACGGATTAATTCTATTGTTTTTTCTCCAGCGCTACGTATTTGAATCATTTCTTTTGACGGATTGGGGTAGATTACCAATTCCTTGGAGTTTTCATCTATGTCTAGTGTTGCCATAATCCTTGCCAACGGAAAACAGATATCTTGAACTGCGCAGCTAGGAGCATCGACGCCTGGATCTTGCCTATCTAAAATCCCAGAAGGATTGAAAAGACCCGTAAATTCATTATTGTAAGCAAAATACTTCCAAGTAGAAGTAGAGTTATCTTCAATGGACACCCAATTTGAAGGACTTGACCATTGTGTAACATCAATTCCGACTCCGGGAGTTATACAAGAATCATATCCCGTACTACTAGGATCCACTGGCCAACCATTGCCACTCGGATCATTTGGATCACTCAAGCTATTATCTCCACCTACACTTGCTATATCCGCACTATCATGGACAAAAAGCCCATAGCGGGTATAGCTTTCGGTATTATCTAGCTGAAATTTGTTGCAGTTCATTAGCATGCTTAGTGAGATGGTATCGTTATCGTACAATACAGAAATCGCCGTATCATTATCTAAGAACAGGTTTTCCTGTAGAGATAGTTCGTAGGTTGAAGTAATAGTAGTGTTATTATCTACTTCAATGGCCATATTGTTTTCAAAGAATGTATTTTGATCAAGCAGACAATCAAAATGGATTGACAGGTTTGTAATGCGGATTGCTTTTTTATTATTGTTAAATGTATTTTCGCTTATTTCTTTGGAAGCATGCATATATCTGACACCTATACCTAAATCGTTAAATGTATTTTCCCGAAAGGATACGTCATTGGGTACATTCCCTTGAAGTGTGGTGAGGGTAATACCGCTTTGCACATGGGGCGCCAAAAGAGAATCAAATCCAAAAAACCGATTTCCATAACAATGTAGTCTTCCACTGGCATAAACACCGCATATTTCATTCTCGACAGGTGCGGCACCTGTTTCTCCAAAAACACCAGTATTATAAATTGGTATTCCTTCGTAACCTGAATAGGCAGAAATTGGGCTGGACTGACTACCGATATGACTTTTGGTAAAATAGAAGTCGTTGTTAATGATTTCACTGTTCACGGTTAAGTTTCTGCCCCCTATTGCCATTCCAACAATATAAAAATCACGAAGTGTATTGTTTTTTATATGATAGGTATTGCCGGGATCACCAATAAGCCGATGGTAATAGCCATACAACTGATTGGCAATAAAATTATTATCAAAATCTGCATAATAATGTCCTCCAGACAGGTTAATTCCTGCTAAACCATACCTATTGCCATAAGGGGCTTTCATTAGGTCTTTATCCGTATCAATGTGGGAGTTTCTTATGAAGTTAAAATTGCTGCTGCGATCTCGGTCGTTCATGGATATGATGTTATTAAGAAAAGAGACCTGGTCGAGATAATAATTGTCCTCGTATTCAAAAGGCCAATCACAGATTGAAATCCCTGCCATAGCATCCATTATTAAGGCATTTTGCCCTGAGGTGTCATTTAGAGAGGAAATGGTACTTCCCTGAAATGCCGCTATCCCGTACCACATGGAATCACAGCTTGACCGGAATTCTGCATCGCCCATGTTCAGGGTAGCTCCCACCAAGATGATTTGGGTTTTATCATCATAGGTGAAGTTTCGACAGATTTCTTCAAGCTGAGTGATATAATCACAATTGATGCAAGCGGCATCAACAAAAAAATTACTACCATCTTCTATTGTATAAATACCATCTTCTAAAACAATGGTGCCCAAAACATTGTAAGTACCACTAAAAGTGCCTCCCCCGGTATAGGTGGTAATACTGTCTTTAAAGCCCAGGGCCGCATTTTTAAATGTCACTGTAGAATCAGCTGAATAATCGTGGTCGCAGCAGGACTCGGAAACACTTATGTTTTTGGTAAAAGTATCGATGCTCACCGTAGAACTCATGATTAGCGTAATGGTATAGTTACCTGATGAACTATATTTAACTAATGGGGGATAATAGCCGGTGTAAGATGAAGGCAGGCCTCCTGGAAAATTCCAGGTATAGGTTATAGAATCATTTTTAGTACCTCGATTGATCATGGCCACAGGGTCAGAGGTGCAAATAAAATTATTGGGGCTGATCACAAAGCCACTATCGCAGATAACTGTGTCTAAATCTACCAAAAGAGAGTCAGAATAAGGCTTGCAACCACCTGCGTATTCAATTTCCACAAAAGTAGCCTTCGCTATTGATTGTAGTAGAGGCGGCTTGAGAAACGCCATCATCATAAACAGTCATTGTGGCACTGGAAGGAAAGGGATAGGGCAATGGAGGTGTGAAATTCAATTCAGGGGAATTCTCGCCCAGACATAATTGATTGCCTCCATCGATAGATAGACTATAAAATTCTTCACTTATTCCGGAAATGGTGATGTAATTGCTCACATCCGAACAACCCGTAGAACTATTTGTTGCCCTCACAGCATATTGACCCTCCTGGTCAACTTCTCTTAGTCTTGCATTGGTTTCACCTACAATTGCTATTGATATTCCATTTTCACGTTTAAACCATTGATAGGAGAAATTATGTAAAGCTGAATCTGCATAATAGAGATCGGGAAAGGATAGCTGGTTAGTGGGATCTGAGCAATTCAGTGTAGTGTTTGAATTAGAAGAAATTGTAATTTCAAAGCCTTTGTAATCAATGGTGGTCTGCAGCGTATCAAAACCAATATCACATTGACCTCCAAAACTAGAGTCAATCAGTGTTACATTTATATTGGTAATGTTTTGATCGGCAACAGTAATGGATTCATTATTTGAAAAAAAGGTGCCAGGCAAAGACCCATGTGTCCAATTAAAATGTGTCGTCGGATTGCCATTTCTGCTTGTGTAAATTAGTACCGGGTCACAAGACGGAAAGATTGAAGGATCGGTGAAAATGGAAGCATTCAAATCAAGAGAAGAACCGCAGTCAAAATAGATGGAATCTATAATATGAATTGTGTCATTTGGAAAAGTTATATTCAAAGTTCCTACAATATATTTAAAAGTATAATAGCGGCCACAATAGAATGAGTCGCCAAGAAAGGTGGCAATTTCGGAGGTGACATTGAAATTAATGGTATCTGGCCAAGTCGTATTAGCCCCGCTTGTTCCCGAATCCAAAGTGATCCAAAGTGTACTCGCTGCATCGTAAATTTGTAGATAGGTGCTTTTTGCACACTCAAGGTAATAATCATTAGGGTTTCCAGGATCTAAATAACCATGAATAACATCAAATTGTACAGTTTCAGAACATATTGTATCGGGAAAATTGTGGTAATCGATAAATGTAGAGCCCCAAGAACAGTCTTTCTCTTCGGATTCGGCCTCAGCCTTTATAGTGGAAAGTCCAGTAATAAATAAACAAGCGGAAAATAGAATTGTGAAAAGAGGAATATGTAGAATTGGTTTCATAGTATATAGCATTTAGAATATGTATCTCAATTATTCTTTAGAATTGGAAGCCATATCCTAAGCTATATTGCTTAAGAGATTTAAGAGTATGGAGTATTTATATATCAAATAACACCGTACCTTAATAATATAAATAAATACAATGATCTCAAAGGAATTTAAAAAGAGTTGGTATTAGCATGGCAATTAAATCGGTAAATATTGAGTAATTCAACGCAAAAACAATGAATAATATGATTTGCTTGTATTTTTAACTTAACTATTTCTGAAAATCCGGATAGACTCTGGGGATTTTGGACTTGCTAATTTTGGAGTGAAAATAAAATCGACTTCATTCCAAGGCTTGTCCTTGGAATCCCCAATATTTGATTTAGACTCCGAAAAATCGCGTATGACATTCGAATTTGTTAATGAATATTTTTAATTGTTAAATATTAATCGTAATATTGCGATGTAACTTTTAACAATGGGAATTACAAAAGCTCAATTATTTACCGAATCTCAAAATGACATAGCACTGGCGGCCAAGGCATTTTCCCACCCTGCAAGAGTGGCGATTATCGAATACCTTTTAAAGTCTAATGCCTGTATCAATGGAGATCTGGTCAATGAACTCGGTCTGGCGCAAGCCACCATTTCTCAACACCTGAGAGAACTTAAAGACATTGGAATTATTCAGGGCACAGTTGAAGGTGTAAAAATGAATTATTGTATCAATCACGCCAGATGGAAGGAGATCAAAAATCAGTTCAATCAAATTTTTGAGCGATTTGAATGTGATACCCCCAATTGTTGCTAAAAAAATTTACTATTAATCATCGCTATATTGCAATAAATCAAATAATATGAAAAACACAGAGGATCTTAAGCAAATCGTAAAAGACAAATACTCCAAAATTGCGACACAGGAGATTGAAGTCAATAAAGCTTCGTGTTGTGGTGCAACGGTAACTTCAAAAGAGGTATATAACATAATGTCGGAAGACTATAATCAATTGGAGGGCTATGCCTCTGAAGCCGATTTGGGTCTCGGTTGTGGATTGCCCACCCAATTTGCAAAAATAAATAAAGGTGATACCGTCATCGATCTGGGTTCAGGTGCGGGGAACGACTGTTTTGTGGCGCGTCATGAATGCGGATCGGAAGGTAAAGTCATTGGTATCGATTTTACAAGAGAAATGATTGACAGAGCCAGGCAAAATGCCGAAAAACTGAATTTTAACAATGTTGAATTCAGAGAAGGTGATATCGACAATATGCCGGTAAATGATAATGTTGCCGATGTTATCGTAAGCAATTGTGTTTTGAACCTCGTTCCCAATAAGAAAAAGGTGATCGCCGAAATTTTTAGAACCCTAAAACCGGGAGGGCATTTTAGCATATCGGATATAGTTTTACTCGGTGAATTACCTGAAGCATTAAAAGAAGATGCGGAAATGTATGCGGGTTGTGTGGCAGGCGCCATTCAGAAAGACGATTATCTGCAATTTATTGAAGATGCCGGATTCAAAAATATCATTATACAAAAGGAAAGCTCGATTGAAATTCCCGAAGATATTCTAAGCAAGTATTTGAATGAAACTGAAATGGCCGAATTCAATCAAGGCGGTACCGCTATTTATAGCATTAGTGTCTATGCAGAAAAAGCGGGTGAAAAACCCAAATCAAACATAAAAAGCGAAGAAATTGCCGAAGAGGCCTGTTGTGAACCCGGATCGGGCTGTTGCTAATCCAGAATATTCAGAAACTCTTTTAAAGATTTTTTTAAAAGCGCATTTCCGGGATTAGTTTTAACCAGGACTTTAAGGCCATTGTAATAGGAATATAAAATAAACGCAATGGCTTTGGGGTCCTTTTCTTTTGAGATTTTACCATGCTCCTGCCCCCTTTTGATAAATTCCTGAAAGTGATTTTGTATCAAGGCCCTTGTATCATCCAGTAATTGCTCAAGTTCTTTTTCTCCCGGTATCAACTCAGCAATAGTATTTACAATAAAACAGCCTTTTTTATCCTTATCCTTTACTGACTCATCAATTGCGTTTTCAAAAAATCGGCCCAAGGAATCTTTCGGGTCCAGTTCAGTATCCAGGCTATCGTTTAATTTTTCGGTGTATTCAAATATATAAAGCTCAAAAGCCATTTTGAACAAGCCCCATTTATTGCCAAATGTATCGTATATGCTCGCGCGGTTTATGCCCAAATGATCAACCAAATCCTGCATGGATGTTGCGTGATACCCTTTTTTCCAAAAAAGTAATTCGGCCTTTTTCAGGACTTTATTCTTATCAAAAGCTTTAGATCTTGGCATTTTTATTTTCGAAGCGTTTATAAAGTTAATTCATTTAGAATTATCATTCCAATTCAATTCTATAATTATTACTTTATTTAAAGAGATGAAACGTATTATCAATGGTTTTAAAATGCCATTCTGTATATAAGTCTATATGCCAAAAAGCATTGTAAATGATATTGACCAGGCTCAGTTGCAAAAAATTGACTCGCTATTTATAAGTATTCAAAAGCAATACGGCAGGCCGCCGAATTGGCAAAGAACAGCCGGTTTTAAAACATTATGTCAAATTATCCTCGAACAACAGGTCAGTCTGGAATCGGCCAGAGCGCATTTTAAAAAATTGGATTCAATTGTATCTGAATTCTCACCTGAACATATTGTTGCCCTGAGTGATAAAGAAATGAGAAATGCACCGATCAGTCGACAAAAAGCCTCCTATCTTAAAAATCTTTCGAATGCCATTCTGGAAAAAACGCTGGGCCTCGGTGAATTGAAATTTAAATCTGAAAAAGAGATCAGAGAGAAGCTCACGGCAATTAAAGGAATCGGAAATTGGACCACAGAGGTTTATCTGATGTTTTGTCTTCAGTTTAAGGACATAATGCCAATTGGTGATGTGGCCATAGTCAATACTATAAAGGAATTGAAGGGATTGGAAAGTCAGGAAGAAATCCTGGAATACGCCGAAAAATGGAAACCCTATAGAAGTCTGGCCAGTTTTTATTTGTGGCACTATTATTTGTGCAAAAGAAATCGAAATGCGGATAGTTTTATTTGAAATATGAGAAAAGAAGAAACGATTCTTACGCTTCACCCAAAAGGAAAAAAAGGGGTTAATATCTTGAAAAGAAGGTATGATTTTATAGCCGAATACATTCTCAAAACCATTAAAAATGAAAAGGTAATAAGTTTTGAGGCGCTTTGCGATAAGGCCGAACAAGAAATTGCCACTGATTTTGACGGTAAAATACTGTGGTACATGGTCACCGTCAAATTGGATCTTGAAGCCAGAAAACTGATAAAGCGAATTCCAAAAACCTCACCACATGAATTGCGCTTGGTAAATCAATAGGGAATTAAAATTTTAGCAATTCTCATTTTTATCCGGATTGTCAAAAAGTTGAGATTCATCCTCATTGCGATCCGTCAAACATTTGAAGTCTTTTTCAACCAGTATAATTATTTCTTCACCCGAATTACAGACAATGGTATTTTCTATTCCCACCCGATCTGATCCCGCCCATTGTTTGACATCGGTCAGGGGAAGATCAATGCGCAGTTCATTTTTTACAAAACTGGCCATGGGAATTAAGGTATTAGCGTCACTATGAATTGAATAATGAAAATTGTCTTTTTCAAAGGGGTTTAAAGGCAAAACAGATTGCACCTGATGAACTTCAGCTAAAGCGTAAACCTCAGGTTCGCTTAATCGCAATCGTATTTTATTACCCAATAATCGCAGTTTCATAAGATTTCCAGGTATTCCGTTCCTGAATATACATTGAATCGATCATTTCTGGAAAATCCAATCAGGATTAATTTATTTTCTTTTGCCAAATCCACAGCCAGGCTCGAAGGTGCTCCAACGGCCACCATCAATCTAAAATCGGCCATCAGGGCTTTCTGAACGAGTTCAAAGCCCGCTCTGCCGCTCACCCATAACAAATGCTTTTGTACTGAATTGAAATTTTGCGCAGCCGCAATTCCTATGATTTTATCGACGGCATTATGTCTTCCGATGTCTTCGCGTAATGCCAGCAATTCACCATTTTTTGAAAATATGGCTGCGGCATGCAATCCGCCTGTATAATTAAACACTTCCTGAGCATTTTTTACTTTGTCACTTAAGGCATCGATGAAGGATTTCTCTATAGTGACTTTGTTTAAACTGCGTTTGGGAATTTGACAAGCAATATTTTCCAATGCACTTTTCCCGCAAACACCACAACTTGATGAACTGTAAAAATGCCTTTGTAATTTCTCCCATTCAATATTGACCTCATCTTTAAGTATGGCCCTTATTACATTGCCCTCTTCTTTCGGAGCGACTTGCAAGCAATGCTTTATGGATATGACTTCTCTGGGATTGTTAATAATGTTTTCGGTTAAAAGGAATCCCAAGGTTAGCTCCTCATCATTGCCGGGTGTTCGCATGGTTACAGACAAAGATTTTTCCACCCGTTTGGTGCCTTGCAAAAAGCTTATCCTGATTTCCAAAGGCTCTTCAATAGCGAGCAGATCGGGCTTTTCGTCAACGCCGCCCGAATGGTATTTAAAGGTGTGTTTACTTTCTACTTTCAATATTAATCTTACTTTACTATCAATTTACAAAATCTTAGAATATGCAAATCAAATCGGGTCAATTCATTCCTATTCCCAAATAGTTTCGTTATTCCAAAGCTCGACTTTGGAATCTCAACGCAGTATTAGACTTTACGACCCTAAAAGGACTCTTTGAGACTCCAAGATCAAGTCTTGGAGTGACGATTTCTTTTTAGGCGTCATTCCAAAGCTCGACTTTGGAATCTCAACGCAGTATTAGACTTTGCGACCCTAAAAGGACTCTTTGAGACTCCAAGATCAAGTCTTGGAGTGACGATTTCTTTTTAGGCGTCATTCCAAAGCTCGACTTTGGAATCTCAACGCAGTATTAGACTTTACGATCCTAAAAAGACTCCTCGAGCCTTTCAATCAGGCAAGTCTTGGAGTGACGATTTTTTTTTAGCCGTCATTCCAAAGCTCGA
>JAVJQT010000002.1:0-367505 GCA_040218795.1 Cytophagales bacterium | reverse complement strand
ATACTGGAAAAAACTAAGCACAACAATGGCTAAAAATGCATGCTCCCAGTGCTTTTTGTAATCCCTCTACTTTCCACTAACTTTAGCAACACGGTCCGGTTACCAGTGCGAAGGTCGCACGACATTTTAGCCTTGTACGTTACCTGCAATTATAGATTAAGAATGAAAAAGGTATTAGTATTAATTCTCTTTAGACTATTAATGATTAATAATTCATTTAGCCAAGATCCTTTTTCAGCGGCATCATTAGATTTATGCCAATGTTTAAATGTAGATAGAAGCCTCGAAGAGAATCGCATCATAATGGTTGACTGTTTAAGTTCCACATTTCATAAACATTTCGAAAATCTAAGAACTGAAACAGATATTACAGATTCATTGGAGCTATACAATCTAATGATAAGGAAAACTCAACCTGAGATAGTTCAGAACTGTGAGGCATTTCGAATTATATTCAATAGAGAATATGATGCAAATAATAAAACAAGAAGCATAGACCTTGATAATTGTAAAAAATATAAATATGGAGAATACCAATTTTTCATGAAGGGTGACTCAATTATATCCTTGATCAACAGATCAAAAAAAAGAGTGAAGTCATTTGATTCTAGTGATAATATCTTGAGTAATCAAAAAATAACTTGGCTGAATGAGTGCGACTATTTCTCAATTATCAATAGTACTGAAGAAGATGATTTACTTAAAGAAGGCGATACTTTGTTTATGCAACTAATGGGTTTTCAAAATGATACGTTGAGTTATGAAATGAAATTGAATGGAATGTCACTCGAAATTCTAATGATAAAAGCAGGTAACACCCGCTAAAGTAAATGCTCTAACTCTTGCCTTCGCCTACAAAGAGCACGTACTTTAGCTAAACGTTGTGATCAAGAGATTTATAATTCAATTAAACTGCAACAAAACCATCTGATATATTGTCCGTTATGTTCACATGCTCATGGAATAAGTGATTTGAGTAAGACTTATCGATGCAATAAATGTCATACAAAATTCAAAGTCAAGGATGAAAAATATCCCATTATTCTGAAGGAAGGCCAAATGAAATCAATTGAATGGAATCTACCATTTATAACAGGAGTAATATTGACTGTATTAACGGTTTTACTATTCTTTTCAAGCACTTTAAACAATGATGTAGATTATACTACAATCTTTTTAATAATAGCATTACACCCAATATTTTTTAGTGTAACTCCTCTTCTAACAAGAATTTTAAGAAGAGCACTTTATGACGAGCCTTTCTTAATCGAAATTTATTTTGCCTTTCTTAAAGGAGATATAAATAATTATGGAAAATATATCCAACGATGGTTTTACCTAAGTTTTATAGTTTGGATATTAGGCATTATTGGATTGATAACTTTTCAATTAATGAAATAACTCCAGATCACAACAATGGCTAAGATAAATACCTAACCCACCAAACCGTTTACTTATCTTAGCCTAAGCGTTGGCAGCCATTAAAAATAAACGCAAATGAGAAAATATCTGATTCTAACAATACTGGTAGTTGGACTCAATAACATTTTGTTGAGTCAAACCAAATGTGATACATTAACATTTGAAAGTGAAGGTTCAAAACTCGTAGGATATTTCTATGCATCGAAAAAATCGGATTCCCCTACACTTTTATTTACGCAAGGATTTATGGATTCCGGAGATATTTGGAGCATTGGAAAAACACTTTCTAACAACGGAATCAATATTTTCCAATTTGACTTTCGGGGTTGTCACAATAGTGAAGGGAAACAAGGATTAGTAAATTCACAGGAGGATATAGAAGCTGCGTTAGATTTTCTTATGTCAAATGAGATGAAAGAGAAATACGATATTGACGCTTCCAAAATCATTTTAGGTGGCTATAGTTATGGTGGGCATATGTCAATGATATATGCGATAAATCATCAAGAAATTAAACGAGTTATTAGCATTTCAGGAGGTGACCTTGGAATTTTTGGAGATTTAGTAAAATCAAATCCAAACCTGCGAAAAGGATATTCCGACTTTTTTCAAACGATTAAGAAACCAGATGGACCAGTAGATTTTGAATTTGATGACCCAATTCAAGAGTTGATTGATAATCAAGAATACTTCTATATCCTAAAGCAGGTTGATAGTCTATCCAATGTTGACGTTTTTTTGACTGGTGGACTTGACGACAATGTTGTGAATATAGAAGATTATATTCTGCCTCTTTATAGAGCGTTAAAGAAAAACAAATCGGTGAAAGTAGAATGCAATGTCTATCAATCAGGACATTCCTATAAGGGAGTATCTGATAAACTATTAACCGACATTGAAAATTGGATTAAAAAAGAATAACGGCAGCCAACATTGGCTATACGTAATGCGAGCGGAAGTGCTATAATGAAAGTAATTACATTAAATAAACTAACAGCTAAACGGAAAGATAAGTGCCTTGAAAACCCGCACTACGCATAGCCTAAACCGTTGTAGCACATAATAAAATGGACAATTCAGTTATATTCTTGGATGATCAAATAAATATTAAAGTTGAAAATCCTCCAAAAGTAATTATCTCAATTCTTGCTTTCGTAATGATCATTTTGGGTATACTGCCAATTTTTGGAACAATAATTCTTATTTTAAACCAAGAAGGATTGCACTTTGTACTCTTAATGATCTACATAGTTTTTTGGGGAAGTGGATTTTACCTTCTAAGAGTTGTGTTATGGAATATCTATGGTCAGGAGATACTCATTTTAGAAAGAAATAGAATTATTTATATTGCTGATTATAAACTATTTAAAGACGGTAAAAAAGAATTGGAAATAGATAATTTGACTTCAGATATCATCGCTCATCCTAGAAATCCAAAAGGAAAAAATAAACTTCTTTTAAAAAATAATTCTTCCTCCTTGGAAACAGTTTTGGATATCAGCAAAAATGAAATAGAAAAGATAATTGAAAAAATAAATACGTGCTACAACAAGAGCTAAAATGCATTTGTTAGTGTCTAATGTTGCTATAGATGATTTGAATGATGCTCCCGTCAAGGTCAGAAATTTCTATAAAAATTTCCCTTCAAGCCATATTAAAAAAGTTCTTCTAACTAAAGAATCAATTGAACTGGCGAATAATTATTTATCCGAAGGCGTAGTTGGTAAGTCCAGTGTCGCTGACTGTTATCACATAGCAATTGCAACGATATTAAAAGCAGATTTGTTAGTAAGTTGGAATTTTAAGCACATGGTTAATATTCATAGAATTCAAGGTTATAATGCAATAAATCTTTTAAATGGATATAAAACTATTGAAATTAGATCACCAAGAGATGTTGTAGATTATGAAAACTAAGATTAAAAAAGAATTTGATTGCGTAGAATCAGTGAGGAAGTCACGCGCAAGAATTGCAAAAGAAACAGAAGGAAAATCGGCAAAAGAAGTATTGGAATATTTCAAAAAAAGGAATTCCGCAAAAGCTAACAATGTGTAAAGTTCATAGCTGCTTAATCCCCTCACACCATCCCAAGCTACGTACTTTAGCTAAACGTTGTCATCAATAAAAGAATTAAAAATGAAAAAGCTGAATTACCTATTACTATTATTGCTTCTGTCATGCGGTGTGAAAGAAGCCAATAATCCGATTGATTTTTTAAAACAAAATGCAATTCCAATTAAAGATATTGCAAAGTTGAATCAGCATGTATATAATGAGATTTCAGATTACGAAATAATAATGGTTGGAGAAATGCATGGAACAAAAGAGCCAGCCGAATTTGTCCATGGTCTGTGCAACCTTCTAACTCAATCTGAAAAAGAAGTCGTCTTAGCGTTGGAAATTCGTTCTTCGCAAATGAATAACTTATCAAAGGACATGTCAATTGCTCAATTAAAAGAGTTGGAATTTTTTCAAAGAGAAAATTTGGATGGTAGAAATGGTGAATCAATGCTTGAATTAATATACAAGAGCCTTCAAAATGAAAGAGTCATTATAAAATTCATTGATAATAATTACCCATCTTCAACCAGAGATTCATCCATGTATATGGAAATATGCAACATCCGAAAAACATATCCTAACACTAAAATAGTTACGCTAACTGGTAATGTACATAATTCTTTTGTACCTCTTTTCAACAAAGTAAGAATTGGAGGATACTTGTTACAAGACAGTACTAATTTCGATTCTAAGAAGATCATGTCAATTAATCATGCATTCAGTGAAGGCAACATGTTAAATAGTGACGGTACGGAATTAAAACTTAGAATTATTGAAAGAGAGGACAATATTTATAATACGACTCTGTCTTATGATAATTTTATTTGTAAGAGATTTCCTAAAAAAGAAAATCGAGGTACACATATTTTCTACACTGATAAAGTTACTGCTTCAGAAATAGTTGAAAAAGATGATAACAATAGATAAGAAGTAATAGCTCCTTTGTCACTACTACTCTTATCATTGACCGTTGTTAGAAGCAGCTAAAAGTGCAAAGTAAGTGGCTGTTGTTGGAGACTTCAATGACTGGAAGGCTAGTCTCATGAAGAAATTCAAAACGGGTGAATACCAAACTACAATGTCCTTTGAGAAAGGCAAAGAATATCAATTCAGATATCTTATCGATGGGAAAGCATGTGAAAATGATTGGGATGCAGACAAATACGTACAAAGTCCTGTTTCACTGGAGAAAAACTCAGTTGTAGTTCTTTAGTAATTATCATTAAGAAAAAATAAAAGCGGCTCTGTACAGAACCGCTTTTTTTATGTTCAATCTACTTTCCTATTGGACATAAATATTATCTATTAATATATCCATAGCTGCAAAATCCCCATTTGAGTTTCTTGGATTCCAAAATGCAAATGGTACTACGACATCTGACAAATCCAATCCTGAATTTTCAAAATCGGCCATTGGAATTGAATATTCAAGCCATCCATTTCCAAGGTCTGTTGCTTGATAATCAACGATAAATATGGAAGCATTCGAATTAGGGCTTTCCAATTTAACCTCCATATCGTTTAAATCAGCTTGAGTATTTATTGAAAAATATAGATTGCCAACAGACGAGGCACTAAGGTCAACAGGCTGCCCTAATCTAAAATAAGCACCACCCCAGTTGGAACCTGGATAGCTGAACAATACACTTGAATCTCCATCAATAGCTACTGAAGAACCTATTATTGATGGTTCTCCACCATCACCTACAATATTGACGTCAATATCATCGAATGTATTAAATCCTTCTTTAACCATATGACCGAGAATTGATCTATCTACATATTGGCCAATTGTCTCTTCTCTGGGATCTAACTCTGGTGGATCAGAGGCATTTAAATCGTCTTTGGAATAAATTCTTATATAGTCTACTAACATTTGATTTGGAAAAATTGTGTTTGCATCTGGGTTTCCTGGTGCATTTCCGCCTACTGCAAGACTAAGTATGAAAGTTTGTGATCGAAGAAATTCTTTCATATCGTCTTCAATAGGTATCGTCTGAACCATATCTTCATCGATATAAAATGTCATATTATCAGGTGTCCAGTCAAATCTTAGAATGTGATAATTATTGCTGAAAGAAGAATTCGACAAGGTGTAATCTCCTTCATGACTACCTAATTCATTGTCAGCATCAACATAGATAGCCCTATTGTACAGCTTATTTGGAGTATTGCCTATGACATCAAAAATGTCTATTTCACCACAGCCAGGCCAACCTATAGTTTCAAAATTTACCCCAAATGCTCTTAGAGTTGCCCACATACCATTACCTCCAGGAAGTTTCATTCGTATTTCCATTCTTCCGAATCTGAATTCAAACTTTTGAAAACTTGATAATCTGGCTGAAGTATATGAATTACCTGATTTTAAAGCGGTAATAGCCAAAACCGAATTGCCAAGACTATCTAGAATAATAGATGAATTAGAAGTATCATCTGTGTTTATTTGAAGTTCATTAAATCCCCATCCTGCCGGAAGTCCGTAATCTGTTCCATCTCCGGTTTCATGTGTCCAGTTACCAAGATCTATTTTGGTGTCATTAAACTCATCGTTCCAGGAAAGTGTATAGCCGGGATATTGGGTTATATCGCTAGTTGTATCAGTAGGTGTTGTAGGTGTATTACTGTTAGAATCATCATCTGATCCACATGATGATATGAAAATACCTGCAATCGCAATTAGATATAGCTTTCTCATATAAATTATTTAGTAAATGATAAATGCAGAAAATTAAATATAAGGAATTTTATATATTTTTTATCCCTTGATAATCAATTAGAAATTACTTTTTAGTCATCGATTTTTTGATCTAAAATGTTATTTGATTGTATATGAAAATAAAAAAGCGATCCGTATAAGAACCGCTTTTTTTATGTTTTCTAATTGGTTCTTTATTTACTCGATGTAAATATTATCAATTAGTAAATAATCATAAAGTCAATATCAATAGCCCAACGTTAGCATTCATATTTAATTCGAATAAAAAGACAATTAATTGATTTTATTTGGTGCGTTTTTGGTGTATATTTACATCAAAAAAGAATGGCTAGACAAAGCATTTCCCTAACTGACCCAAATGATGAGTGGCTGAAAAATCAAATTGAAAGCAATGAGTATACAAGCAAAAGTGAATTAATTAACGATTTGATAAGACAAGCGAGAAAACAGCAAAAACAGATAGATTGGATTCGATTGAAGCTTGAATCTGCTGAAAAGAGTGGATTTACCGATGATAGGAAGGCTGAAATTCTTCAGGCTTCAAAAGATTCATTGAATGGCTAAGTATAGACTTAGTAATACTGCAAAAGATGATCTTATTAGAATTCATCAATACGGAATTGTTAAATTTGGACAGAATCAAGCAGATAAATTTTTTGAGTATTTTGAAACCATTGCTCAAAGACCATTGGCATTTGAATCTGTAGATTTTATTAAATCTGGTTACAGAAGATGTGTTTGTGGTGCAGATAGCATTTTCTACAGAATAGAAAATAATCAAGTTGAAATTATGGCAATAGTCGGTAGGCAAAATATTAATCGAATTTTAAAATAATTTAACGAATGTTAACATTTTGTATAGTTCAATGCCCCACGATGCCGGCGCTTAAATCTAAGCTACGAACCCATACACTAACCGTTGTTTGGTATTTACAAATCTTGTAACTATAGGTAATGAAATTAGTCATAATCCTATTATCGCTATTTATAGTTTCTATTTATGGAACAAAGGCTCAGAATGATTTCTCAGACTCAGAAAGGACTAAACTCATTCTTCTTGGAACCGGAAACCCAAATCCAAACCCATCAAAATCTGGCCCATCAATAGCTATAGTAGTTAATAACGAAGCATATATTATTGATTTTGGCCCTGGTCTTATTCGCCAGGCAGCATCCTTGTCGGAGAGATATGGTGGAAATATTAAAGGACTAAATGCCAAGAATATTAAGCGAGCTTTTCTTACCCATTTACATTCTGACCATACAACAGGATATCCGGATTTAATCTTAACACCATGGGTTATGGGACGCGATGAGCCGCTCATAGTCTATGGACCCGAAGGAATTACTAAAATGACCAATCATATTCTTAAAGCTTATGAGGAAGATATTAAATATCGACTTTACGGTCTCGAACCCGCAAATAATCAAGGATGGCGAGTAGATAGCAGAGAAATTAAAAGTGAAGGCCTTATTTATGAAGATGAAAACGTAAAAGTTGAGGCATTTCCTGTCCCTCATGGAACCTGGCCAAATGCCTGGGGTTTTCGGTTTACTACGCCGGATAAAGTCATTGTTATTTCCGGAGACACTGCTCCTTCAACGAAAATATCAGAATATGCCAAAAATGCTGATATACTTTTACACGAGGTGTACAGTAAGTCGAAATATGATCTTAAAGACGATTTTTGGAAAAAGTATCATGCTAAAAACCATACATCAACTTATGAATTGGCCAAGATAGCAACAGAAGCTACGCCTGAATTACTGATATTGTATCATATTTTGTCCTGGGGGGCAACGGACGAAAGTATTTTAAAAGAAATAAAAGACCACTACAAGGGAAAAGTTGTCCTTGGCAAGGATTTGGATATATATTAAAAAACCACAGAACAAACTCTATAATGAATAAGAGAAATGGGTCATTAATAAAATTAATTCGAAAAGGAACTTTGGCGTTTCTATTAAGCGGAGCACATTCGCGCTTTAGCTGAACATATGCCATAGGGAAATCAATTGCTGTGAAAGAAGTAAAGATCAAAAAAGGACAAATAATTCAGAGAAAAGGCGATTTGAAAAGCAAAGTCTATCAAGTTGAAACAGGCTTATTGCGCAGCTATTCAATTGATCAAAAAGGAAAAGAGCACATCTATATGTTTGCCCCGGAAAATTGGATCGTTGCCGACACTGTTTCTCCGGAAAGCCCTTGTGAATTATTTATTGATGCATTGGAAGATTCTATAGTCATCCAAATAGAAAAAGACATTACAACAATTTCAGACAATCAGAAACTAATCAATCGAATAGAAGTTCTGCAAAAAAGAATCATTATGCTTATGAGTGCTTCAGCCATTGAACGATATGAACACTTTATTCAGACCTATCCTGACATTGTCCAACGCGTTCCTCAAAAAATGATCGCTTCCTATCTGGGCATAACACCTCAGGCATTAAGTACGCTGAGAGCTGAGATCGCAGGAAAATAGTCCCGACTCCGCATTTATTAATCTACATGAATGTACGGGAATGCCATGCACAGTACTTTTGGGTTCTTATAAAAATTAACAAAAGATGAAAAAATCTAAAGGTCTTCAAATTGCATTGTGGGTGACACAAGGCTTGTTAGCTGCTGCCTTTATTATGGCAGGCTTCATGAAAATTACAGCACCAATTGATGAACTGGCTGCAAATGGAATGTCATTTGTCAACAATTTTTCGGAGGTTACGGTACGTTTTATTGGTATAAGTGAATTGCTTGGGGCAATTGGTTTAATTCTTCCTGCCTTGCTAAGAATCAAACCCATACTTACACCAATTGCAGCTATTGGTTTAGCTACTGTTATGGTTATGGCTTCGATCTACCATATCTCAGTGGGCGAACCGCCTGTGCCAAATATCATTTTATTCTCATTGGCTTCTTTCGTGGTTTGGGGTAGACTTAAAAAAGCACCAATACAGCCCAGGTAAAATTCATAATTAAAAAATTATTTATAACATGAAAACTTCTTTACTGCTAAAGGCTTCTTCCATCTTGTGGATCATCTGGGGCCTTGTGCACATATTTGCCGGAATAATGACGGATAATTTCATTTTGAGTGGAGACATAGCTGGGGCTGTTAGTGGCGTAGCAGATGCGATCGATCCAGAAACCCTCCAAGCGGATTATCCGGATGCTGCTGGCGCGCTAATTGGCCAGCATGGATTTAATCTTCTTTGGGTCGGACTAGTAACCTTGATCTGTTCATTCTTCATATGGAAAGGAAATAAAAATGCCATTTTCCTGGCAGCTATCGCTGGAGGCTTAACCGACCTGGGATATTTTTTATTTATGGACCTAGGAGGGTATGTAAATTTCGCTCCAGGAACTGTTATGACGATAGTTTCATCCCTGGCTATTGCTACAAGTTTCTACGCTTACTTCAAATCAAATCCTGTAACATGATAGCACCATAAAACGGCATACAGGGTATAAAATCAAAGGCGGTTCGGGTGCAAGCTCGAACCGCTTTTTAACTTAATTCAATATCTTTCCATTTTAAGAGGAAGAGTACTTAATTCGCTAAGGCTCTTATATCAGAAGTTAACTTCATGCTTTGATTTCATGGATGCATTCAATAAATACTTAGAGCAATTTCCTAACTATTCACCTGGAGCTTACGAGAGCGCGCTTCCCTTTCTTAAAGTAAAAACATTTAAACCCGGAAATTTTTTCTTGAATCAAGGTAAAATTTGCAAAAACATTGCATTTATTGAAAAGGGCTTATTAAGACAATACTATCTCCAAGATGGCAAAGAAGTTACGAATTGTTTTTGCAGAGAAAATACCCTCAGTACTTCATACAAGAGTTTGATAACGCAAGAGAAAAGCGAAATCGCTATACAGGCAATTGAAGAATCAAAATTGATTGTTCTTTCTTACACCTCTCTCCAAGACTTATTCAACAAAGACCCATTTTGGCAACAAGTGGGAAGACTGGCTGCAGAAAATGAGTACCTCACATCAGAATCACATAATAGATTTCTGAGTGATTTATCAGCCACCGAGAGGTATTTACATATAATGAATAATGACAAAGCGCTTCTTCAACGGGTGCCATTAAACCATTTAGCGACATACTTACAAATTGCTCCGGAAACTTTAAGTAGAATTCGGAACAAAATCACACGAACTTGACCTAAGTCAATTGCTAAGCGCTGTCAAGAACTGAAATTTGTATCATTAATTAATCTAAAAAAATAAAAAGATGAATACAGATTCAGTAAAACAATCAGTCGTAGAAAGTTATAGCAAACTGGCTAAATCTACTCAAAATGGACCATTCTCAAAAATGTTTGCTTGCTGCGAAACAATGAATACTACCGATCAGGTTGGTGAAAAAATCGGCTATTCGAAGGAAGAATTGAAAACAGCACCTGAAGGCTCAAATTTGGGTGTTGGATGCGGAAACCCATCAGCCTTTGCTCAAATTAAAAAAGGGCAAACGGTTGTCGATTTAGGTTCCGGAGCAGGATTTGATTCCTTTTTAGTATCAAAAATTGTTGGGGAAAGCGGAAAAGTTATAGGTGTTGATTTATCAGAGGATATGCTTTCACTGGCTAGAAGAAATTCTATAAATGGAAACTACAATAATGTTGAATTTATAAAAGGAGATATCGAAGACCTGCCAATCGATGATAATATTGCGGACCACATTATTTCAAATTGTGTCATAAACCTTTCGCTAAAAAAAGGCGATGTTTATAATGAGGCATTTAGAGTTTTAAAAAATGGAGGGAAACTGTCCATAAGCGATGTGGTTTTGGAAAAGGAACTTCCGGAATTTATAAAGAATTCACTTGCAGGTCATATTGCTTGCGTATCAGGAGCTGAGAACATAGAGACTTATCTTCAATATGTCGAAAAGGCGGGTTTTAAAGATATTAAGCTTGAATCGAAAGCAAACTTCCCACTTGAATTGATGCTATCTGACCCTCAGGTAAAAAAAATAGCAGAAGAAATGAATTTTAGTCTGAATAGCGAGGAAGCGAAAGAGTTAGCCTCAAGAGTAAGTAGTATTTCAATAAGCGCTTATAAGAACTGAGGACGAAAAAAACAGGGATGCGAGCAGATGAGAACGATTTAGCACATTCCTCAAAGTGGCAACTTGAAACTGAACAGCAAATCCATTAGATTAAAACTATTAATTAAGCCCAATGGCTCGTGCATAAAAGAAACTTTATTGCCAAAGGTAAGAAGCAATCAATCTGAATATTAAGTAAAATGAAAAAAGTAAAATTTCCATTGATGTTTCTCATATCCATTCTGTTTTTACATCAAAAAGTGAGTTCTCAAGTTCTGCATACAGAGAATTTTAACGTAATAATTGATACCTCAAAAGTACTCAAAGGAAATTTTACGCCAAGTTTCAGGTATCGTAATGTTAAAGAAGATTTTTTAGAATTAGAAAATATTGCCGACGTTTCAATACGCATCAAAAACCATGGTTTTACTATCGGGAATAAAATTGAGTATAGCATATTTGGAGATGAAAATATTATGAGTGGAGGTTTTTTATATTTAGAATACGTTAACCTGCGAAGCAAAAAAATTGCTATTGAGCCATTTTATCAAATGCATTGGAGTGAAATAAGAGGCTTGGACAGAAAATATGCAGGTGGAGTAAATTTCCGTTGGCGCGCTTTGGTAAAAAACAATACCGGTTTGTTTTTTGGTTTTGGAAGTTTGTATGAATTTGAGCGTTGGGATTTTTCAGGCGTTCCTGATGATTTATTGCCTATAGACCAATCGGCTATTGAAGTGAATCGATTTAGGGGAAATTCTTATGTAAGTTTTAAACAAGGTTTAGGAGAATCATTCAACTTAGATATTAGTGGATACTACCAACCATATCTCTCTAAATTTTTTAAGAATTATAGACTTGCAAGCAGTTTTGAACTAACATATAATATCACAAAGTACATTGGTTTGCGATTATTGTATCAGAATATTTACGACACCACCCCTTTGGTGCCAATAGACAAGCTCTATCATGATGTGAATTTCGGAATAACCATTTCGTTTTGAAATATAAAACCACTGGTCACAACATTGTATAATAGTAAAAGGAGCTAAGATGATAAGATTAAAGTCTATCCATATATCAAATTAATTTGGTGATAAACGGGGAAAAACCTTGAATTCCACTAATTCACTTTTAATTACCCACTTTTTGTAAATAAATACCCCCAAACCAAAAAGTATACATCATTCGAAATTATGTATAAGACCAACGCAAAGTGCTTTAGTGATCTTTGTGTCAACAAAAAAAGCAATGATGAATACAAATCAATTTGGAAAACACGGCTGGACACCTGATAGAATAAAAGATATAGAAGGAAAAACCTTTGTCATAACAGGTACTACAAGCGGTACCGGTTTTGAAGCTGCAAAAATATTGCTCTCAAAAGGTGCAAAAGTTGTGATGTTAAATCGCAGTGCTAAAAAATCTGAAGATACCATTTCAGCCTTCAAACAAGCACTTGGAAATGAAATAGATGTATGCAATATACTTATGGATCTGGCAGAACAAGACTCAGTGAAACAAGCTGCAAAAGAAGTTTTAAGGATAGTTCCTCAAATCGATGTTTTGATTTGTAATGCCGCTATAGCCCAGGTGCCAAAACAAACGATTACTGTTGATGGCTTTGAAAGCCAAATGGGGGTAAATCATTTTGGTAATTTTTTACTGCAAGCATTGCTATATCCACGAATTGAAGAATCGAAAGGTCGTATCGTAACCGTAGGAAGCATGGGCTATAATTTAGGTATTAAAACCATACAATTTGATGATATGAACTGGGATAAGAACTACAGTCCTAATGGTGTCTACAGCCAGAGCAAGTTGGCCCAGATTATGTGTGTCTACGAATTTCAGGATCGTTTGAAAAAGGCAGGCAAGACCGATTTCAAGGTTTATGCTTGTCATCCCGGTGCTTCCCGAACTTCATTGATCAGAACAAGCGGGAGTTTAATGACTCGCTTTATTTGGCAACTAATGAAATTATCTCCCATGGTTCAATCGGCCGAGAAAGGTTCCTATCCACAATTAATGTGTGCAACAGAACCGGACTTAGACCAAACTGCCTTTTATGGTCCTACAGGACGAAATTACTGGACCGGGCCTGTTGGTGAATGCAAATTAGAGCCGCATGCGAAAGATAAAACTGTAGCAGAAAAGTTGTGGGAGGAATCTGAAAAGGCAATTGGTTTAAAGTGGAATCTTTAATTTAGCTAAAATGCAACACTTTAAAACATTATCGGCATACATGGATTATCTGGAACTTCCGAGTCCGGAACATCCAATGTTGAGTGTGTTTTCTGCATTTGGGGATGGTTATTTACCTTGCCCCAAGGCAAGTTCTCCCCCCATCACCAACGATTGCTATACCATTAGTTTTAAAAATATATTAAAGGGCGAATTAAATTACGGCCGAACTAAATACGATTTCACAAATGGTGCTCTTTTTTTCATCGCTCCAAGGCAGGTTCTACAATGGGAGAATAGTGTGATGATTGATCAAAAAGGCTTTTCCATCACCTTTCACGAAGACTTTATTAAAGGCAACGAACTTGCACATCAGATTAAGAAATACGGATTCTTTTCGTATTCAGTTAATGAGGCGCTACATCTTTCGCCCAAGGAAGAAAAGCAAATAGAAGCGATTGTGGAGAGCATTGAAATGGAATATCAAAACAATCAGGATGAATTCAGTAAGGACATTATAATTTCGCAATTGAGCACTCTTTTAAAATATGCCAACCGTTATTACGAACGACAGTTTATCAATCGAAAACAGCTGAATAATGATTTGCTCGATCAATTTAATCAGCAATTAGAACTCTATTTTGATACCGGTCAATTGCAGGAAAAAGGAATTCCAAGCATTGAGCAAATTGCAGAAAACTTGTCGGTTTCGCAGCGTTACTTAAGCGATACGCTTAAAAAAGAAACGGGGAAAACATCTACCGAGCATTTGCAATTTTACCTTATAGACGAAGCAAAAAACAATTTATTAAACCCCAATAAAACCATTTCTGAAGTAGCCTATGAATTGGGTTTTGAATATCCTCCTTATTTTTCACGCCTATTTAAAAAGAAGGAAGGTATCAGCCCATCAGCTTACAGAGAAAAATTCAAACTAAATTAAACCATGGATATATTAAAATCAGCAACAGAGTGGGCTAAGGCAGAGGTGTTTTCATCCTCATTTTTCATTCTCTTCGGAATCGTATTTGTAATGGCAAGCATAGGATTTTGGCAATTAGGTAAAACCGATATTGCAAAAGCATACATCATTCCTACCCTGGTAGCAGGTGTTTTACTTTTAATCATAGGACTTGGATTATTTTATACCAATAAATCAAGAATTTCACAATTTGAAATGGACTACAAAAAAAATGCATCCGCTTTTGTAGAATCAGAATTAGTCCGTGCCGAAAGAACTTTGAATGAATATAAAACCATAGTATTTACAGCTATTCCATTAATTATCACCGCCTGTGCTCTCGTATTGTTATTTATAAAAACACCTGTTTGGCGGGCAAGTATGATTACTACTATTGCCATGTTGGTCGTTATTTTGTTAATTGACGGTACAGCCCATGCAAGGATTGAAGCTTATAATAAGCAATTAGAATCGGTTAAAAATTTGGAATGAGTCTATAGGAATGATGCTTTATTCGAATCGAAATAGAATGAACTAAACTGCCATTAAAAAAACTGTTAATTCGTGCTTAAAAGTGACTTTTGTGCAAAAATGAAATCAGGGAATTCGGCATTTAATCTAATTCTTGGCCATGAGTGAAACAACAAAGAAAAAAATATCTCAAGCGCTCGCACATTTAAATCCAGACTTGGTATTTGAGATAACAGAATCAGCAATAATCAAGGATATTCCCAAGGAAAGTGAGATATTAAGGGAGGGTCAATATGTAAAAGTGATACCTATTGTATTAGAAGGACTCATAAAGGTTTTCACCAGGCATGAGGATAAAGAATTGTTATTGTATTATATCAGACCTAAAGAAAGTTGTATCATGTCATTTTCAGCCAGCTTAAAAAATGAACCGAGCCGAGTATTTGCGATAGCAGAAGAAAATACCACGGCCTTGCTACTTCCAGTGGACAAAGTTTTGAATTGGACAAAACAGTTTTCTGATATCAATTCCCTGTTCTTTCAACAATACAATTTGCGATATAGCGAATTGCTTGATACCATTCACCATGTTTTGTTCAACAAAATGGATAAACGTTTATTTGACTATTTGCAAGAAAAAGTCAGTCTAACAAACCAAAATCCAATTAAAATTTCTCACAGGCAGATTGCCAATGAATTGGGTACAGCGCGTGAGGTAATTAGCCGAACAATGAAAAAATTGGAAACAGAAAAATTACTTAGACAACATTCCAATAGCATAGAAATTTTATAGTGGTGACTACAGTCACTGCATAGCATGAAACCCATGTATAATTTTGACACAATGAATCGTAAGGAAAAAGCTAATATTTTGTCGCCTGTCTTTTAAACTTGTATTGCGGCGATAACAAGCACAGTTCTTTGGGTTCAGCATTTATATAACTAAAAATTTATAATCATGAAAAGAAACATGGGTTCAGCAGACCGAATTATCAGAGTGATAATCGCTGCTATTATTGCAACACTTTATTTTGCAAATATTTTAACCGGTACATTAGGGATCGTTCTATTAGTTCTGGCCGGAATATTTGTTATGACAAGTTTAATTAGCTTTTGCCCCCTTTATGCAATATTTGGATTGAGAACATGTCCAATGAAAAAGGATTTAAACCCCGGCAACTAAAGGGATTGAGGGCAATGGCGAATGTGCCTTTTGAACATGTAAAATATATTTTAAAAAATCGGTGGTGGTGGTTAGCTTAGTAAATGATTACCGCCGCGGATTTTTACAGGCTGTTTGCATGAATTCGAATAATACAAATGAAAAAAAGGACATTAATAATCGCCATTTCTGTAATCGTAATTTTACTTGCCGGCTATTGGATTACAGACCGCCTATTGTTTGATGGAATTCGACCTCAAAAAATAGATCAGGATGGTATTAAAGGTAATTTTTACCTGGCTCAAAATACAAAAAATAGTGCTGCTATTCTTTTAATTGGGGGTGGTCCATGGGGCGATTATTGGGGCTCCGAATTTGCTAAAAAAGGTTTTGTAGGTTTATCACTACCATATACCAGATTGGATGGATTACCTCAATTACCTGAGGAAATACCGCTTGAATATTTTCAAAAAGCTTTAATATGGCTTAGTGAACAGCCCAAAGTTAATTCCGACAAAATAATGGTAATGGGAGCTTCAAGAAATGCGGAATTGGCTTTGTTAATCGCATCGTATTTTCCTGAATTAGTAAGTGGTGCAATAGCCTATTCACCGAGCTCTGTATCATGGTCCAATACCGTATTACCATTTAATTCTGATGAATTAAAAGCCAGCTGGACATTCAAAGGTGAGAATGTTCCATATATACCTATGGACAAGATTAAGCCAGGTAATTCAAGCACAATTAACACGCTTGACTATTGGTCCGGGGGATTGAATCAAAAAGAATATGTAGAAAAAGCCACAATAAAGGTTGAAAAAATTAACGGCCCAATTTTATTGCTTTCAGGCAAAAGTGATGAAGTTTGGCCATCAGCTCAAATGGCTATTATGATTGAAGATCGTCTTAAAGCTTTTAACCTAGGTCATAAAGTACAAAATATTCAATACGATAATGCCGGCCACTTAATTTCGGGAAATCCCGATTCTCAAACTGAAGTAAGAACAGGCAAAATGACAATTCAAGGAAAGCAATACAATTTTAGATATGGGGGAACCAATCAAGGTGATTTTAAAGCCAAACAAGATGCAAAAAATAGAGTACTGGAATTAATCTCAAATGTTTAAATTGAATAAAATGCCGTTCAAATTTGTAATTAACAATTATGAAAAGATCTGATTTTCTTAAGTCTTTGGCTTTATTACCATTATTTACAAAAACAATGAAAGTAGATGCATTAAACAAGCTTACGGAACACTTTAGCCCTACTGAAAAAATGCCGGTGTTATTCTTAGGTCACGGTAGTCCTATGAATGCCATTGAAGAAAATACTTTTGTTCAAGGCTTCAGACAAGTTGGAAAGGAAATTTCTAAACCAAAGGCTATTCTTTGCATTTCAGCACACTGGGAAACAAAGGGCACCTTAGTTACAGCCATGCAAAACCCAAGAACTATACATGATTTTGGTAGGTTTCCTCAGGAATTGTTTGAAGTACAATATCCGGCGCCGGGTAGCCCCGAATTGGCTCGAGAAATAAAACAAATTGTAAAAAAAACTGAGCTTGAACTCGATGATAAATGGGGGCTTGATCACGGTTCCTGGAGTGTAATTAAGCACCTTTATCCGGAAGCAAATATTCCTGTTATTCAAATGAGTATTGATTATCGGAAACCGGCAATATATCATTTTGAACTCGCAAGGGAACTCCAATCACTCAGGAATAAAGGGATCTTAATAATTGGAAGTGGTAATATGGTTCACAATCTGAGAATGGTAGCCTGGGATAAATTAAAAGGTGAACCTTTTGCTTATGATTGGGCATTAGAGGCAAATGAGAAAATGAAGTCATTTATTCTAAATGAAAATTTTAAAAGCTTAATTGAATATAATAAACAGGGTAGAGCATTTGAATTGGCAATACCTACACCCGAACACTATTTGCCTTTGATATATACACTGGCCTTGAAAGACGATAGGGATAATTTGTCCCTTTTTAATGATCAACCGGTCGGTGGTTCTTTGTCAATGACTTCAGTAAAAATTGATTCAAAATAAAACCAACAAGCTAATTGCAGCACATTTAGGTATATAGATTCTTTTGAATCATTATTTAGTCTTTATTTTTTCCATCTAAAACTTATACAAATCATTAACATTCTGCTTTGGAAATAAGAATAAGTTGCTTGATGATTACGCGCGATAGTGCTAATTTGAAGCATGAAAGCAGCTATTACAACTAAAGCGGGAGATCCAGAAGTAATTGAAATTCAGAACCTTAACAAACCAAAAACAAAACCTGGTTGGATTGTAGTAAAAATAAAAGCATTTGGATTAAACAGATCTGAACTTTTCACCAGAAGGGGTGATTCGCCAGGTGTAAAATTTCCGCGAATTCAGGGTATTGAATGTGTGGGAATTGTTGAAGATGACCCAAGCAATACTTATTCAAAGGGGCAACAAGTGGCTGCTATAATGGGAGGCATGGGAAGGTTTTTTGATGGTAGCTATGCAGAATATACCTCGGTCCCATTGGAAATTGTATTTCCATTTAAAAGTGCTCTGCCATGGAAAACACTGGGTGCCATTCCCGAAATGTTTCAAACCGTCTCGGGCTCTCTGAATCAGGCCCTGGAAATTACTAAAGATGAGACTTTGCTTATACGAGGAGGTACTTCTTCTATTGGAATGCTGGCTTGTCAGCTCGCAAAAGCCAAAGGCTTAACAGTAATCTCAACGACACGAAATCCCGATAAGAAACAAGCACTTATTGATAATGGAGCTGACCATGTAATAATTGATGCTGGAAATGTAAATGAACAATTAAGAGCAATTTATCCGAATGGTGTCAACAAGGTGCTTGAGTTAATTGGAACAAGAACACTAAAGGACTCTTTAAAATGTATTGCGGTAAAAGGAATGGTTTGTATGACCGGAATTTTGGGCAATGAATGGTCCATGAAGGAGTTTACACCGATGGGCGATATTCCTTCTTTAGGCAGACTGACTGTTTATATGGGGGAATCAAAAAACCTTTCAAAAGACTTATTGCAAGACTTCCTTGATGATGTTGAAAAAGGGAATATCAAACTAAATATTGACAAGATATTTAAACTTAAGGAAGTTGCAAAGGCTCATCAGTATATGGAAGCAAATAAAGCAAAAGGGAAAGTTTTAGTTGTAATTTAGATTGCTTGTAATAATAACATACAGCATAAAGTGCTGAGAATGACAAAATTTACATCTCTTCGCGAAAAAAGATTATGGTTTTGGGCAAGCATAATCTTAATGGCTATTTTCAGTACACTTTTTTTTGGTGGGCAGATCATAAATTTTATGATAGAGAAACGCCTTATAGAACAAAGTACATTTTACCTGTTTCTTTTTTTGGTTTCTGTATTTATAATTAGTGGCTGGAGGAGTACCGAGCAAAAATTGGAATATTGGCTTTATGCTGGCGTTTTTGCAGTCTGCGGAATGGCCTTATTGCGAATGGATCTGACAACCGCTGAACGCTCTCATATGTTTGAGTACGGTTTATTGGCTATTGTCATTTATGAGGCATTATATGAAAGAAAAGTTAATGGTAAAAAAATAAAATCACCTGCCCTAATTGCAATTTTTGCTTCGGGGACGATTGGATTGCTGGATGAAATTATTCAAGTTTTTTTACCCTATCGCGTATTTGATCCTATAGATATCGGATTTAATTATTTTGCTTCTGCTTTTGGGGTACTTATAAGTTTAGCCGTGAGCTGGTTACGAAGTAAAATTAAGTCTCAATTCAGTCATAAAAAAGAATGAAATATGAATGAAATAGATGATCAGATTGAAGGATATCTTTTACCTTTTGGAGAAAGGATCAGCAGTTTAGCCCAGGAATTAAGAAAAATAGTAATCCGTAAGACAAAACCGAAATTCGAACTGGTTGGAGACTCAACTATTTCAGTCAATATTGGCTATGGATTTACAAAAAAAGCCTGGGATTGCTATTGCGCAATAATTGTTTACAGCAAACATGTAAACATTAGTTTTCCTTCGGGAGCTTTGCTTTCAGATCCCAAAGGTTTATTGGTAGGAACAGGGAAAAGGATTAGACATATTAAAATTTCCAATGCAGAGGATCTCAATAATCCTGAAGTTCATGATCTCATTAAAGAGGCTCGAAAAATAGCCATTGAAGATCTCGAAGAAGACTATAAAGAAAGTGAAACAGTTATCACGCTAGTCAAAACAATTTCCGGCATAAAGAAAAGGCCAAATAATTCATAAGCATCCCGGGTAATTAAGGATGCATCTAAAGAATTTTATGCTATTTAATGCTCCCGATAAAACAAACTCAGAAAATGAAATACATTTTAATTCTGATTACTTTATGCATCGCTTTCAGCTCATGTAGGAAAAGTCAAACTGAAATTATTCTGCTGGGTACTGTTCACCAGCCTATTCAAAATTTCAACTCCGATAGTCTTTACAACATTTTGGTGAAGCTCGAACCCGATTTGATTCTCTTTGAAGTGGACTCATCATTTTTTACAAAAGATTTCAAGTTTAACAGAACATGGGAGAGCAATGAAAATATTGCCACAATAAAATATATGACAAATTTCAAAGTAAATGTTAGGCCCTATGAATTTACTGGAAGAAATGAATACCGCATGAAAATAGGGTCTCGTCCAACAGATAGCAAAGCGACCAAATTGCTCGATAGTTTATACGATAACAATTTATTAGACTCTGTAAATGCAATCATTTACAAAGAATACCTGGTAATAAATGATTCTTTGAATTCATTTGCTTATTTGGGTGCAAGAGGCTTTAATAACAGTACTACCGATAAAATAGCACATTTAAGACAGCAGTATCAGTACAGGGATTTGCTAAAAATCATGCAATCCTATCCAATATTTTCAAACACCTATTATGCCTTAAATGAAAATGATAGCATTACATATGCAGAAGGTTATAAACGGGCTTCTGAATTTTGGAATTTGAGAAATCGCACCATGGCAAAAAATATATTGCACTTTGCAAAAGAGTTTAAGGGCAAAAGAATTGTGGTTTTAAACGGTTATTTTCATAGATATTATTTAAATTCTTTAATCAGGCCAAAACTGGAAGAATTGGATTTCACAGTAAAGGAGTTTTATGAACTTTAGAGTTCCTTAAGATTAAATTGTATTATTTCCTTTTTATGGAAATTAATAGTGCAGAAATATTAATTAGAACGGTAAACCTGGAAGATATCCAATTCCTTCAAAAACTATTCATAGAAACAATAGAATCAAGCTGCAAAAACGATTACACGCCTGAGCAAATTAAAGCCTGGACATCAACAGCAGAAAATATCGATAGGTGGAATTCGATGGTGGAAAAGCAATTTTCCCTAATTGCTCAACTGAATAATAAAATTTTAGGATTTGCTTCTCTTCAAAATGACAATTATGTCGATTTTCTATATGTTCATAAAGACTTTTTAAGAAATGGAATTGCCAATGTTCTATACGATAATTTAAAAAAAGAATCAACTGAAAAAGGATGTCAAAAAATGTCTTCCGATGTAAGCAAAACCGCCAGGCCTTTTTTTGAATCAAAAGGATTTAAAGTAGTTCGTGAAAACAAAAAGTTAATCAAGGGGGTGGAAATTGTTAACTATTATATGATTCAATAAAAAATTCATTCGATTTTAAATATTTATTTTAAACCTCCCATTTTAATGTAAATCGAATGAAAACCATCTTGTTAAATGCTTACGAATTCAATCTCAAATACGCAGAACAACTTTTGATTGGTGTGGAAGAAGAAATGATGTGCATATGTCCTTCGGATGGCCTTGAAAATCACGCGGCTTTTACCATAGGCCATTTAGTTTCCGCTGCAGCCTTAACATCAAAATATTTGGGTGGGCCTTATGATATCAATCCTCAATGGGAATCGTTATTCAAAAGAAAAGGCCCGGGAGATCCAAGAAAACCTGATGTAGATAGCGGTCAGTACCCGGACAAAAACACTCTTTTAAAGGCTTTAACTCAACAACATCGTCTTGTGGAGCAATTGATTGTAGATTTGGATGAAAAGCGTATTAATGAACATGTCAAATGGAGATTTAGCGATCATTTACAAAGTCTGGGAGAGCTATTGTATTTTATGTGCATTACGCATGAGTCGATGCATTTGGGGCAATTGGCTGCCTGGCGAAGAGCTCTTGGCCTTCCATCGGCATTATCTAAGCTCTAAGTGTAAGAGAAATTACTTCCAATGCCATATTATTTGAATTGATTAATTTTATTCACTTGTAATCTTTGAACCAAAACATTTTAATTCAAAACAAACCACAAAAAATGAAATTAGGCGCATTCTCAATTAGTTTAAGTGTAAAAGATATTAATAAGTCAAAAGAATTCTACGAAGCCCTCGGTTTTAATGTTTTTGCCGGAAGCCCGGAACAAAATTATTTAATCATGAAGAATGTCGATTCACTGATCGGGTTATTTCAGGGGATGTTTGAAAACAACATTTTAACTTTTAATCCCGGCTGGGATAGTGATGCCAATCATCTGGATGAATTCGATGATATAAGAAGCATTCAAAAACAATTAAAAGAAAAGGGCATAAAGCTAGAAAGCGAAGCCGATGTAAATTCTAAGGGCCCGGCAAGTCTTAGCATTCTTGATCCTGATGGAAATGCTATTTTGATAGATCAACATGTTTAATTGAATGCAATGATTTAACCCACTAAAATATTCCAACCAAATTTTTAATCTAAATAATTCAGGATTGCATTAAATTCTGTCTTATAGTCCAATTTCAAATGACAGAATCCGACAATGTATATGATGTAATTATTATAGGTGCCGGCCCTTCGGGTACAATTGCATCAATGTTGCTTTCTGGAAAGGGACTTCGAATAGCCTTGCTCGAAAAATCGGTATTTCCCAGAGATAAAATTTGTGGTGATGCTTTGAGCGCAGATGTTGTCAATCAATTGTATAAGATTGATGAATATTTGGGAGAAAATTTTGTTAAAAATGTTAAAAAACAAAATTCCGCAGGCGTAACCTTCATCGCTCCCAACAAGAAAAAACTTGAAATTCCATTTTTAAATCCTTTGACGCCAAATAGCGGTGGGTTTATATCCAAACGCCTCGATTTTGACAATTTTTTATTTGAACAGGCCGCATCAAAAAGTGACATTGAGATCCATCAGAATATTCGTATTCTGGAAATTGCTGATGAAAAAGAATTCATTTCAGTCAGATGCGCAGATCAGCACTTCAAAAGTAAAATCGTTTTGGGAGCAGACGGTGCCAATTCCGTAGTGAGAAAATACCTTTCAAAAAATAAGATTGAAAGAAAGCACCATTCAGCGGGGGTGCGGCAATATTATGAAAATGTAAAAGGATTTAATGATGGAAAACATATTGAATTGCATTTTTATAAAGAACTTCTCCCCGGTTATTTTTGGATATTTCCTTTAACCGAAAACAAGGCCAATGTTGGCTTAGGGATACTTTCAAGTACAGTGGCTGAAAAAAAAATAAATCTCAGATCAAAACTTAAAGAAATAATCGAATCCGATCCCGAATTGAGAAACAGGTTTTCTGAGGCTAAACCATTGGAAAAAGTACAGGGGTTCGGCCTTCCAATTGGTTCCAAAAAGAGGGTGATTTCCGGCAATCGCTATTTGTTATTAGGTGATGCGGCCGCATTAATTGATCCATTCACCGGAGAGGGCATTGGAAATGCGATAAGAAGCGCAAGGATTGCGACCTGGCATGTTCAAAACTGTTTTAGGGAGAATAAATTTGATGCTAAATTTAATCTTAACTATGATCGTGAAATTTACAAAAGGATGTGGAATGAACTCAGGCTTGGCAGAAGTTTACAAATGCTTTTGAAATATCCGGGTTTATTCAATTTTATCGTTAACAGAGCAGAAAAAAATGAGTCGGTTCGGACATTGATAACCTCTATGTTGGATGACATTGATCTTAAAAAGGAGTTGATCAAGCCTTCATTTTATTTCAAACTATTCATAAATAATTAAACATGAGAGCAGCAATTTATGAGGAATACGGTTCGCCGGAAGATGTTCTAAAAATTAAAGAGATAGATAAACCCCAACCTGCTGATAATGAGGTTTTGGTCAAAGTTAAATGCACGGCCATCAACGACTGGGATTGGAGCATGGTGCGAGGAAAACCAAAATTATACCGTCTCATGTTTGGTTTGCTGAAACCAAAAAATCGAATTCCGGGCATGGAACTTTCAGGTGTAGTTGATGCAATAGGGACAAATGTCAAAAATTTCAAAATTGGTGACGCAGTGTACGGCGATACTTCAGAATTTAGTTTTGGCACATTTGCCGAATACGTATGTGTCAATGAAAAATCTATAATTCATAAACCCCTCAATATGTCATTCGAAGTTGCTGCTGCAGTATCGCATGCCTCTTTGCTGGCCTACCAGTCTATATTTGGATTAGGTAAAGGGAAAAAAGTCAAAAAGGTATTGATCAATGGTGCCGGTGGGGGTTTTGGTACCTCAGCCTTTTATTTATTGAAAAATGGTGAAACCGAAATCACTGGTGTTGATAGCGGAAATAAATTATCAATGATGCAAAAATTGGGATTTGATCATATTATCGATTACAGAAAAGAAGATTTTACAAAAAACGGTATTAAGTATGACTTAATTCTCGATGCCAAAACCAATAGAAGTATCTTTACGTATGCCCATTCGCTTAAAAATAATGGCAACTATTTTACAGTTGGAGGAAATCTTAATAATCTTATTTCACTATTGATATTGAATCCGTTGTTTCGTCTAATTGGTAAAAAGAACTTCAGAATATTAGCGCTAAATCCAAATAATGGACTTGAAAAGATCAATCAACTTTATGAAAATGGACAAATCAAATTTATCATTGACGGCCCATACCCCTTCGAAGAAATTGCCGAAAAACTACAGTATTTTGGAGATGCCAAACACAGTGGTAAAGTGATAATTTCAATTCAATAAAAAAGCCGCTTTAAGCGGCTTAATTATTATTCTTTACTTCTTTTACTATTCTAAAAGCAATTTGCGAATTTCATTAAAATCATCGCCTTCTATCTGAATCAGATACATTGCAGGTTCGAAATCTTTCAATTTAATAAAGACTGATTTCTCACCTTTTTCAATTGTACTTCTCATTAATATTTTCCCGCTCAGATCCTGAATAGAGTAATGCAAATCTGCTCTGGCAGCTTCTGTAAGATTTATATTTACTGTTCCTTTACTTGGATTGGGATACAAACTGAATTTTTCAAAACCATTTTCATCTTCTATTCCACTGATTATACTCACTACTTCGGTTTTAGAACAAGGTCTGCCATTAATACTCAATTGAACATTGTAATTACCGCCTGCTGAATAAGTATGTGTTGGGTTTTGCAAAGTGGAACTGTTACCGTCGCCAAAATTCCATGACCAGGCATTGGCATGACTGGAGGCATCCGTAAAACTAACCGTCGCTCCATTTTGGCTATAGGTGAAATCACTTTTCAAAACTTTTATATACACCGAATCAAAGGCAGAAATACAAAATGAGCCCGGCCCGGAACGATTATCCCTGACCAAAAGGACTTCATCTGAAGTCACATTTGATCTTATATAAATAGGACCCGTAGCTTGTAGATTTATGCCTGAATCAAACCATTCAATTGTTCCTTCGGCATTTGAAGCCACCAATACCGCATTAGCACCTTCACAGATTTCTTTGTCTAAAACCACAGGAGGAAGGGGTTGCCCTACAGTTACAGTTTTAGAGATGGTATCACTTCCTATGTTATTAGTAACAACCAGTTGTACCGTATACGTACCCGCGTTCAGATAAGAATGTTTTGGATTTGGAAAAGTATCTGTTGTGCCATCGCCAAAACTCCAAAACCATTGTTGGGCAAGATTCAAACTTGAATCGATAAAATTTACATCTCCTTTACAAGCAGGTGCGATAGGATTAAAACCAAAATTGGCTATTGGTGCTTGCGTGGCGGTTTGGCAAAATGGGGAAGGATTGAAGTCTTCTGTTTGGTCTGAACGGCTGTTAGGGCTTCCCTGCTGTGCAAAATACCCAAATCCTCGATTGGCAAAAACGTCCCAAATTAAACACTTGTGAATGCCATTATAAAGCAAATCATCTGCAGCAATGATTGCATCACGTCCATCAATCATTCCAGGACTGCAAGGCTGTAATTTCATTCCCATCATCACAAGATTCATTGTAATATTATTTCCTCCGGTTCCTGTGTAAAGATCCGGGTCGGCAACACCACCATAAAGGTTGATCAGAGCCCAGTTCAAATCCCACAGAGCGGTTGCAAATACAAATCCTATTCCATGAGGTTGGCTTAAACCGCTATTGGTATTTCCATATGTATAATTGTTTATTGAGAAGTCTGTTGTATAAGGTGCAGGTCGAATGCCATTTCCTGTGGTTGGCGCACCTTGTGCAAAGGTTCCTATACCTCTTCTGTCTGTAGCCTGGTCGCCGGAGTCTATTGTGATCATTAAGCCAAACCAATCAGACCAGCCCTCTCCCATCTGTTCTGCGTTTGAAAGACAACCACTTAATGAAGGTCCTCCTGTTAATCTGTTTGAAATACCATGCCCGTATTCATGAGCAATAATTCCGTTATCAAAGTCTCCATCTCTTGCCGAATTTCCACTTCCCCATAAATACATCTGCATTCTCGGTCGGTTGCCGTCACTCGGTGTAGCAAAATTGGCATTATTAGTTCCACCACCATCCTGAGCCTCAGCTCTAACATCATCTCCTCCAATTCCTCCGCGGCCATAATTATTAACCTGAAAATTTCCCGAAGCTTCATCAAATCCATAATAATACCATATATCATGCATCAAATTATTGAGATAAAACAGATTGGTTGTCGCTGCATCTGTATAAGAACTTGGCGCTGTTCCGGGAGTGTAGGGAAAATCAAAATGCAATGCTGAAGTACCGTCAGGGCTTGTGCCGGGATTGTTGTTATTACTTCCGTCAAGGTCTTCATAGGCATGGACGTTATTTCCTCTCGTAATGGTAAATTCTGCGCCAGGCAAACCATCTGTATCATGCCAACCAAAAGGAGAAGCCAATGAATCTGACGGATTACTTACTGTTACATATGGGCCATGATTCGGGCTTTCTGCCGGCAAGGCAATTACCTTATAATCCGATGAAGTGAGTTTGGAAGAGCTTGTAGAATGAGACAGGTGCTCTTCACTAAAACTCCCATCATTTTCATGAGAATGTCCAAATTCACAATGCGTGACCCAATTAACTTTGTTGAGCAATGCTCCATTGTGAGCGTCAATTGAAACTGACCACCAATTTTGTGCGGAAAGTTCATAAATAGACAAATTCCAAACCAAATGGGTTTTATCATCTTCCGCTTTTAGATACATTAGTTCTACAGGAATATTTTCCAGAGAAATGCCGCCACTTGAATAAATAAACTTTTTATCTGATTCAGTTCTAATCAAGTTTAAACCATTTGGCGCTTCAATATCTAATTGCTCCGCAGCTCTGTTTATGGCTGTTTCAGCACCTATCGAAGGATTCGATGAAGGAAGGTTTTTTTCTAAGTCTGAAATGAGCCTGTCGCCCATATATGCCACTTCGCCGTTTTTTATCGCAAAATTTGCCAAACCATTTTGTACGGGGATGCCTTTGATTGTTTGTCTTATATAAACAAATCTTATCCCATTCCTTTTATCGACGTAGTTATCGGTGATTTCCCAATTGGCAATATCCTCAATACTCAAAGCTGACTTTTGAGCATAAGAATTCAAATATTCACTTATTTCTTGCTTTTGTTCTTGAGCCTCGGTACTCAAAATAAAAACAACGATTGCAATTAAACTCAGTAGTGTTTTCTTCATCATTAGGTTTTAAAATTTAAAATCAATGCTGATGCATCAATCTATAATTAGTTCTTAACATCATTTACCCTTGTTTTTTAATTCTCAACAAAAATTTGTAAATGGATACCTTTTAACATTCATTTCATAAAATTGTTCCTCTGCCGGAATTTCAATAGACAATATCAGAGTAAATCAATCCTTTCAATTGATTCTTTTTATCAATTTGAATTTAATCTGATATAGAGTGCGTCAATCAGTATTGGAATTTCTTGAAATGTAATTTTAATGATAAAATTCCAAATGAGGCCAAATAGGACATTTGATGTTCTAGTATGTGATAATATTTCAATTTAATATTGGAAAAATAATATTAAATGAAAATTGCTCTTGAAATACTAAATTGATTTTTACAGGCTAATTCACCTCGTATTCATTAAAAATGATACCTACAGATTCTAATTCGTTCAAGACCGGTTCGTAGATAAGCGGGTCTGTAGGCACACAAACTCCTCTCGCATTAATTTCTCCTTTCATTAAAAGTTTGGTTGCAATAGCGAGTGGCAATCCCACGGTTTTCGACATCCCTGTATTTTCAGCATCATCGCCCAGAACAACCATATGGGAATTAATTTCTTTTAATTCGTCCGAATTCTTTAACCTGAATACAAATTTGTGATACATGACAATCATATCTTTGTCTTCAGGTGAAAGTGTCCATTTCTTTTTTAGGATATGCTCAAGGATTTGAGCCGGTGTTCCTTTATCAATACCAACAGGTTCTTCATCAAACATTCCAATCCACCGCAACATGTACATTTCTTCACCTTCCATTTCAAGACCCATATAATGGGCCAGTTTAAGTTCGATTGAATCATGAGGGTTGAAATACAAAAAGGAATTCAAAAACTGACGATGCGTTAATTCATCCACGCCTTCCATTTGATAAGTATCATCTGTTGCGCCCAATTGAACAAAAATATTCCAGGCTTTGCAGAAACCCGGTCTTCGCAATGTTCCCCTGTATAATGTTCTGACATCTTCCAGGCCATAAACAGAACGGTATTTTAGCGAGTCTCTATTGGCATAGCCTTCAAAGTAACCATGATCAGGTATATAAATTCGTTCTGTTCTTCGAAACAATTTGTGATAGGGAATATACTTAAATCGGCCTTCCTGTATAAATTTTACTACTCCCTGACCTGCTAAAACTACATTTCTCGGGTTCCAGGTGAATTTATAATTCCAGGGATTGTCCTTCCCATTTGGAGCTAAAAGCCCCCCTGTAAAGGTCTCAAATGTGTCAAGATCGTGTCCTGCTGATCGTATTTTATCGATTACCCTCAAGGCCGACATGTGATCAATCCCGGGGTCTAAACCCATTTCCATGAGAATCAGGTTATCATTGTTCTTAGCATCTGAACTCAATGCAGAAATTTCCTCCGTATTATATGATGCGGTCAACAAATGTTTTTTCTGCTTTATACAAATTTTTGCAACTTCTATATGCAAAAATGCCGGCAACATTGATACCACCACATCAACCTTAGAAATTATATTCTCCGAAGCTGGGGTATCAGATATATCAAATTTAATTCCTTCAGCATTCGAATAACCGGTGGTTTTTTTAATTGCCAAATCAGAATTGAGGTCGGCGACAATTATTTTCCAGGACTCTTTTTGCCCTTCATTGATAAGATATTTTATTAATGTGCTGGAGGAGTGGCCCGCTCCGATTATAAGGATTTTGTTCATATTATTATATGCAAGTGCCAATTTATAGGAATTTTGGCTTCACTCAAAAAAGCTTTTACTTTTTATTCCGAATGCCATTTTTTCGTCATATCTTATAATTCAATTGAAATAAATGGCAAGAGAATCACAGTCCATACCACCAAATCAAAGTAAGCCTCATCTCAAAAAAAATGAAGACTTAAATATTGAGGTTATTGATTCAGTTATTAATCATTTGCTGAATTATTATCAGTTGGATTTTAGCGGTTATGCAAAAGCTTCTTTGTCAAGAAGAATAGAACACCTCATCACAATTTTTGGTCTTCTTGATGCCGATGAACTGCTTGTGAAAATTAAAGAAGAGCCCGATTTTAAAATTAGTCTTGTCCATGAAATAACGGTGGGTGCTACGGAAATGTTCAGAGATCCCCCATTTTGGATTGCCCTCAAAAATGAAATTATACCAAAAATTTCAAATTCGGATAAATTAAAAATTTGGATTGCAGGTTGTTCAACAGGAGAAGAAATATTTTCTCTTGCTATACTTTTAAAAGAAGCAGAAATTTTTGATAAGGTCGAAATTTTGGCCACTGATCTTGATCCCCTTGTCATTGATGCTGCCAGAAAGGGCTATTATTTTAATCACAGTTTTGTAAAAAACAGTGAAAACTATGTTCATTCTCAGGGAAATAAGACCCTTGATTTTTATTGTAAGAAAGGAGGTCTGGGTTATCAAATGGACTTATCACTTTTGGAAAATGTAAGGTTTAAATGCCACGACCTCGTTCAGCAAAGTATTGAAGCAACATTTGATATAATTTTCTGTAGAAATGTATTGATTTACTTTGATCAAAAACTTCAAAATCAAACGCTCAAAAAAATACGTCAAAACCTTCGGGAAGGCTCCTATCTCGGACTGGGAGTAAAAGAATCAATTATGTGGTTAAAAGAATCCAACCAGTTTGAAGCCATTAAACGTTATGAGAAAATATATAAGGTGAAACCCAATGGAGAAAATACATGAGTTTAGCCTTAAGGCCAATTATTATCAAATTGGAAATTCAAAAAATCCGGAACGTATTTGGCTGGTATGCCATGGATATGGTCAGCTGGCCTCACGATTTATTAAAAAATTCAATCCGCTAGATCAAAATAAAAATTTAATCATAGCGCCTGAGGGTCTTTCGCACTTTTATTTGGATGGATTAAGCGGAAATGTTGGTGCTTCCTGGATGACTAAACACAACAGGGAACTGGAGATCGAAAATCAATTTTCTTTCCTTGAATCTCTGATGATCTCAAAAGTAAAGGCATCCAAAGCCAAAAGAATTAGCCTGCTCGGTTTTTCTCAGGGAGGCGCTACAATATGCCGTTGGATTGCAAAAAGCGAGATTATTTTTGACGATTTATATCTCTGGGCAACTATTTTCCCTCCGGATATGAGTACAGATTTTCTGGATAAAACGCTCTTAGGAAAAAATGTTAGGATATTTTACGGCGACAAAGATCCTTTCTTAAAAAATGAACATGTTGAGAAAACAAAACAGCTCCTCGATCGCGTTCCACAACTCAAAATAGTGAAATTCGAAGGAGATCATCGCGTTATGCCCGAAGTACTAATAAAACATATGGACTAGTTTACCCTCATGGATTCAATCTGGGATTTTAGATTTCTATATTGCGATTTTTCAGGATAATCCATTATTAAAGCATTCAGGTACTTTGCTGCGCTATCCATATCTCCCAAATTCAGATAAATATTGATTAAATTTTCCCTTGCTCTTAAATATAAAGGATCCAATTCAAGCGCTTGTTTGGTGAAATTTAGTGCTTTGGGAAAATCTCCTTCCAATTGATAAATAAAACCAAGATTGACCAATGCCGGTAATTCCAGACTGTTTCTATTATAAATCCCTAAAAATATAATCTTAGCTTTTGAAATATCCCTTGCATCCATATAGAGGTTTCCAAGCCGTGTTGCAAAATCTATGTTTTCAGGTGCCAAAGTCACCGCTCTTTCCAGCCAAGGAATGGCATTTTCATTCTGTCGCTTTAAAATTTCACCTATATAAAAAGCTGTATAGGGATTGGCCTCGCTGTTGGGGCTTTGCGGTAATAAATGGGCCGGCAAATCTTGTTTTGTGAGGTAATAGTATTTAATCTTTTTATCGCGTTCTACTTCTGAAATAAATGCTTCTATCCTTTCCAGATATCCGGGATTTTGTTCAACTTTTTCATAATACTCCAGATTGGCCAGAAATACATCCCTTTTATTCTCTTGTTCAGAAGTAAAATTTCTAAATTCCTTTAATCCTTTGCCTTCCTTATTCCTGTTTTCCGGATTGTCCTTGTATACGCGAATAAAGTGGTCTGAGCTAGAAACATGTGGGATATCCGTAGTTCCATCCTTTGGCATATGACAGGCAATACAGCTGTTATTATTGATTGAAAGACTTTGATGATCAGCTCCACAGGCATCCATTCCATGACATTTCTGACATTTCTCATTATAGAATGATACTGCATTTTCAGCGAGAGGTTTATGAGGATCATGGCATGTGGTGCAGTTCATTTTAACGCCCGAAGCTTTAAAACATTCACTCATTTGCAATCTTTCAACATGAGAAGCAAAGCCAAAATCATTGGCATTCTCACCAACCGGAATAAATACCTCCCAAAAATCATTAAGTGACATTCCCGGTCGGAAATCCATGAAATCCTTACCGGCCTTGCTTACAGTCACACCTTCCAAATGACATTGTCTGCATACATCAAATTGCAATTCCAGATTTAGATGTTTGGGGTTAACTATACTATAATCTATGGAATCGTTTGGATTAATTCCGGAATTCCTTTTTTCAACATGCAGGCTTCCTGGGCCATGGCATTTTTCACATCCGATTCCATTTCCAAGACTTAAAAATTTATTAACAGAAAAATCGACAAATTCAAAATCGGAGTTATGACAGTTCATGCACATTTGACTGATCGGCCTTGAAAACCTCGTATTTGCCCCATTTTCATAACCCGGACTTAAGTCCCAAATGCCTTTTTTTACATACCAGGTGATCGGTAATTCATAGAAATACCCTTTCTCTTCAAATAAATAGGATCTTGTCTGATTTCCGGAACCAATAACAAATTGAGCCTTGACATCTCGTACATAAGTTGTATCTCCTTTTGAAAGACGATATTCCCGTACAATCATATCATTATCTTTCCAAAATGCCGTGTAGTGATATCCCGAAAAAGAATCATAGACATGGATATCGCTAAAGTCTTCTATGCTTTTTTCCTTGTCGACCAGGTGAAAAGCACGACCTTTACCTGTGTGTACGTAATCCTCGTGGATTTCAGAATGACAAGTGATACAGCTTTCGCTGCCCACAAATTTGGCATCATTAGATAGGTTTAAGAACTCACTAGTATGATCTTGTTTTAATTTTTTAGTTTCATCATTCTGCCCGGTACAAAAACTAAGTACAGAACTCAGCGAAAACAGTATAAATGAAAAACCTATCCAGAAATATTTATGCATTAAGCCAAAAATAAGCTAATTGCTCTTTTTCACCATTGTTGAGGCGGCCTGATCTGAAGGAAGGATAAGAGTTTCTGCTATATTGACATGCGGCGGCGCTGAAATAACATAGTAAATGAGATCTGCAATATCGCTTGCGTACAAGGGCGTAAATCCATTATACACGCTTTTTGCTTTTTCCTTATCTCCCTTAAATCGAACTTCTGAAAAGCCTGTTTCGACTAAACCGGGATTTATTTCCGATACTTTTATTCCCAACTCCTGGAAATCATATCTCATGGCGGTATTTAAGGCATCAACTGCATATTTGGAGGCACAATAAACATTTCCATTTTTATACACTTCTTTTCCCGCTATCGATCCAACATTAATGATATGCTTTTTTTCCTGTGCCTTCATTAAGGGTAATACAGCTTTAGTAATATACAATAAGCCTTTTACATTGCCATCAATCATCGCATCCCAGTCTTCAATACTTCCATCCTGAATGCTGGCCAGGCCATGTGCATTTCCGGCATTGTTGATCAGAACATTGATATTGCGGAATTGTCCGGGAAGAGTTTCTATCGCTTTGAAAACATCATCTTTTTGTCTTATATCAAAAGTTAAACTTTCCACCTCAGATTTTTGACTGAGTTCAGCTTTTAAATTGTTGAGTTTTGAGCTGTTTCTCCCGCAAATTATCAATCGATATTTCTTTTCAGCTAAAAGCTTAGCCGTGGCTTCACCGATTCCCGAACTCGCACCGGTAATTAAAGCTGTTTGAGGCTTATTCAAAGTTTAAATAAATGGTTACCGTATGGGACTTTAGACTTTCCACACTGGTTGCAAATATATTGGGATCAGAATTGATCATATTATTAAAACCGTGTGAAAAACGAATTTCAGGAGCAAATTTGAACATTTCGAAATAGAAATCAAATCCAAATCCATATTCAATTGCAACATCAGAACTAAGTGTTCTTAGTTGATCTTCGGTACGCTCTTTCAATCTGGAACCAATTTCCAGGCTTGGTTTGACTCCTCCCAAAATATACATTCTGAAATTCTTTTTTCTTTGGGATCTTACTTTAAGCATTAGCGGTAATTCCAAAAATGTATTCTCTATGGTTTCTCTTACCCGTTCCCCATTTGCAAAATCCAATTCAACTCCCCTGGTGTAAAAACTTACGCCGGGAAGAAACTTAAAATGCACCTGATCGTGTAATCGAATTCCAGCGATAAATCCTAAAGTAATCCCCGGGCTTCCTATTGGGTTTGCCGCTACAACAGAATCCAACCTTGATGGTGTAAAAAAATTGGGATCATGCTGCAAATAATAGTTGGCAAAATTAACAGCCACAAAAAAACCCGGGTGAAACCATTTGTCATCGTAATATGGCAAATTGAGTTCCGGCCTATATGTGGATTGACTATAAACTTTTTGTCCCAGACTCAAACAGAGCAATATGGCTATTAAAACTCTCATTTCCGACCAATATATATTGAGCTGATTCCGAAAGTCAAAGGGATATTTTTCACTTTTTTAAAACCAATTTTTTCAAGGATTATATTAAAATTATAACCTTCGGGAAAAGCATCCACCGACTCCGGAAGATAGGTATAAGCGGATTTATCTTTGGATACTATTTTTCCCAATACAGGTAAAATAAACTTAAAGTAAAAACTAAAAAGTTGCTTCATTGGGAATTTTTTTGGTTTTGAAAACTCTAAAACCACCAACTGACCTTCCGGTCTTAATACTCTTAAAATATTGGAAAGCCCAAGTTCAAGATTTTCAAAGTTTCTAACTCCAAATGCAACGATAACAGCATCAAAATAATTGTCTTCAAAAGGAAGATCTTCTGAATCTCCGCTTTTTAATTGTATAACTTTCTCAAGTCCTTTTTTATGTATTTTTTCACGTCCCTTTTCAAGCATCCCTTCTGAAATGTCTACTCCAATTACCTGATCGGGCTTTAGTGATAGCGATTGTATGGCAAAATCCGCAGTTCCCGTAGCTACATCAAGAATTATCTTTGGATTTGAATCCTTCAAAAGATTGATGGCTTTTTTTCGCCAGATTATGTCTATTCCCAGGCTTAAGAAATGATTAAGGAAATCGTAATTCCCTGAAATGTTGTCAAACATCTCGGCTACCTGCTCTTTCTTCCCACTTTTTTTCTCTTTGTACGGAACTATTGTCATAATTTCAATTAATGCGGCAAAGTTAGATTCTGCCGGATGAAAAAAAAACCTAAAGGATATGAACAGCAGTAAATAAGCCTTGTTCAATTAATATTTCAAATTACATAAATAATAATTCAAAACATTTATGATATTATATATTTGATAATCAATATGTTATGACTTATTTTAAACAGGATAAAGGAAAAACTTAATATCTGATTTTCAGATTTAGTATTTTTGCACTCATACCTGAGGTGATTTTTGGGCTAATTGCTGAATAATTTGGTTAATTTGACCTGAAATTCATGAAAAAAGAATTAAAGAAATCAAAATATGCCAGGAAAGTATAAGGCTATTTTACTATCGTTGACGCTATCCTTATATTCGATCACCTTGTTTTCTCAAATATCCGAAAAGAGAAAAGAAGTCGCAGCAAAATTTGTCAGGCAAGCCGATCTGGTAATGGAGAGCACTGCGGCAAAAGAAGTTGCAAAGGAGCTATATATTCAAGCTGCAAGAATCGATCCCGATAATGTAGATGCCAATTTCAAAGCAGGTAAAATGTATCTTGAAACGATCAATAAAGATCGCGCTGCCACTTATTTTATAAAGGTTTTAAATCTCAATCCCGATTATAAATTTTCCTTAAATTATTTGATAGGCCGCAGTTATCATTTCGGTTTGGACTTCGATGAAGCCATAAAGTATTATCAAAAATACGAAGAGAAACTTACTGAGAACCCGACTTACAGTGGAAGTGATAAGATTGACGCTGAGGAGGTGAAAAACAGAATTCTTGAATGTTATAACGGAAAAGAGTTTGTTTCCAATCCTCAAAATTATTCCATACGTAATATGGGCGCCCAAATCAATTCTGTTTACGATGATTATGCCCCTGTAATCAATAGGGAGAATTCCTTTATGATTTTCACTACCAGAAGAAAGGATGGGAATTTATCAAAAGATGTGGACATCGATAATGAATTTTTTGAAGATATTTTTTACAGCAATTTTGATGATGGAAAATGGACGCAGGCCAAAAATATTGGAACGCCAATAAATACTGTTTTTCACAATTCGAATTTGTCTTTATCGGCGGATGGAAATATTCTTTTTCTATACACTGATGAAAACAATGGTGATATTTTGGTATCGAATAAAGCTGATGATGGTACATGGTCTGAGCCAAAATCCATAGGACCAAATATAAATTCCTTGGGTTTTAAGGAGAGTTCAGTTTGTCTTTCTCCCGATGGAAGCACCCTCTATTTCTCAAGCAACCGGCCCGGAGGTTATGGTGGAAGTGACATCTACTACTCTGAAAAAGATAAAAAAGGAGCCTGGAAGAAAGCGAAAAATCTTGGTTCTGTGATCAATACCAAATACGACGATGATGGCCCTTTTGTTGATTTTTCAGGCGATTATTTATACTTCAGTAGTAAGGGGCATAAAGGAATGGGCGGATACGATATTTTCAAGTCTGAATATCTTATAGAAGAAGAGTCCTGGGGAGACCCTGTCAATATGGGTTATCCGATTAACACCTCTGATAATGATATTTATTTTGTGTCATCAAACGATGGCGAAATTGCTTATTATGCCACAGTAAGAGGGGGCGGTTATGGTTTGTCCGATATCTATTCAATCAAAGAGGGACAATTTGAAATTCCTGAAGAAAGTGACAGCGTATCGAAAGATACCGCAAGTTCAGTGGCACAAAAAGCTGCCCCTGAAAAAAAGAATGTTATTTTGAATCTGAGAATTAAAGATCAAAGCGGAGATTTGATGAATGCTAAAGTGTCTTTAATTAATGTAGATAACCAGGTCGTTGCTGCTCAAAGAAAAATGGATGATGGGGTTTATAAATTCAAGGTAGAAAATCCCGATAACAGTACCTATCGACTTTCGGTTGAAAAAGACGGATTCGCATTTATTAACGAGGATATAATATTTGATGGATCGGAAGATGAAATAACACAGAAAGACAAAGAGATAGTTCTAAGTCCATTGTCTGTGGGAACAACAAAAGTTTTGAGGAATATCTACTTCGACTTTGATAAATCGAAAATAAAACCCAGTTCATTTGATGAATTGAGCAAGGTTGAAAACATGCTTGCCAGAAATCCCAGTCTTGAAATAGAACTCGGAGGGCATACCGACAATATTGGCAAGAAGGAATTTAACAAAAGACTTTCTAAAGCAAGAGTTGATGCGGTAAAGAAGTATCTCGTTAATAAAGGAGTTGACCCAAGAAGAATTACGACTGTAGGTTACGGAGAATCACAGCCTCTCGCCACCAATGATGATGAAAAAGAAGGTCGTGAATTAAATAGAAGAGTGGAGTTTAAAGTTCTTAAAAAGTAGTCAATCGCTTTTAAACCCAATGGCACTGGCACCACAATGGGACTGGGAATCAATAAAAGTGTATTGCAGATAATAAATCCCGGTCACCCTGCAATCAAATTCCAATGAGCTGTTTAATAGACTATCTGTTTTACTGCTTGCAACACTTTTGCGATTAGAATCGAATATTTCAATTGCAACATCCATTTCTGTTTCAGCATCACTGCATAGATTGATTAGGTAATCCGTGCTTCTCGTCAGGACATAAGAATGTTCAATCATTTCCTTTTCTCCATTAAGCCCATCTAACTCATAGCTTTTAAGAAAGTGGAAATTTGTATCCAATTGAGAAATGCAATTTTCAGCCAATTCACCCGGGTTGCATTGGGCTTTCAAGTCATCCACTCTCAATATTGATCCTGAAATCAAAATAATCGCAATGAATAAAAAGCGTATGCTCATAAAATCCTTAACATTTTAGCGAATTTAGATCAATCTGAAAATTGACCCTTTTCAAAAATAACCTATTTTTTGAATTAAAATCAGATTTATAAATTCAATTTGAATCCGAAGACTTTAATTTATTCAATTTTATTGATAATAAACTCTACCCTTCTGTTTTTGCGTCTTCCTTGAATAGTTGAATTGCTTACAATCGGCCGCGATTCTCCATAGCCTTTTCTTTCCATTCTCGCCGGATCAATTCCTCTACCACTCATATAATTTACTACGGAATTTACCCTTCTTTCTGACAATAGCTGATTATAGGCTGTCGGACCAATACTGCAGGTGTGTCCCGCGAGTTCAAAACTAACTTTTGGATATAGTTTTAGGATTCGAATTGCACTATCTAATACAGGGTAATAAGCTCTTCTTACTTTATCTGAATCAAATTCAAACATAACGTTTGCACCGATATCCAGTTTATCACCTACCTTGTATTTTGACTTGAAATAATCCATGTTTTTAACATCGGCTATCACATCGGCTTCTTCTTCTTCAAATGGTGTAATACCCTTGCGATAATAATATCCGTGTTCATCGGGATTATCAACCAAACCCTTATCCAATCCATGGATAGTGATTATTTCCAATCTCCGGTTTTTCGCTCTTCCTTCTTCAGTTAGATTTGAAGCAATCGGAAAAGCGTCTCCATAGCCAACCGGGAATAATCGATCCGGTTCAATACCTTTATCGACCAGATAATCCATAACTGTTTGCGCTCTGGCTTGCGATAATAGTTTATTCACGACAGACTCGTTTTGGTTATCTGTATGAGCTGCTATCTCAACTTCTATTTCGGGGTTTTCGATCAGTTTTCTATATAGTTTGTTTAACTCAATCTGAGATTCTATTCTGAGTTCTGATTCACCGGGTAAGAAAAATATATTTCTCATTGTGGTCATTCCACCATCTGTTTTCAGAGGTTTGAGATATATTTCTTTTGATACCTCATAATATTCCACCTGCTCGGGAATATTAATGTTTTCAGAATAAAATAGATAGCCTGGCAAATCTACATTTATGGCGTAATTTTTTCGCGGAGGCAATATTGTGGTAAACCGCCCATTAAAACTGTTTGAGTTTGTAATTCCAACTATATTCTGTGTTGTCAAATCCGTAACGGTAATGGTTGCAGCCACAGGTTCTTTTGTATCATCCCTGAATACATGTCCCTTAAACTGAATAATGGCAATAGATTTAACAGGAAGATGGGCGACATAAATATCTTTCTCTCCATAGGTGTCTTCCCTATGACTGGAGAAATAAGCTCTTGTTCCATCAGCAGAAAGTACATAATAGATGTCATCATCGGCAGTATTTATAGGAAAGCCCATATTTAAGGGTTCTGACCAGTCGTTGCTATCTTCATTAAATACCGTTTTAAAAATATCATAGCCGCCCATGGTTTTATGGCCTCTTGAACTGAAATAAAGCGTTTTGCCGTCTGGATGGATAAAAGGCCCGTCTTCATTGTATTTCGTATTAATTTTAGGTCCCAGATTTTTTGGCTTTGCCCATTCACCTGAAGGCAGTAATTTCGCCATGTAAATGTCTGTACCACCATATCCACCTTCTCTGTCGCTTGTGAAATAAATAGTTTTTTCATCAGGTGTAATACTGGCAGAAGGCTCCCATCCATCTGAATTGATAGGTTCCGGCATTCGTTCAGGTTCCGACCATTCATTGCCTTTTAAGTTACTTACGTATATATCTCCCGAGAATGTTGAAGATTGATTGCTCCTGTAAATGAAAAGCTTCTGGCCATCCGGAGATAATCCAATACAAGCATCGTGTTTTTCTGTATTTATGCCATGAGGCATTTTTATAGGAGGAGTCCATTCCTTATCTTTTTTGCCAGAGATATAAATGTCTTCGTAATAATGACCCGTTTCAAATTCCATTTCACCACCGGTAGAATTAGGTCTTCTTGAGGTAAAGATCAGAATTTCTTCATCTGCTGATATTACAGGTACATAATCCGGATAAATTGAATTCATCTTTGCCCCAAGATTTTCAATATCTGCTTTTACAGGTTGTTTAACCAATTCCCTTCCAACTTTGCATTCTTCTATGTACTTTGTAACCTGGACAAGTTCATCAGGTCTTTCATCTATTTCTTCAAGGTGCGTTTTATATTTTTCATAGTAGCCGATGGCCTTTTCAAAATACTGACTTAAATGATAAGATCGACCCAAATACATATCGAGGTGTTCTTCTTCATATCCAAAGCGCACCGCTCTTTCAAAATAAGGCAAGGCCCTTGATTTATCGTAAGAGTTTAAATAACAAACACCAATTCTGAAATTGTATAGGCCATTATTGGGTGAAAGGGAATCGAGCTTTATATACAAAGGCAAAGCGCGATGATATTCTTCAATTCTAAAAAACTCTTTTGCATCTGGTTCTATTTGTCGGATTTCTTTTTTGTTTTGCGATAAAGCAATTGTAGAACAAAAGCTTATAACTAAAATAATTAAGAAATAAGGAGGGTAGCTAACTTTCATAACACAGGTTTAAACAGAATATTCATGTCAAATATTCAAGCAGTAAATTTATTGCACCGTAAATTTATATATTTTACATAATTAATTTATTCAATTTAAAAGGAATGACTAAAGTGGAAGATCTCAAAGAGGTAGAGTTTGTTAAAAGTAGCAGTGATTTTTCACAATGTCCGGATGACGGTCTTCCCGAATTTGCATTTATTGGAAGGTCAAATGTAGGTAAGTCAAGCCTGATTAATTATTTGACAAATAGAAAAAATTTAGCAAAAACATCTTCTACTCCCGGTAAAACTCAATTAATAAATCATTTTAAGATTGATGATGAATTGTATTTTGTTGACTTACCCGGTTATGGCTACGCCAAAGTCTCCAAAGGGCAAAAAAAAGTGTTTCAAAGACTTATTACGGACTATCTTGAAGGTGCCAAAAAGCTTTATTGTGTTTTTGTTTTAATTGATTCACGACATAAAGCACAATCCATTGATTTGGAATTTTTAGAATACCTGGGGATAAAACAAATCCCTTTTGCAATTGTATTTACCAAAGTTGATAAATTATCTTCAAACCAGGCTAAAAAGCAGATTGACAATTATAAAAATGAATTGCTAAAGTCCTGGGAGTATTTGCCAGATATATTTATAAGCAGTGCAACAAAGCAAAGGGGCAAGAATGACATATTAAACTTTGTAAAACATTATGCCAGTTAATTGATATTCTTGTTGGTATTACATTTTTTATTCATCTATTTGCAAAAACATCTAGTTTTAGGCATAAGAATCTGACCTATGAAGTTAAATTTTGACGAAATCGTATCAGTAGCCGGTAAAGGAGGGCTATACAAGATATTAAAACCAACTAAAAACGGTTACATTGTTGAAGAATTAAATGATTCACGAAAAAAAATGGTTTTAGGACCTAATCACCGTGTCTCCTTGCTCAAGGAAATTTCTATTTATACAACGGATCAGGAAGGCGCTATTCCTTTAAAGGATGTTTATGAAAAAATAAAAAGTAAATTTTCAGATGCACTTCCGGTTTCTTCAAAAGATGACAGCAATGCTTTATTTTCATTTTTAGGTGGAGTTGTACCTGAATTTGATGCTGATAAAGTTTATCACTCAGATGTCAAAAAACTGGTAGCATGGTATTCAATAATTTTGGAAGAGGATCCGGGCATTTCCTTTAAGGATGACGAAAAGAGTGAAGCTGCAAGCGAAAAAGACGAGAAAAAGAAGGTCAGTAAGGCAAAACCTAAAAAAGCACCGGTAGCAAAAAATCAGACCGCCTCCTCAAAAAAAGTAAGTCAAAAGCCGATAACTCCCCAAAAGAAGGGTTAATCGAAATATTTTTATTCGTTTCCCAAACTATAGGCCAAAGAAAAACTCAAGGTTCGGTCCAGATATGAAAAGGATTTGTTGGTACTAACCAAAGACCTTTGAAAATTTAATCTCAGCGTATACCTGTCATAGTTATAAGAGCAGCCTAGAATAAATCCATAAATCCTCGGTTCAAAGTCATCGTATAATCTGATAAAACCAATCAAGGGATCCCCTTCTTTTGCCGCCAATAAATATGAAAATTGTAGTCCTGCTTCCAGCTCTATGTTCTCGGCAAGTTCAAAGAAATTTTGATCCAGGCGATATCGGAATACCATCGGAAAATCAAGATAATTGAGTCTATAATTTAAATCGACCGGGTCTTTATCGGTAAAGCGACTGCCTTTCTGGCTGTACAGAATACGCAATTCAACTTTGAAATTTTCCTTTAAATTTACTCCCGCTGATCCTCCTAACAATAAGCCCAATTTATTAAAGCCCGCCATTCTATCACCGTCCAATTGTGAGGCATTAAAACCCGCAATTGCATCCACTTTAATTTCCTGAGCAAAAGAACTATTCAAAAAACATATTAAAAGTATCGGAATTAAGTATTTATTCATTAGTAATTTAGCATTGGAAGCCATGAATAAGCAAATCGCTAAATTAAATAAAATTGCCGGTGGACTAAGCAATAGTCTGGAAATACCGGATGATATTCCCGATATCTTAAATGCAAAATCTAAAACAGAATTTTATAAGGCAGTAGCAAAATTAATTGAGGGCATGATCGAAAATGATTTTGAAAGATTTTTATCGATCATGTACAGAATGGATGTCTCTGAATTAAAATTAAAAGAAATACTAAACAGCGCGAAAGCTGAAGAGGTCTATACTAAAATTGCTGAATTGGTAATTAAGAGAGAAGAGGAAAAAATATTTTGGAGAGAGAAATATAATTCTTAATTGTTTTTCATTGCTTCTTCCACCATTTTACTCGAACCGACGTAATAAGGTACCCTTTGATGAAGCTCAGTCGGTTCTATATCCAGAATTCTATTTTTGCCATCGGTCGCCTTGCCACCAGCCTGTTCTACAATAAAAGCAAGCGCATTGCATTCATAGATTAAACGCAGTTTTCCTTCTGGTGAATTACTTGTTGCAGGGTATATGTAAATTCCACCTTTAAGTAAGTTTCTGTGAAAATCCGCGACTAAAGATCCTATATAGCGCCCGGAATATTTCCTTTCTCTGCAGAGTTCAATGTATTTTTTAAGTGATATATCGAAGTCATTATAATTCCCCTCATTTATGCTGTACAATCTCCCGGTTTCGGGTGTATTCATGTTAGGGTGTGATAAAAAGAATTCGCCTAAAGATGGCTCATAGGTAAATCCGTTTACCCCGTGGCCGGTAGTATAAACTAGCATGGTACTCGAACCGTACAAGACATATCCGGCTGCAATTTGTTCAGAACCCTTTTGTAAAACATCATCCATTTTAGGCTGATCTCCTATATTTGATTTTCTTCTGTAAATCGAAAATATCGTTCCTATTGCAACATTTACATCAATATTTGAAGATCCGTCCAAAGGATCGATGGCTATTACATATTTCGCATCATCATTCCCGGTAAAATTAATATCTTCTTCTTCCTCTGATACAATTGCACAAACTTCTCCGCCTTTTTTTAATGCTCTCATGAAACGGTAATTGGCTATTACATCGAGTCGCTGTTGTTCTTCTCCCTGAACGTTCTGTTTGTTAAATGAGCCCGTAATATCTGAAAGCCCGGCTCTGTTTATTTCTCTATTGGTGATTTTTGCAGCAAGAGCAATGTCTCTTAATAGTTGGGACAGCTCACCTGTTGCAAATGCAAATTCAGCTTGTTTTTCATTTATAAATCTATCTAAAGTTGTGCCGACGCGTTTGGCAATAGTTTCTTCCATAGGCTTTCAATACAATCACAAATATAGTTATTAAAGAATTATATTTGCGCCCCGAATTTATCAGGAATATGCACAAGGTTTTCAAATTTGGAGGTGCTTCAGTAAAAGATTCAGAAGCAGTAATTAATATGGCTCAAATCATCCGTGAACATTTTGTAAAGGATGAAGTATTGGTTGTGGTCGTCTCGGCGATGGGCAAAACCACCAATGCATTGGAGGAAATTTTATATAAATGTATTGACGGATTCGATTATAAAAATGACCTTGAATACCTTAAAAATTTTCACATAAATATTATTCGTGGATTGCAATCCGCAAATGAGCAAACAATCATTGATGAACTCGAGGACTTCATTCTTCAATTAGAAAAATCTCTTGAAAGCATTAAATCTGAAAGTTCCATTTCGGAAAGTGAAAAATACGACCGGATCGTTCCTTTTGGAGAATTGATTTCAACAAGAATACTTTCCAATTTTTTTGGAGACCAGAACATTAATAATAGCTGGCTGGATGCCAGAAAATTTGTAAAAACAACGAATGATTTCAGAGAGGGTATTATTAAATGGGATAAAAGCGAACAAAATATACTCACTCTAAAAGATCAAGCAGGGCTATATCTTACGCAGGGTTTTATTGGTTCTACCGAGGATGGCAGGATGAGTACATTGGGAAGAGAGGGTTCGGATTTCACTGCGGCGATTTTTGGCAATATTTTAAACGCTGAATCAATAACTATCTGGAAAGATGTTCCCGGTATTTTGAATGCCGATCCAAAATTATTTAAGGACACTTCACAATTTCAAAACCTTTCCTACGCTGAAGCTTCTGAAATGACCTATTACGGGGCCTCAGTAATTCATCCAAAAACTATTAAACCTCTTGCGAACAAGAACATACCATTGATTGTAAAATCATTTATTAAAACAGATCAGGATGGAACTGTCATAAGTAAAGAGGCCGCCAGAAAGCTATTACCGGTAACCATATTAAAAAGAAATCAAGCGTTGATTTCATTTAAAGTGAAGGATTTTACTTTTATTAATGAGGAGCAAATCGGTCTTGTGTTTCATGCATTAAACGAAAACCTAATCAAGATCAATGTAATGCAGAACTCAGCGATATCGCTTACCATTGCAATTGACAATAGAAGGGATAAAATCGCTGCTTTGATAAAAAGTTTGGAACATGCCTTCGATATAGAAAAAATCGAAAACCTCTCTTTAATTACCATAGTAAATCACGAGCAAAAAAGTATTTCAAGAATTATTGATTATTACAATGTAATATTGGAGCAAAGGACCTTAAAAACTTGCCAGTATATTATTTCAGGTGCGGTTTTCGAGAATTGAATTAAGTAAATTTTCACTGCAGCGCTCGAGAATGTCAAAAACGTCTGCAAAACCTTTTTGACCTCCAAAATATGGATCCGGCACATCACTTTCTGCTGAATTATCATCAAAATCGCGCATTAAATGAACCTTTTGACGTTCTTCATCATTTCGTGCCATTTTTAAAATGTCAGATTTATTGCTCTTATCCATTGCGATGATATAGTCGAACTCTTCAAAATCTACTCTTGAAAATTGTCTTGCTTTACTGTCCAGTATAATTCCATTGTGTGCTGCAGTTTCCATCATTCTGTTATCAGGCATTTCTCCGATATGATAATTCGAAGTACCGGCACTATCCACTTCAATATGATCGATGCCTTTCGCTTTAATTTTCGAAATCATTAATCCTTCAGCCATCGGTGAGCGGCAAATATTCCCTAGACAGACAAAAAGAACTTTTATTTTCATTTTTATTAAACTTTCAGAAATCAAATGCGTAAAATAGCGTGTTGTTAGTAATCAAAAAAGATTTGTGAAGAATCTTAATATACCATTCTGGATCAAAATTATTCTTTTTTATTTTCTGCTTGTTCTGGCATTTCTAAAAAATTCCAATTTAGGCATTGAAAAATCAAAAGTTACTGTAGTAAGCAATAAGGGCAGTGCCTTTGATTTTGAAAGCAATGTGAAAGCAGAAAATTTAATTATAAGGAAATCAAAACCTTAATTGAGCTATTGCAATTCCTCCAGTGCTGCCTCAAAATTTGGGTCAATGGAGTTGTATACCTTATAAAATCCATTATCTCTCCATAAGTTTCTGGCTATTAATGCTTTAAGCTGAACCTTAATCATTTCAACGGAGCGTTGTAGATCTTCTTTATTAAAAGTTATGCCTTCATTCACAGCAAACTCAATCAAATCGTTTAATAGCTTTTCATTAATTTTAAAATCTTTCACAAATTCTTCTTCATCCATTGCTTCCAGTTTTTTGCGATGACTGTTCGAATAGTTAAAGGCAAATTCGTATAGCAGTCCTTTGCTATTTAACTCAAGCAGAAAAGTACTTCTCAAACTTGTGTCTGTTGGCACAAAAATGTCCGGCATGATCCCTCCTCCTCCGTATACTTTACGACCCGATTTCGTTCTAAACGTGAGGGAGTCGGGAAACTCTATATTTTCTGCATGAAAAAATTCACCGTTTTCGTACCTCTCAATTAATTCTTTTAAGTATTCTTCCCTACCCTTGGCATATGGCTTTTGTATCGATCTGCCCGATGGAATATAATATCTGGAAATAGTCATTCTCAGCTCTGAGCCATCATTCAAATCAAATGAAGACTGAACAAGGCCCTTTCCAAAACTTCTTCGCCCAATTAAAACAGCTCTGTCGTGATCCTGTAAAGCGCCGGCTACAATCTCGGAAGCAGAAGCACTACCTTCATTGATCATTACAATCAATTTTCCTTTTTCAAACTCTCCTTTTATTCTCGATTTGTACTCAAAATCTCTTGTATTGACCTTGCTTTTTGTATATAAAATTAGTTTGTCGTCTTCAAGCAATTCATCGACAATAAACAGCGCTGATGACAATATCCCCCCCGAATTATTTCTCAAATCCAGAATAAGATTTTGCATTCCCTCTGATTTTAGTTGGACTAATTTTTCGTTGAATTCCTGAGCTGTGCTTTCTGTAAACCGGCTAATTTTAATATAAGCATTGGTTTCATCAAGCATGTAAGCTGCTATTAAAGAGATACTTGGAATTTCATCTCTAATAATATTGAATTGAATGTTCTTTTTATTTCCCGGTCTTAGAATTTCCAGACTCACCTCTGAATCTTTAGGGCCTCTTAATCGATCAAAAACCATTTTATTGGTCAATCCAATATTAGTCACATTTTCATTATCAATTTGGATTATTCGGTCTCCGGGTAAAATCCCCAATTTTTCCGAGGGACCCCCATTTAATGGGGCAATAACGACCAGTGTGTCTTTAATTATATTAAATTCTATGCCGATTCCCTGATAATTGCTCTCAAATGATATTGCACTCATTTCCCTGTTTTCATAGGGTATATAACTGCTATGCGGATCGAGTTTAGAAAGCATTTCTTTAATTGCACTTTCGGTTAATTCCTCGGTATTGACTTTATCAACATATTCGCGTTCAATCAGGCTAATTATCTCTTTGTATTTTTTGTAATTCGGGTCCTGAGTGAGATTTATCTTTTTCTCCTTATTAAATATCATTAAACCGGTCAGAATCCCTATTACCAGTGCCAAAGCCAATAAAATAGGTAAACTCAGGCGTAAATTATATTTGTTTTGATCGTCGTTCATATTAGTTAAGAAACCAAAAAGTCATATGAAATTGTTTTAACAAGTATTAGAATTGCCTAAAAACACTAAAAATTCCCTTCACCCAAATTGGGTGAGCAAAATGCACGAGGTATTTGCTAATTTTAAAATATGTATATGCGTACGCTAATATTTGCATTTGTGCTACTGTCAATTCAGTCCAAGGCTCAAATATATACATTTGATCATTTGGGTATTGAAGAAGGTATGTCTCAAAATCAGGTTAACGCTATTACGAAAGATCAATTCGGTTTTATGTGGTTTGGCACCTGGGACGGTCTTAACAGATACGACGGGCATAATTTCAAAGTGTATAAACACAAGGCTTTTGACACCACAAGTCTTTCGTCCAATTTTATTTCAAATATTCTAAATGATAGTAAAGGCAGGCTGTGGATAGGAACAAATGGCGGAGGTTTAAATTTATTTATCCCCGAAGATGAAAGCTTTCTTAATTTCAAATTTGATCCGCTTAAAGAAAATAGTATTAGTAATAATGCCATCAACCAAATTTTTGAAGACAATCAGGGAAATATATGGGTGGCAACTGAATTTGGATTAAATCTGATTCGCGCTTCAGGCAATACTGATCACATTATTGAGCAATTCTTTTTCCAAAACAAACACCTTCCGGGAAGTTCAAACTTTATATCAACCATTACTGAAATCAAAAATGGTAACTATTTAATCGGCACAGATAAGGGCATGATCGGATTGAAATTAGAGTCCGACAACTCCTTTACTTTTAATCTGATTAATCCTTTTGAACATCAATCCCCAAGGAGTTTTAATGTAAAAAGTGTCTTTATCGATTCTCTAAATCATTTATGGGTAGGTTGTAACAAAAGTCTTTTTGTATCGAAGAAAGCTGTCTCAAATTTTAATTTTAAGTTAAATCCTTATTCAACCGGAAATTTTTCCCAAGGAATAAAATTCATTAATCAAGATATCGAGGGCAGTTTGTGGATAGGAACTTTAGATGGGAAATTACTGTCCAGAAAACCCGGAACGAATACAAAATTTAATCTTATCAGGGAAGATCATATCCGGAATAATTTTCAAAGTGAAATTACCTACACCACTTTTTATCAATCTTCAGATGAGAAAATTCTTTGGATTGGAACAGATATAGACGGTGTTAAAAAACTCTCACTATCGGGTCGAAACTTCCAAAATATTGCCCAAAGATCCAATGAATTGAAGGGCCTTATCAATTCAGCAGTTTTTTCAGTTTATACCGATAAGAAAGGATATAATTGGTATGGAACAAGAAAAGGGATAAGCATACAAAATCCCAAAACGAATGAATTTTACAATTACCAAAAAAGCAACAGCTCTTTAAATAAGATTAGCAACACAAAAATTAGGGCCTTCGAAGAAGATGGTCATGGTAATATTTGGGTCGGAACAATAGATGGACTGGGTAAAATAAAAATTGATAACACTGACCTGAGAAACCTTGAACGAGCAGCCATAGAATTTTATAATATGAACAATTCAAATGAATTCGGATTGTATTCGAATTACATTTACGATATACATTTTTCCAGAAGTGGCATACTTTGGATTGCAACAAGGGAAGGTTTGTATCAATGGTTGCCTGAAAAAGAAATATTTGAAGAGTTTATTTACCTGCCCGAAGATTTTTATGATAAAAATGTATTCACTATTAAAAACATCTATGAAGACAGCCAAGGGAGCCTTTGGCTTTCAACATTTGGTGGGCTACACAGAATATCTAATAAAAAAGGGAAATATGAATTCGGGCATTTTTTTCATGATCCATTAAATACAAATGGCATTTGTTCTAATGATATTAATCATGTTCATGAAGACTCCAATGGCAATTATTGGATTGCCACAGCACATGGCTTAAATCAACTCAGATTTGAAAATCAAAAAGCCATATTTCAATATTATGGCTATGAACAGGGATTACCGAACGAATTTTTGTATTCAATTTATAGCGATAAAAAGAATAATTTATGGATGAGTTCAAATATGGGTATTATTACTTATAATCCTGAAACAGAAGAATTTAAAAATTTCGTTAGAGGCGATGGAATTTTAAGCAATGAGTTTAATATCGGCGCTTTCCATCAGAAAAATGATGGCAAAATAATGTTTGGAAGTATCGCAGGGGTTACTCAGTTCTATCCGGAAGATATTATTGTGAATTTACATTTACCCAAGGTTCATATTACTTCTGTAAAACGTTTTGGTAAAGAAATATATTCATTCAGAGACTTGCTTGACAATCCTGACTTGAGTTTTGAGAATGATGAAAACAATTTCACGGTTGAATTTGTGGCCCTCGATTTCACTAATCCGCGGAAAAATGAATATGCTTATAAATTGGAAGGACTTGACAAAGACTGGATTCAATTGGGAAATCAACGTAGAGTTTCATTCTCTCAGTTAAAACCAGGCAATTATACACTAATGGTTCGGGGATCCAATAACAATGGTATTTGGAATGAACATTGTGCCGAATTGAAATTTTCGATTACCCCACCTTTTTGGCAGATGTCCGAGTTTTTTATTTCAGTCGTTTTGGTAATTTCTGTTTTGATTTATCTCGTTTACCGCAAAAAGCTTAATGATAAAATCAGATATGTATTGAAAATTGAAAAGATGCAAAATGATTTGAATGAAAAGGTAAGAAGGAAAGCCGCTGCTGATTTTCACGATGAAATGGGCCATTATTTAACAAGAATCAATGTCTTGACAGAAATTTTGAAACAACGATTAAAAGAACAGTCCGAAGACATAAGGGGCGTTGTTCACTCGATTGGAGAACAATCGCAAAAACTATACAATGGCACCAGGGATTTTATCTGGACTATCAATCCCGATAATAATTCAGTTTACGAATTGGCCATTCGTTTAAAGGATTTTGGCGATGAAATGACGCTGGAAACCGAGGTGAATTTTGTAGTCTCAGGTATCGAAGAATCTTTGAAGGAAAATATTCTAACCACTGATTTTGCAAGACACCTGGTACTAATCTTTAAAGAGGCAATTAACAATTCTGTAAAACATTCAAATGCAAAAAATATTGAGCTTAGTTTTAATAAGATTCAAAACAGCACAATTCCCATGGTTACACTCAGTGATGATGGTATTGGCATTCAGGATACAGAAAACAACCTTGGAAATGGACTCCTGAATATGAAAAAGCGAGCAAGAAAAATAGCCGCTGAACTCAGTGTTGAATCAAATATTCCAAAAGGTACGCTGATTCGATTAAAACCTAATACAATTATTTCAGAAAAACTTAAAACAGCATAACGATGAGTAGTAAAATAAAAGTAGGCATGATTGAGGATGATAATTTGATTAGGGAGGGCTTTACTTTACTAATTAATGCATCGGATGATTATGAGTGTATCGTGAGTTACGGAAGTTGCGAAAGCGCACTTAAGGATATTGAAAATCATGATTTAGATGTCATGCTTGTAGACATTGAGTTGCCGGGCATGTCAGGGATCGAGGGGATCAAAAAAATCAGAAGATTATTTCCAAGGCTTAATGTAATTGTTATAACTGTACACGAAGACGACGACCTTATTTTTGATGCCTTATGTTCTGGTGCTACCGGATATATGACGAAAAATACCCCACCGGAAAAACTATTGGATGCCATAAAAGATGCCCATTTCGGCGGAGCGCCAATGAGTACTCAAATAGCCAGGAAAGTAGTTAATTCATTTCAAAGAAATCTGCATTCACCATTGACCGCCAGGGAAACAGAGGTGCTCGAATTACTTTCGAAAGGCAAAAGCTATAGCACTATAGCTGATGATCTCTTTGTAAATAAAGAAACCATCAGAACCCATATAAAAAATATTTATCTGAAATTGGAGGTGCACTCAAAAGCGGAAGCAATTGAAAAGGCCTTAAAAAATAAGTTGATTTAATTTAGGTAATTATAGCGCCAAGTTTTGACTACGCTTTACTGTCTAATATAACTGGCATCAATACTCAGGCTGTTCCAGGAACCCATTACTCTTAGAACATCTTCCTTCACTGTAATATAATTTGCTATTGTTTCAGTTTCCAGGCCCTTATCGAAAATAATTCGATTATTATTTAAGTCCACCTCCCAGGTACCTGTAACAATTTGCGAATTGTCAGAATCTCCGCAAAGCATCTGACCACCATCGTATTCAAATGTGCCATCATTGAAAAAGGTAAAGACATCGTCTGATCTGCATTCGATTGAACCGTATATTTCCAAATTAAAACTCTCGCTTACCCATGCTCGAGAAGAAGTCCCTGCCAAAATTTCTTCAATTTCCATTTTATCATCAGGTGCTTCAATGATTAATCCGGGATCCATCACTTCGTCTTTGGAATCTTTGCAAGAGAAAACAATTATGAGGAGTGAAAAAAAGATTACTGCGATTCTCATTTTATAAAAGTGATAAATAATTCATGTTTCATTTGTCCTTTTTTTGACAAAATTCAAGATGACATGTCTTGTTTTTAAGTCATTTAAGAACCAATAATTCAAAAATCCCCCAAAAAGGGTTATTTAACCAGACCTGATTTTTACTACTTTAGAATTACCAAAAGGGTAAAACCATTTAGTGATTTAATAATTGACCCAAGATTTTGAGGGGGTGTCAGTGAAGGAAGACGGGGATAGTCTTCGTTCCCTTATTGGATTTGAAAGGTCTCCAATAACACACCCCCAAATCTTTGAGCCCCGTAGTTTACGCTTCGGGGTTTTTTTTTAGAAAGAAACGGAAAAATTAGTTGCTATATCAAAGCCAGTAGCTGATTTTGGAACAATTAAAGCACTTATATTATCAGAACTTAGTCCAAATTTTACATGGTGGGCAATATTTACTGCAAAAAATGCTCCGAGGGCTAAATTATTAAATCCACCATAAGCAGCGGATAGACCAATATCAAAATAATCGTGAAAATCATGCATATAACCTATGGATACAAATGGTCTTGTGGTATTACCGGGTTGTTCATCCAGCCCCTGAATGTAGGTGAAGTATATAGTATTTGAAATATTCCCTTCGTAATCTTTTTGCTTTGCTTGTTTTGCTTTAGCTTTTTTTATACTTCTTGCCATCGTCATAGCTCTTCTAGTTCTCGGTTTTTCCGGCGTTTTATATTGTAATTCCAAACCAAATCTTGCGCCTAGACCCATTGAAAATGATTCGTCTTCAGTAATCACAGGATTATAGATGCTGGATTCTTCCTCAAAATCCAAATTTGCAGGAGAGGCACCCAATAGATTGGGGATAAAGATACCTTCAAAGCGGTGGCTGCCTTCTTTCGAATAAGTCTTGGTATTATTATTAAATGTAACTGATCCTAGATTTAAAACACTTGCCACAATTTCAAAGTGTTCTGAAATAAAGCCGGTAACACCGAAATCCAAACCCCAACCGACCCCATTTGCTTTAAAAGGGTCAAAATTTTGAATTCCGGAAGTTTGATAATTATAATTAAAATCCATCTGAATGAATTCACCGTTTTGTTCCGTAGTTAAAAACACTTCGGAAGACTCCGGATTGACACCGGCCATGCCTTGAATAAACTTTGGTCGTATTCCTATCCTAACTTTATGATCATTGTCTTTGAAAAAAACAGGCATTGCTATATTAAACGAATAGGCTCTGGTATATAACGCACTTAATTTGGTCTCGCCCATGCTTACACGTTGACCTCTGAAAAATGGTGAATTATTACCTTCAAGCGCCAGTTTTAAAAAATTTCTTGATAGCTGAAGTGTTGCAGAAAATTTATCGACAATTGTAAATGCTATATCGTACTTTTTCCCGGAATTGGTTCTTAACTGGTATCCTAGTCCGATAACCTGGTAGTTTTGTCCAAGTCCAATTTGATTTATTTCATCCGATTCATTTACAATAGCTTGAATGTCTTCCTGCGTCAATTGATCATCATTAAAAACCGCATTTAATTCGGCATAATCAATACTTCTATTGCCAATGAAAAAATCATAATTAAACCCTATCTGGAATTTTTTATCTCCAAAATCCAGTTCAGAGGGTTGATATCTCGATGCATTAAGGTCATTATGTTCGCAATATGTAGTGCCAATATTGTGCTGAGCATTTAAAAACAAAGGTGTTAGTATCGCAAATAGTATGGTAAATCTTATTTTCATTTGACAAGGTCTACATCTACTTCTCCAATAATTTTTGCACGCACAAGGGAATCGGAATTGATAATCACCGTATCTCCCTGAACTGCCTGATCTTCCAAAAGGACAGAAGAAACAAGAAAACTTGTATTGTTTAATAAATCCAGGTTATTCTCATCCACAACAACAGTGATCGTTGAGGTATCAGATGCGCTTATGATATTCTGACCTGCTTCAATAAAACTGCCCAATCGCTCCATATGCTCATCATACAGATCAAGGTTTAGATCTATATTTAGTGGAATCCCATTTCTTAATCGCAATTTCAAAATGCCAGATTCAAGTGTTGAAGGAATTGTACCTGAACTAAAAGTGAATGGTGTAGTATCGCCCAATACAAATGAATTTCCTGCGGAAACCCCAACTTCACGAACCTTAATATTTCTAAAAAAGAATGTCAGTTCAAAACCACTTTCCGAGTCAAAAGTTACCGGCGTGGTACTCCCCGGGGAGCTGACCGTATCAATTTGGATTATTAATCGCGAAGAAACCACCAGACCGGTGAAATCGGAGTAAATGGTAGTGGCCCGACCTCCTGCTTCAAGATTGTCTTCCAATTTGAAATCAAAAATTTTGTCTCCCAATTGATTTCTATTTGGCCCTACTACGCTGTAAACGCTAATTATTTGTCCGGAATTAAGTGTAATAGGCAGATTATTGATAAACTCAAAAACAATTTCCCCGGAATCAAAAATGGCATACTGAAAACCTTCGGCAATATCAAAAGTATCTGGGGGTAAGGAAGGCAATGAGAAAGGAGGAAATAGGGGAAAAGTAGCACCTCCCGGAGGAATTTGATTGGACAGTTCCGAAGCCGAAACTTCATAATTAAACCCCAGTGAATCAAAATCTAAAAGGTCTTCCAATGTGATTTTTGAATTAGCCAGAGGCCCAATAAAACTAGATTTCCAACTTGGTGGATTTACTCCATCAGGGTTAAAATTACATGAGAGGACGGTACAGAATACCAATACTAACAACGCTAATTCATGCCAAACTTTCAACATTTAATCATTTAAAGGAAATCAAATGTAATAATTTTGATATGACAATAACAAAGTAATTTGATGAATTACATTCATTTTCATAACCTTGATACGTGAAGCTATTATTGGTTTTTATAGGTGGGGGACTGGGGAGTGTCCTCCGCTATTATTTGAGTATTACTTTTTATACCCTGGGTTCATCGGGATTTCCATGGCCTACTTTTATTGTGAATATAGCCGGTTCCTTACTTCTGGGTTTTTTAATAACTTTCAATGAAAGAGAGCCTTCGCTTAACCAGGATTTGATCTTATTGGCAAGTGCGGGTTTTTGTGGTGGTTTTACTACTTTTTCTACCTTTTCTTATGAAAATTACTTTTTGCTAAAACAGGGAGAGTTCATTATAGCAAGTGCATATATAGCAGCAAGTTTAATAGGCGGAGTATTGGCCGCTTCAATTGCTTATTTTATAACAAAGCCCTGAAATTATACAGAGCGTTGACTAAATTTCTGTTGCTTTTTCCAGAAGGACAGTGACCTTGTTTTTTAAGACTTCCACTACGCCACCATCAACTCTGAAATTCAATTCACCTTTTTGCGATCGAACCGTTACAATTCCATCGTCAAGACTGCTTATAAGAGGAGCGTGATTTTCCAATACTTCAAATGAGCCTGAAGAACCTGGAAACTTAGCCGAACTGGCCGTTCCTTCAAATAATTTATCCTCCGGTGTTAGTATTTCTATGTACATATCATTTTGCTTCAGCAAGCATTTTTTCACCGGCTTCTACCGCTTCCTCAATTGAACCCTTCAGGTTAAATGCAGCTTCGGGAAGATGATCGTGCTTACCATCAAGAATTTCATTAAATCCTCGTATGGTTTCTTTAATATCAACAAATACCCCTTTGAGACCTGTAAACTGCTCAGCAACATGGAATGGTTGCGAGAGGAATCTTTGAACACGTCTTGCTCTGTGAACAACAGACTTATCTTCATCTGATAATTCATCCATTCCAAGAATCGCAATAATGTCTTGTAATTCCTTATATCTCTGTAAAATATTTTTTACTCTTTGAGCAGTATCATAGTGATCGTCACCCAAAATATCTCTGGACATAATTCTCGATGTTGAATCCAATGGATCAACAGCCGGGTAAATACCTAATTCTGCGATTTTCCTTGACAATACGGTTGTAGCATCAAGGTGGGCAAAAGTCGTAGCAGGTGCCGGGTCAGTAAGGTCATCCGCTGGCACGTAAACAGCCTGTACAGAGGTAATAGAACCTCTCTTTGTTGAAGTAATTCTTTCCTGCATGGCACCCATTTCAGTTGCCAGGGTTGGTTGATAACCTACCGCAGATGGCATTCTACCTAAAAGTGCTGATACTTCCGATCCCGCCTGAGTAAATCGGAAAATATTATCAATAAAGAAAAGTATGTCTTTTCCTTTTTCATCTCCATCGCCATCGCGGAAATGTTCTGCAATTGTTAAACCTGAAAGTGCCACTCTTGCACGAGCACCGGGAGGTTCGTTCATCTGACCAAAAACGAATGTCGCTTTTGATTCTTTAAGTTTCTCATTATCCACTTTTGATAAATCCCATCCTCCATTTTCCATGGATTCTTTAAAGGCATCACCATAAGTTACAATACCCGATTCGATCATTTCTCTTAAAAGGTCATTTCCTTCCCTTGTTCTTTCACCGACACCGGCAAATACAGAAAGACCAGAGTAGGCTTTTGCAATGTTGTTGATCAACTCCTGGATTAGTACCGTTTTACCAACACCCGCACCACCGAATAAACCAATTTTACCTCCTTTGGCATAGGGCTCGATCAGGTCGATTACTTTAATTCCGGTATATAAAACTTCGGTTGAAGTAGAGAGATCTTCAAATTTTGGTGCATCTCTGTGAATCGGAAGACCATTTTCTTTGCTAACAGGACCGATACCATCAATCGCATCACCTACCACGTTGAAAAGTCTACCTTTAATCGCTTCGCCTCGAGGCATTGCAATCGGTTTGCCTTTATCCGTGACTTCCATTCCTCTTCGCATTCCTTCGGTTGCATCCATTGCGATGGTTCGAACTGTATCTTCACCCAAATGCGTTTGGACTTCAAGAATAACGAGCGTACCGTCTTCTTTCTTTACTTCCAGAGCATCTAAAATATTTGGAAGCTTATTTTCCCCTTCAAAAGCCACATCAACTACGGGCCCGATAACCTGAACAATTTTACCTTTATTTGACATTAGATCGTGGTATTAGGACGTGTTATAAAATTAGAGTGCAAAACTAAGTTTTATATTCAATAATCCAAAGGTAAAAACGATTCAAAAAAGCTTTTTACAGACTCAAAATAATTCGGAAAGTAGTGCCTTTATTTATCTCTGAATTTTTTATGAATATTCTACCATTATGATACTCCTCTATGATTCTATGCGCTAATGTTAGTCCTAAACCCCATCCGCGTTTTTTAGTGGTGTAACCCGGTCTGAAAATTTCTTTTATATCACTTTTTGGTATTCCTTTTCCTGTATCAGAAATGTCAAGAAATACTTGATTATTTGACGAAATTGCCATGTGAAGTGTCAAGCCTCCTGAACCTTCCATTGCGTCAACTGCATTTTTGCAAATATTCTCAATGACCCAATGAAAAAGAGAATAATTGAGTTTTACTTTCGTGCCCTGGGGTAAATCGCTTTTTACTTCAAAAGATACCTTTGAACTTAGGCGTATTTTCAAATAGTCAACTACATTGTTGACGACCTCTTCCATATCGTATGGATCCAATTTTGGAACTGAACCTATACTTGAAAAACGCATGGTAATCATTTCCAATCTTTGAATGTCCTTTTCAATCTCATTTAATGCAGGATCATTTTTTATATGTTCATTTGACCTAAAGTATTCCAGCCAGGCCATGAGTGAGGACAGTGGCGTTCCTAATTGATGTGCAGTTTCCTTAGCCATTCCAACCCAGACACGATTTTGTTCATTTCTTCTTGTTACTGAAAATACCAGGTAGGCTAAAGCGCCAAATATTCCAATTATTGTAAGCTGAACATATGGATACCATTTTAATTGAAATATCAGGTTTGAATTTCTATAATAGATAAACTGAGTTACGCCATAGGCTTCAACAGGAATGGGTTCTTTTTCTTCCTTCATTATCTCTATTTCCTTTTTAAGGATTTCTATTTTCCTTTCTTCGGAGGCATTTTTTGGAAATATGATATTTCTGGAATTTGCTGAACTGCTAGGTATTCCATTTTCATCGGTAAGTATTACTGGTATTGAATTATTTACTTCGACAATTTCAGATGTTATAAAATTTATGTTTTCATCCAGGTCGGCATTGGCAACATATTCCAAGGCTTTTGCATAGAGATCAATGATTTTCTTTTCTCTTTCTTCTAATTTGGTTACCAAAAAGTTGGTGTAAATCAATGATGTAGCGCCTATGATTAGTGCAATTACAAGTATTAATACTTTGATATTGGATTTGTTTCTATAGAGATCCATTCTCATCATAGAGGCCACTAATTAATTGTAATTATCAAATATTTATTAAAATCGATATATTTATAGTGCAATTTTGAATGAATTGAAACTTTAAATCTACAATTCTTATTAAGCTATTGTGGCACCCTTCTTGTTAGTAAAAATGGTATTCAAATTCAAACGATGAAAAAGTATTTAGTATTCCTTTTCCTGATTGTCGTCCAATTTTCAAATTTAAGTGCGCAAAGCACCGGTAAAGTACCAAAAAATCTCAAAGAATGCATGATTGCACTCGATGAACACTTAACGAAAACAGATCAGTATAATTTTATCCGTCATAAAGAAGATGATTTAGCGCATGCTTATAATCTCAGTGTGGGGGCCTATATCCGCAGTCATTGGGGTTTAAACGACGGTGATTCTGACTTGTATTTTTTCTTTGAGGAAAGGGGAATCAGTGAAGCACACACCATGTCCAATATCATTTTAGTCTCTTATCACCGGGTTAAAAAAGGATTATTCATTAATCTCGAAAGACAAATTGAGGATTACATTGGCGAAAAACAATTGAACAAAGTCAAAAAGAAACTGAAAAAGGAAGGGAAGGAGATTTAATCAATTAAGAATGAAGAAATGAGACTTCTCCATTCTTAATTAATTATTCTTAAATTCTACAAATGGATAACCTCATCATAGGCAGCAGCGGTAGCTTCCATAACCGCTTCAGACATAGTAGGATGTGGGTGAATCGTTTTTAAAATCTCATGGCCTGTCGTCTCCAATTTTCTAGCAGCAACAACTTCAGCGATCATTTCCGTCACATTGGCACCTATCATATGCGCTCCCAACCACTCACCGTATTTCGCATCGTAAATCACTTTCACAAAACCGTCTTTAGCACCGGCTGCACTCGCTTTCCCTGATGCAGAAAAAGGAAATTTACCTACCTTAATTTCATATCCGGCTTCTTTGGCTGATTTTTCAGTATAGCCTACAGAAGCAATTTCAGGACTGCAATAGGTGCATCCCGGTATGTTATTATAATCTATTGGTTCCGGACTGTGACCTGCAATTTTTTCAACACAGGTGATGCCTTCTGCAGAAGCTACATGAGCTAGTGCCGGACCTTTTACAATGTCACCTATTGCAAAGTATCCATCTACACTTGTTTTGTAATAATCATCAACAGTGATATGTCCTTTTTCATGTTTTATTCCAACATCCTCCAGGCCTATGCCTTCCAGGTTTGTAGCAACTCCAACCGCAGAAAGAACTACATCGCATTCAATGGTTTGATTACCTTTTTTTGTTTTCACATCGACTTTACAGCCTTTTCCTTTGGTATCAACGCCTGTTACTTCAGCCGAAGTCATTATGTCCATGCCCGCTTTTTTATAAGTGCGTTCCAACTGCTTAGAAACTTCCTCATCTTCATTGGGAACAATTCTGTCCAAATATTCGACGACAGTTACTTTAGTACCGATTGAATTATAGAAATAGGCAAATTCGACACCAATGGCTCCGGAACCTACCACTACCATAGATTTTGGTTGGGTGTCCATTGACATGGCTTTTCTGTATTCTATTACTTTTTTACCGTCGATTTTAAGCTTAGGCAATTCCTTAGCTCTGCCCCCTGTGGCGATGATAATATTTTTTGCTTCGTAGCTTGTTTTCTTCTTTTTATCATCAGTGACTTCGATCTTTTTGCCTTTGAGCAGTTTACCAAAACCCATGATCACATCGATCTTATTTTTCTTCATGAGAAACTGAACACCTTTGCTCATCCCATCCGCAACACCACGGCTTCTTGTTACCATTCCTTTGAAATCCACTTTTGAAGACCCCACTTTGATGCCATAATCCTCGGAATGCTGTATGTATTCAAAAACATTTGCACTTTTCAGAAGCGCTTTGGTTGGGATACATCCCCAGTTCAGACATATTCCGCCCAGACTTTCTTTTTCAACAATTGCCACTTTCATTCCCAGCTGAGAAGCCCTGATTGCAGCTACATATCCACCGGGACCACTACCCAGAACAATAAGATCGTATTTACTAGCCATATCTTTGATGCGTTTTAAAAATCAATTATGAGCGGCAAAGGTAAGAATCAATTAATAATTAAGAATTGTATTTTCAATTATGAAATTCATTTTTGAATTGATTTTTTCCAAATAATCAAATCCAATGCTATCTAATGTTTTTTATAAATTAGCCCAAACTTTGAATCCAAATGAAACTACTAGACAATAAAACCGCGCTCGTAACCGGTGCATCGAGAGGAATAGGAAGTGGAATTGCCATGGCCATGGCTGAAGCAGGTGCCAATGTGGCTTTTACCTATCGCTCCTCTGAAGAAAAAGCTAAAGAACTTGAAGTTGCCCTATCCAAACATGGTATTAAAGCCAAAGGTTATAAATCCGATGCTGCTGATTTTGCAGCGGCTGAAGAATTAATCAATTCTGTCATTGAGGAATTCGGATCGCTTGATGTGCTTGTCAATAATGCAGGCATCACAAAAGACAACCTTCTTATGCGTATGAATGAAGAGATGTGGGATGATGTAATGCTGGTTAACCTAAAATCTTGTTTTAACACCGTTAAAGCAGCTACACGTCAGTTGATGAAACAACGTGGAGGCTCTATCATAAATATTACCTCAGTGGTAGGCATCAAAGGAAATGCAGGACAAGCCAATTATGCTGCTTCAAAAGCGGGAATCATTGGATTTACAAAATCTGTAGCTCTGGAATTGGGTTCCAGAGGAATTCGTTGCAATGCAGTTGCTCCCGGATTTATCGAAACCGAAATGACCGAAGCATTGGATCAAAAAATGGTGGATGAATGGAAAAATGCTATCCCTTTAAAACGCGGAGGAACACCTGATGATGTGGCGAATGCCTGTGTGTTTCTTGCCTCAGACATGAGTTCTTATATTTCAGGACAAGTACTACAAGTAGACGGCGGAATGCTTACTTAGAATTAAGTAATTATAGAGTTAAATAATTAATTTCTGACATTCACGCATTATCCAACCTTTAAAAAAGTTAATTTGATTTATTTACTTAAAATCAAATTTTGGCTGAAAATATTATACGGGGAAAATCCTATGATTTCGCATTGGCGACAATTTGCTTCTGTGATGAGTTAAACTCAAAACAAAACTTTGTGCTTTCAAAACAAATTTGAGATCCGGTACATCAATTGGGGCTCAGGTAAGAGAATCAAAATATACAGAAAGCAAAAAGGATTTCACTTTAGATTAACAGAGTGATCAAAATTCTTCGTAGGATAGTTGTGACCTCCTTAAAAAGCAATTAAATCAAAACTTAATTCATCAATCACTTAATCATTCCAAAACATATTTAATTGTCTCCACACTCGAAACCTGCCAAAAGCCTAGAGCCCCATTGCTTAAATTATTCCTCGGATTTGCCGGTGCAGAGCTGAACATTCCTCCGTCGGAATTGAGAACTGTTTCAAGATCAAAATAATAGAGATATCCTATTCGTGAAATACTGTATTGTTCCATGTATACCGTATCGCCACTTGTATACACCCCGGTTATATATATGCCATTTATTTCCTCTCTAACTATTTCATCCGAAGCATAGTATACATCTCTACCCTCATTATTTTTAAAAACACCATTTCTATAAAAACGCCAGTTATAAAAATCAACTCTATCACCGGGCTCAATGGCGTAAAACTTGATATAATAAAAAGGTCCTGTTTCTGTTCCCAGTGAATCGATTAAATCGTCCCATGGTTCGAAGTCATCTTCCACAGGTTCAGCCACAAGACTATCAATTTTTGTAACCGGCAGTAGTATATCTTCAGCGGTATAGGTCACTCCTTTCCAATCTATTCTCAATTCATAAGCGTTGCCAATTGTTCCTTTAAATTCTATTTGAGAACGGTAAAGCCCTGGTTTCTCGGTTAAATCGTAATTTATTATCCGTTCAATTCCCTCATTTGATTTTTCTGTCACAGATACACTTGCATTATCCACTGCGGGGAAGCCATTTTTGTCGTAGAGACCATTGCTTGTGCTTAATCTTATTTCGTGATACTTTAAGGAGTCTGTTAATAAACCGTCTATTACTAATTGCTCTTCGGTTTGATCCACATCCAATTGAATTTCTTCCTCACAGCCAGATAGAAAGAGAGCAGAAATTATTGTTAAAATTATTAATTGCTTTTTCATGGTATTAAAATCTGAAATTGTAAGTGACTGATGGTAAAATGCCAAAAAGGGATACTTTTTTAGCTACGAGTTCGCGGCCATCTCCAAGCACATTGCCGTCTTCATCTGTTTTTGTTTCGGTATAAATTGTAAAGGCGTTTTGCCTGTTGTAGACATTATATATCGAAAACACCCAGGCGTCCGTCATTTTACGAGCCTCGCCTTTCTTATTATATTTTTTCCCATTGAGAGTAAGTGATAAATCCAGCCTGTGATAAGCAGGCAGTTTATAAGCGTTGCGAGCCGTATATTGCTGAACAGTATAATTTAAATATTCGTATTTACCACTGGGTATTGAAATTGGCCTTCCGGAGGAATATGTAAAGTTTGCACCAATGTCTATGCGTTCTTTTAATGCATAAGTGGCAATAATGTTGAAATTGTGTCGCCGGTCGTAATTGGCATTGAAGGTTTTTCCATTGTTGACCCCTTCTATTGTTCTTGTGGCCTTTGACAAGGTATAACTGGCAAATCCGGTTAGTTTACCTTTGTTTTTTCTTGCAAATAATTCCAAACCATAAGCCTCGGAATTTCCTTGACGAAACTCATTCGCCAAATGGAAATTGAAGAATATTTCTGCATTATCAGCAAAGTCGGTCACGTTTTGAATGTTCTTATAAAAAATTTCACCTGACAATTCGTACATATTGGAATTGATATTTTTAAAATATCCCAAAGCAATCTGGTCAGCTATTTGTGGTTTTAAATATGGTGAGCTAGGATTCCAGGTATTAAATGGCAATGGAACGGTCCCTGAAGAAATGATGTGCGCATTTTGCACCATCCGGTTGTAAGAGCCCTTTATGGAATTTGATTCATTGAGAAGATAACGAATAGAAAACCTTGGTTCAGGGTTGATATAAGTCACGATGTTTTCCCAATGATCATAATCTATTGTATCCAAAATATTATCCTGCCTGCTGCTTATGTTATCTGACTGATCGGCATATTCATAGATTCTGGTTTTGCCCATATTTTGAAAAATGGATAACCTTATTCCATAGGACATTGAAATTCTCGAAGAGATACGCTGTTCATTGCCTGCATAGAAAGCATGATCCAGGGCATACATTCTTTCCAATTCGACTTTATTAAAAATGGAGGTTTCATCTTCGGGAACAATTTTTCCCGGAGAAAATCTTTTCCAGCTTACTTGATAACCAAAATCAATCGTATTATTGGTATTGAGGAAATAATTGAAATCATTTTTTAAACTGAGCTCTGAAATATTTGAAGTCCACTCCAATCCCAGGGCATCGCCATTTGATTCCAAACCGTAATCAAAAATGCTTCCGATCAAGGAGGTATTTGAAAAGAGCCTTTTGTTATAAAGGTGATTCCAACGGATTGTAGCAGTTCTGTTTCCCCAGTCAAATCCAAAATCATTTCCAAACTTTAGTGCATCTCTTCCATTGTAAACACTAATAAAAAACCGGTTGTTATTATTCGCCCTGAAATTAACCTTGGCATTGATATCGTAAAAATACACCTGATCATCCCTGAGGTCTTTATTGTTCGAAAGCTTTAAAAATAGATCGGCATATGAGCGACGTCCGGCAATAAGAAAAGAGCTTTTTTCTTTTTGAATTGGCGCTTCAATCATAATCCTACTTGCGAGTAAACCCACTCCGCCATTTACTCCCATTTCGCGATTATTTCCGTCTATACTTCGTATGTCCAATATTGAAGATAATCGCCCGCCGTATTCAACCGGAATACCTCCTTTATATAAATCGGAACTTTTAATTACATCTGCATTAAATACCGAAAACAAACCAAACATATGCGAGGGGTCATAAATTGGTGCTTCGTCAATCAGGATAAGATTTTGATCTGAACTTCCTCCTCTGACAAAATAACTCGAAGTTCCTTCTCCTGCTGAAACCACTCCCGGCATCATTTGAACTGTTTTGATAATATCTACTTCACCAAAAAGTGCCGGTAATTTCTTGACCTGATCTATGTTCATTTCGACCTTACTCATTGACACATCGGTCACATTAAGATCTTCTTTTGTGCCCTCAATAATGACCTCATCGGTGATTATGTTTGAAGCAGGCAGTTCGAGGTTCATTTCAATATTATGATATAAAACTATCGACTTGTCAATCTTATCATATCCGATAAAATTGAATTCGAGAATATATTCACCCCGGGGTAGCGTTAAAGAATAAAATCCATATGGGTTTGAAACGGTACCCAAACCAAGCTCCTTTACCAAAATAGTTGCACCGATCAATTCCTCTCCATTGGCCTGATCCCTGACATAACCCGAAATGGTAAATTTTTCCTGTGCAATGGTATAATTTGAGCATAAAAAAATCGCAATTATAGCGATCATGACTTTTATCGGCATGATTGATAAGTTTAATTTGACCTTCTTAAGCTATAGACTAACAACCTCTCCAAAGGTTGCCATCTTTAAAAAAATTAATTTGAGTTTTTCTCGATATAAGAGTAGATCTGCCCTACGGTTGCCAATTGCTCCGCGTCTGTATCGGGGATTTTGATGTCGAAATTCTGTTCGAATTCCATAACAAGCTCTGCATAATCCAGAGAATCAATACCAAGGTCCTTAATTAAATTTGCCTCTTCAGTAATCTCCGATTCTTCTATTCCGATTGAATTAATTAGAATGTCGTTTACCTTTTTCTTGATTTCTGATATTTCTGCCATATTTCAAAAACTTATTGATGCTAAATTCATTAAAAAATCTAATTCTATCTATATTTTTCTTTAATAATTAAAATCTCAAGGTAAATCTTGTCCGTTCTCCTTTTATGGAATCCACATTGATACTGCCCTTATGCTGTCTCATAATCTGTTTTGACAGACTTAAACCAATTCCAGAACCTGATTTTTTTGTTGTAAAAAAAGGAATGAAAATTCTTTCCAATGTTTCCTTTTCTATACCCGGGCCATTGTCTTCTACCGTTATGTGAATTTTCGACAAAGCATCCATCCATGCGCGGAGGTAGAGATTTTTCTCTTTTTGTTCTCCGAATGCCTGAATTGCATTTTTTAATAAATTTATGATTACCTGCTCGATTTGGTCCCTGTCTGCATTTAAGGACATATTGTCCGGTTCAATTTCCATCTCAAAATTAACATCAGCTTTTTGGATATCGGGTTTCATCAAATGATGTATGTGTTCCATCAAATCTTTTACGTGAAATAGTGTTTTAGATGGAAAAGGTATTCTTGTCATATTTCTAAAATCACTTACAAATTTGATCAAACTTTCACTGCGTCTTTTTATGGTCTGTATTGCCATATGCATATCCTCGAGGTCTTCTTTATTTACTTCCAATGGTTTAGGATTATCCGTAATATGCCCAACAATGGCATCGTCAACCGTTGAGGCAAGTGATGAGATTGGAGTTACGGAATTCATTATTTCATGTGTCAGGACCCTGATTAAATTTTGCCAGGCTTCCATTTCCTTTTCTTCGAGCTCGGTTTGAATATTTTGAATTGAAACCAGTTTAAATTCTTCTTTTCTGAGCTTAAAGACAGTCGCGGCAATGGAAAGTTGCAATTCTGTATTTCTATTTTGGATTTTTATCAGATCTTTTTCGCCATTTCCCAAAATTTCCACTCTTCGCGCCAGTTCTTCATTGAATTTTGAAAGATCTTCTATGCTGCGAAGCGGAATTACATTGAGTAACTTTTTTGCAGCTGAATTGATCAATTGTATCTCTCCATTGGCACGAAAGGAAATCAAACCGATTCCCACATGCTGAACTACTGTTTTTAAATAGTGAAACTGAGCCTCCTTTTCTGCACGAATCTCCCTGAATTTGCTAATGACCGAGTTAAATTCCTTATTAAGCCGGTCAAAAGAACCCCCTATGTTTTTTTCTGTAAACGTGTAGGAAAAATCGTCAAATTTGATTGAATTAAGGAATTGGGCTATGTCTCTATTGGTTTTCTCTACATAATTTATGATTGCACCCAACCAAATAATTATGAATATTCCCAATCCGACCATGGTTGCGTAATACTGGGTATCGAGAATTAGAAATATAAGACCTGCAATAGAAGCTGCAAGCACCAATACTCTAATGATTACATTTAACCGGAAATTTTTAAAGCCCATGCTTTTCTAATCTGCGGTAAAGTGATGCCCGCGTAAGTCCCAAATCTTTAGCAGCTTTTGAGATATTTCCGCCGTGTTTATCAAGGGCTTTTTGAACCATTACCTTTTCCATTTCATCCAGATTGTAAGTATCCATAGGTACTTTGGATGAATCGCTTTTCTGATTTAAAAAGAAAAAATCATCGGCTTGTAAGGCACTTTCTTCAGACATAATTATTGCCCTTTCTATGGCGTGTTGCAATTCTCGAATATTACCCGGCCAATGATAGGACTGAAGTTTTTTTATGGTGGATGCCATTATTTTTTTAACCGGCTTTCTGTATTTTTTGGAATACATTTCAAGAAAATGATTGGCCAATAATTCCAAATCATCAATTCGTTCTCTTAAAGAAGGAAGATGGATTTCCACCGTATTTATTCTGTACAATAAATCTTGTCGAAAGTCACTTGTATCCACCATTTCAAGCAAAGGCATATTGGTAGCACAAATAAGACGAATATCAATTGGAATGGCTTTATTGGTACCCAATCTTGTTACCTGTCTGTTTTGCAAAACAGTCAGTAGTTTTGATTGTAGCTGAGCCGTCAGGTTGCCAATTTCATCCAAAAACAAACTCCCTTTATGTGCAATTTCAAATCTACCGGGCCGATCTTCTTTGGCATCGGTATAAGCGCCTTTTTTATGACCAAAAAGCTCGCTTTCAAAAAGCGATTCGCTCAAAGCACCCATATCTACTGTTACAAAGGCATTTTTATTTCGCAGTGATTGATTGTGAATTTCCCTTGCTATTAATTCTTTTCCTGTACCATTTTCACCGAGAATCAAAACATTTGCATCGGTCTTTGCCACTTTACTAATAATGGCAAATACATTTTTCATGGCGTTGCTCTGTCCCAAAATTTCCGAACCAGAAGATAGATCTTTAATCAAAGCCGATTTGGTTTGTCTTAAGTCTTCTACTTCCTGAAAGGATTTTCTCAGTTTGGATGCGGAATTAATTGTAGCTATCAATTTCTCATTTTGCCAGGGCTTTAATACAAAATCAGTGGCACCTTCTTTAATGGCCTGCACTGCCATGTTTACGTCACCAAATGCGGTTATCATTATCACTACTGATGAAGGATCGAGTTCCAGTATTTTTTGCAACCAGTGAAAGCCTTCTTTGCCACTTGTGGTATCCATACTGTAATTCATATCGAGTAGAATTACATCATAGCTGTTGTTATTAAGCAGAAATGGAATTTTATTTGGATTTTTTTCAATCTCCACATCCATTGACTGTTTTTTTAACAAGAGCTTCGCCGCAAGGAGTACATCTTCATCATCATCAATTATCAGTACCTTGATTTTCTCATTGTCAGATGCCATGTCTTATAATTTTAATTGCTCATTTGCCAAAACAATGCCAGTACTGAAATATATAAGCATAAGCATTTTGAGGCTTTTCAAAGAAATAAAGATATAAAAACTGTTCGTATTCGTTCGATTTTGTATTGTTTTCGAACAGAATATTGTGCTTTATTAATAATTCATGCTTTAATCGGCAGTATCAATTCTTCTTAATAGTTTTACATCCTAATTAACTAAAATGTCAGTCGCAAAAGACAATATCAAAAGAGTCACCACGCATACGCTTCAGGAAATGAAGAATAAGGGTGAGAAAATTTCAATGCTTACTGCATATGATTTTTCCATGGCGAGAATTCTGGATGAAGCTGGGATTGAAATTTTACTCGTTGGTGATTCTGCTTCGAATGTGATGGCCGGGCATGAAACCACTTTACCAATTACACTTGATCAAATGATCTATCATGCTGCCGCTGTGGTAAGGGGAATAAACAGATGTTTGGTTGTGGTTGATATTCCTTTTGGAAGTTATCAGGGTAATTCATCGGAGGCACTTCGCTCCGCGATCAGAATAATGAAAGAATCGGGTGCTCATGCGGTTAAAATGGAGGGCGGCTCCGAAATTAAAGAGTCGATAATCAGAATACTTTCCGCCGGAGTTCCGGTAATGGGACATTTGGGCTTAACACCACAGTCCATTTATAAATTTGGCACCTATGAGGTCCGTGCAAGGGAAGAAGCCGAAGCAGAAAAACTAATTGAAGATGCCAAACTCCTAGAAGAGTGCGGATGTTTCAGCATTGTTCTGGAAAAAATTCCGGCAAAACTTGCAAAAAAAGTAGCTGAATCTGTAAAAATCCCGGTTATAGGTATAGGAGCAGGACAAGATGTAGACGGACAGGTTCTGGTTAGTCATGACATGCTCGGTATCACCGTTGATTTTGCCCCCCGTTTTATCAGAAGGTACGCTGAATTGCATAAAGACATGAGCGATGCCGTTAAAAACTATATCAGGGACATTAAGAATCTTGATTTCCCTAAAGACAAAGAGTCGTATTGAAAAACACTTCCAGGTATTTTAAGGTAATTTATGAAGACAATCACCTTATTGCTGTAGATAAAGCTGCAGGAATATTGGTTCAGGGGGATGACACGGGAGATACACCTCTATCCGAGTTGGTGAAGGAATACATTTCGAAGAAATACAATAAACCGGGTGCTGTCTTTTGTGGGGTAATCCACCGACTGGACCGTCCGGTTAGTGGAGCCATAGTATTGGCAAGAACTTCCAAAGGACTTGCGCGTATGAATGCGCTATTTAAGGATAGAGAAATACGAAAAATTTACTGGGCGCTCACTAAAGACAAACCGGAAACCGAATCCGGTACATTGGTTCACTGGCTGAAAAAAAATACAAACAAAAACTTTGTCAATGTTTTTGGAAAAGATACAAGCGGTGCACAAAAAGCTGAACTCGATTTTAAAATTCTTGGAAGAACCGGCGGTTTTTATTTATGGCAAATTGAATTAAAAACAGGCCGCCCTCATCAGATTCGTGCACAACTGTCTAAAATTGGCTGCCCAATTAAAGGCGATGTCAAATACGGTTTTGGAAAAAATAATCCCGACGGAAGCATTCATCTTCACTCCAAGGCCTTGATATTCGAGCATCCTGTAAAAAAGGAACCAATGCATATTGAAGCCCCATTGCCAAATGAATCCACCTGGAATTTGTTCCATCATTTTGCAAAAGTGAAAGATGAGTTGGATAGATAAATTAAAATCCAGATGGGGTGTGGAATCGACTTTCAGGATTGTAATGATTTTGATCGTCTTTACCTGTACGGGTTTCACAGTTCTCTTTTTAAAAAAGCCACTTTTCAATTTTCTTGGATTTGATGCTGAAAACCTTCCTCTTTATGTGAGCATCATCTATTATATTTTAATCCTACCAGTATATATGGCCTTTTTGCTTTTTTACGGTTTTATATTTGGCCAGTATTCATTTTTCAAGGCATTTGTCAAAAAATCTTTTTCAAGATTTAAAAGGAAATAATGGTATTTAGGACTTATAAGTTTTTCCGGGTTTAGCGGGGGATAAAACTCAGAATCGGGAATAAAAAGGCTTTCTACAAAATCATTCGATAATAATCTAAGCAATGGCTTTCGCTTTTCTTATTTTTAAATCCGCATGAAAAGCATCCTTTCGGCATATCTAAAACGACTCACCAATCTATCTCAGAGAAACAGGTCCTTATTTCTTCTCAGAAATACAGCTTATCAGGATATTGATTTTCATAAAATCGACGCCTTAAAAAAAGATGAGGGTCTAAAAATTATTGAGCAGCTGAGCAAAGGCAAATCCTATTTCCTAACGGATAATATTGATCCGCGTGTGGGTAAAAGGAATGATATTTCTGCTAATCTTGCCAAAATTCAAAGAAGAGATAATTTCATATTCAGAGAAAGTGGGGCTAAAGATTTATATCTGGGTTGGCCATTCGTTCATGGCAAATTATTGGGGGAGCAAATGGTTCGTTGTCCGCTATTGTTTTTTCCGGTTAGGCTCGAACTGAAGGAAAATAAGTGGATGCTTTTTTCGCGATCGGATGTGAATATTACTTTCAATAAGAGTTTTCTTTTGGCCTATTCCTATTTTAATAAAATACGTATTGAGGATGATTTTTTGGAAACCGTATTCAACGATTTTGACAATGAAATTCGCCCTTTCCTAACTTCACTTTATCAGCTCATTCGCGATTCACCCATTGAGCTCAATTTCAATCAGGATCTTTTTATGGAAAGGATCATCGCCTTTAGCCAATTTCAAAAAGATCAATTTGAAAAAAAATACGAGGCTGGTGAATTAAAGCTATTTTCGGAGGCCGTTCTTGGAATTTTTCCACAATCGGGTTCACATCTGGTAACGGACTATAAGGAACTCATTGAAAGCAATCGCTTTGGTGATCTTGAAGCCTTTTTTGCCGATAAAAATCCAAGTCCTGAAGAAGAACAGCAGGAAGGCTCACCTTATAGGATGAAATTTCTTAACAAACTAAAAGAAGAAGAAACCTACACGCCATTCCCGATTGATGCTTCACAAGAAAACGCCCTAAAAGCGATTAAAAAACACAATTCTATAGTTATACAGGGCCCGCCCGGATCGGGAAAAAGTCAGCTGATCTGTAATTTAATTTCAGATTTTGCATCGCGCGGTAAAAAAGTATTGCTGGTATGCCAAAAACGGGCCGCATTGGATGTGGTCTATAAACGTCTTGAGGAAATTAAAGCTGAGAAATTTTGTGCACTGGTTCACGATTTTAAAAATGATCGAAAAAGCATTTACGAACAAATAAACAGACAAATAGAAAGCCTGGACGAATACCAGCAAATTAACAATGGCCTGGATTCAATTTTTCTCGAAAGAAATTATCTTAGAGCCTGCCGGCAAATAGACCAGTTAACGGAGGACCTGGATGATTTTAAAAATGCATTATTTGATTCAAGTCAGGCCGGTATCTCAGCGAAGGAATTATACCTGCGTTCAGAACTTAATAATTTATCGGTAAAGCTCGACGAAGAATTCAGCAATTACCGAATGGATGAAATAGATGAGAAGCTTTCTTCCTGGGATCAATACATCAAAATGTACTTCAGATTTGAAGTGGAAGATTATTTGTGGAAAGACAGGGTTAGTTTTAAGGAGTTCTCCGGACTTGATTTGAAAACAATTGTGAACACCCTCAATGAAATTCCGGTGTTTAAGAAAAAGGTCAATGAAACTATCACTCAATTTGCCATCAGGGAAATGAGTCTTGAAGAACATTTATCAATTCTCGATGCTGAAAAAGATCTCAGAGCTTTTTTGAGAATAATTGAGGATGAAGAAATTTTTGAATCATTCAGACATTACATTGATAAAAAAACAGACCTCTTGCTTTTACAAAACAGACAGAGAATCATTATGGACTGTTTCGCAGGAGAGGGTGTGGAGCAAAGTACCAAATCTGAAGAATTGGTCGATGTACAAAAACTATTGGATAATGCGCTTTCAAAACGAAAAAATATAATTACCTGGTGGCTGTATTCGCTATTCAGCAAAGAGAGCTATTTACTAAAAAGAGTATTGGTCAGCAATGGCCTTGAACTCAACCCAAACAACCTTAATATTCTGGAGCAAAAGCTTAATAACAGGATGAATCTGGAACATAATTTATCCTTCCTGAGAAATTTGAACTGGCTCAGTAAAATGCCTGACTCAAGAGAAAAACAAAAATTGCAGGATTGGTTTGATGCCCAGCAAAAAGCGCTTAATGCTAAAGCCATTATTGAGAGTTTCAGAACGGTCAGAGAAAATTTCAAATTCAAGGAAAATACCTTTCAGCATATCAATAAAAAAATGGAAGGCCTTATTGAGTTATCAAAAATCATTCATGAGAAATTTAAGGTCTGGAATAAGCACTTGAGTAAAAAACAGATCGAAGAGCAATTATTCTCAGCAAAAAATCTGGACAAACTAATTTCAAGCGTAAATTCCGACTTTGAAGACCTTTGTTATTTCGACAGACTGAAAGATGATCTCCCGAGATCCGATATAAAACTTTTACAAAAAGTTCTCGATGTGCCAGATATTGATCATCCCGACAAGGTCATTCCAAGCTTGTTAAATTCTCTTTCTCTTACCTGGATTGAACATCTGGAAATAAAATACCCGGAATTGCGTATGGCGGGCAGTTCTGAACTGGAACAAAAGATAGTCCAACTACAGCAATCGCTCAAGGAAAAAGAATCATCCAGCAGCGATATATTGCTTATGCGCCTCAGGGAAATGACCTACAAATCTCTTGAGTACAATCGCCTAAACAATCTTGTAAGTTATCGCGATCTTCAGCATCAGGTGAATAAAAAAAGAAAGATCTGGCCACTAAGGCAGTTGATATCCAAGCATTTTGAAGAACTTTTTAATTTAATTCCATGCTGGATGGCTTCACCCGAATCGGTTTCAGCCATGTTTCCGATAGAGGAAATTTTTGATTTGGTGATTTTTGATGAGGCATCTCAATGTTTTTCCGAACAGGGGATTCCGGCGGCTTACAGAGCGCGGCAGGTGGTTATATTAGGTGATAATAAACAATTGCAGCCCAATAATTTATACCAGGTCAGGTACGAAGTTGAAGAAGAAGAAAATCCCGATTTGGAAAATGACTCCTTACTTGATCTGGGTAGCAGATATTTGATGACCACAATGCTCAAGGGGCATTACCGAAGTTCCAGTTTAGATCTGATCGATTTCTCCAACAAACATTTTTACAATTCCTCCCTGCGCTTTCTTCCTTCGCCCAATGCCATGTTCAATACAGATCCGGCCATTAAATACCATCATTTAAGTTATGGAATCTGGGAAAGCAATAAGAATGTGATGGAAGCCGAAGAAGTTATACGTCTGGTTCAAAACTATCTGAAAGAAGGCATCACCAATATAGGGATCATTACTTTTAATTTCTTTCAGCAGAATTTAATCCAGGATTTGCTTGAGGAAATATCCATTAATGAAAAATGGCCGATTCCGGAAGATCTTTTTATCAAGAACATTGAAAATGTTCAGGGTGATGAGCGCGATGTTATTATTTTTTCCATTTCTTATGCTAAGGATTCCTCGGGCAAATTAAGGCATCAATTCGGATCTTTAAATGCAGCCGGTGGAGAAAACAGATTAAATGTGGCAATAACAAGGGCCAGAAAAAAGATTGATATTGTGGCAAGTATATTACCACAGGAATTAAAAACAGAGGATTTAAAACACGAAGGCCCGAAACTATTAAAGTCCTATCTCGAGTATGCATTGCAGGTCTCAAACGGCCAATACGATTCTCATTTTAGCGAAAAAGAAGGATTTAAGCAGGATTGGTATTTAAAAAATCGTTTAAAAAATTGGCTGGATAAAGAAAAAATCAATTATTCGGAAAATTTGCCATTTGTAGATCTTATGGTCTGGAAGGAAGGCGATTCGGCCAAATTGATATTCACAGATGATGACTTATTCTACGAAAGTTATAGTGCAAAAGAAGTGTTTGCCTACAGGCCGATGGAACTTCAAAAGAAAAATTGGGAATACACTTTTGTATTAAGTCGAAAATACTGGACCAATCACTCAGAAGCAATGATGGCAGTAAACCGATTTCTCGACCGCTAATTAATTTTCGTCTTTGTTCTTTAAAGATTTTATAAAACGGGCCCAGGCAAAAGGATTGATTAAAGAAAGCGTTGGTGCCATGTATTCATTTCCCTGCATCTCTGCATAATTGTTCATGTAGAATGCATAGTTCAGGCTCGCATCCATAGAAAGAGAATATTGCATTTTTAGCAATAGATTCTCATTCATTGTTCCTCTTTTTAAAAATTCTTCTCCGGTAGTTTGGTTCATGGCAAGGAATGCTTCCTTAAACAACTCTTCTGTTGGCCATGGATAAATACTAATGGAAGGGAGCATAATAGTATCCTGCTTCAATTCAATGTAAGCCGTAATCTGATCTTTTCCATTGTCAGGAACCACATAAGTTCTTTTTTTATAGGAAACCGCAGAAATCGTCAAGGTATCTCCGACAAGTGTTGGGAAAGAAAAAAATCCATATTCATTTGAGGTTGTTCCTCGTCCTGAACCATCTACATAAATATGCACACCGGGCACTCCATAAGCACTGTCACCCGTAACAATCAATCCACCAATTTGAACCACCTTTCGATCTTCTTGTGCTTGCGAAACAGAAAATACTATGGTAAAAAGAAATAATGCAGCCAATCTTAGCGCCATAAAGAAATAATATTTCAAATTAGGAACTTCAAATATACGATTTTATCGCCGTCAGGCTTATATTAGAGTATGCGAGTAAAGCAATTTAACACATCCGTCGGAACGCAAATTTTTAAAGCCTTTTCTGAGTTGCCCAGGGTAAGGGTTATCAATTTACTCTTTAAAAAAGGCCCTCTTTCAACCTCTGACCTCGAATTGGTGCTTGAATTCACTCAAGCCAAAACGTCAAGGCATTTGGTATATCTCAAAACTTCCGGACTTGTTTCTTCAAAAAGAATTGATCAATGGGTTCTTTATTCTGTCAATGATGAGTTTGGAGAAATTATTACACAATTGCTGAATTACTTTGAAAAAGATCCGCTATTAAAAAACGATCTTGAGACTTGCGATGTTCTTAATTCTAATCGCGAGTTATCTACAAGCAAGATCAACCTCAAAAAACTAATGCGTGAAAAAATATAAACACATTTTTTTCGATTTGGACCACACATTATGGGATTATGAAAAGAATGCAAAAGAGACACTTTTTGAACTTCATATCCTTTTTGAGCTATCAAAATTGAACATCCTTCAGGAAAAATTACTCGAAGTCTACCGCCTGGTAAATTTTGAGCTATGGAGATCGTATAACAAAGGATTGGTCAATAAAGAAGAGCTAAGAGAAATTCGATTTTTTAAAACCTTGGGACATCTCGGAATTAAAGACAGGATGTTGGCCGCTAAAATGGAGAATGCTTTTTTGGAAATCTGTCCAAAAAAACCTCATGTACTTCCAAACAGTGTTGAAGTTCTTGAGTATTTGAAAGAGAAATATGTGATGCATATTATTACAAATGGCTTTAAAGGGAGCACAGAAAGTAAGCTGGTCAATTCTGGTTTAAAACCATATTTTAAGGAAACGATTACTTCCGAATGCATAGGTATTACCAAACCTAACGCTGCAATTTTCGAATATGCCATTAAAGTAGCCGGAACAAATGCGGAAGAAAGCATCATGATCGGTGACAATCCCGAAACCGATATTCAGGGTGCTTTTAATTCGGGTATGGATCGCATTCATTACAATCCTGAGAAGCGGGCTTGTAAAGTAGAAATGAATCACAGCATTTCTGATTTAATAGAACTAAAAAATCATCTTTAGTAAAATTCAGGTAAATCAAAAAGGAATTGCATTGGGTTGGGTCTTCGTAGTCTATACCTTACTTTTGCAAGAAATTTCATACGATGTCAAAAGCAATTTCAAATATTCCATACCCGGTCAATGAACCGGTAAAAAGTTACGCTCCGGGAAGCCCGGAAAAAAAAGAACTCAAATCTGTTCTGGCCGAAATGAAATCCAGTGTAATGGACATTCCGATGGTCATTGGAGGAGAGGAAATCAGAACTGACAAAAAGATTGAAATTAGGCCACCGCATGAGCACAAACACGTTCTTGCTCATTTTCACCAGGGTGATGAAACGCATGTTCATCAAGCGATTAATGCTGCATTGGATGCAAAAAAAAGCTGGGCAAACTTGCCATGGGAACAACGCGTAAGTGTATTTCTTAAAGCAGCAGACTTATTAACCGGTCCTTATAGAGCCAAAATGAATGCCGCGACGATGTTGGGCCAATCCAAAAGCGTTTTTCAAGCTGAAATTGATGCGGCTTGTGAATTGATAGATTTTCTGAATTTCAACGCCTATTTTATGCAGGAAATTTACATGGAGCAACCCGATTCTTTACCGGGCATGTGGAATAGAACAGAATACAGACCTCTGGAAGGTTTTGTTGCAGCAATAACACCATTTAATTTTACGTCAATTGGTGCAAATTTGGCTGCTGCTCCTGCCATGATGGGAAATACCGTTTTATGGAAACCTTCGGAAACCCAGATTTATTCGGCATGGGTATTTATGGAAATTATGAAGGAAGCGGGATTGCCCGATGGCGTAATCAATATCATTTACACCGATGGCCCGACGACAGGTGATATCGTATTTAAGCATCGTGATCTGGCCGGTGTACATTTTACAGGAAGTACCAAAACCTTCCAGCATATTTGGAAAACCATTGGAACCAATATTGATAAATTCAGAACCTACCCAAGAATTGTAGGGGAAACAGGAGGAAAGGACTTTATACTGGCACATCGTTCTGCTGATGCCAAAGAAGTGGCCACTGCAATTACCAGAGGTGCTTTTGAATATCAGGGTCAGAAATGTTCCGCCGCTTCAAGAGTTTATATCGATCAGAGCATTTGGAAAGACGTAGAGAAATTTTTACTCGCCGATTTAAAAAATATTAAAATGGGCAGTCCGGAAGATTTCAGAAACTTCTTCAATGCTGTTATCGACAAACGCTCTTTTGATAAGATTTCGAAATACATTGATGAAGCTAAAACATCAAAAGTGGCTAAAATTATCGCAGGTGGAAAATACGATGACTCCAAGGGTTATTTTATCGAACCAACTGTAATTCTGACTGAAGACCCGCAATTCACTACAATGTGTGAAGAAATTTTCGGGCCTGTTGTAACAATTTATGTTTACAAATCAGAATTCGACGATGTTTTAAAACTAGTGGATGAAACTTCTCCATATGCCTTGACGGGTGCAGTATTTGCAAGAGATCGTTATGCTATTGATAAAGCAACCAAAGCACTGGAGCATGCAGCCGGTAATTTCTATATCAATGATAAACCGACAGGTGCAGTTGTAGGACAGCAGCCATTTGGTGGATCAAGAGCATCGGGTACCAATGACAAAGCCGGTTCAGCTCAGAATCTGCACAGATGGGTTTCGGTAAGAACGATTAAGGAAACTTATGTTCCTGCCAAGAACTTTACTTATCCATTTATGGATGAAGAGTAAAATGAATTAAGCTTGCCCGCCAGTGGCGGGAATTGAGAATTGGGTTGGATGCCTTCAGAGTAATCCGCAGGAATCCCTGAAACAATTGTATTATTCTGATGTACTTCTGAATTTAATGTTACTTTTTCTATCATTGGAGAAACTTATTTAAGTCGCCAATACAAAATCTCCACATGTTTTAAATTCACTTCAGAAGGAGGGTCAGAGCGGTGGTCTGTGCAATTACTGCTTTGTCCAGTGAATTTTAATATTCCTGTATATCTGTATAGATCACTGGTATTCATTAGAGCGGGAATATTTTCTACAATAAAATTTTCGGTTGGGCTTAATGAGTCTAATCTGACTACAACAACTGTATCACATGCAATCTCAGAGTAGTTATTTAATGCAAAGCGAAATTGATAAGCTTCAAATAAATTATTCTCAGTTTGTGAATTATCTATTTTTTGATCACAATCATCATCATTTGTGCAAGCCAGGAAAAGAGTTAAAAATAAGAAAATATAATACCTCAAATACTATTGAATTTTAAATGTCTATTAAATATAGTGATTGGCAATCAGAGTCTCCTTCGGATGACTCTGATGGTGTTTTAAATAAAAAAAGGGTGATCGACATTTCGAACACCCTTTTTTTGTAATTGGTAGTTTATGTTTAATTAAAGCTTACGCTTGATTTCTCTTTCTTCGTACACTTCCAACTCATCGCCTTCTTCGATGTCGTTGAAACTCTTCAATCGAATACCGCATTCATAACCGAATTTTACTTCTGTCACGTCGTCTTTGTGTCGTTTTAATTCATCGATGGTGGTGTCTGCCAAAACAATGCCATCACGTAAAACACGTACCTGACTTTTTCGTTTTACCAGGCCGTCTTTTACGAAACAACCGGCAATCGTACCAACTTTTGATATCTTAAATGTCTGACGGATTTCTACAGTACCAATGACCACCTCTTCTTTGGTTGGTTCGAGCATACCTTCCATGGCATCCTTGATTTCATTGATCGCATCATATATAATTGAATAATGTCGAATCTCGATTTCTTCATTCTCTGCGAGTTTTCTTGCAGTACCCGAAGGTCTAACCTGGAATCCAAGTATTACGGCATCTGACGCAGAAGCAAGCAAAACATCTGATTCAGAAATCTGACCAACGCCTTTATGTATAATACTAACTTTGATTTCATCTGTTGATAATTTCAATAGTGAATCGGCCAATGCTTCAACCGAACCATCCACATCACCTTTTACAATGACATTTAATTCTTTAAATGAACCAATTGCCAATCGTCGACCAATTTCATCCAGTGTAATGTGTTTCTTGGTTCGAATACTTTGTTCTCTTTGTATCTGCGCTCTGTTGTTGGCAATTTCCCTTGCCTCACGCTCAGATTCCATGATATTAAATTTGTCACCTGCTTGTGGAGCTCCGTTTAGCCCGAGAACCAATGCCGGCGTAGCCGGGCCAACTTCTTTCATCTTAATTCCTCGGTGATCAAACATGGCTTTTACTTTACCCATGTGCGAACCTGCAAGAATTACATCTCCGACTTTCATTATTCCGGATTCATTAAGCAATGTGGCTACATAGCCTCTTCCCTTATCAAGCTCAGCCTCAATTACCGTTCCATTGCCTCTTTTTTTAGAGTCTGCCTTTAATTCCAAAAGTTCTGCTTCTAGCAGCACTTTTTCGAGTAGTTCTTCAACGCCCTGACCGGTTTTGGCTGATATCTGTTCGCATTGGTATTTACCACCCCAGTCTTCAACCATATAATTCATGTTGGCCAATTCCTCTTTGACCTTGTCCGGATTGGCATTGGGCTTATCCATTTTGTTGAGGGCAAAGACTATTGGTACCCCTGCATTAGATGCATGGTTAATGGCTTCTTTGGTTTGCGGCATAACGCTGTCATCCGCTGCAATAACAATAATTGCTACATCGGTTACTGCGGCACCCCTGGCTCTCATTGCCGTAAAGGCTTCGTGACCAGGCGTATCGAGAAATACTATTCTCTTACCTGATTCTGTTACCACATCATAGGCACCTATGTGCTGTGTAATACCTCCCGCTTCACCTTCTGTTACCTTGGCACTTCGAATATAATCGAGCAAGGATGTTTTACCGTGATCAACATGTCCCATTATTGTAACAATCGGCGCACGTTCAATCATGTTTTCATCGTGATCCTGCTCAGTCAAATCCTCTTCCGATTCCTGCTCTGAGCTTACAAATTCAACATTGTAGTCAAATTCGTCGGCGATAATTGTAATGCTTTCAGCATCGAGTCGCTGATTGATTGACACAAACATTCCCAAAGAAAGACAAGTGGAAATTACATCATTCACATTAACATCCATTAGTGATGCCAGGTCATTCGCTGAAACGAATTCAGTTACTTTTAATGTTTTGGTGTCTTCCTGTTCTGCTGCATCCTCTCTGGCCTGTGCCATTGCAGAACGTTTTTCTTTTCTGTATTTGGCTCTTACCCCCGTAGGACTCTTACTTCCTCCGGAAATTTTTGCCATAGTAGCCTTAATCTGCTCCTGAATTTCCTTGTCGGAAACTTCTTCTTTTTGACTTTTCTTGCCCGCTACCTCTTTTGGCTTTTTCCTGTTATCGCTACCTGTTCTTATCCTCTTTCTTTTGCGTTTTCCATCTTTGTCTTTATGGGAATCGTCAGAAGATGCCACTTTTTCAGGGCCTTTCTTCTCAGGTTTTTTAGGCAATTCAATTTTACCAAGAACTTTAAGTCCTTGTAATTTATCAGCTTTCGCCGAAATTGTTTTCCCAGGCTCTTCTACCTGCTCTTTTACTTTTGGTGCTTCGGTTTTTGCTTCCTCTTTCGCTACCGTCTCGGGTTCCGGTTTCTTTTCTTCTGCTTTCGGTTCTTCTTTTTTCTTTTCTTCTTCTACAGGTTTTTCTTCTGGTTTTACTTCCTCTTTGGCTTCAGGTTTTTCTTCAACCTTTTTTGGTTCTGCCTTTGGCTCTTCCTTAGGAATTTCTTTTTTGACCTCTTCTTTCGCCTCTTCCTTTACCTTCTCCTCTGCTTTTTCAGTTTTTTTCTTATCTAAGTCAATTTTTCCAAGAACTCTGGTACCCTGAACACTTGCTTTTGCCCTGATTACATCTTCGGATTGTGAATTTTCTTTCTTTCCGGAAACGCCTACGTTTTTAATGAGTATTTGATCCTCTGGTTCGGATTTATCTGATCGGCTCGAGGACGCATCTTCCCCCTCTACTTTGGCTTTTGAACCAATGGTCATTCCTGAGGCTTCTTCTTTTGCCGCTCTTGAGGTTTCAAATTCTTTTTGAAGCAAATCGAATTGCTCCATAGTTATTTTGGCATTAGGACTATTATCAACTTTATGTCCTTTTGTTGCCAAGAAATCAATAATGGTTGAAGTCCCAACGTTCAGCTCTCTCGATACCTTACTTATTCTGAGGGTCTTTTCACTCATAGGCCAAATATCCCGTTTTTTCTATTCTATAAAAAATTTTACTCAAATTCCTGACTTAGTATTTGGATTACATCATCTATGGTTTCTTCCTCCAAATCTGTTCTTCTAAGCAGGTCTTCTTTTCCTGTTTTCAATACGCTTTTAGCCGTATCTAAACCTATTTTTCTTAATTCTTCGATGATCCAATCTTCAATTTCATCGGTAAATTCCATCAAGTCCACATCGTCTTCTTCACCTTCAAGGATTTCTCTGAAAACGTCAATTTCCAATCCTACCAATTTACTTGCCAACTTAATGTTTAAACCACCTTTGCCAATTGCCAATGAAACCTGATCTGGTTTTAGAAATACAGAAACCCTGTCTTCATCCGGATCCATTTTGATGGTAGAGATTTTAGCCGGACTCAGGGCACGTTGTATCAGAAGTTCTTTGTTTTCAGTATGATTGATGACATCGATGTTTTCATTGTCGAGCTCTCTAACAATACTGTGAATTCTTGAACCTTTCATTCCAACACAAGCACCGACCGGATCAACTCTGTCATCGAAGGATTCCACCGTCACTTTCGCTCTTTCTCCCGGCTCCCTTACCACCTTTTTGATTTGAATCAAGCCATCGTATACTTCCGGCACTTCGTTTTCAAATAATCTTTCAAGAAATTTTGGTGAAGTTCTTGAAAGCAAAATTCTCGGATTGCCATTGAGCATTTCAACTCTGTCGACAATCGCCCTGATGGTATCTCCTTTTCTAAATCTGTCTTTTGGTATCTGCTCGCTTCTTTTTACAACCAATTCATTTCCTTCGCCGTCTACCATTAAAATTTCTTTGGGTAGCACCTGATATACTTCACCGGTAACAATCTCTCCTACCTGCTCTTTATATTTCTGGTACAAAATGTCTTTTTCAAGATCTTTTATTCTTTGCATTAAGGTCTGACGCGCGGTCAGCACTAAACGGCGTCCAAAATCTTCGAATTTTACTTCTTCAGCAACTTCTTCTCCCACTTCAAAATCTTCTTCTATTTTCTTAGCGTCAGTTAAAGGAATTTGAATGTTTAAATCAATGTCCTCGGCATCATCCGCTACAACTTCTCTGTAATGCCAGATTTCAAGGTCACCCTTGTCCGTATTAATGATAACATCAAAATTATCATCAGAACCGTACTTTTTTCTAACGAGCGTTTTAAAGACATCCTCCAAAATGTGGATCATTGTAGGACGGTCAATGTTTTTGAATTTTGCAAATTCCTGAAACGACTCAATTAATGTTGCGCTGTCCATTTTATTTATTTAAAAGATACTAATACTTGTATGCTATTTATTTTATCCAGTTCAAAATTTAATCTTTGAACTTCTTTTTTCTTTTTCTTTTCCAGAACCAAAGCATTGTCGCTTACTTCTTTTAGAATTCCCTCCTGAGATTTACCTTCCCCAAGATCAATTCTAACTTTTCTGCCAATGTTATTTTTGTATTGCCGCAGCATTTTTAAAGGCTTGCCAACACCAAATGATGAAACTTCCAAATTGTATTGCAGCATGGCGGAATCTTCTTCTTCCATTTTTGCCCCTAGTTTTTTAGAAATCTTACTGCAAGCATCAATACTTATTCCTTTGTCTCCGTCGAGATATATGGCAATCTTTTTTTTACCACCCTTATCTCCCTTGATTTCAATTTCAACAACAAACAAGGAAGGATCCGCGATTAATTCCTCCACCCATTTCCTTATTTGATCTTCTGAAAGTTGCATCATAATAAAAAGAGGGGACTCACGAAGTCCCCTCTCTTAATTTAACACCGCAAAAATACATAAATAATAAGCAGAAATCAAATACTCTTTAGAACAGATATTTTATGTTTAATTCTCCCGAGGTGAATTGAAGCTCTGTTTGTAAATTAAAAATCAAAGGGTGGTTAGGATGTATGTGCCCACTTGGCAAATCGTAAAAACAAGGTATTTCGTAAATTTTTGCTTCTTCCACAATTGAATCATAAACTCCGGATAAGGGAAAACGGCCATTTATCGTTTCACTAAAAGCGCCCAATAATAAGGCTTTGATGTTCCTAAAAACCCCTGCCCTTTTTAACTGCACAATCATACGATCGATTTTATAATCGTATTCAGCTATTTCCTCAAGAAATAGAATTTTACCCTTAAAGAATTCCGGATTCACAATACCAAGTTGATTTACGATCAGACTCAGATTACCGCCTGTAATGGCTCCCTTTAAGGACGATTGTTCCCGGTTTGACTTACAATTTAAAGTCTGCTGTTTATTGTTTAGCAAATCTTTCAGCATCAATAGTTCATCCTTAGTTATGGATTCTATCATCGAGGAATGAATAAGTGGAAACTTTTCAAATCTGCTATCAAGAAAAAGTGCTGTAATATCGCTAAAACCCAATATCACTTTGGGTTTGGAAAGAAAACCCTTTGTTTGAATATTATCAATAATTCTGGTAAGACCGTATCCACCCCTGGCCATCCAAATGGCATCTGCCTCGGGATGGTCCAATGCCCATTGAAGATCTGCCAGGCGTTCAGCATCTCTCCCGGCAAATGGCCCCTGAATTTTATTAATATTTTCACCGGTTTCAACTTTAAATCCGGCATTTCGAAGCAATTCAATCCCCTTTTGCAGTTCTTGCAAATCTACTCTCCCTGCAGGTGCTATTACCAGGATATGATTTATTTTCTGCTTCAAAAGAAAAAAGCCTCCGTGTGGAGGCTAATTAAATTATTTTTTTGTAACTCCGAGTTTCGCTAAAACCAGGTCGGAAACATCATCTCCCTCCGGTGCATGAAGAATGAATGAGGCACCCAATGCTGCATCGCTGCTGAAAATATAAGTGTATCCTTTTTCTGCAGCCACCTGATTGATGGCGTTGTTGACTTTATCTACAAGTGGTGCAAGCAACTCATTCTCTTTTTTCTGCAAATCATCCTGAGCTTTTTTCTGAAAATCCTGAATAGACTTGTTCATCATTTGAAGCTCCTGCTCCTTATCTGCTCTGATAAGTTCAGTCATGGTAGATTTGCCTGCCTCGTAAGCCTGATACTTGCCTTCAAACTCCTTAATCTTATTGTCCAATTGATTTTCCAATTGTTTGCCATATGTGTCAAGCTGCGATTCAATCTGCTTGCTTTGAGGCATGCTTGCCAAAATATAATTAGGACTGGCATATCCTATTTTGAGATTCTGTGCAAAAACACTCTGGCTCCCAAAAAGAGCGACGGTCAATAATAAGAGATATATTTTTTTCATTTTTATAAGTTTTCGTTTTTTATTATTCCAATTCTTCCGGTTCTTTCAATCCGAGTTCTTCCAATACAAAATCAGTGTAATCATATCTTGGATCTGTATATAACATCACCAGATCACCTGATTTGTCAAACATTATATGAAGCTTTTTTTGTCTGGAAATTTCTTCTATTGCCTCATATATCTTGTCCTGCACCGGTTGTATCAACTCCTGTCTTTTTAAAAATAAGAGTCCATCATAGCCAAAAGTTTTTTGCTGATACTCTTTTAATGCCTCTTCCTTGGCTTTGATTTTATTTTTCCTTTCATCCACCATTTCTTTTGTCAGCAACACTTCTTCAGCTTTTAGCTCATCGTACATGGACTGAATCTCTGATTTCATTTTTGAAATCTCATCCTGCCATGCTTTAGAAAGCGCATTAACTTCTTCTTCTGCCTTTTTATAATCAGGCATCTGGGTAAGTATAAAATTCGCATCTACATAGCCAAAACGCTGTGCGTTTAATTCATATGACAAAATGGGTGCCAAAAATAAAAATAATGCGATCTTTTTCATAAGAGATGTATTATCGTATCTGTTGACCTATAGAAAAATGAAATTGAGAACCGTTTACTCCCTGTCTTCCCGGTACCGGATCCAACCCATAACCATAGTCCACACCTATTAAACCAAATGCCGGCATAAATATCCTCGCTCCCACTCCAACTGAGCGATACAAGTCAAAGGGGTTAAAATCTTCAAAATAGGCAAAGTTATTTCCCGCCTCAAAAAACGTTTGTAAATATATGGTGGCCGAGGGATTCAATGATAAAGGATATCTCAGTTCCATTACATATTTGGTAAACGCCAATCCTGGAGTTGCCAAGTCACTAGGCGTAAGCTGATTAAAAGATGTATTGCTCACATTTTCGCCGAGCAAATATGGATTCAGAGAGGCATCTTCATATCCTCTCAAACCGATTACCTCTGTTCCCAATAGCGGATTAAAACCGGTCAAACCCGAACCCCCAAGAGTAAATCGTTCGAATGGAGTAACACCTATGTCTTTGTTATAGGAGCCAACAAATCCAAAATGCATTCTTCCGTTCAAAACAAGATTGCCAACTAAACTCATATACCATGAGTTGTCAAACATCCATTTGTGATATTCTATCCATCTATACCTTTCAGCATCTGTTTCAAAGTTGTTGTTATCTCTGAAGAGTGAATAGGGAGGCGTTAGAATCATGCTTAAAGAAACCTGAGAACCCGTTCTTGGATAGGTTGGATTGTCAACTGAATTTCTCGAGATAGTATTTATTAAAGAGAAGTTTCTGGCTATTCCATCAAGATTAAGATTTCCTCCTACGCCAAAATTGTTCAAATCATAAAACAACAGAGATGCTGTATTATTCAGGACAAAATAGTCATCCGGCCATGTCAAACGGCGGCCCAAACCAAGTGTCACCCCTGAGATATAGAAATGACCAAATTTGTCATTGGTAAATGTACTGATAAGGTTTTGCCGCGAATGTGTAAAACTCACGGTTAATGAATGAGGTTTCCTTCCACCCAACCAGGGTTCAGTAAATGACAAACTATAAGTTTGAAATCTTCTGCCATTGGCTTGAGCCCTTAGTGAAAGTCTTTGACCGTCACCGCTTGGAAGCGGACTCCATTCGCTCAGCTTAAGCATTTTCTTTGTTGAAAAATTATTGATCACCAAACCAAGGCTTCCAACAAATCCAAATGCACCTCCCCATCCTCCGGATAATTCAATTTGATTGCTTGGCCTTTCTTCTACCACATATTCAATATCAACAGTACCATCCACAGGATTAGGCATAGGATTGATCCCAATTTTTTCGGGGTCAAAATAACCCAACTGAGCAAGAAAAGTCTGCGTTCTGATGACATCCCTTCGACTGAATTTGTAGCCCGGATAGGTCCTTATTTCTCTTCTGATAACATCGTCTGATGTAACGGTATTTCCTCTGATTATAATTTCGTTGATGGTGGCCTGCTCCCCTTCGTAAATCCGCATTTCCATATCCACAGAATCTCCAATAATTCTGGTCTCAATGGGTTGAACACTAAAAAACAAATACCCATCATCCATATAAAGTGAAGTGACATCAAAGCCATTGGGGTTAAAATTTAATCTTCTGCTTAACTCCTCACGGTCGTAAATATCTCCTTTGTTAACATTGAGAATTGCCGACAATTCTTCCTCCGTATGAATATAATTACCAGTCCACTCAATATTTCTGAAGTAATACTTATTGCCTTCTTCCACCGTCAATCGGATTTTAAGTTCTTCTGGATTCAATTGATATACGGTATCCGTTACGATTTCCGCATCCCTATAGCCAAGCGAATTATAATAGGATATAATGTTTTCTTTATCCTCTTCCAGGGCACTTTTGCTAAATTTAGCATTGTTGAAAAAATTGAGTTTCAGGTTGGAAGTAACGTAATATTGAAAATCCTCAGGTTCCAGTTCTTTTGCTCTATTAAATAATGACCTGGGGGTGATTTTGTCTAATTTGAGAAGATCGCGGTTGACATTTTTACCGAGGCTAATTCTGACTTTTTCATGATTCCCCTTCATTTTTTTTCTCAACTTGGAATCTTTTGCAGCTTCATTTCCTTCGAAAACGATTTCTTTAATCTTTACTTTTTCCTTTTTCTCGATTATGAAATTGAGGACAACGCTGTTTTTTAATACTGGATCCTCTTCGATATTACTGCTTATGTCTACATTCAGAAATCCCTTATCGATATAATAATTTCTGATTTTTCGTTCGGAATTTTTCTTAATGGCGTCTGTGATGATTCTTCCCCTGATCAAATTGAGTTTTTCCTTCAGTTCATCAGCTTCTCCTTTTTTGAGGTTTTCAATTTTTCCTTTTTTCTTTTCTCTGAATCCAAACTTTGAAAGTCGCGGTCTTTCGCTAAGCCGAATTTCAAGAAATACGAAATTACCCTCCACTTTGGTCACCAATATTTTTACATCGCCGAGTATACCCTGTTTCCAGAGTTTTCTAATCGCACCGCTAATTTCATCTCCCGGAATGTTAATTTTATCTCCAACCTTAAGACCTGATACAGAAATAAGGGAGGTCTCATCCAAATTGGAAACACCGGTTACTTCTATACCGCCGATTTCATATTCAACCGGATTGGAATATGAAATATCAAATGCCTTTCTTTCTCCCAATCGGATTTGCGCCCAGGAAACAGAGTAAATAAATAGTATGGAAATTAGAAGAATTGATCTGCGCATATCTCTAATGTGCCTTGAGCTGCTCACTTGTTTTACCAAACCTTCTTTCTCTTTGCTGATATTCTATCAAAGCCTCATAAAGGTCTTTCTTTCTAAAATCGGGCCATAGTGTTTTAGTAAAATACAATTCTGAATAGGCCAGTTGCCATAATAAGAAATTGCTAATCCTAAGTTCGCCACTTGTCCTTATAAGTAATTCGGGATCGGGAAGTGAAGGATCAAATAAATGTGCTCCAAATGATTCTTCATTGACCTCTTCGGGTCTCATTCCGTCTTTTATCATAGATTTTACAGCTTCCAGTATTTCCCATCTGCCAGAATAACTCAGAGCGAGTGTCAATACCATATTGTCATTGTCTTTTGTTATTTCTTTAGCTTCGTTCAATTCCTTCAGACATTTTTTTGGTAAATGATCCAGATCGCCTATTGTATTCAGTTTAATTTTGTTCTCCATCAGTGTCTTGGTTTCCGATCGTATGGTAGAAACCAATAAATTCATTAACGCATCTACTTCATATCTGGGGCGTCCCCAATTCTCAGTAGAAAATGCATACAGAGTAAGGTAATTAACCCCCAGCTCTGCACAACCTTCAGAAATATCTCTAACCGCATTTATCGCGTTTTTATGTCCAAAGATCCTTTGCGCACCTTTTTGTTTCGCCCAACGGCCATTTCCATCCATGATAACGGCAATGTGTTGAGGCAAATTGTCTGATAATATGCGGTCTTTCAAGTTTTCGACCATATGGAGAGACGCATTTTCAAAATGGATTGCAAAGCTAAAGAATTAGCATCAAAATGCCATTAATAGGTGAAATAAGGACAAGGTATTTTGTAAATGATATAACTAATGGATACACCGGCATAATAATACCAGTCATAATCATAACGAAAACCCCTTTGAATACCATTTCCAAAGGTATCGCTGACACCATCGAAGTAATCATCAAATGTTTTTCTTGCGCCGAATTCCAGACCGATATTGGTCAAATCTCCCAGCATTGCCTTCATACCAAAGCCCATGGGTATTGCCATACTGAAAGAAGGAGGACCGCCTGCTTCGATTTGAGGTGCGGATGTGGTATATCGGTAAAATGCCAGGCCGGCGGTAAAATAAAAAGTAGCCTTTGGAATATTATTCTTGCCGCGAAAATTAAAAAAATTGTATTCCGGCATTAATGCCCCTTCGTAAACTGTGGCGTTAAATTTCAAAGGACGAAATTGAGAAAGGGCATCAGAGTATCTCTGATTGGTAGCCGACAGCATCCCCGCCATAAAGGATCCTCTCAATGAAAATATCGGGCTGAAATTATGTCTGTAAAATAGCATCCCCGCCGGTCGCTGAAAATAAAAATCGTATTTCGGTGAAATTTCACCGCGATAGTTGGTACTACCCAATCCAATTCCTATTTCTCCCGACTGTGCCATCAAAGCACAATTTGTGGTGAATAACAGAAGCGTTACTATCAATAACTTTCTCAAGATTGAAAAATCAAATGAATTTTGCAGCATTGCTGGCTTAACGAAATTTTTGCTCCGCTATTATCTGAATTTTGGAGACCTCATTCCTTTATAGAGGATATAAGTCACATGGAAACCATAAACGATATAAATATCATTATCGGAAGAGTTTCCTCTTTTTTCACCCTCATCTACACCCTGAGCAATTTGAAAGGTTTTATCACCAACGGTAACATCGGTTGTTCCACCGTAAATTGTATTATAAACGGGGTCTCTGGTTTCACCTGTAAATGCCGAAGTAACTTCTCCGGTTCGGTTCGACATCATTGCTGCGAGAGGATCATCAAAATTAGCCAGTGCTTTATAAGGCCCGCTCACATCATCCAAATAATCGGTAAATGTATATCTGTAGCCTATTTCAAAAGCGATGTCAAAATTTTTGTTCAGTTTGTATCTGACACCAAGGCCAAGCGGAATAACAGGTTGAATCAATGAATAAGTTCTTTCTTCGGTATTCAGAGGTTTAAGCGAAACCCATTCATTACCCTCGTCTACAGGAGTTCTTGCTTTTGGATTGTGATGGAATACGCCAATTCCTAAAAATGCATATGGAATCAAGACTGGTCTTTTAAGGAATGTACCCCTATTTTCAAACAGGTCCACTACTCCAACAACCGCCAGTTCCTTAATGTCATTTCTGAAATGCAAATTTCTCGCATATCTGAATCGGCCACTTTCTGCATCTCCAGGATCCGCTGAAGAAAAGTCGTCACCCTGTAGCCTTCCCCATGAAAATGTTCCTTTTACAGAAAATCTCGGATGAAATTTTCGTGAATAGGTAAATGACAATTGAGGTCTCGTAAAACTAATGTCTGCACTTGCAATACCATTTTTAGGTACAATATCTCCAAAGTAGTTCATTCCACAGAGTCCGCCACCAATGGAAGAATAATGTTTTCTCCTGCTAAAAAATTGTCCCTTTACATCGGCCACACTACCGATAAGGAGTACAAAAACTAGAAGGAACAATGCTTTATTTTTCATAATAATCACTATAAGTGAAGCCAAAACAGGTACAAATTAAATATTTTTATTTGTAATGGACAATGCATTAATTTCTGACATCCTTACCCCAGTTCAATTTCTCCCTCAGTGTATTGAAATAAACACTGTTTTTTAATTTGACTAAATTGGCCTTAAAACCGGCCTTTTGCACTTTTAAGGAGAAATTTGTAGGAACTGATTCCGATCGACTGTCCAGTGAAATCAAAATATTTTTTGTTCTTCCTTCCAGATCAATTTGAATTTTGCTCTTATCCGGAATTATCAAGGGCCTCATGGTTAAATTATGAGGGCAAATCGGAGTAATAATCAGGTTTTCAGATCCCGGAAGTACGATTGGGCCACCACAGCTCAAGGAATAACCCGTGCTACCTGTCGGTGTAGAAACAATGATACCATCAGCCCAATAGGAATTTAAAAACACATCATCTACCGAAATATGTGCTCGTATCATTGAAGAGGTATCTCTTTTTAAAATAGCTACTTCATTTAAAGCAAAATTTTTATTTCCAAAACGCTTATCTTCTGTTATTAAAGAAAGAAGGGTTCTTTTGTCCAGCTCATAATTCCCATTTATAAATTCAGAAAGCGATTCCCGAATATCCTCTCTCTTGGTGGTTGCAAGATATCCCAGACGACCCATGTTTATTCCGAGAATTGGTATTTCCTTTTTTCCGACATAAGATACCGTTTCGAGTAAGGTGCCATCACCTCCTATACTAATGGCTAGATCGGCATCTATTAATTCATGCAAATTGGAAAAAATAGTGTGCTTTGGAAGCTGTACATTATTGGCTTGGCAATTATCTCTGAAATCCTGTTCAATTTGAATAGCGCAATTCTCAGCTTCCAAAAAAGCGAACATATCCTGAATTACCGTGAGCAAATCTCCGGTAAAATCGCGACCGTTGATAGCGACATTCATGAGCGGCAAAATAGTTTTGGCATAAGATTAAAATTAGCCAAAAAAGCTATAGCTCCAAATATTTGAATAAAATGTTAAGTCTTTCCTTTTCATATCCCGATGAAGAGGTTTCCTGAAATTGGGAGATCACCTTGTAATCAAATCTTTCATAAGTAGCGATCAAGCGGGAAATATCCTGCTTATTAAACTTGAGCGTTACTTTCAGCTTTTTGTTATCCTTAGGGTCATTGGACACAAATGCACTTAAAATTTTGATATCATCCGCTTCAGCCAATCGGCTAATTTCTGTCAGAGAATAATCTTTTTCATCCATGCATAAAACCAGAATACCGCCGGGGTATTCGGCAGAGGCCAATTGAGAAAATGCTCTGGCGGTATCATTGACAGTTACTACGCCAAGGTAATTTTCGTCTTCGTCTACAATAGGAACCACATCAAGATTATTGTCAATCGCCAATTTGATAACCTCAAAGAGGTGTCTTTGACTATCAATAAATACACTATTGTGTTTTAACTGCAGGTCTTTGATAGGTTGATCCGGGTCATTGGTAGAAAAAACCACATCTTCATCTATTAAACCCAAAAATTTGTTGCTATCCACTACGGGCAATTGATTTACACGAAACTCATCCATCCAGTCTATGGCACGCAAAGCCCTGTCTTCGGGTTTTAACGGGGGGATTAATTGATTAATTAAATCGACAGCTATCATTGGTTTCTTAAAAAGTCGCTTAAAATTTCCTTAAACTCTTCCGGTCTTTCCATCATTGGAGCATGACAACATTTATCTATAAACGAAAGTTTTGAATTTGGGATGAGTCTGTGAAATTCATGTGCAACCATGGGAGGCGTTATGGTATCATTTAATCCCCATATCAAAAGTGTTGGGACTTTAATTTTGTGAAGTTCGTTAGCCAGATTATGTCTTTGGGCTGCTTTTGCAATGGCAACAATATTAAGACATTTTGGAATAGAGCTGGTTATTTCAAATACCTCCTCTATTAATTCATCGGAGGCAGTTTTGGGATCGTAAAACGTGTATTCCACTCTCTCCTTTATATATTTTTGATTACCTCTTTTCGGAAATGAGCCGCCCATGCTGTTTTCAAAAAGTCCGGAACTTCCGGTAAGCACTAATTTTTTTACATTGGATTGAAAACTTAAGGTATAGACCAAAGCCACATGACCGCCCAGGGAATTCCCCAAAAGCGTAAGATCTTTGAGTTCTTGTTTTTCAACAAATTCTTCGATGAAATCAACCAATCCATCAACAGAAGCCTTTCTTCTCGGCATTGAATAGATGGGCATTAATGGAATAATTACTCTAAAGTCTTTTTTGAATTCATTGACTACATGCTCCCAATTGCTCAAGGCACCAAAAAGCCCATGAAGTAATAGAAGTATATCTCCTTTGCCTTCATCTATGTATTCAAATTTACCTGACTTTTTTACTTCCATAAATCGATCGCGAAAGCTTGCAAATTAAGAAAATGTTTTAATTGATTGCGTTTTGGGCAAAACAATGCAAACAATTTTCCAAAAGTTGGAGACCGTATTCCGTCAATGCTGCCTCAGGGTGGAACTGAATTCCGTAGATTGCTAATCTTGTGTGTCTGAAGGCCATAAGCTCTTCTTCATTGGTTTTGGCCAGCGCTTTCAGACTACCGGGAAGTTCCTTTATAATTAATGAGTGGTACCTTACCACATTAAAGTTTTTAGGGATATTTTCAAAAATGGGATCATCCTCGCAAAAAATTCGACTAATTTTTCCATGCATGGGTTTAATGGCATGTTCTAATTTTGCCCCAAACTTCAGCGCCAATGCCTGATGCCCGAGACAAATGCCCAGAATTGGCACTTTTTCACAGTAATAATCAATCATCTGCATCAAATTCCCCGCGCGTAGTGGATCCATTGGCCCTGGAGAAATTACTATCGCATCAGGATTTTCAGGCCAGTCCTTTTTTTCCAAATCATTTCTAATGAGCTGACATTCTTGCCCCAACTGCTCGAAATAATCAAGAAGATTGTAGGTGAAGGAATCGTAATTGTCAATAATTAGCAACACTGTCGGGGGATAATAACTCTTTAATGGAATCCATCATATCGCTGAGAAATGGCAGAAAACCCAGCATTATGTGAAAGAGATGTGGTGCAAAGGAAATTAGGAGTGGCAATAAATAGGCATCGGTACGCATCTGTTCATCAAATAATTCAGGTGCAAATGCATTAATCATCCATAGAACAAGACTTATCGCAAATGCCCATTTGATCACTCCGATTAAGCCCCCTACAAATTTGTCAAAGCTACCAAGTATGGTCAAACCTATTAAGCTTTTTAATGCCTTACCCAATACATTCACGCCAAGAACTATGGCTATAAAGACTAGTATAAAGGCCAGAAAAGGAAATGCAGGATGTGGTTTCCCAAAAGTATCTATCAGTATAAGTAAAGCCTGATCCATTAATTTGAAACCGCCGATAATTGCCAGAATTAAAGCAAGGATATTTACGATTTCCATTAACAATCCTTTTTTAAAGCCTCTGTAAAAACCAAAAAGTAGAGGCAAGGCTAATAAAATGTCAATTACTTCCATTTAAGAAGTCAGGAGCTTTTTAAGAATAGATGAAATCATTTTGTTGTCTGCCTTTCCGGCCAGGGCTTTTATCGCCAAAGGCATCATTTTCCCCATATCCTGAGGGCCGGAAGCACCATTTTCTGAAATAACCTCTTTAATTTTTGCTTCCACCTCTTCTTCAGACATCATTTCAGGTAAATATTTTTGAATGACATCCAACTCCACCTGCTCTTCTTTTGCAAGGTCATCTCTGCCTTGTTCTTTGTACACATCGATAGAATCCCTCCTTTGTTTTGCCGCTTTCATGAGAATTTTCATCTCTTCTTCTTCTGAAAGATTTTCTCCTGCGCCGCTGTCTGTTTGTGCCAAGAGTATCATTGATTTTATGGCCCGCAAGGCTCTTAGCTCGTCTTGTTTTTTGGCCAACATGGCCTGTTTAATATCCGAATCGATCTTTGTTTTTAAACTCATAATTATGAAGGGTATATTTGTGCAAAATTAACAGAAATTGTGGATGACAAGACTCAGTGTAAATATTAATAAAATCGCCACGCTAAGAAATGCCAGAGGAGGCAATGTCCCCGATGTCATACAAGTCGCGATAGATTGCGAGCGATTCGGTGCTGAGGGCATTACTGTGCATCCAAGACCGGATGAAAGACACATCCGATACCAGGACGTTTTAGACCTGAAGGAAGTGGTAAATACGGAATTTAACATTGAAGGCTATCCGGATAAACGATATATGGAATTGGTTTTAAAAGTAAAACCCGCACAGGCTACGCTTGTCCCTGACGGGCCCGATGTATTGACCTCCAATGCAGGATGGGATACCATCCGAAATAAAGAATTTTTGAAAGAAATCATTCAGGAATTAAAACAAAATGAAATCAGAACATCCATTTTTGTAGACCCCGATGAAAAAATGGCTAGTGCAGCCGCTGATTGTGGTGCAGACAGGGTAGAATTATACACCGAATCCTATGCAAGTCAATTTCACAAAAATAAGGAAATGGCTATTGCCGACTATGTCAAGACAGCAAAAGCAGCTTTAAATGTTGGCCTGGAATTGAATGCCGGCCATGACCTGGATTTGAAAAATTTGAAATATTTTGCGACTACCATCCCTAAACTTAAGGAAGTGAGTATTGGTCATGCGCTCATAAGTGATGCCCTTTATTTGGGACTTGAAAATGCAATCAACATGTATAAAAGACAATTAATGTAATGGAATTATTTTACAGAAAACATGGAGAGGGAAGAAACATCATCATTTTGCATGGCCTCTTTGGTTCTTCAGATAATTGGATGACCATCGCAAAAATGCTGGCCGATGAATACACAGTATGGACCATTGATCAAAGAAATCATGGCCAAAGTCCGCATTCGGATGATTTCACTTATGAAGCCATGGCCGGGGATCTTATGGAATTTATAGAAGATCACAATATTCACGACCCTTATTTAATCGGGCATTCCATGGGTGGAAAAACAGTTATTGAATTTCTTATTCGAGGGCATCTCATTGTGCCGGGAGCGATAATTGCGGATATTGGGCCAAAAGCTTATCCTGTACATCATCAGAAAATTCTGGATGGTTTAAATTCAATTGACATTGAAAAAGCAAAGGGCAGAAAAGAAATAGAAGATCAATTAAAGGCATATATCTCGGAATTTGGGATCAGAGCATTCCTTCTTAAAAATGTCAAACGCAAAGAAGATGGTAGTTATGAGTGGTCGGTAAATCTTCCGGTTATAACTGAACAAATTGAAAATGTAGGGAAAGGCTATTCTGATAATCATATTTACCAGGGTGAAGTATTATTTCTCCGCGGTGGTAAATCAGAATATATAAAAGACGAGGATTTTAAATTCATTAAAAAAATATTTCCGAAGGCGGAATTGGAAACGATAGAAAATTCCGGGCATTGGTTGCATGCTGAACAGCCTGAACCATTTGTTGAAATTGTCAGAAATCATTTTTGATTTTGAAATTATGGCTTTTGTCATGGTTTAACAAATTGATTTTTAACTAGTTATATTTATTCTTTGCTCAGACCCAACCATTTCCAATATTGTTAACGTGTAGCTCAGTAAAACAAATGAAAATCAAAATGAAGAATTTAATACTCCTCCTGATAACAGGTCTTTTTCTAAACCTTCAGAGTTATTCACAAACTCAGGCTGTCGTTTTGATGGGCCAGGTCACTGATTCCACCGGACAGGGTGTTTCCAATGTCACCGTCAATTATCAGACCTTGAATTTCAATGGCTCTACACAAACCAACACAAGCGGACACTACGTAGATTCATTTGCTGTACAGATGTTTGACAGCCTTTATGTTTCAATTGTGGATTGCAATGGAAATACTTTAATCAATGATTATGTCATCAATCAGGCAAGTGATACAATAGTTTCAAATTTTGCTTATTGTGGAAATATTGTAATTCCATGTTCTGTGTCTTTCAGTCAGTCAGTGCTAGGCAATACTGGTACTTTTAGTGTGAATGCGCCTCCCCCCGGTGGTATTTATCAATGGGATATTGATGGAAGTTATTATCAGGGAACAGTGGTCAGTCATACTTTCTCAGGCCCCGGATTATATTCTGCATGTGTTACTTACAGTACTTTCGTCTGTTCTGCAACAGCATGTGATTCCGTATTGATTGGTTCAAACCCGATAGGTATCGATCTTGCAGGAGCAGTTTACAAATCAAATATTTGGGCCCAATCGGGATTGGCTGTATTATTTTCTGCAGATTCAACAGGTAGTGGCAATAGTTTAATGGCATTGGATACAATTGCACTGGACAGCGGAGGATACTTTTTTACCGGTTTGCCAAGTGGAACTTATACAGTTCAAGCTATGCTTGATCCTAATGATCCCGACTTCCTAAATTTCTTTCCTACCTATTATGGAGATGAGGTCAACTGGTCATCGGCAACGCTTATTAATTTAAATGCCAGCTCCTACCAAAACGATATCAATCTTGTACCAATAAGTTCAGCAGCTCCAGGACCCGGAACGATTACCGGTTCTGTAATTGAAGGCCCAAATAAGGCTTCGGGCCCCGGCGATCCCATCAAAGATGTTGCGGTGCATTTGAGAGATGCCAGTGGCAACGCTTTGGAATTCGATTTGACTGATGCCAATGGTGATTTCAGTTTTGATAATTTGGCTTTGGACACCTATCAATTGATTTTGGAGATCGTAAATGAAAATATGAGTCCCGAGATCATTAGCCTGACCGGTTCTCAAATTAACTCCAATACGGTATTTGAATTTGACACATTGGGCGTGAGAGTGGTGCTCGGTTTTGAAAATGAATTGAGCATACAAACAATATTGTATCCTAATCCTGCTTTTGATGTAATGCATATTGATTTTTCCGAAGCAAACATTGCACAGGCAGAAATCAGTATTTCAAACCTTCAGGGACAGATTTTGATTAGTGAAAATTCAGAAAATGGAAAGGCTCAGATCGAAATTGAAAATCTGAAAAGTGGAATTTATTTTATTCAGGTGAAAAGTGATAAAGGTCAATTCACTAAAAAGTTTGTAAAGCAATAATTTCCTCAAACCAAATGGTTCTTTAATTAAAAAGGGTGGGCTTTTGCTCACCTTTTTTTATTTTCAAATAATCTACCCAACCCTATGCGATTTGTTTTCGTGTAGATCTTTGCAAAGTAACTCTTATGAAAAAAAATCTATTACTTTTCTTTTTCATTGTCAATGTTCAGTTTGGATATGGACAAATACAAAATGTAGAACCACAGGGCCATGTTTTAGATTCTTCCGGTAACCCTGTGCCATTTGCAGATCTAACAATCTATTATAACTGGAATACATTAGGCTCTTTTTCCAGAAGCATTCAATCAGATATAAATGGTAATTATATTGATTCCGCCATTTTAAATGTTGGAGAAGCTCTTCGTGTAATTGCTGTCGATTGCAACGGTGATTCAGTTCGGGGTCCATGGCATACGGTGTCACAAGGTCAAGTTGCTTATATCGATACCTTTACAATTTGTCCTAATGCTCCTCCTCCAATCTGTTCGGCCAGTTTTACTTTTAGCAACATCACACAGAATACAATTCAATTTTCATCAACACTTGTGCCAAGTCCTCCTGCACCCGGATATACCATTTCCTGGGATTTTGGCGATGGATCCGGAACTTCCAACCAGCAAAACCCTCAATATCAATATAATACTACAGGTGTATATTTAGTTTGCCTGACTTATTCTGATGGCAATTGTACCGATGTTTATTGCGATTCTGTGTCCATTTCTTTTGGACCGGCCTGTCCTCTCAATTTCACCTATCAGGACTTTGGTTCTGCTTTTGGCTTTTTTGGAATTGACAGTTTGGCCAACCCCTCGAGTTCTTATATCTGGAATTTTGGAGACGGGAATTTAAGTACGGGCTTTAATGCTGTTCATAACTATCAAAATCCGGGAATGTATAATGTCTGTCTGGAGAAAATAGATTCGTTAAATTTCTGCACCTTTTGCGATTCAATATTAGTGTCATTTGATACCTCTTTGCTGAATTTAGGTGGCAACATTGGAATTAACCTTATCAGCAGGAGTGGAGACATGGTCATTCTCTATGAAGAGACTAATTCGGGGACAGCTCCCTTTATCCGCGCACTTGATACAACGATCAATGTCAATGGAGCCTATGTATTTCATGGATTAAACCCAGGAGCCTATTCATTGAGAGTAATGCCCGAAAATAATTCAAATGATCCTGGTTTAATACCTCAATATTGGCAAAATGAATTTTACTGGGGCAATGCCGGATCCATTATTCTAAATTCCAGCCAGCAGGGAATAAACCTTAATTTCACTAACAACCCGAATAGTCTCAGCGGACCCGCTTCAGTTGTGGTCTCTGTCCGGGATTCCTTTAATCAATACATTTCAAATGCAGTCGTTTGGATTGAGAATCTGAATCAAACTATTATTCAATACGACATTACAGATCAAAATTCCAATGTAGTTTTTGATAACCTTCCTTTTGGTGATTACAAAGTTGGGACCGACTATCCCGGTTATTATATGTTTAAAGAAGATGTAAATCTGAGCAATGCATTCCCACTCGATAGCATAGGCCTGAGCGTTCAAAACGGTTGGTTGGCCACCTCAATAAATCAACAAATAGTCAATTCAAATCTTTCTCTATACCCAAATCCAATAGTAGATGAGTTTTATTTAAACGAGGATCTCCGGGAATACGCCTTGGTTTTGAGAAATATTGAAGCAAAAAAAATAGCTCTGGATATCGACTATTCAGATAGCCATACTAGAATAAGATTTAAAGAGAGACCCCAAAGTGGATTATACATTTTACAGATAATTACAAAGCAAAGCATAATTTGTAAAAAGCTGTTTGTCAGATAAATATAACTGACTTTAAATGGTAAATGAGGAGATAATAAAGGCTTGCATCAAAAAAGAACGCAATGCACAATTTGAGCTTTTCAAATTATGCTACGGTTTTCTGATGGCCATTTGCCGGCGTTATCACTCTAATAAAGACGATGCAGAAGCGATTTTAAATACGGCCTTTTTAAAAATATTGGACAATCTAAAGAAATATCGCAGTGAGGTGCCATTTAAACTATGGATAAGAAGAATCATGCTCAATACGATAATTGATGATTTCAGAAAAAATAAAAAGTACAGGGAAAATATTAGCGTGGAAATGACCATTTATCCAGAGCAAAAGCATAGTGATTTAAATCTTGCAGACCTGGAACTGGATGCAGCCTATTTGTATGATATGCTCGACCGACTACCGGATATGAGCAAAAGAGTATTTTGTCTGCACGCCGTAGATGGATTTAAACATCAGGAAATCGCCAGGCAATTGGAAATATCGGAGGGCACTTCAAAATGGCATGTGTCAACAGCGCGAGGATTGTTAAAAGAGATGCTTGAAAAAGCAGAAAAAAAAACTTTAGCTAGAAGTATATGAACGATCAGGATCTGGACAAATTATTTGAGAATACGCTTTCGGAAGCAAGCTTTCCTTTTAATGAGGCGGCTTGGGCCGGTGCAGAAAAAGCGATCATAGCTCATGAGGCTGCTAAAAGGAGACGCGGTATAATCATCTGGTTTTTAACCGGATTATTGCTTTCCGGTACATTGGGACTAAATCAATACAGTGGTAGCGATAATTTCGCTGAATCAGTTGTGAATAAGGATTCTAAAAATTCACATTCACCAAAAAATCAAATCCCTGCTTCACAATTAGAGCAAGATGATAAAGCCACTGAAAAGGTGCAAGACAAAATTCAATCCGATAAAAGCGATTCTCAAAATCAATTAAATTCGGATGAATCGGGAAATTTTAAATCAAATTACAATGCCCCAAATTATGGCCAGACAAAAAACCTTACACCAATAGTTTTTCTCGAGGAAGATTTAGAAAAGCAGAGTGAGACAAGTGAAATCATCTATCAAAAGAGTGATTTTACAGAAAGTCTCTTTCTCGCTGATTTTATAGGATTGAAATATGCGGAAGCTCAAAATACCGGTTCAGGTGAAACTTATAATTCATCTGCAGGAAGAGCGGGAGAAATATATTTGCCTGATCACTGGAATACAAAAGTCAATTTGATCGCCGGAATTATGCCCCTGGATTATTTCTCTTCAGGTGAATCCTCGATTAACAGAATGCCTTTTTATGCCGGAATAGGGATTTCCAAAATCCATAATTACAGCATAGAATACGGAGCTGCAATCCTATTTGAAGAATTAATTTTTTCAGATAATGAAAAAACAATTGAGCAGACTGAATACGGATTTGGGAAGACTGTCAATACCTACAGAATTAGTAGAAGCAGAGGTAATTATATTACTGTGCCGGTCTATTTAAAATTTCGGCTTCGAAATAACCACGCATTAATGACAGGAATTCAATTTAGCAGGCTGCTTCAGTCCTACAGCACTTTAAGTCTGGAATCCGAAAATTTATTTACAAATAGCCGTACAATTGATGTGCAGCAAAATATCAGCGGATACAATAAAGATTTAAGCAATAATCAGCTAAGTCTGATCATTGCATACGAGCTCACGCTCAGCGATCGCCTAAGACTTCAGCTTTTGGGAAGACTGGGAGCAAATTCGCTTTATAAAAATCAAATTAATGAAAGCGCATTAACAGACAGAATGCATTTAAGACTTGGAATAGAATATAGTATATGGAGATTCTAAAAAAATACATATGGCCATTGGCATTCATGTTTTTGCTCTTTTCTTGTGAAGAAAGAGAAGAACCACAGCCAGGAAATGGAATACCTGAATTTTACCTTATTGGCGAGTTTAACGGTGAACCTTTTGAATACTACGCAGGTGAAGGTGCCTATAATGAGGCTTTTTCATATCAAAGTCCGGATGGAATTACATGGTATTCCTCACGCTTTTATTTAATTCAGGACAACAATACCAATGATCCTATGGCTTTTGATTTTGAACTTGCTATTTCTGCCAATGACAGCACAAGTGCGGCCTTTATAACAGAAGCCGGAAGCATTGAATTGCAATCTGATACCATAGTTGAATACTATGAGGTATCATTTAATTCTGAAATTGACAATCCGGACTATAACTATTCATGGGATTTTGGCGATGGAAATACCTCAACAGAAATAAACCCTGTGCATCGATATCCGAAGACACAATCCGATTATCAGGTATGTCTGAACATTGTAAATGATGGTGCCTGTATAGCCGAAATATGTCAAACAGTGAAACCCTATCTCAAAGGAAATCTTGATATCAATACCATTCAAAGTGGATCGGGATTGATTATTTTTGAACCTCAGATCACAGGTTTTGAAGCCATTAATTATGAATGGGAATTGGAAAATGGAAATGTGGTCAACACACGACAAGTGGCTGTTCAAAGTAATTCCGATGAAGTCATTGAATTATGTCTGAAAGCAAAATCCAGAAGTTCCAGTGTTTACGAGAAATGCATACAATTTAACACGGGCTTAAATCCAAGTGCTTGTGTTTCAAACTTTAATTTTATTTCAAATGAAATAATTGATACCATTTCTAATGCTATTGAAAACCGGGTGGTAAGCACAAATTTGATCATAAATAATTCTTCATTGAACCTTGCTGATTTTGAAGACAATTATTTTGAAATTTTAGCCTCTGAACCCTATCTGGCCACACCAGAAGGAGTAGCAACTCGCAAAATTGAATTCAGGCTGGAACTAAGGCTAATCGATGAAAATGGCCGTTTTAATCATTTAAAAATTACGGATGGGGTTATGGCCATGGGTATTGGAAATAATTAATGTAAATCCGATAAAAGGCTAAGTCAATTATTATAAGATGTGGCGATTATTCGAATAAATCATCTTCTCTTTCAAGTAGAAGAATAGAATGCTGGGGCACAATAAAATACTTCTCGCCTTCATACTGTACTTCAAATGCGCTCTTTTGAAGAAATATTGCCAGATCGCCTTCCCTGGCTTGTAGTGGTAAATATTTAATTTTGTCATCCATACCTTTCCAGGATTCATCAGAATCATCGCCGGGATTTGGTATAGGAAATCCGGGGCCGACTTTAATTATATAGCCACTCTGCACTTTTTCTTTTTCCTGAACACCGGGAGGCAGAAATAATCCGCTTTTTGTTTTATCAGATATCTGTTTTGGTTTGATCAGAACACGATCACCAACGACGATCAATTTTTTGAGTTTATTATCGGGTGTGAGCTCCATTATGTATCTTCTGAAATTCTATCTACAATTCGTGCGTCTAATTGCTTGGTGGCTTTTGCACCCAGGCTTTTAAGGTCCTCTGCCCTTTTTACAAGATTGCCCTTGCCGTCATAAAGTTTTTTCATGGCCTCTTCGTAGGAATTTTTAGCGCGATCCATATTGGTGCCCACCGTTTTAAGGTCTTCCACAAAGCCAACAAATTTATCGTACATATTCCCCGCCTGCCTTGCGATTTCCAGAGCATTTTTATTCTGAAGATCCTGTTTCCAGATATAGGAAATGGTTCTCAATGTCGCCATTAGTGTAGTCGTGGAAACCAGCACAATGTTTTTCTCCAGTGCTTTTTCATAAAGGTCATGATCTTTGCGCAAAGCCATGGTCAAAGCGGGTTCATTGGCCACAAACATCATGACATAATCGGGTTGATTGATATCGTAAAGGTTCTGGTATTGCTTTTCACTCAAAAGCTTAATATGTGCATAAATACTGTTAAGATGGTTTTTGAGATGTTTCTCTTTTTCAATTTCATCCTCGGATTCGAAATAATTGGAATAGGCGGTTAATGACACCTTGGAATCAAGAATTAAATATTTATCATCCGGCAACTTGATGATGTAATCAAGCCTTTGGTTGGAACCGTCTTCTGATTTTAGATTTTTCTCTTTTTCGTAATGCACATCTTTTTCCAGTCCTACTTTTTCAAGTATGGCTTCCAGTTGCATTTCGCCCCAATTCCCCTGAGCCTTGCTGTCCCCTTTTAAAGCTTTTGTCAAACTTTCAGCTTCTTTGCTCATTTGTTTATTGAGTTCTTTAAGCTGGAGAATTTGTTCCTTCAATGCCGTATTGGAAAGCTGACTTTCCTTCCCGGTTTTCTCTACTTTTTCCTCGAATTTTTCGATTCTCTCTTTAAGGGGGTTTAGTATTTCACCAAGATTACTTTTATTCTGCTCGGTAAATTTCTGACTCTTCTCTTCGAATATTTTATTCGCCAGATTTTGAAATTCAATGCTAAATTTCTTTTGCAATTCTTCCAGCTCGTCTTTCTGTGAGCGAAGTTTTTCTTCTAAGTTTCTGAAGTTGGCCTCTACGGTTGCTAGGTCTTTTTGCAAAAGCTCATTTTCCGATTCTTCTTTTTCCAGCTTGGTCTTGAGTTCGGTAATTTGAATCTGACGTTCTTCCGATTGGGCTTTATAAGTATTTAAATCGCCTGAGCCGCCTTTATTTTTGGCCATAAACCAACCTATGGCTACACCGAGAAAAACTCCGGTGAAAAGGTAAATCAATTCCAGTCCCATTATTTTTTTGTTCTGGCAAAACCGACTGCTACGTCCATATTGTCTAGCGCCGCCTGCAATATTTCATCTTCCTGTTGGTAAATTGGGAAGAATCCGTCAGAGCCCCAAATATTCCTGGCAATTAGCGCCTTTAATTGAATCTGAAGTGATTCTTTAGAATCCAGAATATCGTCAGGATCGTATTCAATCCCCGCTTTACTTGCGGTTATCATCAATTCTCCCAATATGGCATCATCGATCTTGAATTCAGAAATATACCTTTCCAGACCCATGGCTTCGAGTTCACTTCTTTTCTCTTCAACCCAATCGTAGGAAAATTCACGAATTACATTTGTGGAATAAAGATCCCCAAGCAAATCTGTCCAATTGCTGGTATCCCTTGGAACAAATACATCGGGCATGATACCACCACCTCCGTAAACGGTTCTTCCTGAACTTGTTTTATATACCAGGCTATCGGCAAATTTTATACTGTCTTCGTGAAACAACTCGCCATGTTCTACGCGACGACGGAAATCCTCTTGATAATCTTTTACACCGTTTTCATAGGTTTTCTGAATGCTTCTTCCACTAGGAATATAATACCTTGAAACAGTAAGCCTCAGTTCACCTTTATTACTAAGTGGAATTGGTTGCTGAACCAGTCCTTTGCCAAAAGATCGTCTGCCTACTATTAAAGCGCGATCGTGATCCTGGAGGGCTCCCGAAACAATCTCTGAGGCCGAGGCGCTTCCTTCATTTATTAAAACTATCAGGGCTCCCTTTTCAAAATCACCTTTGCGGTTAGATTTTAGTTCGTCGTCGTAGCGGCCATTTTTAGATTTGGTATATACAATCAGTTTTTCACCTTTTAGAAACTCATCTGATATTTTAACCGCTTTGTCCAGATATCCTCCCGGATTATCTCTTAAATCCAGGATCAGGTTTTTCATGCCCTCTTTTTTTAATTTATCGAGGCCTTCTTTGAATTCATCGTAAGAGGTGGCTGAAAAGCGATTGAGTTTGATATAGCCAATTTTATCATCGAGCATATAGGCCACATCCACAGAGAACGTTGGAATTTTATCTCTCACAACCGTAAACTCCAATAAATTCTTTTTTCGCGTTCTTAAAATGGAAAGCTGAACTTTTGTGCCTTTATCACCCCTCAAGGCTTCATAAACGTCCGAGTTCTTCAATCCTATCCCTGCAAAATCTTCTCCATCTACTTTTATTATTTTATCTCCGGCCCTGATTCCAACCTTTTCAGAAGGCCCGCCGCTAAGCGGTGTAACCACATAAAGTGTATCGCGCAAAATATTGAACTCTATGCCTATTCCTTCAAAATTTCCCCTCAATTGAGATTGGGCCATTTCCACTTCCTTAGGTGGAATATATATGGAATGCGGATCAAGTTTTTCAAGCATTTTTTGAATGGCAAAGTCCGTGAGTTCGTCAAGGTCGACGGTGTCCACATAGTCCTTTTCGATATAGGTCAAAACTTCCCTGAATTTTGAAAAACCCGTATTTAAGCCTTTTGCAGAATCATTGTTGGGTATATAAGCCCCTATGGCGAATCCCAAAACGAGAAAACCAATAACAATGATGAGTACTTTGAGATTTCTTAGCATCTGATACTGATAAAAATGACCTCTTTAAAATTTAAAAATCTGCAATTTTCTTTACAAAAATTTAAAATCTGTGGATATCTTTTATTCACAAACCTGTGAATTAAATCATTGATTCATAAATTTGAATTCAAATTCGCAGTAAATTGTTTCAAAGCAAGCATTTTTTATACGAAATTCTTCAAAAAGAGCCTTTAATGGGATCATTTCTTTATGATCGGGGAATTTTTTATTCCAAGTATTCCAACCTGACCGTTAAAGATGTTTGTTCTTTGCACAATATCGATTCAAAATTACTGCTTTCGGATATGGCCGACTGGTATTCCCTGAGAGACCAGCCCTCTGTTTCAGATCTTAAAAGTATCCCTGTCGATCTTTTAATCGCCTATTTACAAAGCATGCATCAGCGTTTTCTCTGGCGTCGCTTGCCATACATGCAGGACTTGATTGAAAATCTGGATCCCCTTGAGTTCAATAGTTCAGATATTATTAAAGATCTTAAGTTCATTTTTCCAATATTCGTCGATGATTTTATTCATCACATCCACGAAGAGGAAGATCAGCTTTTCAGAAACGTACTGGAAATGTATGCCATCGCAAAAAGGGGAAAGAATCCGGGAAAAATGTTCATGTTGACTAATCAAAAGCCAATTCACGAAATGGCAGCTTTGCATCATGACGATGATGATGAAATGGAAGGCATTCGAAACCTGACTTCCAATTACCAATTGCCCGAAAATTCGGAATTAAATTTGCGTGTCATTTTTGCTGAATTGCAGGAATTTGAAGAGGAATTGTCAAGACATGCCTGTATAGAAAATGAAATTCTTTTTCCCAAAGCCATAGCGCTTCAAAAGGAAGTACAGAAAAAAATAATAAGTACGAGTTTTCTCAACTGATGGGAAGGATTCTGGCCTTCGATTATGGAACCAAAAGAGTGGGAATTGCCACAACGGATCCACTAAAAATTATATGTACTCCCTTAGAAACCATCCATTCAAAAGACATTATCGACTATATTAAAAACTATTTAACAAAAGAGGATGTTGAAGCCTTTGTAATTGGTATGCCTGTAAATTTGGACGGCAACGAAACAAATAATACCCAGCATGTTCGGGGCTTTGTAAATACCTTAAAAAAAACATTTCCGGCTATGCCATTGCACCTTGAAGATGAGAGATACACCTCCAAAATGGCGTTGGATGCAATGATCGCCGGTGGAACCAGCAAAGCTTATCGAAAAAAGAAAGAAAATATTGATAAAACCTCAGCTGTTATAATTTTGCAATCTTATCTCGAAAAAAATACATTATGATCTATCCGATTGTAGCATACGGAGACCCGGTACTAAAGAAAAGAGCAAGAGATATAAATAAAGATGAGCTCAATTTAAAACAGCTGGTGGCCGATATGTATGAAACCATGTATCAGGCCAAAGGTGTTGGATTGGCCGGGCCTCAGATTGGCAAAAACCTCAGAATTTTCGTGATCGACGGTGAGCCCATGGAAGAAGACGAATTAATAGGTTTTAAACAGGCTTTTATCAATCCTGAGATCGAAGATGAATTTGGCGATGATTGGACATTTGAGGAGGGCTGTTTGAGTATTCCCAATATTCGGGAAAATGTGGATCGACCGGAGATGCTCAAAATCAAATATTACGATGAAAACTGGAATTTTCATGAAGAAGAATATGAGGGTTTAAAAGCCAGAATCATCCAACACGAATACGATCATATTGAAGGCATTCTATTTACCGATCATTTAAGTGGTTTCAAAAAAAGAATCCTGAAAGGAAAATTAAATAATATCTCAAAAGGGAAAGTTGAGGTAGATTATAAAATGCGCTTCCCGGCCCGATAATGAATTATCCAAACAAATTACCGGATGTAGGAACAACCATTTTCGCAATAATGTCGAAAATGGCACAGGACAATGATGCCATCAATCTTTCCCAGGGTTTTCCGGATTTTCAAACCTCCGAACGCCTGATCAATCTTGTTCACAAACACATGTTGAACGGAGCCAATCAATACGCTGCAATGCCGGGACATATTAAACTGAGAGAGAGAATTTCGGAAAAAACCGAATCGCTTTACGGTGTGTATTACAATCCGGAATCAGAAGTTACCGTTACCTCGGGAGCGACTGAAGCATTGTTTGTTGCCATTTCTGCAGTTACCGAACCCGGAGATGAAATAATTATTTTTGAACCCGCCTATGACAGTTACAAACCAGTTATTGATTTAAATGGAGGTATTTGTGTTCCGGTAAGACTCGAAGCGCCTGAGTTTAAAATAGACTGGAACCATGTTGAGGAAAAGATTTCAAATAAGACCAAAGCGGTTATATTTAATACCCCTCATAATCCAACTGGAAGTATTTGGTCCGAAATGGACTTGCAGCGTCTTGCTGAAATAGCCGAAGCCCATAATCTCTGGGTGATTTCCGATGAGGTTTATGAACATATAATATTTGATGATGAAGAACATCAATCGGCCATGTTGATTGAGAGTTTAAAAGAGCGATCATTTATTATTTCTTCTTTTGGAAAAACCTATCACAATACCGGCTGGAAAGTGGGTTATTGTGTGGCCCCAGAAGCATTGAGTAAGTCCTTTAGAAAGATCCATCAATTTGTTTGTTTCTCAACCCATACGCCCAGCCAAATGGCATTTGCCGATTTTTTGCAATTCAAAAACGAATACCTCGACCTACCGCGGTTTTACCAACGAAGGAGAAATAAATTTTTAGAATTGATCAAAGACTCAAAATTTGAGTTTTCAGCTTCAAAAGGAACCTATTTTCAATTGCTCTCCTATGGCCACATGGATGAACGCGATGATAAAACCTATGCCGAATACCTAACCAAAGAATATAAGATAGCCTCCATTCCAATTTCAGTATTTTATTCGGATGCTTACGATCCTAAAATGCTAAGATTCTGTTTTGCGAAAAGCGATGAAACCCTGGTCAAAGCCGCAAATATTTTATGCAGAATTTAAAGATTTCACTAATCCAAACTCATCTTCACTGGGAAGATCCTATAGCCAATTTGGCGCATTTGGAAGAAAAAATCTGGCAAATAGACAAAGAGACAGATCTGATAGTATTGCCCGAAATGTTCAGTACCGGCTTTTCCATGGATACCAAAAAATTAGCCGAACCCATGAATTTGCACAGCTTTAAATGGATGCAAAAAATGGCTGCGCAAAAGAAATGTGTAATAACAGGAAGCCTGATTATAAAAGAGAAAGGGCATAATTACAATCGCTTGATCTGGATGCGTCCCGATGGCACTTATGCTCAATACGACAAAAGACATCTTTTCACCTTTGCCTCCGAAAGTGACTATTTTAGTGCGGGCAAAGAACGATTGATGACAGAATTGAAAGGCTGGAAAATTTTGCCGCAGATTTGCTATGATCTGAGGTTTCCGGTCTGGAGCCGAAATCTAAAATCCAATCCCTATGACCTTTTAATTTATGTTGCCAACTGGCCTGAAACCAGAATATCTGCCTGGAATGCTTTGCTTAAAGCAAGAGCTTTGGAAAATGCCTCCTATTCAATAGGTCTCAATAGAATTGGCATGGACGGTAAGGGACTTAGCTATTCCGGAAATTCTGCTGCTTATGACTTTTTGGGAAACGCGCTTCTGGAATTGAAAAATGAAGATGGCATTTTTAATATTGAATTATCCCATGATAAATTAATTGCCTACCGGAAAAAGTTTCCACTATTAGAGGATCAGGATCAATTTAAAATCCTTTAATTCTTTATCATTTTTCCTGAATGTATTTCTCCTTTATCTCCTTTTAATTTTAGAAAATAAATACCTGATTTATAATCAGAGAGATCAATTTTGAAATCTTCTTTGGACTCGACTCGACCTTTAAAATAAGATCTGCCCATTAAATCGAAGACCTCAATTTCACCCGATATTTCAGAACTTATATTAACAATATCTGAAGATGGAACCGGAAATACTTTAAGCGATTTTCTTTTTTCATAAAAAGAGCCAAGTCCGTTTATAGGGGTGGACTCATTAATAAAATAATGCAAACCGCCGGTTTTTGTTCCAAGCACGATATCCGCCTTCCCATCATTATTTAAATCCCCTGTAGATATTTTTAGAAATTCATTCAATTTTTGATCAATTGGCGTTCCCGGACTTAAAGTATCATTAACAATCACATTTGATCTGAAATCGATAGTGTCTCCGGAACTGATTTCGTTAATAAAATTCGGATAAACTCTTAGCCGTCCGCGTATATCGCCATAAAGCATATCTATATCTCCATTGCCGTCAAAATCCAGAAATTCAAAACTCGGCTGCGTATTTCCCAGGGTACTACCAATAAAGCCGACATCGGAAATTTGTTCTGAAAATACAGGATTCTGAATTGTCCCTGTATTTCGATAATATTTCATATAGGAAAAATTGCTGATGCCTATAAATAGATCATCGTTTCCATCGTTATCATAATCGTAAAATTTTGGAAAATACCCGGGAAATAAACGCGGAAGACTGTCAGAATAAATTCGAATGCTATCGGTACTAAAACTCATAGGGCTACCAGCAGCAGCTGTATTTGATGCCATGTACAATTCATAATCTAAACCGCCATTTTCACCCCACAAAAGGCCGATATCCAAAACACCATCACCAGTTAAATCGTGGAAAAATGGTCTTATATTTTCAACATCTCTATTGAACAATCCCAGAAAATCATCATCGACGAGTGTAAATTCAGGAACATTGGGACTACCCGTGTTTTCATAAAAATAAAGACGTCCTTTTTGTATCCCATTAATTGATCTTCCCCTATTCCCAACAAAGAGGTCTAAATCTCCATCCGCATCGTAATCCACCAATGCAGGACTTGAATAATTCCCAACATCAATCATATTATCCTGAAGAAAGTTATCCTGAATATATGTAAAACTGGGTATTGCTGTACTTCCAATATTCTTATAAAAATGAACTGAATTTGCCAGATCAATGGCTCCTGCAGGGTTATCCGTGGTATTTGGTGTTACCAGCAAATCCTTAACACCATCCTGGTCAACATCTTCATAAAACATCGCAGGAAAAACAAAGAAATTAATCGGAGTCGTATTGAAGGGGTAACCCAATTCGGCCGAGTCAAATTGCGCAAAAGTATTTGATCCTACATTTTCAAGATATGTCACTTCACTGCAACCAATATCGCCAAGTAATAAGTCTTTATCCGAATCGCCGTCCATATCGATGGCCAGCATGGTGGAACCCGCATGTTGTGCCATTCTAGGCTGACAATACAAATTGGCGGGATTGCCATTGATATAACAATTGGCTGCAAGATTGATATCGTATTTGCCACAGGTTTGGCATTCGTAAATTCTACCCCAGCATCTTGTTACACGTTCGAATTCGGAAATTCCACAATTCCCAACTAATTCCTGTGACAGATTTCGAAAATAATCTATGGTGCCTCCACTGCTGAATTCAAAAGAGACCAGATCAATGTCTCCATCGTTATCCACATCTTCAAATGCCGGTATATCCGCTTCGCTAATGGGAATATTTATACTTGTGTCATACTGAATAATTGTGTCAAAAGTGGCCCAAACCGGATAATTAACCGGGCCATTCAAATTGCGATAAATTTGCGCTCCTGCCGGCGTTTTGGTGTAGAGGTCCTTTCTTCCGTCACAATTGGCATCCCTTAAAAATACCCATCCGTAAATTCCATTAAAACCGTAAGGAAAAGTCTCCGAATACTCGAGATTAAATTCATAGCCTTGTCCATTTGCTAAAAATACTGCCATTCTTCCCGAACTCTGATCATAAAGGATTAGGTCCTCCATGCCATCGGCATTGATATCCAAAGTATTAAATTGGGGTGCATTTAAACCCCCAGCCCAGGGGAAATCCAAAGTATCGCTATTCTCAATTACAATCGGATCATTGGAAAATTTAAACTTATAACCCTGAAACTGAGCCATTGAATTTAAAAAGCCAAAAAGGAGTAAAAATACGAGTATTGAATTCTTCATGTAATTAAAACTTCTACGGATAAAACTAGTTCAAAAAACCCAAAATTAATTGCCGTTTATTAATCGGTATTTTAAAAAATTTGAGTTTAAGCGATGATGTCAAACCTATGCTCTTAAAGAACGTAAGAATTATATATGGTTTTTTGACTTACATTTTATCATTTTGTCGTATTAACTATTGGTGATAATTTTGAACTTTTTAAAGAATTTGATATAAACAGAAATGCATAAAATTTTACTGCTAACAGCATTATTTTTTATTCTAGACAGTCTTTATGCTCAAAACAATACAGGAATTGGAACTATTACACCAAATCCTAATGCCCTATTGGAGCTGGACAATAATGGAAGTCCACTTGGATTGCTATTGCCAAGACAAGATATTTCCACATTTACTTTGGGGCCGACTGACTTTGGAATGATGGTGTTTAATACGGTCGATAATAAAGTGTATATGTGGGACGGTACTGCCTGGGTCAGTGCTACATCCGAATGGGCCGTCAATGGTACAGATATTTATAATCTAAACTCGGGAAATGTGGGTATAGGCACCACAAATCCACAAACCAAACTTCAGGTTGAAGCGACAGGCTCTTTTGCCGTCAGGCTAAGAAGTACCGAAAGCAATTCATCCGCTTATTCCGAATTGGAATTTGGCCGGGATAATGGTGTGGGAGGATTTTTCAAAACGGGCGGAATAGGCACTCCGGGATCCGGCGACTATCTGCAAATATCATCCCCACAATTTATTCAGTTTCTAACCAATTTTTCACCCAGGATGACCATTAGCAATGCCGGAAATGTCACTTTGGGTAGCGGGGCAAGTTCAGACCTTTTGAATGTCAATGAAGGAAATATTACCATGTTTCGAAGCGATGGCAATGATCTGGAGTTGACTTTCGAAGCAGACAATAATGGCATTCCCTGGACCATTGGTGTGGATGATGCAGCCAATGCTGATTTTATTATTTCCCAGGGGAACAATTTATCCAATCCAAAATTATTTATAAGCAGTGGCAATGCCGTGGGTATAGGTTTATCGACTCCGGTCAACAGACTTGATGTAGAGGGTGGTGCAGCGATAGGAAGCGGATATGCAGGAACCATTACAGCACCTGCGAATGGATTAGTAGTACAAGGCAATGTAGGCATTGGCTCAAATAACCCCTTGTATCCATTGGTTGTCAGCGGCCAAACTGAGCTTGCCGGAAATGTGGGAATCGGCGCAGTTCCCGATCCTTCATATGATTTATTCATCAGCAGTGGTGCGAGTTCATCTCAGAAAATTGAAAGTTTTAATTCAAGCCTTGCCCTGTTTTCTTCAGCTAGTTCTTCCATTATTTTGGAAAGCGGAACAGCCTTAAGCGGCACAAATACCTATACCATCTCTTCCGGGACCGGTGGTCTTTTTGTGATTGGACAACAGGTAACTTCAGGGATGTTGCTTTTCAGACATAATATCGGAGGATCACTTGCAGTTTTAAGCAGCTCACATTTTGGGCCTTATGCCAATGCGGGTTTGGATTTAGGAAGCGCCTCATTTCGATGGAATCGCGTTTATTATACAACAGGTATTTTGGGTACTTCTGACAGAAAGTACAAAAATAATATTAGCAGTCTGCAATATGGCCTTAATGAAATAATGAGACTCAATCCTGTAAGTTTTCAATGGAAAGAATTCCCCGAACAAGGTCAACAATTGGGTCTGATTGCCCAGGAAGTGCAGGCAGTACTCCCTGAAGTAGTTGAAGAAACCTCCGGTCAAAATAAAGACCTCTTGATGAATCATATGGAATTGATTCCGGTAATGATCAAAGGTATGCAGGAATTGAAATCAGAAAACGAGAGACTCAAAGAGAGAATTGAAGCATTAGAAAATAACTAAAATACAGTGATTCAAATTATTAAATCATTAAATTTAATAATCTGTTCTACAATACAATCATGAAAATTTTTAATACTACCCTAATTTCAACGCTAATACTATTTAGCATTTCAGTAAATGCACAAAACAATACCGGTATAGGTACGACTACACCCAATCCCAATGCCCTATTAGAATTGGACAATAATGGAAGTCCGCTTGGATTACTTTTACCACGTCAGGACATTTCCACCTTTACTTTAGGTCTGCCTGATTCCGGAATGATGGTCTACAATACAGTGGATGATAAGCTTTACATGTGGAATGGCTCAGCATGGGTCAGTGCCACTTCCGAATGGGGCGTGAACGGAACCGATATTTTTAATTTAAGTACGGGAAATGTTGGAATAGGCATAAATACACCTGCTTATAAACTCACCGTAGTTGATAATATAGCGGGAAGCATCGCAAGTCTCAATTCTTCCGGCTCCAATACCCTGATGGATTTTAATAATGCAGGTGTAAATCCTGCCAACTGGACATTTGGTTATTTGGGCAATACAGGAGGAAATCCGGGCTTTATGACATTTTTGAGAGGTTCTCACCGATTTGTAATCACTAATAATGGCGATGTGGGAATTGCAGAAACCGATCCTCAGGCTAGACTGGAAATCAACTCATCTGGCAACTCATCTGCCTCATTTGGGCTCCTAATGTCAAATTCGAGTTTAAATCCCACCCTATCGGTAAGAGATGACGGACATGTGGGTATTGGTACCTCTGTTCCTGATGCAACCTTGACAATTCTCGACAATCAGCAATTAAATCTTCAAATTCAAAGTTCTTCAACCGTTGGCACCTGGCTTTCTATGAATAATAGTTCTGCAGGTGGTGAGTGGTTTCATGTAATTAACACCGGATCCGCAAATGGTGAAGGGGCGGGCAAATTAATCTTTCAAAGAGGTATCAATGGCGGCACAGCTTCGGGTTTATTAATGGCTATGGATCATGCTAGTTTGAATATTGGAATTAATGATTCAAATCCCTTAGAAAAATTACATTTATATGATCCCGCCGATCCCACAATACGATTGACGAGTAGCACTTCAACAGCATTTTCAAATGCTGCAAATAGTGGTACAATTCAACTTTTGGAGGCAAATTCAGATCCCGGTGTTTCTGCTTTTGGTGGGGGTTTGACTTATGATGGCTCAAGTAATTTGTTAAAACTACAAACCTATAATGGTGCAACAACCATTGATGCAGTATCGATTACAAGAGGTTCGGGTTTTGTAGGCATTGGCACAGCTGCTCCAACAAGAAACCTGCATGTAACGGGGACCGGCTTAATTTCCGGCAGATTAGAATTGACAGCATTAACAGATGCCAGTGGATCTGGCGGATCCGGAGTATTAGAGATAGGAGGTTCACTTAGGTTAGACGGCAATGAAATCATAACTAATACAAATTCAACACTTTTTGTCCAAAATGATAATAATGGGGACTTTAGGGTGGATGCCAGTTCATTGGTCGTGGATGCCTCAGCAAATAGAGTAGGAATCAATGAAACTGCGCCTGGATACAGATTTCATGTCAGTGGTCCTACAGGGTCATTTTCAGATAATGGAATCCGAATAGAAAATAGTTCTATTGGATCGGGTTGGTCATTTTATGCTTCTTCTTCCGGTGCCATGCTATTAGGAAGAAGTAGCAATCTTGGAACATTCAATGGAACAACAGGCGCTTATACCGCTACCTCAGATGCACGACTAAAAAAGAATATACGACCTATAGAAGATGTATTGGATAAAGTAATGAATGTATCAGTAAAAAAATATCAATACATTCATGACGCACAAGGCCAAAAGGATTACATCGGTGTGCTAGCCCAGGATTTACGGAATGAATTTCCGGAATTTGTTTCTGAAAATACCGAAGACGAAGGGAACCCTCTTGTTCCAAATCAATTGGGAGTGGATTATGCCGGTTTGAGTGTTATTGCGCTCAAGGCTATACAAGAGCTCAAAGTTGAAAATAAGGAGTTAAGAGAACGTATTGAGGCCTTGGAATCAAAATAATTAATTCCAACACTATAAAGATTCATTTCTATAAAAAATATATTCCGGCTATGTATCTTTATATCTCTTTTAATTCCTGAAAACAGGGGCTTAATTTTACTAAGATGAAAAAGATTTATCTGCTGTTAGTATTAGTGCATTTGGCATTTTTGGCCGATGCCCAAAACAATACCGGTATAGGTACGACTACACCAAATCCCAATGCTTTATTAGAATTGGACAATAATGGAAGTCCGCTGGGATTACTTTTACCACGTCAGGACATTTCCACTTTTACTTTAGGCCTCGCCGATTCCGGAATGATGGTGTACAATACAGTGGATGATAAAATTTACATTTGGAATGGCTCAGCTTGGGTCAGTGCCACTTCTGAATGGGGCGTGAACGGAACGGATATTTTTAATTTGAATACGGGAAATGTAGGAATAGGCATAAGTACACCTGCCTATAAACTCACCGTAGTTGATAATATAGCCGGAAGCATTGCAGGCCTCAATTCTTCAGGCTCCAATACCCTGATGGACTTTAATAATGCAGGTGTAAATCCTGCCAACTGGACATTTGGTTATTTGGGCAATACAGGTGGAAATCCGGGCTTTATGACATTTTTGAGAGGTTCTCACCGATTTGTAGTCACCAATAATGGTGATGTTGGAATTGCTGAAACAAATCCTCAGGCCAGATTAGAAATTACTGGAAGTGGAAATTCTTCAGCCAGTCATAGTCTTTTGATAAATAATGCGACCCCGACCAATATGTTTTCTGTGCGGGATGACGGACGAGTTGGGATTGGTGTAGCAAATCCAGGTGGTGCCCTTGAAATCGCCAATGCAGAATGGGCTTCAAATCCGGTTATTTTGAATACAACAGGTGCAGTAGGGCCTACCATACGATTTAATAACCCTTTGGGAAGGATTTATGATTTAATAGGCTCAACAGGTACGGGGGCTTCAACAGGAACAGGGCATTTTGGTTTATATGATAATACTAGTTTTGCGTATCGATTTATCGTTTCTCCTACAGGAAATTTTGGTATTGGCACAATTACAACAGCCAATAGACTGGATGTGGAAGGCGGTGCAGCCATAGGTAGCAATTATTCAGGGACAATTACATCTCCTATTGATGGGATGATTGTTGAAGGCCAGGTGGGAATTGGAACATCTTCACCGGTTGCAACGAATAAGTTACATGTTTTGACTCCTGCAGGAACCCTGGAACGATACACCATCAATGCAGAAAATGTTTACGATGGCGCTAGTTTAGGTATCGGAGTATGGTCTTACATGAGAGGTTCAGGATCTGGCAATGCCTATGCCTTTTACGCCTCAAACAGCAGTAGTACATCCGGCCTTGAGTATGGATTTTATTCTTCCGGTGAAGACTATAATTATTTTTCTGGCAATGTTGGAATTCAAACTACCATTCCCGGATATGACCTCACTTTAGGAGCTACGGGTCAGGTTTTTGCGGTGGAAAATACGGGTACATTCGTTGCAAGAAATTCCGGCGGTACCTATGAAAACTATTTTTGGCCAAGATGGTCAGATAATATTATGTATATGAATTATGGTTCAGGAGGTTTCCATATAAGAAATAATAGTTCCGCAACGACGATGTTTATGACTAACGATAATCGAATTGGTGTTGGGACGACTAACCCATCTGTTACAGGAGATTTTCATGTATCTGGTGATGACTATGTAGTTGATGGTAATCAGTTTTATGGGACCTGGTGGGTTACGGGTGGCACAATTCAGGCGCATATGCACAGATGGGGAGCCAGTAATAATGCCTTATATGTTACAAATGCAGGAGGTTCCGATTTAACAGGCGTTTTTCTCGCATCTGGTGGTACATCTTGGACATCTTCTTCAGATAGAAGAATGAAAGAAAATATAGTTGAGTCTTCCTATGGAATAAATGAGATTTTACAACTTTCTGTAAAAGAATATAATTTCAAGACGACAGCTGAAAAGGATAAAAAAATAGGTTTAATTGCACAGGATGTCTATAATGTCATTCCAGAAATCGTCCAAAAAGGTGACAATGGGGCATTCAGGGGAGAAGGAAATGCAGAATTGTCTACAGAGCTTGGGTTTGAACCCTGGGGTATAAATTATACCGAACTTGTGCCGGTGCTTGTAAAAGCTCTTCAGGAATTGAATAGTAAAAATGAAGAACTCCAAAAACGCATTGAATTTTTGGAATCCAAATAATACAATTTAACTACCTTATTATCAGCATTATAGTATTTTCATCTTCTAATAATACTATTATTAAAATAAAATATCATTTAGAAATGTATCTTTAGCCCTATTCTATTGCTGGAATTATAGCAATTAAATGAGATAGGATGAAAAGATTTTACACTGTGTTAGTGATTTTGCTTCTATTGCATGAAGCACAAGCTCAAAATAATACAGGAATCGGAACAAGCACTCCGAACCCCAATGCCTTACTTGATTTACACAACGCTGGTCAGCCTTTAGGTTTGCTTCTTCCCAGGGTAAATATTGGAGATTTTGCTTTAGGAGCTTCGGATTATGGACTTTGTGTATACGATACTATCCAACAATCAATATTCTTCTGGACAGGGTCGGGCTGGACTGAGCTTGCGCCCGGTTGGTTATTGAATGGAAATTCCGGAACCAACCCTGCATTAAATTATTTAGGAACAAACGATGCTCAGGACCTGGCATTTAGAACGAATTCTATAGAATACATGAGGCTAACCTCTACAGGTAAACTGGGAATAGGAATGAGCAATCCCTCGGCTAACTTAGAAGTAACATCTTCTGAAACCGCTATTGCAGGTATAACCAGTGGCAACAATGGTGGTGATTATGCCATATCCGGAATTAATACCGGTACAGGTGATGTAGCCGGGTTTTTTCATTCAATCAATCCTCTTGGTGGACTTAATTCTCATGGAGTTTATGGTCAGGCAGATGGTCAGGGATCCGGGGTTTTTGGAGGCCATGGGGGTACCGCTGGAAACGCTGCTGTATTTATGAATTTTAATCCGGGCAACTCAAATTCTGTTGTCAATATTTTCAACGCAGGTACAGGCAGTGCCCTAAACGCACAGGGTGAAATAATTTCAGATTCATTAACAACAGGTAGAATTTACAATACCGGTAATATTTTAATGGATAGTGCAGGTGGTGGAATAATTCGGGCCTACGATCCGCATCATGCAATTTACATCAGGAATGGTTATTCAGGCGCTGTTGACAGACTTGAATTAAGAGAGTTCGGTGAAATTAGTTTTCACACAGGGGGCTTAATAAATAATCAGATCGAGAGAATGACAATTGACTTCAATGGAAATGTTGGAATTGGAATTACTACTCCTACTGAAAAACTAACCGTTACAGACAATGTTTTTGATGGTATTATGAGTTTGAATTCATCCGCAGGAAATACACTCATGGATTTCAACAATACCGGTTCAAATTCTTCAGTCTGGACTTTTGGTTATCTGGGAAATACAGGTGTAAATCCGGGATTTATGACATTTCTTAATGGTAGTCATCGCTTTAGTATAACTAATAATGGTGATGTCGGTATCAATGAAACTAATCCTGCAGCAAGACTGGAAATAAACAGTTCCGGAAATTCGAGTGCTTCTTATGGATTATTAATCAATAACTCTTCTCTCATAAATGTTCTGTCTGTTAGAGATGATGGAAGATTGGGTATTGGTACAAGTAATCCACAAAATGAACTGGAAATTGCAACGCCCAACTCGAGTATTAGACTTGGAAGTTGGGCCATAACTCCCAATTACAATTTAATTGACCTTAAAGGAAGCAATGGAAATGACTACAATTTACTTAGTAGCTCGCTCGATCCAAATTTATATATCAATAGGCCAACAGGTCAGGACATTCGGTTCAGAATGAATAATGCAGATCAAATGATTTTGAATAGCGCTGGCGATGTTGGAATAGGTACGGTAAGTCCGGTGGCTAAACTAGATGTAAATGGAACAGTTCGCGTAACCGGAGAATCTGAAATAAATGGTACTCATTTTATAAATACGGCTTCAACTTCACCTCCAACAGACAATGAAATTCCGGTAGGTTCCGGTGCAATTGCAAATGTAATTTTTTATACGCCATGCGCTTGCCCAACTGTTGCGGCTGTTTTACATATCGATTATCTCGGTACAATTAAAGTATTGTCACAGGCCGGGGGTGCGGGAAATAATATTTCGGGCAGTGGAACAAATATTTTAACGATAAATGATTGTTGTGGTCTTGTTGTGCCCTATGTGTTTACCATGTCTGGTGGAATTGCAACAATTACTTATCCCTCAGGCTTTTTCACGCAAGCAAAATGGGTTGTGACAGCCCTTTAATAAGTTTATTGTTCATAAAAAATCGGATATTGTCCATTTATTATTGGATAACATCGTACAAAACGATTTGTCAAAGAAAGAAATGAAATTATCTCATTTCATTGCAATTCCTATTGTCAATTGTTGATGATAAGGTATAGCCAGGTTTTCTGGCTCAGGAAGTAGAATAAAAATTTCCACAAATTATACATATTAAAGTGATGCTATTCAGAGTAAAAGGGTTGAAAACTTAGCATTATTCCAGTCTTGACTGAAGCATTAAAAAAACAAAAAGACTTAATTGAAGCTCTTAAAAAAAAGAGATAAAGAATTAAAAGTACAATATACTCAAATTTAACTCCCTTTAAATAACCCCGTAGATAGTCTTCCTTCAAACTAGCATTTTTTAATAATAGCGGTTTCCTTTATTCTTTATAGCGTATAAAACTTAGCTATATCTAATTTTTTTAACGTGGTATATCTATATTTATGCCCAACTGAATTATTTATTAGTCATTTTATTGACCATCCAGATAGCCTTTCTATATGAGAAAACTGTACGTATCAATTTTATTAATGGCCTCCGTATGTGCTGTTAATGCTCAGAACAATGTCGGTATAGGAACAACCACAGCCAGCCCAAATGCAATTTTACATCTTGAAAACGGAACCTCGGATTTGGGTTTGCTTTTGCCAAATGTTGAAACCGCCGGGTTTACACCTTTAGTTTCCGATGAGGGATTAATGGTTTACGATTCCGTTTTGAATCTAATTTTTACCTGGGATGGATCTGCCTGGCAGCCGGCCGGAGGAACCATTTCTTTACAAAGTGCATACGATGGTGGGCAATTGGTCAATATGAACAGTGGTAATATAGATTTTCAATCCAGCGCGGCGAATCCTGTTCTTTATTTGGATGAAGCCAATGAGCGTGTTGGGATTGGAACTGCAACTCCTGGTGCTCAATTTGAAGTCAGTCAGGAAATAGTTGTTAACGGAATAGAAATTGGAAGGGGCTTCAATAATGACAATCGAAGCACAGGTCTTGGAATTAGAACTCTGGATGTTACAAACCTTGGAGCGGCAAATACGGCCATAGGTTACGAAGCAGGTTGGCAAATGACCAATGGTACCGACAATGTGGCCTTGGGTTCTCAGTCATTGACTCTTAATACAACAGGTAGCAGAAATACTGCTGTTGGAGGCTTTGCACTTTTTAATAATTTAACCGGTTCAGATAACACTGCAATCGGAGCTCTTTCTGATGTAGCAGTTGACGGACTTACAAATGCCACCGTTATTGGAGCAAATGCTACTGTTGGGGCATCTAACAGCCTTGTTCTGGGCAATAATGCCAATGTTGGAATAGGTACGTCCACCCCATCCAACAAGCTCGAAGTTATAGGCGATGCAGCTAAATTCGATTCAGTTATAATTGTTAATAATGCTCAGGCCGGTTATGTGCTTACCGCAGCAGATGCAAGTGGCGCAGCCAGCTGGCAACCGGGAGGAGCTGGAACATCATGGGATTTATTGGGAAATTCCGCAACAATAGATGGTGTCAATTTTATAGGAACAAGCGATAATGTACCGCTTTCATTTCGCATCAATAATCAGGCCTCAGGTAGAATAGGAAATAACACGACAAGTTCAACAGCTCTAGGATTCAATGCATTAGCCTTAAATACTAATTCTGAAAATACAGCTTTTGGGTCAAATGCCGCAGGCTTAAATACAACAGGGTTTCGCAACACAGCCATTGGATCTGGAGCAATGCAATCAAATATAATTGGAAACTCTAACGTTGCAGTCGGAAATATTGCACTTCGCGATAATATAGCTGATGAAAATACTGCCGTAGGTCGTGGAGCTATGGCTCAGAACACTACTGGTTCGGCAAATGTCGCAGTTGGATTTCTGGCAAGTGATAACAACACAGGAAGCAGCAATAATACAGCAGTTGGCCATGCCGCACTGACCAATTCCGTGGGTTCTGATAATACTTCTATTGGAAAATCTTCGATGCTTTTTAATGGTGGCGGTTCTCAAAATGTTGCAGTCGGAGTCTTAAGCATGCAAACAAACACTTTTGGAAACTCAAATACTACAATTGGTTATCTAGCGGATGTTGGCGCAGCCGGATTAAACAATGCTACCGCAATTGGCGCAAATGCTATTGTTGGGGCAAGTAATGCATTGGTTCTTGGAAATAATGCCAATGTAGGTATCGGAATCTCAAGTCCTCTTTCAGCACTTCAGATCGAAAATACGCTTTCATTTTTCAATGCTGTAGCCGGGATTGATGTGATTTCACATAATATATCCGATGATGGCGTAGGCGGTGGAAACTTGATTCAGAATGGTGGGGCCAGCTCAATACTCATGAGAGATACGGCTGTTGAATTCTATACATGGCCGGTTGGCACTGCAGGAGATCCCATTGCCGTTTTTTCCAATAAAGTTAGTATTCAGCCTTCAGGTATGGTAATAGGGGGTGATAATCCTAGTGAAATTCTTGATGTGAGAGGACCGGTACTTCTTGAGGATCAGGGTGTGGCTCCGGCTACAACTACTGATCGTCTCTACAATGTTGCGGGTGATGTTTTCTGGAATGGAACCAATTTGACTTCCGGAGGTTCCGGTTGGGGTTTGTTAGGAAATGCAGGAACTATTGACGGCACTAATTTTATTGGAACCACGGATAATATTCCTTTAAATTTTAGAGTCAATAATGTTCCGGCAGGAAGAATAGATCATATTCAATTTAATGCCGCTTTTGGCAGATCAACTCTTCAATCTAACACAGCAGGGACACATAATACTGCTGTTGGAAATAATGCAATGATTGTAAACTCTACAGGTTCTCGAAATGCTGCATTTGGTAGTCAGGCTTTACAAAATGGAAATAGTGATGATAACGCTGCCATAGGATTTAGATCCTTGATGGCTTCATCAGGTGGAAGAAACACTGCTCTGGGGTATCAAACCGGAAATACAATTACCACGGGTAATTCGAACACATTCATTGGATATGATGCTGATGCGACTGTAAATAACCTTAACAATGCAACCGCAATTGGAGCCAATGCATCTGTAGCTATTAGTAATGCACTTGTTCTTGGCAACAATGCCAATGTCGGTATTGGAACATCTTCTCCAAATGCTCCACTTCAATTTGCCACTGCGCTTGCCAATAGAAAGATAGTTTTATTTGAAGGGGCAAATAATGATCATCAATACTTTGGTTTCGGTGTGAATGGCGCCGCTTTAAGATATCAGATTAATGGAACTTTTGCGAGTCATATATTTTATGCTTCTGTAAATACTACAACAAGCAATGAGTTAATGAGAATTGTGGGCGATGGAAATGTGGGCATTGGCGTTACTGTACCTACCGAAAGACTTCATATCAGTAGCAGTGCAGGAAGTACAGGAATGATTATCACCAACGATTTTCTGGGTACAACTGCCACGGATGGGCTTCTCATAGGTATCAGCGGCTCCAATACGGCTACTATCAATAACAGAGAAAATGGCAGTCTACTGTTGGGAACAAATGGCCTTCCAAATATCAATCAATTAGTTCTTGATCCGAGCGGTAATGTGGGAATTGATATCACACCTCCTACTGAAAGGCTTCATATCAATGGAAATTTAAGATTCTCAGGTGCTATTATGCCAAATAATGATCCTGGTTCAGCCGGAGATGTTCTGACTTCAGCCGGACCTGGTTCTCCGCCTACATGGGGCACTATATCTGGTTTTACAACTGCCGGTAATGGGCTGAGTTCTTCGGGAAATACAGTTGATCTTGGAGGAACTGTAACGCTTGGAGAAACCGTTTTTAACAGTGCAAATGATCTCTTATTCAGAATTGAAAGTTCAAATTCCGCGCTGGATACTAAAGCCGGATTGAAATTAAGAATGTTTGATTCAAGTGTACAGGATCAATGGGAAGTGATCGCACGGAAATCGGATGCAACTGCAAATTCCGGACAATCTCATTTTATTATAAACAAACAATTCAGCACAGCAGGTGGCCAATTAGACGCTATTACAATTGATGGTGATAATAGCAATGTGATCATAAACAATGCTAAAACAACTGCCAGTCCTTATGGTGACTTTATTGTTTTAAATGGAGAAGTTGGAATTGGAACAATTGCACCCGGATCTAATAAATTGAGTGTCATTACTCAATCTACCAACGGTGCAGCAGGTTATTTCGAAAATAATATTGGTTCGGGCATTGATGGATCGGCTCTCAGAGTAGTGAATTCAGGTGTGAGATCAATAGGCCATAACGCAGCACTAATTCAAAACCTGGTAACTAAAGTGGGTGGTTCAAACAGCACTAAAACAGGTTTGAAAATCGAGTCCACAGGAGCCTGGGGTATAGCAACAGTCAATCAGCCAAATATTGGACTTGATGTGACAGTATCAGGAGCAGATGATAATTATGCAGCCATTTTTAATGGTGGTAATGTGGGAATTGGAACAAATGCACCTTTCAGAAAACTTGATGTCATTGGAGGTAATGGAATTGGAATTGAACCTCAAGCCGGCGGAGAAAATTTTATAACATTTGTCAATTCTAACGATGGAAACCCAGCCTGGGGTATAAATGATGGATGGACTGTTAATCGTGATTTTAGACTCTATCGCTACAATAACGCCGGTGCATTTCTAGACATTCCTTTTGCAATTGACAATTCATCCGGAAATATTGGTATAGCCAACACAGATATTCAGCTAAGAGGACTGACCGATACAAATCATGGCCTTGGCTGGTATGGACTTGGTAAGTTGTGGAATGGACAAAATATTGATGGCCCGGTATTATACGGAAATGAAGGAGGAATGCTCGGAATTAATAATCTCGGTACGCCAATTGACCGTTTAAGATGGAGTTTGACGGGTGTCACGGTATACGGTGTATTTACTAATTTATCGGATGAACGAGTGAAAAACAATATATCAGAAATTGACTACGGCTTGAGTGAAGTCATGGCTTTAAATCCTGTAAAATACGATTGGAAAAAAGGTTTTGGCGAAGGCACTTCCCTTGGGTTTTTAGCCCAGGAAGTATTAAAGGTCGCTCCGGAAATTGTGGAGCTACCGGAAAATTCAGCTGAATTTTTATCAATGAGTTATATAGAATTGATTCCCATCCTTGTTAAATCCATACAGGAGCAACAAATGATCATTGAATCACAACAAAATCAAATTGAAAACTTAAAAGTCCAAAATACGAAGGCGATTAAATCAGACGAAAATGTGCAAAATAAACTGAATTTATTACAGGTGCAGATCGACCAACTTAATGCTATTCTCAGCATGGAAGCTAAAAAATAATCAAACAGATTAATAGGATGTTCTGAAAAGTTGCTATTTAAATAATACAATCCGAGGCCTTCTTATGAGATGCAATTAAAGTTATATCTCGAAATATCAATATTATTATATTTATTGAATTTATCTGTTATCCCTCATGCCGAACATTTCATAATAAAGAGCGTATCAATTTAGAGGCGATATAATTCCCAAAAAAGGAATATTGAGTTATATTAGTACATTGTTACGTTTGGGCTTTTGTCCGTATTAATCTAAGCACGATACACATTCTGTTATGAGAAAATTATTACTCCCCCTGCTATTGCTGGCTCTATGCTATTTTGGCAACTCTCAATTAAAAGCACAGCAAAATGTCGGTATTGGTACTACTTCACCCAATCCGAATGCCATATTACATCTTGATCCCAGTTCGCCATTGGGATTTTTAATGCCAAAATTAAGTGCCGATGATACGGTCACTTTTGGCAATAATCCGGCAAATACCGGAATTATTTATTACGATACCACCGCTCAGGCCTTTCGCTATTTTGATGGCACTTATTGGACTTTGGTGGGAACAGGAGCAGGAGGAGCAGGAACGGATGGAAAAACAGTACTAAACGGAACAATTAATCCAACGCCCGGGGATGGTGTGGATGGCGATTTCTTTATTAATACCACCACCTACAACATTTTTGGTCCAAAAACTGCAGGAGTTTGGGGTGCAGGAACTCAATTAATTGGACCGGCGGGTGCCGATGGCTTAGACGGCGACCGTTACGCGACCACTTCAACCACAACTTTAACCATTGCATTGGGTCCACAATCTCTAACTGTGGATACAGCACTGGCATATACTGCGGCACAAACCGTAATCATTGCAGAGTCGGGAACAAATTTCATGGAAGGTACGGTAACTACCTATAATGCTTCAACAGGCGCATTGGATGTCAACGTGACTAGTATTACAGGTGCAGGGATTTTTAGTTCATGGACTGTCAACTTAGCCGGTGCACCCGGTCCAGCGGGAGCAGATGGAAATACAATACTTAGCGGCCTTATCGACCCTACTCCGGGCGACGGCGTAGACGGCGACTTCTTTATCAACACCACAAGCGATAGCATTTTCGGACCCAAAACTGCTGGGGTTTGGGGTACAGGAACATCTTTGGTTGGGCCCGCCGGAGCAGCAGGAACCAATGGTATAGACGGAAACACTATTCTTAGTGGATTGATCGACCCTACGCCCGGCGATGGCGTGGACGGCGATTTCTTTATCAACACTACCACAGACAGCATTTTTGGACCTAAAACTGCAGGAGTATGGGGTACAGGAACATCGCTAGTCGGGCCGACAGGTGCAGCCGGTGCTAACGGTATTGACGGGAATACAATTCTCAGTGGATTGATCGATCCAACTCCCGGCGACGGTGTTGACGACGACTTTTATATTAACACTACTACAGACAGCATATTCGGACCTAAAACTGCAGGGGTATGGGGTACAGGAACTTCTTTAGTAGGACCCACAGGCGCAGCAGGTACCAATGGAATTGACGGAAACACAATTCTAAGTGGATTAATCGACCCTACCCCGGGCGACGGTGTTGACGGCGATTTCTTTATCAACACTACTACAGACAGCATATTCGGACCTAAAACTGCGGGAGTCTGGGGCACAGGAACTTCTTTGGTTGGGCAGACAGGTGCAGCCGGCGCTAACGGTATAGATGGTAACACCATACTCAGCGGATTAATTGACCCAACTCCCGGCGATGGCGTGGATGGCGACTTCTTTATCAACACAACAACAGACAGCATTTTCGGACCTAAAACCGCGGGGGTTTGGGGTACAGGAACTTCTTTGGTTGGGCCGGCAGGAGCGGCAGGAACCAACGGTTTAGATGGCAACACCATTCTCAGCGGTTTAATTGATCCAACGCCCGGCGATGGCGTAGACGGCGACTTCTTTATCAAAACAACAAGCGATAGCATTTTCGGACCCAAAACTGCAGGAGTCTGGGGAATAGGAACTTCTTTGGTAGGACCTGCAGGAGCAGCAGGAACCGATGGCGCAGACGGTGATCGCTATGCAACCACTTCAACAACAACATTAACAATAGCCTTAGGTCCACAATCTTTGACAGTCGACACGGCATTGGCCTATACTGCGGCTCAAACTGTAATTATCGCTGAGTCAGGCACAAACTTTATGGAGGGTACCGTAACCACTTATAATCCTTCTACAGGCGCCTTGGATGTAAATGTGACTTCCATTACAGGAGGCGGAACATTCAGTTCCTGGACGGTAAATCTCGCCGGAGCACCCGGTCCAGCAGGAGCAGATGGAAATACAATTCTTAGCGGCCTTATCGATCCTACTCCGGGCGACGGCGTAGACGGTGACTTCTATATCAATACAACAAGCGATAGCATTTTCGGACCCAAAACTGCAGGAGTCTGGGGAATAGGAACTTCTTTGGTAGGACCTGCAGGAGCAGCAGGAACCAACGGTATAGACGGTAACACCATACTCAGCGGTTTGATCGATCCTACGCCCGGTGATGGCGTGGATGGTGATTTCTTTATCAACACAACAAGCGATAGCATTTTCGGACCTAAAACCGCGGGGGTTTGGGGTACAGGAACTTCTTTGGTTGGGCCGACAGGTGCAGCGGGCGCTAATGGTATCGACGGAAACACAATTCTAAGTGGATTGATTGACCCTACTCCAGGCGATGGCGTGGATGGCGACTTCTTTATCAACACCACAACAGACAGCATATTCGGGCCTAAAACCGCAGGCGTATGGGGTACAGGAACTTCTTTAGTAGGGCCGACAGGTGCAGCCGGTGCTAACGGTATTGACGGAAACACAATTCTAAGTGGATTGATCGACCCTACTCCCGGCGATGGCGTGGATGGCGACTTCTTTATCAACACCACGACAGACAGCATTTTCGGACCCAAAACCGCAGGAGTCTGGGGTACAGGAACATCTTTGGTAGGACCGACTGGAGCAGCTGGCGCAAACGGTATAGACGGTAACACCATACTCAGCGGATTAATTGACCCAACTCCCGGATATGGCGTGGATGGCGACTTCTTTATCAACACCACGACAGACAGCATTTTCGGTCCCAAAACTGCAGGGGTTTGGGGTACGGGAACTTCTTTAGTAGGTCCCGCTGGAGCAGCAGGTACTAACGGCATAGACGGAAACACTATTCTCAGTGGTTTGATCGACCCTACCCCGGGCGACGGTGTTGACGGCGACTTTTTTATCAACACCACGACAGACAGCATTTTCGGACCTAAAACCGCAGGGGTCTGGGGAACAGGAACATCTTTGGTAGGGCCGACAGGTGCAGCCGGTGCTAACGGTATTGACGGAAATACCATACTTAGTGGATTAATTGACCCTACTCCGGGCGACGGAGTTGACGGCGACTTCTTTATCAACACAACAACTGATAGTATTTTCGGTCCTAAAACCGCAGGGGTTTGGGGTACAGGAACTTCTTTGGTTGGGCCAACAGGTGCAGCCGGTGCTAACGGTATTGACGGAAACACTATACTTAGTGGTTTAATTGACCCAACTCCCGGCGACGGCGTAGATGGTGACTTCTTTATCAACACAACCACCGACAGCATATTCGGACCAAAGGCTGCAGGTGTTTGGGGTACAGGAACATCGCTGGTCGGACCTGCAGGTGCCGATGGAAACACAGTTTTAAACGGTCTTATAGATCCTACTCCGGGAGATGGAGTGGATGGAGATTTTTATATCAACACCGTAAGCGACAGCATATTTGGACCTAAAACTGCCGGTGTATGGCCTACGGGTGAGCCATTGGTAAGACCTGGTGGGGCCAATGATACAATTCCGGCGAATGTGTTTAGTGCCAGAATTGCGGCGAATGGTACAGTTATTAGTCAATCATATCCTTTTGTTAATTCCGTAAACAATACGGGTCCCGGTGTTTATGATGTAGACTACATTCCTGGGTTTTTTAGTGAAACACCCGCCGTTTCAATAGGCTCTGGGCATCAAAATACAGTCGGGTTTACAGTTGCTAATTATTTCTCTGAATCCAAAGATTCGGTGATCGTTGTTACTCAAAATAAATTTGGAACAAACGAAAGTTTTGCTTTTGATTTACTTGTCCAGCGTCAGGGCGTCGATTACCAAAATAGCCTCACAGCACCGCCGAATGTTATAGGCTATTGGCAGCGCAATGGTTCGGATATTTATGTTGATACCGTAAATAATGTGGGGATTGGAACAAATACACCTGCCAACAAGCTCGAAGTTATTGGCGATGCAGCGAAATTCGACTCTGTCATCATTGTTAATGGCGCTCAAAATGGATATGTATTAACGTCAAATGCAACCGGTGAAGCCAGCTGGCAACCCGGTGCTTCTGCACATACTTTACAAGCAGCTTATGACGGTGGCCAGACCATCAATATGGGATCCGGAAATATTGATTTTATTTCAAGCGGCGCAAACTCTGTGCTGTATCTTGATGAAGCCAATGAAAGAGTAGGGATTGGTAATACAAGTCCGGCGAATCCATTGGATGTTCTGAATACTACAAGTGCCTCTGCAATAAATGCAGTAACTAATTTTAATGCCGCCAGAAATGAAGGCATCAATTCTCTCGTTTCAGGCTCTGCATCTGAAAACTTTGGTATAAGCGGCAGAGGTATAGGCGGAACTTTGTCCATTGGCGTAAATGGCGAAGCCTCGAATGCAAGTTCTTCAAATATCGGTGTAAGAGGTGTAGGCTTTAATACAATAAATACCGGTTGGATTGTAGGTGTTCAGGGTGAAGTGCAAGGTATTACAACCGCCACAAATGCTTTTGGTGTAAATGCAGTTGCAACAGCCACAGGCGCGACCAACAATTATGGTGTTTACAGTACTGCTTCGGGAGGAACTAATAATTACGCTGCATATTTCGCAGATGGCGATGTTGTAGCGCAAAATGGAAATGTAGGGATAGGAACAATCACTCCTGCCAACAGACTAGAAGTCATAGGTGATGCAGCGAAATTCGACTCTGTCATCATTGTTAATGGCGCACAAAATGGATATGTGCTTACCTCCAATGCAACTGGGGAAGCCAGCTGGCAATCTCTACCTGCAAGCACTGCCTGGGATCTGCTTGGAAATGCCGGCACAATTGATGGAACTAATTTTATCGGATCAACGGATAATGTGCCACTAACATTTAGAGTGAATAATACTCGTGTTGGTAGGTTGACAACAGCTTCTGCAACTTTCATAGGATTTAATGCAGGGGCGAGTTTGATTGGAGATGGGGGCGGTGCTGTAGGTTTTGGATATGAGGCCCTGACCACTGCAACTTCTGCAGGAGGTAATACAGCTATTGGACATCAATCTTTGAGATTAACAACCGGTAGTACAAATACAGCCCTTGGTATAAGAGCTGGTGAAATAAATACGACAGGCGCAGGCAACACTTTCATAGGAAGTAATACCGCAGCCACAAATGTCACCGGTTCGCAATTAACTTTATTGGGTAATTCTTCTGATGTATCAGTTGATGCTCTAACAAATGCTACTGCAATTGGAGCAAATTCAGTTGTAAGTCAAAGCAACAGCCTTGTACTTGGTAACAATGCCAATGTGGGTATCGGTACCTCCACTCCTGCCAACCGACTCGAAGTCATTGGCGATGCGGCCAAATTCGACTCCGTAATCATTGTCAATGGCGCACAAAATGGATATGTGCTTACCTCCAATGCAACAGGGGAAGCCAGTTGGCAACCCGGTGCTTCTGCACATACCTTACAAGCAGCCTATGATGGTGGACAAACTATCAATATGGGATCCGGAAATATTGATTTTATTTCCAGCGGTGCAAACTCTGTACTGTATATTGACGAGGCTAATGAAAGAGTGGGGATTGGCAATTCCAGTCCTGTAAACAAACTTGATGTTGATGGGGCTATGGTAATTGGTGGGAATTATGCCGGGACTAATACAGCTCCGGTTAGCGGTTTATTAGTAGAAGGAAATGTAGGAATTGGAACAACTGCAGCCAATGCACCGCTTCAATTCGCAGCAGCCACTGCCAATAGAAAGATCGTATTGTTCGAAGGAGCAAATAACGATCATCAATTCTTTGGTTTTGGGGTTAATCCTTCCATAATGCGCTACCAGATTAATGGCACTTCATCCCATCATGTATTCTATGCAGGAGCAAATTCAACGACCAGTAATGAATTAATGCGAATCGAAGGAACTGGGGATGTTGGAATCGGAATTATCAACCCAAGCAGTAGATTACATGTAATAGATAATGTTAATACTGGTGAATTCGTCGGTCGATTTATCAATACCAATACAGGATCACAGGATGGTGCTGCAATTTATGCAACCTCCACTGCTACGGCCGTTAACTTTGGATACGGCGTAATAGCTGAAGGAAATTACCTTGGTGTTGACGCCTTGGGTGCTGCCGGAGGATTTGCAGGTTTGAGAGCTCAATCCCGTGGCGCGGTCACGGCAATAGAAGTTTTAGGTGATCCTGGTTCAACTTCAGGTATTCATGTGGATGCCAATGGTGCCACCTATTCCGGTCTTTTTGAAAATGGTGATATATCACTTCAGGGAAATGTGGGAGCCGGTGGTTTTGTTCTTCAGGAAATTGTGAATAGCAATGCAGATGGTCAAACTTCCCTTGATTTTGTAAACGATGCCAACAGGATGGAAATTCGTTATGAGGGGTCGAATTTCGTAAACAATTCATTCATCATTTACGATGATGATGACGGCGAAGCGCGTTTAATTGTAGACGATGTCACAGGAGATGTCGCCATTGGAGATTATTCCCCGGATGAAAAACTGGATGTAACGGATAGTGTCCCCGCAGGATGGGTAGCCACTCAGGTTGAAAATCTCGCTGCTGATGGTATAGCATCTTTTGATCTTCTGACTGATGTCGGATATTATGGAATAAGTACAGACGGAAGCAGTGTAGGTGGCGGTCTTGATGGAGATTTCTATGTCGCCAATTACAATTTAGGTTCCACCCCATTGGTAATTACAGATGCAGATAATGTGGGAATAGGAACCATAACGCCTACTAATAAACTTGAAGTTGTTGGCGATGCTGCTAAATTTGATTCGGTCATTATCGTAAATGGTGCCCAAACAGGTTATGTACTAACTTCTAATGCCACCGGTGAAGCCAGCTGGCAACCGCTGGGTGCAAGTACTTTCTGGGATTTAACAGGAAATGCAGGAACCGTGGATGGTACAAATTACCTTGGAACAAACGATGACGTGCCTTTGAATTTCAGGATGAACAATCAACCCTCAGGTCGTATTGACGATGCCACAACTGGTGTAACTAGCTTTGGCTATCAAGCGGGAAATAATGGGGCCGGTTTTAACAATTCTGCATTTGGCTACAGGGCTATGGCATTAAATACCGCCGATGGCAATACAGCTTTAGGAGCTTTGGCATTAGAAAATAATAATACTGCTGATGCGAATACCGGTATTGGATATGCGGCATTGCGCAATATAATCGGAACACAAAATACAGCGCTTGGTAATGCAGCCATGGAAAATTCAGCATCCGGTAATGACAATGTTGCCATAGGATTTACCTCTTTGTTAAATAATAATGCCGATGGAAACGTAGCTGTAGGTAGCAGAGCCGCATTGAACTCCAACGGACAGGGCAACACCGCCATAGGATATCAGGCTTTGGATGCAAATACCACAGGAACATTTAACATAGCCATAGGTCATGATGCCGATGTAGGTTCACCCGGTTTGAGCAATGCAATAGCGATTGGTTTAAACGCTATTGTGGATCAAAGCAATTCAATGGTATTGGGTGATACATCCAATATTAGTGTTGGTATAGGTACTTCTGCACCTCAAACTAATCTTCATATCGAAGAGGATTTTGTTAATGTAAGATTGAAAAGCAGAAGGTCCAATACATCAGCTTCTACCTTAATTGAATTTGGTAGAGATAACGGTGCCGGTGGCTTTGTAGAAACTGGAAGTGTAGGAACTCCTGGGTCAGGAGACTTTGTAAGATTAGCTTCACCTAATGCTGTATTCTTAAATGCAGGTTTTAGCGATAGATTAACCATAAATAGTATAGGAACAATTACTCTGCCTGATTTTGCAGGTTCTGGAAGAAGGATTCTCACCGTAAATAATACGGGTGGAGTTGGTGCCATAGATTTAGCTGATAGTATCAATTGGGCCAGAAATGGGACGGACATATACAATACAAATACAGGTAATGTAGGTATTGGAACAACAACTCCTGCTCAAAATTTAACGGTTTCAAGTACGGGTGCTACCGGAATTCTTGTAGAGGCCGCCAATAATGCATTTATAAGCCTTGATGCCGGTTCAAATACCAATTCTTCAAATGTGAATTTTAGATTGATCGGTAGTACGGTAGGAAGAATTCGATATGCTCATAATGCGACGCCTACATCAGAAGAAATGCAATTTCAGGTAAATGGAGTAGATCGAATGATTATTGATGGAAATGGAAATATTGCAGTAGGTAATAGCCCATTGGCAGTTGTAAGAAATTATAATTATATAGAACCGGGAAATTCTACTGTGACCACTGGTATAAGTAACTCAAACTTTTATAATGGCGCAAGTTCAAAATTTGGAACTGTTAATTTTATCTCAAATGATGGAACAGGGGAAAAATTTGGTTCTTCTTCAATTGTTAACGGAAATGTAGGAAGCGCATTTTCAGTATTTGGAACTAATAATACTGTTGACCATCCGGGAAATGGAAATGTATATGGAACAAGAAGTATAGTTAGCAAAGCATCTGCGGTCAATGGATTTGTCTATGGTGATTATATTGAAATGGATAATGATGGAAATTTCGATGGCTACATGTATTATGGATCGAGTATTGGATCTGGTGGAGGAACCCAGTATGGAATCTATTTGACAGGTGAGGATGAAAATTATTTTTCAGGAGAAGTTGGTATTGGCGTTATAAATCCGGCCTATGATCTGGATGTTAATGGGACTATCAATGCAACGACATATCTTTATTCCGGTAGTGAACTTATTTCTACTAATGGGTCCAATGGATTTTTTGCCGGCTTAAATGCAGGTCACACAAATCAACCCGGGTTTTCAACACATATTGGTAATGATGCAGGTGCCACTTCTACTGGTATAAGCAATACTTTTGTAGGTTATCAGGCCGGTTTTGATAATACTACCGGTAGTCAAAATGCTTTCTTTGGAATACGTGCTGGCGAAAACAATATTGACGGAACCAGTAATACATTTATCGGTCGAAGTGCAGGAGATCTTAATACCTCCGGAAATGAAAATACATTTTTAGGAAGAGATGCAGGAGATGCAAATACAACGGGTATAAGAAATACTATTTTAGGAAGAAGTGCTGATGTTTTAAGTAACAACCTGACAAATGCTACCGCCATTGGTTATAGTGCGCTTGTTGGTGCCAGCAATGCCTTGGTTTTGGGAGGTACAGGAGGAAATGCAGTAAATGTAGGTATTGGTCTTACTGCACCGGTAAATACCTTGGATGTGCTTGGAGAAGTGGCCATTGGTACAAATTATGCCGGCTTTTTTGCTGCACCTACAGATGGATTAATCGTTGAAGGACGAGTAGGAATTGGCACAAATGCCCCTTCTGATATATTGCATGTTTCAAGTACTGCAATAGGTGTAGCAAGATTTGAATCAACTAGCAATCCTTTGATAACCATCTATGATAATGGTACTTATGAAGGATATATTCAAAGTTTTAATGATGATATGGTCTTTGGTACCGCACCCGCTTCGTCAGGCAGTGTTCAACTATATGCAGGCGGTTCAAATAGACTTACAGTAGAAAATACAGGTGATGTAGGAATTGGAACAACCAATCCACTGGATGAACTTCATGTTCAATCTACTTCATTAAATACTACTACTGTAGGAACGATGCTTAGATTGCAAAATTCTGCAAATAATGTTGGCTCATTTGCCGGAATAAGATTCGTAATCAATACAAATACTGCTGGAGGAAATGGAAAAGGAGCCATTTACTATCAGTCTACAGATGTTGATGGAAGAGGGGATATTATTTTTGCACAAAATGATATAGCCGGTTCATCAAATGCATTCCCGGCTAACGAGGTTATGGTTATTAAAAATAGTGGTAATGTAGGTATCAATGAATCTTTCCCTAATTCAGAATTACACATAGATGGTGCTGCTAGTGATGGACAAGCATCATTCCGTGTTCAAACAGCAGGTTCTTCAGATTTGGTAGTACAGGACGATGGTACTGTTACGATAAATACCCCTACCGATCAGGCTTATGATCTGTATGTTTCAGGATCAGCGGCAAAATCTACCGGAACCACCTGGATCAATTTCTCAGATAAAAGATTAAAAGACATTGAAGGAGAATATACTGATGGGCTTGAATTGATAAGAAAGATTAACCCAATATGGTTTAAATACAACGGTAAAGGAGGAATTGACCCAAGCACTAAACCACAAGTGGGAATAGTTGCACAGGATATTCAAAAAGTTGCACCTTACACAATCTCAAAAGTCAAAACTAAGCTTGACTCTACAGATAAAAAGGAAACAGAGGTTCTCAGTTTTGATTTCAATGCAATTAATTACGCTCAAATCAATGCCATTAAAGAATTGGCGGATCAGATTGATCAATTAAAAATTGAACTGGAAGCTAAAAACACCGAAATTGAAAATTTAAAACAAGCAAAGAATGCTGTTTCTAGAAATGAATTTGAGGATCTCAAAGCAAAAAATCTGGAATTGGAAGCCAAACTTCAAAAAGTCATTGATTTAATGGGGACCGAAGTCAGAAATAAATAAGATAAACATTCATACAATTTAAGAGCCACCTAAGCAGTGGCTTTTTTCATTTACAACCATTTTCTAAAATCATCGTAAATTGCAAAGCAGTTACCTTATTGATTTAAAGCATATTAATAGTTGATTTGAAGACATTATTATACATTTCACTCTTAGCACTTAGTATTTCCATTGCCCATGCTCAAAATAATGTGGGAATTGGAACTTTATTGCCAAATTCAGAAGCTATATTAGAATTGTCAGCTGCGGATAAAGGCTTTCTAATGACTCGGCTTAATGCTGCAGATACATCTCTTTTCGTCGGTAATACTGAAGGAATGATGTTTTATGCTGTGGATATTGATAGAATATTGTACTATGGCGCGGGTAATTGGAATCCAATAAGCATTGGTGGTGTAAATGTTTGGGAATTAATTGGGAATGATATTTCAAATATTAATTCTGGAAATGTCGGAATTGGGATATCTAGTCCTCAAAATCTATTGCATGTAAGTGGAACTGATGCTACATCTGATGGAAGCAGCGGCGTTTGGGCTAAAATTAATAATCAAGTTGTTGGCACCGGCCCGGTTTCTACCGGTTTTTTGTTTGGTACATATAATAATCCTTCAAGTGGGACAAAAGGGGGTATTTTCTTTAGAAGAAGCGGTGCCTTCGGTGTAGGTGATCTCATTTTTAGTTCGAACAGCAACCTTGACCCAGGCAATGTAGATGCAAGTGATACCTATGTGAAAATGATTATTGAAAATGGAGGAAATGTGGGAATTGGAACTGTGTCTCCCTCAGTTAGACTTGACGTCGAACAAATTCCAACAGCAGGCCCTTCAGCCAGGTTTTTCAATGGCAATATCCCTTATGATGATACCGGGTTTCAAAATTCGGGAATAGCTTTTCACTCTGCCTCAGTCGTTGCAGTGGGTGCAGTTTCAACAATTGCAGCCTTACCACAATTGAGCGGTAATTATCCTTCTATCTTATCTTTTAGAACTGCGCCAAATGGTTCAACTCCAACGCAGGAAAGGTTGCGAATCTTAGCTAATGGAAATGTAGGAATTGGATCCTTTGATGCGGTGAATTTACTCGATGTCCCCGGAAATATGGCCATAGGAAGTTCATTTGCAGGCACAAGCTCGGCTCCATCAAATAGCTTAATCGTAGAAGGTAGTATCGGAATTGGGAATAATTCGCCTGCATATCCTTTACATCTGTTTTCCCCTGGTACATATGGAAATGATTTTGGATCGGCAGTAATTTATGGTAATTCAAGTTTTAACTCCAATGCAATGGTATTGGAAGGCAATAATACAGGAAATAATGCCCCGGCCTTTGTTTATTCTAATGCTTTTCTGGCTGGATATGCACTAAATCCTACAGGAACTAATAATTATGGGCTATGGGGACATCAACCCGGCACAGGTGTTGGTGGTTATGGAGTACTGGCAACAAATGGTCCAGATAAAACTACACCTAACCGTTATGTAGCATTGGCAGGAACAACGTATTCAGGAATATTTAGTGGTGGAAATGTCGGCATAGGTACGACCAACCCTTTTAGAACACTTGAAGTAAGTGGTACGGGTTTGCAAGCCACAAGAATAATATCAACAAATTTCTTGGGGGCGACAGTGGAATTAATTCGGCCAGGTGGAGGTGGTAATGATTTTAGAATGTTCAATAATGCCACTTTAAGATTTCAATTTGATGCTAATGAATTTGGCGTATCAGCGACGGACGTAATGACCATTGGATCAACTGGAAATGTCAATGTAATCGGTTTTTTATCTAAAGGTGGCGGTTCATTTAAAATCGATCATCCGCAAGATCCGGCAAATAAATACCTGTACCACAGTTTTGTTGAGAGTCCGGACATGATGAATGTATATAATGGAAATATTACAACTGATGCCAATGGTGAAGCAGTTATTCAATTACCTGATTATTTTGGCACCTTGAATAAAGATTTTAGATATCAATTGACTCCGATTGGTCAATTTGCCCAATTGATTGTTCTTCAGGAAGTTGATCCTTCTACAAATTCATTCACCATTAAATCTGATCAGGCTAATGTGAAAGTTAGTTGGCAGGTTACGGGAATCAGAAAAGACCCATGGGCCGAGGCAAATCGAATTCAAGATGTAGTTGAGAAAAAACCAGCAGAAAAGGGTTATTATTTACATCCGGCATTGTATGGTCAGCCAATAAACAAACAGATAGGCGATGCTCCAGTTCAGGTTGATGAGCATACTAGTTTGGAATAGACTTGCAAATAGCAATTTTTTGCTTTCCCAATGTTGAGGTAAAAACAAAAATATCTGCATCATTACCTTCCTTTAGATCATATTTTTTTAAAACAGTTTCTTTATCCTGACTTGTGTTTTTTAAAAAGACGGTGTAACCCTTGTCTTCGAATTCATAAGTATCGCCAAATGTGATAATATCAATAAGCTTAAAAATTCTTCCCGGAAAATCTCTGTGGATTTTATCCGATAGAAATAAATGGGTATTTGGATGAATTGTATTTAAATCGAATGTTTTAGCCAGCGATTTATAGCCGCCCGATTTTGATATGGAGGGACCGGGATTGTACAAATAGCTGCCTTCCATTGATAATTTTGCTTCCATTAGAATTTCTTCATCAGCAAAAAATGAAAAGCGTTTTTCAGTATCCAATTGCACAGCTGTAATTCTGGGATTAATGTTTTCTTCTTTCCCCATTAAAAAAAGCAATTCCTTGCATTCCCGAGAATTGGCTAAAACAAAAACTTCCTCTACGTATTGAAGTTCTCTTACCCCCTGACTGATAACCAGCATTGGCGCCGCTTTTATAAGTACTTTTTCACATTTACTTCTCAACAAGTCTAAAAGCATAATTACATTCGGACTGCAATCAGAAAATCGATACACTTTTTTTCCTTGTGTATCTCGTCTGGCAGGATCGATATAGATCAAATCAAAGTGCTCTTCTGTCTCTTTTAAAAATGTCTCCGCTTTAGTATTTCTAATCTCAATCTTCTCTTCCAGCCCCAGGACTTTAGTGTTGTGAGCCATGATATCACATAATTGTTCATCCTGTTCTATATAAATACTATGCTCAAATTTTTGGGAGAGATGTATGCTGTCAATTCCAAATCCGCCACTTAAATCGAGGCATTTTTTACCTTTTAGTAAAGCGGCTTTAAATTTTGCACTGAGATCAGAACTGCATTGTTGAATCGAAACTCTTTTTGGGTATATTATTTGCGAATTTGAAGCAATGGAAGGCAATTTTTTCTTTGCTTTCTGATAGCCTTCAATCTGCTGGCCGATCCAGATCCAATCCCATTCTTTTTTACCAGGCCGTTTTAATAATATTTGGCTTAAGTCGGCTTCGCGGTTTTCTTTAATAAAAGAGTTTATTTCCTGATCAAAGGCTACTTCAGGAAGCATTTTTAATCCAATTTTTCTTCAGAAGATATTCGGCAATTTGAACGGCATTGGTTGCTGCCCCTTTGCGCAAATTATCCGATACGATCCATAAATTCAGACATTTTTCCCGGCTCTCATCCCTTCGAATCCGGCCGACATAAACCTCATCTTTACCCTGAGCATAAAGAGGCATGGGGTAACGGCTATTTTTTGGATCATCCATTACTACGACGCCCGGAATGGTTTCAATAATTGATTTAATTTTATTCAATTCAAAGGCATTCTTAAATTCAATATTTACGGATTCGCTATGGCCTCCCATGACCGGAATGCGAACAGCGGTGCAAGTCACATTGAGATTGGGAAGGCCTAAAATCTTTCGACTCTCCCAAACAACTTTCATTTCTTCCTTGCTGTAACCATTGTCCAGAAATACATCGATCTGTGGTATAATATTCAAATCGATTTGATAAGGATAGGTTTTGTGTTCAAAATTTCCCTTCCTCTCGGCATTCAATTGATCCACAGCGGCCTTTCCCGTTCCTGTTACCGACTGATAAGTGGAAATAATGACTCTTTCAAGAGAAAATGCAGCATCCAATGATTTTAAAACCATGACCAGCTGAATGGTTGAGCAATTAGGATTGGCAATAATTTTATCGGATTCCTTTAATACATTTCCATTTACCTCGGGAACAATCAAGGGTTTATCCTCATCATAGCGCCAGGCCGATGAATTGTCAATGACAAAACATCCCTCTGCGGCAAATTTTGGTGCCCATTCCTTAGATGGCTCAGATCCCGCAGAAAATAAAGCAATTTGTGGCTTTAAATACAGCGCCTTGGAAATGCCGAGTACCTCAAGCTCTTTCCCGGCATAAATAATTCTTTTTCCCTGTGACCTTTCCGAGCCCACAGGAATAATCATATCTATAGGAAAATTTCTTTGTTCCAGTACGCGGAGCATTTCTTCACCCACCAAACCGGTTGCTCCAATCAATGCCAATCTCATTTCACTCAATTTTAAAGCAAAGGAAAGAATTCTAAAATACTTTAGTTATGTGAAGGCCCTGGTAATTTTTGTTTTACTGTGTTTTATGGTTCAATCGGCCCTGTCTCAATTCATTGAAAATTTCGATGATGGCGATTTTATACAAAATCCCAAATGGGATGGAGATACTGCTTTTTTCCAGGTAAACGATAGCAATGAACTGCAAAGCCGTGGCCCGGGGTTTAGTTCAGAAATCTATCTCAGTTCAAATTATGTAATGAGCCCGACTACAATTTGGGAATTTGAAGCCAAACTTGATTTTGCCACTTCTTCAAGTAATTACGCAAGGTTTTATTTAAGTGCGAATCAAGCCGATCTTAAAAACGATCTCCATGGCTATTATATTAAATTGGGAGGTGAAAGCGGTTCCGACGATGGCATAGACCTCTATCTTCAACAGGATGCAAATCACACTAAACTAATCGACGGTTTGCCCGGCTTTTTTGGACGCGATAGTAATGCAATAGGTATCAGAGTCATAAAATCTTTCCAGGGAGAATGGTCGCTTTTCGCTGATACTTCAATGCAAAATAATTTCGTATTGCAGGGGCAGGCCCTTGATAATAGCATAGCCATCAAAAATAATTTAGGCTTTTATTGCAAACATAGCTCCACGCGAAGTGATAAGTTCTATTTAGATAATATAGAAATCAGGGATGGTCCTTTTGAATTGATTGGATGTTCTGCTTTAAACGATTCAACAATTGAAGTAATTTTTAGTAATCCTATCGATACCATTTCTGGAGCGAATCCTGCGAATTATTTTATTTCCAATGGAATTTCAATGCCATTGGCTACTATTTATCAAGATTCATTTCCAAACCACATAAGCTTGTATACTGATGAAAAATTAAACGCCGGAAATTATACTTTAAGCCTATCAAATATTTCTGACCGCCAAAACCAATGGATTCAAAACGATTCCTGCAATTTTTCATTTTACCCTCCTCCCAAACCCTCCACTTTGCTCTTTAATGAATTGATGTATGATCCCATCCCGGTAGTTGGAATGCCCGATGTAGAATATGTAGAATTACTGAATATTTCATCGGCCACTGTAAATCTTAAGGGGATTAAATACAGCGATGCTACTACTGAGATTACTTTTTCAGAAGTTTTATTGGACAGCGGAGAACAGCTAATATTATGCTCCAATGAAGATACCGCGCTATTCCAATGGTATGGCAAAGTATACGGGCTGGATCCCTGGCCCAGCTTAAACAACAGCGGCGATGTATTAACTCTATTAAGCCCGGAGAATATCATCTTAGACCAAATTGCCTATGATGCAGACTGGTCTGATGGCAGTGCCAAGGACGAAGGTGGCTGGTCATTCGAAAGGATTAATCCCTTTAAGAAATGTACGGATAATCAGAATTGGGCTTATTCGCAAAACAGTGCCGGAGGAACGCCGGGAGAATTGAATTCTGTCTATAACCCCACTCCCGATCTTAGCGGGCCCAAGCTGGAATTAATTGAGGTTTTTAATTCGACCTATCTGCGTCTGCAATTTGATGAAATACTAAAATCAGATCAAAACCCTTCCAATTTCATCCGATTTGAGCCAATTAATCAATTAAATTCATTTTTATTATTGGAAAATTTCATTGAACTATCACTTCAAAACCCATTGGATTCGGGTATAATCAATGAAATGCACATCGACTCGGTAATTGACTGTGAAGGAAACCTTTCTTTGAACCTCAATGCCTCATTTGGAATAGGAAAAAGTCCGGTTTTATTCGATCTAATTATTAGTGAAATAATGATGGATCCGGAACCACAGAATTCTCTTCCATCTACAGAATACATAGAATTATATAATACGTCTGAAAATATTATCAGTCTCAATTCACTGTACCTCATTTCAGAGGATGATAGTGCAGCCCTACCGGCCATTTCAATTTACCCCGGGGAATATCTGATTCTTTGCCCTTCATCTAAGTTTGAAGAAATGAATGAAATTGCAAAGGCTGTCAAATTGAGTCCCTGGACTTCTTTGAAAAATGACGAAGACGAAATATACCTGAAATTAGGACCCGTCACTATTCATAAAGTCCATTATTTCGCAGATTGGATTCGCGATACAGATAAAAGAGAGGGGGGCTGGAGCCTTGAAATGATAGATACAAACAATCCCTGTGCTGAAGAATCAAATTGGGATGCCTCAATAGACCCAAATGGGGGTACGCCGGGCAAGATAAATTCTATCCAATACAATAAGCCCGATCTTATACCGCCTCAATTAATTACTATCGAAATTTTGTCAGGGACTGAGTTAGACATTCATTTTAATGAATGGATCGATTTCAAATATCTACATCCGGAAAATATTAGTTTAAGCCCCATTAACAATGTCAAAATCATAAATAGCTCAGAGAGAATTTCAAAAAATCTCAATTTGACTCTTGAAAAAACATTACAAAACAATACAGTCTATACCTTATCGCTTTTTCAAATGGCAGATTGTGTTCACAACTTTAGCAATTTGGAGGAAACTTTTATTCTTCCTGAAAGTCCGGAAAAAAATGATCTTATTATCAATGAAATTCTGTTCAATCCACCTCAGGACGTATCGGAATACATCGAAATCTATAATCGCAGCTCAAAAAATATAAATCTTGAAAATACCATTCTGGCTTATTACAATTTTGATGGACAGTTAAAATCCCAAAACATTATAAGTGAAGAAAATTATGTAATAAATGCCTTTGAGTTTCTTACGCTTTGTGAAGATTCGATTTCTATCATTCAACATTTTCCAAAACGGGGCTCGGCTTATTTGGAATTGTCCTCATTTCCAACTTTAACAAATGAATCAGGTCAAATTTCTATTATGGATTCAAATCATTTGCAAATTGATTCAGTTTTGTACGCTGAAGAATTTCATTTTGAATTAATAGATGATGTAAAGGGCGTATCCCTGGAAAGAGTTTCCCCCGATATATCCGGTATGCAGTCCGATAATTGGGCCAGCGCGAGCGAGCCCTTTGGTTTTGGAAGCCCGGGTCTGGTAAATTCCAAGTCAATAGAAAGAGTAGTCACTGATGAATTCATCCACATTGAACCTCTTTTATTTTCTCCCGATGGGGATGGTTATAAAGACCTGCTTCACATTCGCTTTGATACGGAAATTTCCGATGCCATTGTCAATATCAATATTTACGATATAAGAGGAAATCTTGTAAAAAATCTGGCCAATAATTCGACGCTTGCCTATAGCAATGATTTCATTTGGGATGGGATCAATGATTATGGAGAAAAATCAAAAATGGGCAATTACATTATTCTCTTTGATCTTTTTGATTTGGATGGAAACAGAAACAAAATCAAAAAAGTATTCGCCCTGGGAGGTAAGATTTAAGACTTGCTTGAGTTTTCAAGTTTATTGCCACAATTGCTGCAATAATTGTTATTCGCATCATTTTTTGTAGCACAGTTTGCACAGATATTGGTGAAATTTCTCGATCTGGTCAATTCTGATGTAACAATTCCCGTCGGGACGGCAATGATGGCATAACCGAGGATCATGATAATAGAAGCTAAAAATTGACCGATGACAGTTGAAGGTGCGATATCACCATAACCCACAGTTGTTAGTGTAACGACAGCCCAATAAATACTTCTTGGAATGCTTGTGAATCCACTTTCTGAGCCCTCAATCAAATACATCAGGGTACCTAATATGATCACAGAATTTAAAACGGCAAATAGAAATACAGAAATTTTAGCCTTGCTATTGACAAGTGCTTCTGAAATAATTCTTGAAGCACCTACATATTTTGCAAGCTTTAATATTCTAAATACACGCAGTAAGCGCAAGGTTCTTATTACTACGAAATAGTGGGTACCCGCGATAAAAAATGCCAGGTAAGTGGGGATCACGGCAATTAAGTCGATGACGCCAAAAAAACTGCCCATGTATTTAAGCGGTTTGTGTGCACTGATAATACGCAAAATATACTCGATAGTAAATAAAACAGTGAACATCCATTCTGCTGCTTTGAGATAAGGTCTGTATTCGCTCTCAAATTCACTTACACTTTCCAGCATAACAAGTAATACACTTGTTCCAATTGCAAAAAGCAAAGCAACATCAAAGGCCTTTCCCGCCGGTGTGTCCGCTTCAAAAATTATAATGTATAGTTTTTCTCTCCAGTTCAAGGGCTATTATTATTCCTTGTAAAAATCGATTAACATCGTGGCATCGTCAAATATTACCCCCCGATACATTCCAGGTGTATTGAAAGAAAAAGCAAAATTGCCATCCTTATCAAGTGCTATTAAGCCTCCGGCTCCGCCGGCTTTCATTAATTTATTTTGGATAATCTCATCGGCAGCCTCATTAATTGACATTTCCTTGTATTTCATAAGCGCAACTAGATCATAGGCCACAGCGTAGCGTATAAAAAATTCTCCATGACCTGTACACGATACGCCTGCCGTGCTGTTGTCAGCATAAGTACCACTGCCAATTAAAGGTGAATCACCAATACGACCGTATTTTTTCATCATCATCCCACCCGTTGAAGTTCCGGCAGAAATATTTCCATCCTTATCCAAAGCTACGGCGCCTACCGTTCCAAATTTATGATCTTCCACAGGAAGATTCAGATAACCACTGGATTCGCTGTTTTTTTTGGCTTTTAACCATGAAGCCTTCGCTTTATCTGTAATGAAGTATTCGGGCTCTTCAAATTTCAGTTTTTCACTTCTTGCAAATTTTTCTGCACCTTCTCCACTCAATAAAACATGTTTGGAATGGTCTTTTACAGCCCTTGCCGCATTAATTGGATTTTTTATGCCATGGACTCCTGCAATTGCTCCGGCCTGCAGATCTTTTCCATTCATAATGGAGGCATCCAGCTCAACATTGCCTTCTTCATTTAAAACTGCCCCTTTTCCGGCATTGAAATTTGGATCATCTTCTAAATGATTGATGGCAGCAATTATGGCTTCTTCGCTCGATTTTCCCTTTTTTATGATTTTATAACCCTTCATTAATGCATTTCCCATGGTCTCGATTAATTCTGCTTCTTTTTCGGGACTCATGTTCTCTTTTAAAATTGTTCCGGCACCCCCATGAATAACAAGTACTGCCTTTTTTGTGCTTTCTGAATACTGGCTTTGGGCAAAAAGACCAGCTGAAACAAGCGTCAGGATTAATAATGTATATATTCTGCTATATATTTTTGAATTCATTTTAAACTAATTTATAGTAAAAATTAAGTAAATCCTTCTGTGCTATTCATTGATTATTTGTATTTTCGGCATTTCAAGCTCAAGCGAAATTTAACGCTTGAATCACATTAAACAAAACCTCATAGAAATGGCTGAAGAGAAGCTAAGGTATTCGGACAATGAGTTAATAGAATTTGAAAAAATAATTCTTGATAAACTCAACAAAGCAAAGACCGAATTGGAGTACATAAAAGAGAGTTTGAGCCGAAAAAACGACGAGAGTACCGATAATACGATTAACAACATCAATACACTTGAAGATAGTGCTGAAGCTCTTGAAAAAGAAAATTTAAATCAATTGGCAGGCCGTCAGGTCAAATTTATTCAACAACTTGATGCTGCCCTGGTCAGAATTAAAAATAAAACCTACGGCGTCTGTGTAGATACGGGCAAACTTATTGCCAAAGAAAGACTCAAAGCTGTCCCGCATACAAGGCATTCAATTGAAGCCAAACTCAAGCAGGATTAATTGGATTTTCTCCAGAATCACATTGAATCCTTGATTTTTTGTGCTCGGGAACCGATTACAATCGAAGAAATACGTTCTTGTCTGACGGAAATGTTTGATGCGGAGGTTCCTGAAAAGGACATTAACGAATCCATTGAAATTTCAATCAAGAAATATTCTGATGAAGAATTTCCCTTTGAAATTGTTAAATCGGGGGGCGGCTATCAGTTTTTAACAAAGCCATCCTATCAGGCTAGTATTTCGATTCTGCTAAAACAAAAATCCAAAAAAAGGCTATCCCAATCGGCCATTGAGACGCTTTCGATAATTGCTTATAAACAACCAATCACCAAATCCGGTCTGGAAGCAATACGGGGCGTAGGATGCGACTATACGATTCAAAAACTTTTGGAAAAAGAACTAATTGCAATTAAGGGAAAAGCCGAATCCGTTGGCCGTCCGATTTTATATGGAACATCAGATCGATTCCTTGATTACTTTGGAATAAATTCGCTATCGGAATTACCAACCATCAAGGATTTCAAAACAGAAGAAAATGAAATAGGCGAGGTAAATGAGGGATGATCCTATGAAAAAACCTTCTCGCAAAAAAGCTACTTCTCGCTCAATCCCCAAAAAAAAGAACCAGACCATTACACCAAAAGAAAACCTAAAACAGGAAACGTCTGAAATTAGGTTGAACCGCTATATTTCAAATTCGGGGATTTGTTCACGAAGGGAAGCAGATAAGCTTATTGCTGATGGTGAAGTAAAAGTAAATGGCAAGGTTGTCCGGGAACTTGGAACAAAAGTTGGAAAAGACGACAAGGTAGAATTTAAAGGTAAAGTCATACAGCCGGAGAAGTATGTCTATCTTCTTCTCAACAAACCAAAGGGATTTATAACAACGCTCAGTGATCCAAAAGATAGGAAAACCGTAATGGAGCTTGTTTCAAAAGCTGCAGAACAACGTATTTATCCTGTTGGAAGATTGGATAGAATGACAACCGGAGTTTTGTTATTCACCAATGATGGTGATTTTGCCCAAAAGCTAATTCATCCCAGCATGGCTGTTCCAAAAATTTATGAAGTTGTTTTAAACCGGGCTTTAAAGGATGAAGATCTTTTAAAAATCAAAGAGGGAACCGAGCTTGAAGATGGCATGGTAAAGGTTGATGACATTGCGATTGTTTCAAATGATGCCAAAAGTGTTGGAGTGAAAATTCATTCCGGTAAAAACAGAGTGATTCGCAGGCTTTTTGAGCATTACCATTATCAGGTGGAAAAATTAGACAGGGTGATGTTCGCAGGACTTGATAAAAAAGGGATAAGCAGAGGCCAATGGAGATACCTCAGTGAAAAAGAAATTATACGATTGAAATATTTTCAATAAATTGGATTGTATTGTAAGACCAGAATAGGTGAAAAGGACAATAAAAAAACCCCAAGACCTAGAATGTTCATGCAAATAATGCTGAACACAGGCTCGGGGCTGTGGTGACGAGTGGAATCGAACCACCGACACAAGGATTTTCAGTCCTTTGCTCTACCAACTGAGCTACGTCACCGAATTGGCTTGCAAAGCTATTTAATTTTACAATAGTGACAAATACTTCAGGATTTTTTTAAAAAGGGAATGGCATATTTAGAACAAATAGGTTTTTTGATATTACTCGGAATCTCCGGATGGTTAATTTTTAAGAGAGTAAGTTTCATAAAGAGAAATATTAATATGGGGCAGTCCTATAAACCCAAAGGACCTTCCTCGGAGCGCTTCAAAAAAATGATGCTATTGGCCTTTGGCCAAAAGAAAATGTTTGACAAGCCGGTTGCAGGCATAATGCACTTCTTAATCTATATTGGCTTTGTATTAATAAATATCGAAGTGCTGGAAATAATTCTGGATGGTATTTTTGGTACTCATCGCCTATTTGCACCGGTTCTTGGCTCATTTTATAGTGTTTTAATAAACTTCTTTGAAATTCTCGCCCTGGGTGTGATTGTTTCTTGTCTCGTATTCCTTATCAGAAGAAATATGCTGAGCATAGATCGATTTCATAAAAGTGAAATGACCTCTTGGCCTAAACTCGATGCAAACCTTATTTTAATAATAGAAATTGTTTTAATGTTTGCGATTCTATCCATGAATGCCAATGATCAACTACTTCAGAATGCTGGTGCCGAGCATTATACTGAAACCGGCAACTTACTTATTAGCCAAATGCTTATTCCTCTCTATAATGGTTTATCTGTTGAAATGAATTTACTTCTGGAACGATTTTTTTGGTGGATTCACATTGCAGGGATATTTGCATTTGCCGTTTATGTCACATATTCCAAGCATTTGCACATATTTATGGCATTTCCCAATACTTACTTTAGCAACCTTTCTGCCAAAGGGAAAATAAAAAACATGGAGGACATCAGCAATGAAGTGAAAATAATGCTGGGAATGCAACAGCCGGAAGGCGATGCGCCTCCTCCATCGAGCTTTGGGGCCAAAGATGTAAATCAGCTTAGCTGGAAAAACTTAATGGATGCATATTCCTGTACCGAATGTGGGCGTTGCACAGCGGAATGTCCGGCTAATATTACAGGTAAAAAACTCTCTCCTAGAAAAATTATGATGGATACCAGGGACAGAATGGAAGATGCAGGAAAACACGGTTTGGAAAATGGTAAATTTCTTTTGGGAAACTTTATTAAAGAAGAAGAAATCATGGCTTGCACATCCTGTAATGCCTGTGTCGAGGCATGCCCCGTAAGCATCAATCCACTTGAAATAATATTGGAGCTCAGAAGATATAAAGTCATGGAAGAATCCAAAACACCTCCTGAATGGACGGCCATGATGACAAATATTGAAAACAATTTTGCACCCTGGGCCTTTTCTCCTTCAGACAGGTTTAATTGGGCCAATGAACTAAAATCAGAAAATTAATATGCCGGAAGAAATAAAAATACCAACTATGGCAGAATTGGCTGCTGAAGGTCGTAACCCTGAGATACTTTTTTGGGTAGGCTGTGCCGGTTCTTTTGATGACAGGTATAAAAAAGTGACCAAAGCCATCATTCGAATACTCAATAAATTAGACATTAATTTTGCAGTATTAGGAACTGAAGAATCTTGCACTGGAGATCCGGCCAGAAGAGCCGGCAATGAATTTCTGTTTCAAATGCAGGCCATGTCAAACATTCAGGTTCTGGATGGCTACGGCGTTAAGAAAATTGTTACCGCTTGCCCTCATTGTTTTAATACTTTAAAAAACGAATATCCCGATTTGGGTGGAAATTATGAAGTACTTCATCATTCGCAATATCTACAGACTTTGATCAAGGATGGAAAGCTAAAAATTGCAGAAGGTGGACAATTCAAAGGGAAGAAGATAACTTTTCATGATTCCTGCTATCTGGGAAGGGCAAATGGTGTTTATGAAGCGCCGCGTGAAGTAATTGAAGCCCTGGATGCCGATCTTGTTGAAATGAAGCGATGCAAAACAAAAGGGCTATGTTGTGGAGCAGGTGGAGCACAAATGTTTAAAGATGCGGAAGCCGGAAATAAGGAAATTAACATTGAAAGAACGGAAGAAGCCCTTGAAACTGGGGCTGAAGTAATTGCAGCCGCTTGTCCCTTTTGCATGACCATGATGTCTGATGGAGTAAAAAATAAAGAAAAAGAAAAGACAGTAAAGGTATTGGACCTCGCTGAACTAATTGATCTCAATTAATGTATAATTTTTGTGAAAAACGATGAATTAAAGCACATACCGGATAGTTCGCGGGTTTGGATTTTCGCCTCTCCTCAAAAAATAAATGAGGGAATAAGAGATGAAATTCTGGATTATATCGATGTATTCCTGGGCCGCTGGAAGGCCCATGGCAAAGAATTGAAATCTCATAAATTATTTGTAGATGGTCATTTTCTGATAATTGCAGTCGACGAATCATTCGAAAAAGCCACCGGTTGTTCCATTGATTCATTAAATCATTTTATTTTCGAAATCGAAAAAAAATACAAATTAGACTTAACTGACCGATCAAAAGTTTATTTTCGTTCAAAAAATGGGATTAGCTCCATTGCATTCTTGAAAATCAAAGAGCTTATTCACAGCGCAGAAATTGATGAAGACACTCTTATTTATAATAATTCCATTGCAAAAGGTGATGAATTGAAGAATAAATGGCTGCTTCGGGCCGAAGAATCCTGGTTAACCAAATATTTTCAAAAAACTCCGCTTAAATGATTATTTTTGAAGGTCGGAAGATAATTCTTTTGCCTTAAGGTAGAATTACTTAATTTTCCGGCTTATTTATTTGAAAATCGTACTAACGAGAACTATAAATACATTATGAGAAGTACTAATTACGCCTACTTACTGATTTTCGCAATTCTTGCAAGCGCCTGTTCAAGCGATTTGCATAAAATGGTCAGAAAGGGTAATAAAAAATTTGAGAAAGGTGAATATCAATTTGCTATAAGCGATTACGAGGAAGGCCTCGCCGATGGTGCCGATACGGCCATTGCCTCTTTTCAAATTGCCGAATCTTACCGATTGTCAAATAGAATTAGAGAAGCAATTCCTTTTTACGAAGCTGCTTTGAGATCCGGAAGGGCAGATGAAGCCACTAAATTTCATCTTGCCAATGGTTATAAAACAGTTGGAGAATACGATAAAGCCAAGAGTTTATACCAGGATTATATCGATGAGGGTGAAGATAGAGGAAGAAAAGCTGCCGCAAAGGCATTTTTAGAAAGCATTGATAAAGTTAAGGAAATCAAATCGAAGAAGACTTACTATGAGCTAAGCAATCTTGATATTGTAAATACGCCTGATGCAGAATACGGAACTGTATTCTACAATCAGGAAATGATATTTACAACCGACAGAAATTCGGAAAATATATTCCCTGCTACGGGAGAAGGTTTTACCGGCATTTACAAATTTAAATTTGATGATGCCTCGGAGAAATCCGGTGTGGCAGTTCCGCTGGCCGAACAGTTTAATACTTCTAAAAGACATGAAGCCAGTGCGACTTTCTCCAAAGACGGGAAAACGATGGTTTTCGCCAGAGGTAATGACGGAAGAAAAAAAGGGGATCAGGATGTGAATCTTTACATCTCAAAAAACAAAAAAGGCGAATGGTCTGAACCGGAATTATTACAAATTTCAGATCCAAATGCCTGGGATGCCAGCCCTGCATTTTCACCCGATGGAAAAACCTTGTACTTTGCCTCAAATAGAGAAGGCGGCAGAGGAGGAATTGATCTTTATATGTCTAAAATGGACAGAAGAGGCAATTTCAGAAGAGTAAGAAACATGGGAAAAGCTTTGAATACACCAGGCGATGAAATGTTCCCTTATGTTTCTGATGACAAGAAATTATATTTTGCATCCAATGGTCATCCCGGAATGGGTGGTTTGGATGTTTTTGAAGCCGTTCGCGATGGCCGAAGCATCGAAGTAACAAATATGGGCGTGCCTCTAAATTCTTCTTATGATGACTTTGGATTAATTTTTATCAATGAAAAAGAAGGATACATCACTTCAAACCGCGAAGGTGGAAAAGGAGATGATGATATTTACAAATTCATTAATAACAGTCCTGATTTCAAAGTTGCCACTTACTATGTTGCCGGTGAAATCATTGATGGCGCAACAGGTGATCCTCTTCCTAACGCAAAAGTGAAATTAATGGATTCAAGAGGTCAGGTCGTTTATGAGGGTACAGCGAATGAAAACGGAGAATTTAGAAATGAAGTAAAAACAGGTGTTAATTATACCGTAGTGGCTGAAAAAGAAGATTATTTAACTGCGAATGCCGTATTTTCTACCGTTGGAAAAACTGTTCCACAAGAAGATTTACCTGATTTTGAAAATGATGTGGACATTAAATATACTTTGGGTCTGATCAAGAAAGAGGTTAACAAAGTTATTGTTCTTGAAAATATTTATTACGATTATAACAGTTCGGACATTAGAGATGATGCCGCTGATGAATTGGATAAACTTGTAACACTATTGAAAGACAATCCGGATATGAGAATTGAATTAAGTTCACATACCGATGCAAGAGGTGATGGCAAATACAATCAGAAACTTTCTCAGAAAAGAGCTGAGTCGGCTGTTGAGTATATGACCAATAATGGCATTGACGAAACCAGAATGATCCCTAAAGGATATGGTGAATCTCGTCTGATCGTTGAAAATGCAGAATCAGAAGAAGAACATCAGAAAAATAGAAGAACAGAATTTAAAATTCTCGGATTTGATGTTGAGCAGGAAGTTCAGCCTATACAACAGGAAGAAGAAGGCGGTTCTGAGGATGAATAATAAATTCAAACAGAAAATTTTGGCCTCTTCCTTTATTGGAAGGGGCTTTTTTATTTCTTTGTCTTATGAATGAAAGATATTCCAAACGCGGGGTTTCAGCATCCAAAGAAGATGTACACGAGGCCATTAAGCATCTCGATAAGGGAATATTTCCAAATGCATTTTGCAAAATAATTCCGGACTATCTAAGTGATGATGATGAATACTGCATTGCGATGCATGCCGACGGAGCCGGTACTAAATCTTCATTGGCCTATTTGTATTGGAAAGAAACCGGAGATCTGAGTGTATGGAGAGGCATAGCACAGGATTCGATAATAATGAATGTCGATGACCTTCTATGCGTTGGCATAACAGACAAAATGCTCTTGTCATCAACCATTGGCAGAAATAAAAATCTAATTCCGGGTGAAGTACTTAAAACTTTGATAGAAGCTACCGAGGAGGTTCTGGAAATGCTTCGTTCACATGAAATAGGAATTAGAAGCACCGGAGGCGAAACCGCTGATCTGGGAGATCTTGTGCGTACCATTGTTGTAGATAATACCATTACCGCCCGCTGGCCACGAAAGCAAATCATTAGCAACGAAAAGATCAAAGCTGGTCAAGTGATAGTTGGCCTTGCTTCTTTTGGGCAAACCAGTTATGAAAGTGAATACAATGGTGGAATGGGAAGCAATGGATTGACTTCTGCGCGTCACGATGTTTTCAAGCACGATTACGCCGATAAATATCCGGAATTGTATGACCCCTCTGTCCCCGATTCCTTAGTGTTTTCAGGAAGCCGTTCAATCGAGGATAATTTTGAAGATCTTCCGGTCAATATCGGAAAACTTGTTTTATCGCCAACGAGAACCTATGCTCCGGTAATAAAAAAAGTGTTAAATGAAGTTAAATCAGGTATTGGTGGAATAATTCATTGTTCAGGAGGTGCGCAAACCAAAATCCTACATTTTATAGAAAATTTGCACATCGTAAAAGATAATTTATTCGATACTCCCCCATTGTTCAGATTAATTCAATCCGAAAGCAATACTGACTGGAAAGAGATGTATAAGGTATTTAACATGGGCCACAGAATGGAAATTTACTGTGATGAAAACTGTGCCCAACAAATAATTCAAATTGCTAATAGCTTTAACCTGGAAGCAAAAACAATTGGTAAAGTAAAATCTTCGAATAAAGCTGAACTAACAATTAATAGTCCATACGGAAACTATCATTACTAATAAAAAAGCCGGCATTCACCGGCAATTTTATTTGTGTTAATATTTTTCTAAGGATTTATCCGGCTTGTTCTAATGCCTCTGCACCACCGACAATTTCCAAAATTTCTTTTGTAATAGCAGCTTGACGGGTTCTGTTATAAGTCAATCTCAATTCTTTTAACAATTCACCAGCATTATCCGTCGCCTGGGTCATTGCCGTCATTCTCGCTCCGTGTTCTGCAGCATTTGAATCCAATAAAGCTTTAAATAATTTAATTCGAAGAGAATTTGGGATCAGTTCTTTGATAATATAATCTACCGAGGGTTCGAAAATATAATCGCCGGGAGAATTATTCAGTTCTTCATCTACCGGTGGGATAACCGGAAGGAATTGTTCTTTGGTGAGTATTTGCGTTGCTGCATTTTTGAATTGATTATACATGATATGCACTTCATCAAATTCACCTTTAACAAAGGATTTCATAATAAAATCTGCAACATCAGCTATTTTTTCGAATTCAAGATTGTCAAACAAATGAACATATCTTTCATCGTATCCCAATTCATTTTTTTTAAGATAGTCTCTACCCTTTTTCCCGATTGGTAAAATGTTAATACTCGCTGCGGGGTATTTTGAACTTAGTTCTTTTATCGTTTTTACGGTAAACTTATTGATGTTACCATTAAAGGGTCCGCAAAGTCCCTTATCTGAGGTAATATGAACCAAAAGTATATTTTCAACGGGTCGCACTCTAGTGAATACGCTTTGAAGCTCTTCCGAGATCATACTGACATTTCCCAGAATTTCATCAAGTTTTTGCGCATAAGGCCTCATCTGAGTAATCCTATTCTGCGCTTTTCTCAATTTTGCAGCTGAAACCATTTTCATGGCCTTGGTAATCTGCTGAGTTGAGTTTACTGATGCAATTCTGTTCCTTACCTCTTTTAAACTTCCCATCTAAATTATGATAGTTTTGATGCGACTTCTTTTGCGTATTTCTCTAATACCGAAGTAATACTTTCATCAAGTTTGCCCGATCTTAAACCTTCGAGGGTTTCTTTGGACTGTGCTCTTAACAGTTGTAGATAATCTTCCTGAAACTGACTTACCTTATCCAAAGGTACGGCATCAATAAATCCCTTTGTAGATGCAAAGATCATGGCCACTTGTTCTTCTACAGGAATTGGGCTGTATTGACCCTGCTTTAATATTTCCTGATTTCTTCTTCCTCTTTCAATTGTTCTTTTGGTTGCTGCATCAAGATCGGATCCAAATTTGGCAAATGCCTCCAATTCCCTGAATTGCGCCTGATCGAGTTTTAAGGTACCCGCAACTTTTTTCATCGATTTGATCTGAGCTGCACCACCTACCCTCGACACGGATATACCTACGTTAATTGCCGGCCTGATTCCAGAATTAAATAAATTGGATTCCAGGAATATTTGGCCATCAGTAATGGAAATAACATTTGTCGGAATATAGGCTGAAACATCTCCGGCCTGAGTTTCAATAATCGGAAGTGCTGTTAAAGATCCTCCACCTTTCACTTTTTTCTTCAATGACTCTGGAAGGTCATTCATTTCTTTGGCGATACTGTCGTCTTCTATGATTTTTGCTGCACGTTCCAATAGTCTGGAGTGAAGGTAGAATACATCTCCGGGATAGGCTTCACGACCTGGAGGTCTTCTCAACAAGAGTGAGACTTCGCGATATGCCACGGCTTGTTTTGATAGATCATCATAGATTACCAATGCCGGTCTTCCTGTATCTCTAAAGTATTCTCCAATGGAGGCCCCTGCAAATGGAGCAAAGAACTGCATTGGCGCAGGATCGGATGCAGCTGCACTTACAACTGTTGTATATTCTAGAGCGCCGTATTTTTCAAATACGGATACAACCTGAGCAACTGTACTTGCTTTCTGACCGATGGCTACATAAATACAATAAACCGGTTCGCCTTTTTCGTAAAATTCTTTTTGATTTAGGATAGTATCGATGGCTACCGCGGTTTTACCAACCTGACGGTCACCGATGATTAACTCCCTTTGCCCTCTTCCAATTGGGATCATGGCATCAATAGAAACAAGACCGGTCTGCAATGGCTCATTTACAGGCTGTCGGTAAATCACTCCGGGAGCTTTCCTTTCAAGCGGCATGGTAAACTTTTCGCCTTCAATAGGTCCTTTACCATCGATTGGATGTCCAAGTGTGTTTACAACACGTCCGACAATTCCTTCACCTACTTCAATTGAGGCAATTTGTTTTGTTCTCTTTACGGTATCCCCTTCTTTGATTTCTTTGGATTGCCCAAATATTACAGCTCCAACATTATCTTCTTCAAGATTGAGAACCATAGCTTTTTGACCATTTTCAAATTCTAAGAGCTCTCCTGATTGCGCTTCTGTTAAACCATAAATACGCGCTACACCATCACCCACCTGAAGTACTGTTCCTACTTCTTCAAGATCTGCTTCACTTTTGAAGTTAGAAAGCTGTTCTCTGAGTATGGCTGAAATTTCATCCGGTCTTATTTGTGCCATGTTATATTAATGAATTATAAGATTGATCAATTAGGTTTAATTTAAGTTGATTTAGTTTTTGACGTATCGATTCATCGATTTGGCGATCATTCATTCTGAGAATAAAACCACCGATCAATTCCTGATCAACTTTATCTGTCAAGTCTACTTTTTTGCCAAAGCCCTCTTCGATAATTTTTGCAAACTGATTCCTTAATGAATCATCTAGCGCAATAGCTGTGGTAATACTTGCCTTGTTAATGTTTTTATATGTAAAGTATTGATTTTCAAATTCTCTGGCAATGGTCGTCAAATTCGCAGCCCTGCCTTTTTTGCAAACCAATTGAAAGAAATTTATGGTAAGGTTGTCCACCTTGCCCTTGAAGATTTTATTAAGAACTTCATTCTTTTTATCAAAGCCTATAATTGGATTAGACAATGCAACTCTCAAATCGCGACTGGATTTCACAGCCCCGGTAAATAAGTCGATATCAGACTTTATCTTCTCCTCAATTCCTCTACTTACAGATTCTTCGAGCAGTGATTTTGCATATCTAAGAGCGACCTTAATTTCAGACATGCTAGTTTAGTTTAATTTCTTTAACATAGTCCTTAATAAGATTTTCCTGAGACTTTTTATCTGCCAATTCCTTTCGCAATACTTTTTCAGCAATATCTATTGAAAGATCTGCCACTAGATTTTTTACTTCGCTTATTGCAGAATTTTTTTGTTGTTCAATCTCAGCTTTTGCATCGATCATAATTTTATTTGCACTCACTTCAGCTTGTACTTTTGCTTCATCCCTAATTGTAGCTGCAGCAGCTTGTGCATCCTTTATGATCTGATCTCTTTCTATTCTTGCTTCCTGAAGTAGTTTTTCATTGCTCGCCTGAAGTTTTTCCATTTCTTCTTTGGCAATTTCTGCAGATCGGAGTGCCTCTTCAATGGAATGTTCGCGAGTTTCAAGTGCACTTAAAATTGGTTTCCAGGCAAATCTTCCCAATAGGAATACTACAATAAGAAATGTAAGTGCCTGCCAAAAAATTAATCCTGTACCCGGTGTTAATAAATCCATATTATAAATTTTGATAAAAAGAACCCAAACCGACCTATTGCCGGAATTGGGTCCTAATGATTATCCCAGAGATATAAGTAAACATACAACCACTCCGAAAAGCGCAATTACCTCAATCAAAGCTGCAATGATCAACATAGCAGTTTGAATTTTTCCAGAGGCCTCAGGCTGTCTGGCCATGGCTTCCATAGCAGAACCACCGATTCTACCAATACCAATACCAGCACCAATTGCAACTAATCCGGCGCCGATTCCGGCTCCCATGATTGCTAGGCTCATATCCAATAAAATTGACAATAACATAATTTATTATTTAGGATGAAACAAAAACTAATGATGATCTTCCACTGCCATACCTATATACAGTGATGAGAACATTGTAAAAACATATGCCTGAATCGTTGCTACTAACAATTCAATCAGGTTGATAAATATTACGATTAAAGAACTACCCAATCCCACAGCATAAGAACTGAAAATAAAGGTCAGGGCAATTAAACTTAATATAACTATATGGCCTGCAGTGATGGCGACGAAAAGTCGTATCATTAATGAAATAGGTTTTGTAAATATTCCTATTACTTCTACAGGTAAAATGATAATTCTTAATGGTAAAGGAACTCCGGGCGTCCAGAAAATATGTTTCCAATAGTGCTTATTACCGCTGAAATTGGTAAGTATAAAAGTACCCACGGCAAGAACCAGAGTAACGGCTATATTACCGGTCAGGTTAGCGGCACCCGGAAATAAACCCAATAAATTTCCAAACCAAATGAAAAAGAACAGGCTCAGCATGTACGGAAGATATTTCCTATAATTTTCTCCAATATTTGGTTTTACTACTTCGTCGCGAATAAATATTATGATTGGCTCAAAAAAGCTTTGTATGCCCTTGGGTGCTTTCCCTTTGTTTTTCTTGTAGCCATTTGCAACAGCAAAGAAAATCCACAAGAGCAATGCGGAATTTAAAAACAGGAATGCTACATTCTTTGTGATTGAAAAATCAGATACATGCCCACCACTTTCTAAACTTATATGCCCGTGTTCAAGAACATAGCCTTTGTACGGAACTGTTTCATGATTTTCATTAAAAAACTTTGAAGACATAAAGACATCGAGCCCTTTTTCTTCTGAATAAATAATGACAGGTAGATAAAGGGTAACATCACCGAAAAAATGCCAGGAATGGTCATCTTTTACGTGATGCATTATCATTTCACCGGGATTAAAAGAATCGCCGGATTCTTCGGATGCGGATGCATTTTGCGGCAAAAATGTGCTGCACACAAAAACAACAGAAAATAATAAAGCTGAAGCTAAGATTTTGATTTTCAACATTCTACAATTTCGCCTTCAGGAGCCTCAAAAATTAGACTGCAAATCTAGATATTATGACCCCAAAAAAAAATTTTGATTCAAAATTTTTAAGGCAACTATTAAGACGCTTTTGAAGTTTTTTTCAAATCGTATAAAATATCGGCGCTCAGCAGAAATGAATACAAAATCGCGGTCCAAATGATCATTATTTTAGCACCCTCCTTTACAAAAAGCGTCAGTAGTAACATAAGCCCAATTATCAAAACAAATTTCACGGCGAAGGCTAATAGATTGGCATTAACCCAAAAATGTGGTTTGCTTTCCTGAATCCTTCTGGTCAGATGGAGAAATAGGTATTTGGAGAAAAATATTAAAAGTAAGATTGATGCAACTGACAAATAAAAAGTCAGGTAAATTGAAATTTCATTTGATATGAAATAGCTTATTGTCAAAAAAATAAGCTCAATTGAAATTAAAATGATAGCGTAAATGGCAAAACGCATTTACTAATTGATCTCGCGGTAAATTAAATAAAGCGAACCCGCAAATGATCCCAACAAGAATATAAGCGTAAAAACAGGAAATTTGATTTCAAGCTTTTTGTCCAACCAAATGCCTGCAAAAGTAGCCAGGCCTATGGTAACAAGCATTTGTAAACCTAGGCCTGAATACTTGTAAAAATTATTAGGCTGTTTTTTCGGTTCTATCTTTCTCCTCCTTATTCCCGATGGTGATTTCTTTTACAATTGCCCCCATTTTACAGGAGCCATTAAAAGTCGCGCCTGCTTCAACAACCAGTTTGTTGGTCATGATATCTCCGTGTATGGTGGCTGAACTTCTCAAAATAAGTAATTCCGAAACCTCTACACTTCCTTTAACTTCACCCGCTACTTCCGCATTCTGGGCAAGTATACTGCCATCGACAGCAGAAGAATCACTTAAAACTATTTTAGATTTAGACTTAACATTGCCGGTAAGCCTACCTTCAATTCTTATATTTCCGAAAGTTTGAATATCACCTTCGAGAATTGTGCCTTTCCCAATATTGTTGCTTGAATCTCTTAGTTCAGTCAAATCCTTTTTATTCTCTTTGTTATTAAACATAAACTCTACTAATTAAAAGTAACGAATTCCTCCGGATTTACAGGATTTCCGTTGTACCAAATTTCAAAATGGAGATGAGGTCCTGTCGTTATCTCGCCTGAATTACCAATTATTGCTATTATTTCGCCTGCCTGCACAAAATTACCAACTTTTTTTAATAATTCTGAATTATGCTTATAAACTGAAAACACATTGCTTTTGTGTTGTAATGCTATAACATATCCGGAATCTTCTGTCCAGCTGGATAAAACCACAGTTCCATCCGCTATGGACTTTATGGGCTCATTGTTTTTTGCTACTACATCAATCCCAAAATGATCAATTTTGGTATTATAGGCCCTGGTCACCAAACCTTCGACAGGAGGGAAAAAATATATATCCTGTAAACTCGATTGATCTCTGTAAACCAAATTAATATTTGATGTTTTCCCTATTTCAAACTCATCTTTTAACAGGGAGTCAATCAGCCGGCCCGATTCATCGGATCCAGATTCACTATTTGAAAAAATATTATTGGTATCTCTTTCATAGGAAAGGCCAATCACAGAATCGCCCGAAACAACGGACTGAATCGTATTTATAAAAAATTCTTTTTTGTCAACTTCATTCGACAAGGAATCTACAGCAAGACTTAATTCAACAATCTTTTTATTGATATCAAATTCCGTCTCTCCTGAGAAAAACCAGGATTTCAACACATTATTATAAAGCAAAACGCTACCTGCACTACAGATAACTAATGTCAGAAAGCTAATTACAATTATCTTTGCATAGGTAAAACTGAATGAAGATTTTTCAGCGAAATTTTCTTCATTCCGAACTACCAAAAGGTATTTAGTTGTTAACCAGGAACTTAATGTTTTGCGGTTTTTCAAAGTAGTCAAATGTGCCGCAAAATTATAACATTATTAATATCTACTCATTTTTATAATAAAGAAGTCCGAAATTTGTTAATCATTCAGAGAAATTAATTTGAAATACAGGCTCACATATATTGTTTATGCCGTTTTGGCGATGTTTCCGCTGTTGATCTCATGTTCAGCAGAAAGAAATAATCCTATTGCCAAAACTTATCACAATACTACCGCCCATTACAATGCCTATTATATCGCAAGAGAAAAGCTATCCGATGCTGAGTTCAAAATAAATCAGGAAAGACAGAATAATTTTAACGAAATACTCCATGTCTATGATGAAATGGATGAGGACATGTCTTCCCAACTTACCGGATTGGCAGAGGATGCCATTAAAAAAGCTTCTTTGCCAATACAATATCATAAAAACAGCAAATGGGTAGATGATTGCTATATTCTAATTGGAAGGGCAAGGTTTTATAAAAGGGACTTCCCCAATGCAATACAGACATTCAAATATGTAAATTCCAAAAGCGAAGATGACAATGCAAGACATTTGGCACTTTCATGGCTTTTGAGATCTTTTATTGAAGCCGGGGAGCTAAATAATGCCAGGGCAGTTTCTGATTATTTAAAAAAACAACCGCTTGATAAAAAAGTAATAACAGAAGTAACGCAGGCCAGGGCTGATTACTTTCAGGAAATTGGGGAATTGGAAGAAATGGCTGAAAACATGGAAGTCGCCGTTCAGTTTACCAAACCAAAACGATTTAGAGCAAGGCAGCATTTTATTCTCGGACAATTATATCAGGAATTAGGCAATAATGATAAAGCTTATGAGCATTATAAATTGACCTTAAAAAGCAATCCCTCTTACGACCTGTCATTTTATTCTAAATTATATCTGGCGCAGGTCACACGATTTAATTCAGATACTGACATTAAGGAAATTAAGAAATATTTTGAAAAGTTGCTCAAGGACAAAAAGAATGAAGATTATAAAGATAAAATCTACTATGAGCTTGCAAAATTTGAGTACAAACAAGATAACATTAATAAAGCCCTATCCTACCTTTATAAATCTGTAGCGGCAAGTGAGGCCAACCCCAATCAAAAAGCCTATTCCTATCTCCTTCTCGCTGAAATACACTATGATGATTTGCAGGAATACGAAACATCAAAAGCCTATTACGACAGCACATTACAAACCCTGAGCAAAGATCACAAAGACTATGAAAGCATTAAAAGACGACATGAGGTCTTAATAACTTTTACCAAACAACTGGCCATAATTCAATATGAAGACAGTGTGCAGAAACTTGCCAGAATGGACTCAACAGAGCTCATTAGTTATTTAAATGAGATTATTGAAAAAGAAGAAGAACGCAAAAGGTTGGAAAGGGAAAAACAGGAAAATGCCCTGGCTAATAATGAACTCCGTTATGGTGATGCACAGGATGGCTTTAGTTCAGGAAGTAATGATCAATCCGGATTTTATTTTTACAACGCTTCTGCCATAAGTATCGGTCAGACAGAATTTGTCAGAATATGGGGCAGAAGAGCTTTGGAAGATAACTGGAGGAGACAAAATAAAGGCGTGGCATTTAATGAAGAGGATGAAAGCTCAGAAGAAGACGAGTCTTTGGTCGAGGAGGAGTTCAATTTGAAGGCGGAGGATTTTGAATCGAAAGAAGAATATAACATGGCCGTGCAAAGGTTAAAATTGCTAAAGGATATTCCATTTGACGAGGAAAGCATGGCGGCATCCAATAAAAAACTTGAAGAGGCATATTATACCCTGGGCAAAATATACAATCTCAATTTATTGGAATACGAAAATGCAACTGAGGCTTTTCTGACTCTCCTGGAAAGATTCCCCGAATCAGAATACAATCTGGAGGTCATGTATTTTCTTTATTTTATCAATAAAGATGAAAAGGAATTGTCTTACAAGATAAATGACAGAAGCAGTAAAGAAATATCGGAAACATATAAGAACATCCTCTTAACAGAATACCCAAAATCCTTGTATGCTAAACTTATTTTAAATCCGGATTATTTAAAAGATGCACAATTGGAGGATCAGCAAGCCAATGCATTATACAAAGTTGCCTATGAAAATTATCAGATGGGCAACTATGAAGCTGCCTTACAAAATGTGAATAGCATAATAGAAAATTACAGTTCTACGACCTTTATTGACAAAGCCATATTGCTCAGAATTATAATAAAAGGAAAGCAAAAGGACATATTAGCCTACAAAAGCGACCTGGAAAGTTTTATTGAAGAGTATAATACAAGTGAAGTATTGCCATTTGCAAAAAAACTGCTAAATGAAGCGAATGATTATATACGCGCTGCAACAAGTCCGGAAGAAAACGTGTCAGAAGCAACCGGAGAATCAAGTGAAAAAACCCCTTATGAATTCAATGCCAAAGACCGCCATTTTTTCCTTTTTTCAATTGAAAACAAAGGTGTTAAAACGAATGATGTAATGATTGAATTTTCTGATTTTAACAAAGCCAACTTTTCTATCGAAAAACTTAAGGTAAGTCAATTGCTTTTGAATACAGAACGTATTCTTTTTTCTGTAAAGGAATTTGAATCAAAAGAAGATGCCATGCGTTATTATCAGGCATTTCAAAGCAGGGGCAAATTTTTAAAAAGCTACCAAAATGTAAATCCTGAATATTTTGTAATAGGATCAAAGAATTTTCCACTATTTTATAATTCAAAGAACATTTCAGAGTATAAAACTTTTTTCCAGGATAACTATCTTTAATTCTTAATGCGAAAATCAAGTAAAGTAATAGCCGCTATTTGGATAGTGTTTGTTTCACTCGTTCTGGGAATAGTGTTGTTTTTCTATTCGGTTTCGATAAACTTCATGAATTTATATGGTACTCTCCCCGGACTCAAAATTCTTGAAAACCCGGAGAGTGAGGTAGCATCAGAAATCTATTTCTCAGATAGAAACAGCAGGGGAGAATTAAAAATAATAGGTAAATATTATCGGCAAAATAGATCTAATACAAAATATGAAGATCTATCCCCGCATTTGATCAATGCACTATTGGCGCAGGAAGATGCAAGGTTTTACAAACATTCAGGGATTGATTTCGAGGCCATTTTACGAGCTGTAATTTTTCTTGGAAGTCAGGGCGGAGGAAGTACTTTGACACAACAGCTTGCGAAAAATCTTTTCAAAATTCGCGGAGATCATAATAATGGTATTCTGAAAGATATAAACTTTTTAAAAATCAACATTATTATAGCCAAAGCCAAAGAGATGTTGATGGCCATCAAACTTGAAAAGGCTTATACCAAACAGGAGATAATGACCATGTATTTAAATACAGTGGATTTTGGTAGCAATGCTTTTGGAATTAAAGTTGCATCTGAAACCTTTTTTGGAAAAAGTCCGGAACAGGTAAACATCGAAGAAGCTGCCGTTCTGGTTGGTATTTTAGGTGCCACCTATTCTTATAATCCTGTTTACAATTATGATAATTCCATAAACCGCAGGAATCGGGTACTGGGTCAAATGCACAAATACGGCTACATCAATGACAAGGAGTATGATTCGCTCTCCAATTTGGAAATCAACCTGGAGTATTATGATGTCGACAATCAAAGCAAAGGACTGGCTACTTATTTTCGCTCAGTGGTCAAACTGGATTTAATGAGATGGTGCAAAACCAATGGCTATGACCTATTCGCCGATGGATTGAAAGTTTATACAACCATTGATTCCAGGCTCCAGCAACATGCTGAAAAAGCCATAGAACAACACATGCCGGAACTTCAAAACAAATTTAATGAGCATTGGAAGGGAAGAAATCCATGGGTGGATGAAAATTTCAGGGAATTGAGAGGGTATATACAGAACTCTGTAAAAAGACTGAAGTATTATAAGAACCTCAAAGAAAAATATGCCAAGCATCCTGACTCAGTTGATTACTATATTAATCTGCCAAAAAAATTGCGTGTGTTTTCCTGGAATGGTGATATTGATACCACCTTCAGTACCATAGATTCCTTGAAATATTACAGGCATATTCTGCATGCGGGATTTATGGCAATGGATTTTAAAAATGGCCATATTAAAGCCTGGGTAGGAGGTATTGATCATCGCTATTTTAAATATGACCATGTCCGTCAGGGCAAGAGACAGCCGGGATCAACATTTAAGCCAATTGTTTATACCGCTGCAATAGATAATGGTTATACGCCTTGTTTTGAGCTTGAAGATGCGCCAGTCACCTTTATTCTTCCTACCGGAGAATCATATACACCACAAAATGCAGAAGGAAGGTGGTCTTATGAAAAACTTACATTAAGACAAGCCTTAGGGAGATCAGTAAACTCTGTTACAGCCAATCTTATGAAAAGAGTGGGAATAGAAGTGGTTGTAGATTATGCTAAAAAATTGGGGATACAAAGCGAACTTGCGCCGGTGCCTAGTTTATGTCTGGGAACCAGTGATCTTTCACTTTATGAATTGGTGGGCACTTATGGCACATTCGCAAATAAAGGACTTTGGACTGAACCATTTTATATTCAAAGAATTGAAGACAAATACGGCAATGTGCTAAAGGAATTTTTACCAAAGACCAAAGAAGCTTTAAATGCACAAACCGCCGAAATTATGTTATATATGCTTCGTGGTGCAACTGAAGAAAGAAACGGAACGGCTCTGGGATTGTATCGCTGGGATTTGAGAAAAGATAATATGATTGCAGCCAAGACGGGAACTACAAGTAATTATTCCGATGGTTGGTTTATGGGAATCACAAAGGATCTGGTAGCCGGCGCTTGGGTCGGAGCCGAAGAGCGAGCAATTCATTTCAGATCCATTGCACTGGGATCGGGAAGTAGAATGGCCATGCCAATTTGGGGACTTTTTATGCAGAATATTTATGCTGATTCAACACTCAATTATGAAAAAGGTGAATTTGAGCAAAAAGTGAAACTTGATATTGAACTCGACTGTAGCAAATTCAACAATCCTTTTGCAAATGATTCCGTTGATGTAGAAATACCTGATTTAAATGAAAATCCGGACAGGGATATTTTTAACTAATTTTGGCTGTAGACAATATAATTATAAAATCCTTACCTAATGAACCGGGGATATATAAATTCTTTGGTGAGAATGGAGATATTATCTATGTAGGCAAGGCCAAGAATATTAAAAAAAGGGTTAACAGCTATTTTACATCTCTCAAAGGAAAAGACAGGAAAACCAAACGACTGGTTAATCAAATTGAAAAAGTTGAGTTTTCTGTTGTAAACAGGGAGTCTGATGCGTTTTTACTTGAAAACAATTTAATTAAGGAACACCAGCCAAAGTACAATGTACTTTTAAAAGACGGTAAGACTTATCCCTACATTGTAATTACTAAAGAGCGTTTTCCCAGAATTCATCACACGCGAAGAAAAAATCTAAATTTTGGCGAATATTTTGGCCCCTACCCATCGGTACGAGTTCAAAAGCAAGTAGTTGATCTTTTACAAAAACTTTTCAAATTCCGCACATGTAAATTGAATTTAAGCGAAGCCAATATTGCAAAAGGAAAGTTTAAGGTTTGTCTGGAATATCATATAGGAAATTGTTTTGGCCCATGCGAAGATCTTTATTCTGAAGAGGATTACAACGCAGATATTGAGATGGCCAGAAATGTACTTAAAGGAAAAATCAGAATGGTCAAGGATCATTTTAAACAAAAGATTCAATATTTTGCTGATAGCCTCGAATTTGAAAAAGCCCAAAGTTTTCAGGAAAGACTTAACAATTTGGAGCAATATCACTCTAAATCTTTGGTAAGTAATATTTCCGACATTGAAATCCACGCATTAACAATCGTTCATGGGATAAAAAAGACCTTTGGAAATTATATTCATTTGCATGAAGGAGCTATTATTAAAACCAGAAATGTAGAACTTAAAAATCCGCTTGACTTAAATGATCAGGAATTATTGAGAGTTTTTCTAAATGAAATTTTATCACAACAGAGCAGTGAAGATTTGCCTGTGAAATCTATTATTTCCAATGTTGAAATTGAAGAGAAAATAAACGGTATAATTGTAAATCAACCTAAAGCAGGCGATAAGAAAAGAATTTTAGATCTCTCTATTAAAAATGCTCTGGAATATAAATCTTCTATTGAACAAGTAGATATACCTGATCCAAATCTCAGAAAATTAGAAACGCTTAAAGAAGAATTGAATTTAAAAAATACTCCTTTTCATATAGAGTGTTTTGACAATTCAAACTTTCAGGGTTCTAATCCCGTGGCTTCAATGGTTTGCTTTAAAAATGGTAAACCGGCTAAAAAAGAATACCGACATTTTAATATTAAAACTGTAGAGGGCCCCAATGATTTTGATTCAATGAAAGAAATAGTTCAAAGGCGCTATTCAAGACTTCTTAAAGAAAAGGCTACATTGCCTGACCTCATAGTTATCGATGGTGGTAAAGGCCAGTTGAATGCCGCCTATGAGGAGCTTTTGAATCTTCAAATACAAATACCCATCATCGGTATTGCTAAGAAACTCGAAGAACTTTATAAACCGGGTGATCCCTTTCCATTGATGGTTTCAAAGAAATCCGAAGGATTAAAATTGATCCAACATTTAAGAAATGAGGCGCATCGATTTGCCATAACTCATCATCGCAATCAAAGAAGTAAACGAGTTTCTAAAAGTATATTGGATGACATTGAAGGAATCGGTCCTAAAACCAAAGATTTATTGCTTAAAGAGTTTAAAAGCGTTAAAAAAATTAAGGAAGCCAGTCAACAGGAATTAATTGAATTGTTAGGAAAAACAAAAGGTCTCAACATTTTTGAAGGCATAAAAAAAGCGGGTGATTAAACCCGCCTTTTAGCTTACTATTAGAGTACTAAAACTCCCACAATTCGTGTTCGTATTCCATTATCTTCATTTCATACCAGTCACTGCCATAAAGGTTAGCTTTACCTGGACCGTAGATATCCACGATAAATTTATTATCAGTATTTGAAACCTTGATTATCCTTGAAGCAAAAAGCCTTAGGTCAAATGCATCCTGTAAATTTCTGTGTTCAGCAGAGTTAAGGTCATTAAACCAAATTGCTTCAGGATTATCCTTAAAAAGTTTATCAACCAATTCAGTATATGAAAATACAGCAACTGTTTTATCAATACCATCAGGTGTTAATGATGCATCTACAATTAATTTAAAAGTCAGAATGTCATAATACATTCTCGATCTTTTCTTATCGAAAATTACATCTTCCTGTACTTCAATGATAAAAAGTTCTCTCGGTAGATAATAGGGGTCAATTGACATGTCTTCTCCGCCAGCATCTTCTGCAAATGGATCATCAGGATCAGATGCAGGTGCTTCTCCTCCCGGATCTGCAAAAGGATCATTTGGATCGGCAAATGGATCGTTTGGATCAGCAAAAGGATCATTAGGATCTGACATTGGATCTTCCTCTTCCTCTTCTTCCGATGCGAATCCTTCAATTGCAGGGTTCGTTAGGTTTTCAAGAAATTGTTCCATTGACATTGGTGTCCCCAAAGTATCTGCTTCATAAGGTTGTACTATTCCTTTCTTAGCAGCCTCTACGATTAATTGCGTCAATTCTCTTCCATTGGAAAAGAAAGCCGAATTCTGAACTTCCCTTAGGTCCATTCTTCTCCACACTCTTTTCTTAAACATAATGTCCGAAGAGTGTATTGGTCGTACAGACAAGTCATTATAACCTGAGTTTATATTCTCCTGAGCAAAGGAGAATTCGCTCATTGCTACAAGTATAAAAAGTGATAATATTAATTTACCTAAGGTTTTCATTCTAATCTTTTTAGATAATTGGTATTATGATGTAACGAGATGTTACCGGTACATCAACTTCCTCATTTTGATTTCGGAAATTTCTCCTCATTACCGTTTTCACCTCTATTGAATATCTGTCTCCGGGTCGTGCTTGCGCAGCGAACGAAGAAAGATTTAATTTACTGGTTCTAAATGTTTGCTGAGCTACTGCTCTTTTACCTCTAGCCAGTTTTACAATAACTTCAGTTGCTCTATATCTGGCATCTTTAGGTAAGAAAGAAGCAAAATCCTTATCTGCCTGAACGTCAATTTCCATTGCTCTAGGGCCGGGTGCTTGTTCTCCATCTCTTACGTTGGCTGGTCTTCTTCCCACTTTTGCAACAAGTGTTGGCAATGGCACGGATCGCACTTTAAAACTTTGTGATCCAATCGCATTTCCATTACTGCTAACTGTTAAGGTTACATTTTTAGAAGTTGGAATAACTGTAACTATTCCTTTTTTAGAGCTCGGGATAGCTGCGCCACCTTTAACACTGAACTTAGGGTTATAAGTTTGACCTAATGCAGGAACCTGAACATTTAGTTCATTACCACAATTTCTATACAAAGCCTGAACAGAAGCCGATTGAATTTGAATAACAGGTTTTGCAACAATGTAATCTGTTTCAACAACTATCACAGTATCACCACCGGTTGGTTTTGCAAGCTTAATTTCACCCTTCCAGGTTTTTTTAGCCTGTCCTTCTTTATCGTATTTTCCGGGTGTTGCTGTAAACTCAACCAAACCGATTCCATTTTCAACTTTGATCTCTTTTCCTCCATAAAACATTTCAGGTTGTACGGTTGAAGAGAACGCAGCAATAAACATTTCAGCTTTGTATTTTGTTCCAGCTGCAACAACTTTGGATTCGGGTCTTACCATTCCTTGTAAAACATCAAATTTAAAGTCAGCGGCACCTACTTCTGAAGCCAGTTCATTAAGCAATTCACTTTCCATCTGAACAACAGTACTTTGCATTTCAGCCATTACGGCCATTGCAGCTACCATCGGTGTATTCTGGAAAGTTAATTCAGCAAAATCCTTAGACTTTTGATCAGCTATTTTACTAAAGAAAGGATCATCTTTTGCATCAACAGCAAAAGACTTAAAGTCATCTTTTGTGTCCCCTGTTGCATGTTTCTGAAGATATGCACAATAATCATCGATTTTCTTTCTGAGTTCATAGGCTTTACCATTTTGATTTGGCCCAATAAACATCGTCTGAACATTATCCTCGTTTTTTGCACCCTCATAAAATCCGGTTTCTTGATTAACTCCATCGATTTCTTTTAGAGCTTCTCTAAGGTTTTCGATATAGTCAACCATTTCCTGCGTTCTGGATCTTACTTCTTTTGCAGTACTAAGAATTTCAACTTCCTGTTTCTTATTCCCTCGCTCCTCTACTTTTGCCTTAATGTTATTAACTACATTAATATTTCGGCCAGAAGTTTCACGAACTACAGTCTCAATTTTCTCTTCGAGAAATTTAAACTTATACATCACGGAACTACTTACCTGGAGGGCCAAAAGGGCCGTGAGTACCAGGTACATCATACCGATCATTTTTTGTCTTGGTGTTTCTTTACCGCCTGCCATAGCTATTTTTTGCTTTTAGTTAATTAAGCCTTCATTGCGGCTAGAATATTTCCGTAAACATTGTTCAAGGAAGTCAGATTAGAAGACAATTTAGAAAGCTCGCTTCTAAATGTTTCAGTATCCTGCTCTGCTTCTGCAATATTTTCAAGAGCTACAGAAAGATTGCTGTAAAACTTGTTCATTGCTTTTAAGTGACTGTTAGCATCCTGTAATTCAAGTTCATAAACTGAATTAAGAGCTCCCAAATTCTTGGTGATCTGTTGAACCTGCTCGTGATACTCTTTTGCATCTTCACTCGCACCGGCCAATTCAGACATAGCCGAAGCCGTCTTATCATAGCTTTCGTTCATCTCACGAAGTTTTCCTGAAGCAGATCTTGCACTGTCAGCATATTCGCTTGTCGCGCTGGCGGCATCTGAAATATTATTTAAACCACTAACAGTTTCAGAAAGCTTGGAAAAGCCCTCTCCTAATCTGTCTAGTAATTCATCATTAATATTGGCTTCGTTGAACATATCGTCCAATTTCTTTGTAGCATTCTCTGAAGTTGCAGGCATTCCGAATTCATCTTCTTCTTCAAATTCACCTGATTCTTCTTTTAATTCCGGGTATACTTTGGACCAATCAAGTTCATCATGACTTGGTTCAAATGCAGAAAGGAAGAAAATGATTGCTTCAGTAGTCAAACCTACACCTAACATGAATCCTGCACCTGGTATGTGAAGGATTTTAAACATGGCCCCTACAATTACTACAGAAGCACCAATACCATATACCATTGGCATTATCTTTTTGAATAATACCTCTTTAAAACCACCTTTTTGTGCCATAATTTTTGACGTTTATGTTGTTAATAAGCTCTAATAATCCTAATAGTAAGAAATTTTAAAATTCTGTTCCAGAAGAACGGCCAAGGAATGTCATTGCACACCTAAAACCTATGAATGAAGTCGCCGTATCCTGAAATTCGAAAGTCCTAGTACCTGTTTGAAGGTAATAAGCAACATCTTTCCAGGAACCACCTCTAATCACTTTCCTCGGTTCATTATTATCAAAATAAGTTGGGTTCAAATCCCAAACCACCGGTACCGATGCTTCAAAAAAGGCGTCTTGACACCATTCTGCAACGTTACCTGACATATCGTATAATCCGTAGTCATTGGCAAAATATGACCCTACGGGTGAAGTATAAGCAAATCCGTCATCGTAGTAGTTACCACGACCTGGTTTAAAATTGGCCAAAGCACAACCTCTTCCATTTCTGATATATGGATTACCCCAGGGGTACATAGCCATATCTCTTCCTCCTCTTGAGGCATATTCCCATTCCGCTTCCGATGGCAACCTGAATTTTGGCATTGGGAAAAGTCCATTATCCACTCTCCAGGCATTCAAGTATTTGGTTCTCCAATCACAGAAGTAATTGGCAGCAACCCAGTCAACACCAACTACAGGGTAGTCATCATGCGCCGGGTGATAGAAATAATATTCTGTTAATGGATCCCCCATGTGGTGAGAAAAATCCTTCATCCATACCGTGGTATCAGGATAGAGTTCACCATATACAAAATCTTCACCAAGCAATTCAAGAGAGTCCTCAATGATTGCATAGACGAATTGTCTGTACTCATTGTTGGTGATTTCAGTATCATCCATATAAAACCCACCAATAGTAACCTGCTTATTGAGGTTAATCATGGTATGAGGCACATCTTCATCTGCCTGACCCATGTGGAAAGTTCCCGGAGGACAATAAACCATTCCAAAAGGAGTGAATTGTTGGAATCCAGATCGGTTTGGAACTCCAATCAAATTACCACCATCGTCAATTGTACCAAGCCTGTTACAGGATGTACCGATTATAACTATGATGAGTGCTCCTAAGAGCAATTTTGTGAAAAAATGTGTTTTCATAACACCACTAAATAAATTCATTCAAAAAAGCCTGTTCCCTATAAACTGTGGAATTTTAAAATTATTGCAATCCCCATATTTTCAAAAACGAAATCAAATCTAAAATTAATTATATACTTATCAAAATATGAGAATGAAGCCCAATTCCTTTTAATGTCTGAAACGAGGAGTTCGTATCACAGGTTTTGCACCAGGTGCAGCAACCGGCAGTGTATACGAAATCAAAACCTCTGTAGACAATGGACTAAGCGCGTCATTTCTGTCACCCTGCAATCCATAATCTATTGCTATTCCAGCTTTTAAAACATTGTCTTCGAGAAATCCCATTCCTATTAAAGCAGTTAGATCGCCACCTTGTCTGTAAGTTAAGCCACCCCAAATTCTGTCATTGTAAGTCGCTATCGCTCCCAGCTGAAAATAGCCCTGATTAAATTCTGCCGTTTTGTATATTACGGAAGGAGTCACTTTAAGTTCGTATGTTACTTCAAAAACATAACCTGCAGTAAATGTGTAATGTGGAACTAACTGATTCCTAAGACCCTGCGATGTATCAGTATCCGTGGTATTAAAATCAAATTCTGAGGCAATCATGTGATCTGCCGCTACTCCTACATAATAGTTTTCAGCCTGGTACCAAAGACCTAATCCGAGGTCGGGTTTCATCTGAGTTTCATTTCCACCTAATAGGTTTGGATCATTAGGATCTACCGGATTTAATTTTGTGAAATCCAAAGCCTGATAAAAAATTCCGGGTCTAATACCCAGGCCAAGTCTTCCATTGGCAATTGGATAGTGATAACTATAATTCAATAAGAAATTACCATTTCTTGAAACTCCAATACTCTCGTACATAAAAGTAGCTCCAATTCCCGAAGAAATTTTAAAAATTGGTGTGTTAAAAGAAAAAACTCCACTAACAGGATTCCCGTTATTTTCAAAGCTACTGCTGTAACCCAACCACTGGTTTCTGGCTATAAGTAAAAAATCAGTTTGACCTTCCATACCTGAATAACCGGGGTTATTGTACAGGTTGTTAAACATGTAATGACTAAACAGTGGGTCTTGTTGTGCGTAAAGCTCTGGAAGGTAGAATGTTACAATCGTAACCAGTAGCAGTAAAACTCTCTTCATAATGTCGTTTGTATCACGAATTTTTTATAAAATGCCTTAAAACTATGTAATAAAAAGCCAATATTAAAAATAATGAATCAATTAATTATCATTTAAGACCATTGGCTTCTTTTATATATTGTTCAATTGCTCCAGTCATTGACGGAGCCTGAGGAAGTGGTGCCTGAATATCAAGTATTAATTCGGCTTCTTCCACAGCCTTTGCCGTTGTTGGTCCAAAAGCGGCTATTCTAGTATTATTTTGTTTAAAGTCCGGAAAATTTATAAACAAGGAATTGATTCCTGATGGACTAAAAAATGCAATAATGTCATACTTTATATCCGCCAGATCTGACAAATCACTTGCCACCGTTTCGTATATAACTGCTTCTTTAAAGAAAATATTATTCTCCTTTAAAAAATCTGGAATGTCATCCTTCCTGATGCTAGAGCAGGGAAACAGATATTTCTCTTCCGGATGTTTTTTAATAATTTCCAAAAGATCATTTACTGTCTTATGACCGGTAAATAATTTTCTTTTTCTCAGTACTATGTATTTCTGTAGATAATAAGCCGTCTGTTCTGAAATACAGAAATATTTCATATCGGGTGGCATTTCCACCTTGGCTTCCTTGCAAACCCTAAAAAAATGATCGATAGCATTTCTACTCGTAAAAATGACAGCAGTATGGCTGAGAAGATCAATCTTCTCTTTTCGAAATTCCTTAAACGGAACACCCTGAACTTCTATAAATGGTCTGAAATCTATTTTCAACTTATATTTCTCGGCCAATTTATGGTAAGGAGAGTTTTCCTGCTTTGGTTGGGGTTGTGATACCAAAATAGAAGATACTTTTTTCTTTCTCTCGTCTATTAGGCTAGTATCAGTGTTGTTCATACCTCAGAAATAAATTAAAAGGTTAGTAAATGCACCAATAAAATGATTGGAAAGACATCAATTGCTAAAATGCCCGAAATGGTCAGTAAATCCGCTTTAATGTTGAAATTTAAGTAAGTCATTATCCCACCAACTGCATTTAGAGCCGCAAATATAAAAAATAAGATTTGAAAATAATTCCCTAATTCTAAATTTGATAATAAGAGCAGGGGAATACTGCAAAGTAAAAAGTACCAAAAACTCAGATTACTAAAACTTAAAAGATAGGTTCTCCAAAGCGAAGAAAAATTGCGCGTTTCCTGTCTGATCCATAAATAAAAAAGATAAAAGCTTCTTTTAAGAAATAGATATAAGACAATCAGAAATGAAAAAAGCCCGGTTTTAATCCAGTTGTTGTTAATTCTTAAACCAAAAAAAGTTCTGAATTCATAATTGAAATAATCAAAGTCATATATAAAAGTATTTAGCAATACTGCCAACACTAAGATGGCCAGTAACAACAAGAGGGGGTTGATACTATCGCCAAGAAATTTTTCTATGGTTAATCTGGGCGACCTCAGAAAATTACCGGAAAAATAAAAATCAAACTCTCTTTTAGACAGGATTCGAACCATCGCGAGTGCAAAAAAGAAGCCCAGAAATATTGATTCAAGATAGGGTTTATGAATAATGCGTTCCTTCTTGTCTATAATTGAGCTCTCAATAGAATCCGTTTTTTTAATCAGCCGGACTTTTAGGTTTCCGCTATTTAAAAGATCAGAAAAATGCTCGAGTTCCAGTTGTTTTATTCGACCAATTTTTCTCAGTTCTTCTAACGTAAATTGAATGCTGTCGGGAGCTTTGGCTCTGTATATTAAGATCTTATTGAGAAATAGTGAATAATTTTTCGGGTGGACAATGTTTATTATTAGGCTTCCGGACCAGGCGGTATCGAGTTTTGTAAAAATAGAAGAACTTGTATTTGCGCCGTTCCACGGGACCCGGATTCCACTGGATTTGTCAATTTTCTCCGACTTGAAAACCAGATCTTCAATTGTGTTGTACTGCGAAGCATTGACCTTCACGCTAGCGGCTAAAAATAAAAACAGAACTAGTACAAGAGACTTTTTAAGCATGTGATTTCTTGACCTTATTTTTCACTAATAGCTCAATAATTAAATTGGTAATAATAAAGAGACCGGCAAGAATTGTAATCATGGTAGAGTTGCCCGCATTTGAAAAATAAATTGAAATCAGAATTACCAGAATATTAAAAAAGATTAATACGAAAAGCGTTTCACCCTGTTTTAATCCAATTTTTAGCAATTGATGATGCAAATGGTTTTTATCCGGTGAAAAAGGAGAAACACCATTTATAACTCTTATTGTAAAAACGCGAAGCGTATCAAATATGGGCACCACTAAAATTGATACCGCAACAGAAGGCCCTGCCGGAATCTTATTCATTTCAATAAATTTTATAGCCAAAACTGCCACAATCAATCCACTGACCAGCGAACCCGTATCTCCCATAAATATTAAAGCATTTTTAAAGTTAAAACGAAGAAATCCCAAAATTCCACCTACCAGACAAACGGCCACCATGGCATAGGCAGAATAATATTCTCCTCCGTAATAGTGCAGGTAAAGACCAAATGAGAGCGTAATTATTAATAAAATACTTCCCGCCAGACCATCCATACCATCTATTAGATTGATAGAGTTCGAAATACCCATAATCACTAAAAATGTAAAGAGATAACTCAGTTTATCATCTATTTCAAATATTCCGAAAACACCTTGAAAACTGGTAATTCTAATATCGCCGATAAATATGATAATTCCTGCTGCAAGAATTTGAACAAAAAACTTTTTGAAAGCGGATACCGACACCAGATCGTCTTTTAAACCGATAAAAAATAAAATAATGCATCCCGCCAACAATTGCTGAATTCCGAAATCAAGTGTGCCAAAAATTGTAAGGGAAGACATGAATGCAGCAAAAATTGCAAGGCCGCCTAACCTGGGCGTCAGTGACATGTGCACGGTTCTTTTATTAGGCTCGTCCAGAAGATTTTTTATATGAGCAACAAAAATGATTGAGGGAATAGCGAAAACCGCCAATAGGAAAGACCAAAGGAATGGGAGAATATAATCGTAAATTTCAAATTGAGGTGTTTCCAAAAAAAATATCTTTGATGCCGGTTTACAAACAAATTCAAAAATATTGATTTTATGTCAATTCACTTGATAATCAAGAATTAAATGGCCGGAATTTATATCCATATTCCATTTTGCCGAAAGGCTTGTCATTATTGCGACTTCCATTTTTCCACCTCTCTCAAAAATGTGGATGAAGTGTATCATGCTATTATCAAAGAACTGAGCGATGAAAGCCGTTTTTTCGAGAATAATAAAATTGAAACGCTTTATTTTGGTGGAGGAACACCATCGGTTTTTAGTGCTGAGCAATTAGAATCGATAATAAAAACCACTGAGAAAAACTTCAATTTCGATCGCACTACTGCCAAAGAAATCACACTTGAAGCCAATCCGGATGATTTAAACGTCAGTTATTTAAAAAGTCTTAAAGAAATAGGAATACAACGTTTAAGCATTGGAGTGCAATCTTTTGACGATGAGATTCTAAGTTTTTTAAACCGCAGTCATAATAGTAAAGAAGCCATAAAATCGATTGAAAACGCGATTAATAGTGGGTTTAAAAAGTTAAATGTGGATTTTATTTATGGCATTCCGGGAAGAAAACCCGGTACTATAAAAAAGGAACTCGATATCTTAGAAAATAAAGAAATTCAGCACCTTTCAATGTATGCCCTTACTATTGAAGAAAAAACTGTTTTTGGAAACTGGAAAAAAAAGGGACGCTTGAAAGAAAAAGATGAAGATGAGGTCGTTTCAGAGTATCGGGAAATGAAAAAATTATTGAGCGATTGGGAATTTGAACAATACGAGATTTCAAATTTTGCCAGAGAAGGTTCATATGCAATGCACAATACAAATTATTGGCTGGGAAAAAAGTATTTGGGCATAGGGCCTTCTGCGCATTCTTTTGACGGTGAAAGTCGCAGAATTAACCCCTCTAATAATGCGCTGTATATAAATGGAGTAAAATCAGGTACTTTAAATAGAAATACCGAGCTATTGAGTCCTTCGAATATCTTTAATGAAATGCTGATGACAGGACTCAGAACTAAGTGGGGAGTTGATAAATTCAAAATTCAAAATTCAGAATTATTTCCAACTATTAAAGCTGTCCTCATTGCCTACATTAATAAAGGGTTGATCATCGAAAAATCTAATGCCTACATATTAAGTGAAAATGGTAAGTTATTGGCTGATCAAATTGCCTCAGATCTTTTTGTTGTATGATCAAAGACTCATCATCTCCTTTTCGTGGATCTTAATAAGGACTCAATGTTAAACATATCTAAAGCAATTCCATTGCTCAAAAAAAAAATTAAATTCAGCTATAAGCTTTTTTGATGATATAAGAATCTTATTAGGGAGATACTTAAGTAGATTGTAATTTTAAGTATGAAATTTTTAATGCCTTTTGTTATAGTATTCTTTATAACTTCTTGCAAGAATGAAGAGCCAAATCCAAAAGAAAAAATTTATCAAACTATAGAAGAAAATAAACAAAGAGTAACCATTTCTCAAGGCATTGCTGGCACTTTAACAATTCAAACCGGAAACTGCATGCCTACTACAGATGTAGATAGGAATACTTGTTTTCTTAATACTTTAGAAAGCGATATTTGGTTAACAGACACAGTCTCTATTTTTACTGTAAATCGAATATATTATAATCAAGATTCAACAAGAGTTATCGATATTTTTATTCATTCAGATTCTGTGAAGCACTTATTGATAAGTTCTATTTCTACGTTTGGCGATGGTTTTTTCGAAATTACCTGTGACTCGGGTATTTTTTCAATTTTCCGCAAAGATTCTGTAAGACTTCATGAAGGTGTTTCTAGCAATAGCATTATAAATCCAGTGGAGGTGAAACCTAATGAGGTTACTTATGTCAATCTCAATATTGACTTAGCTGCTCATTAAAACTTGCTGATTTTTTTTTGAGAATTCTTAACTAATAATATTCAAATGTTTGAATAGAAGTGGAGGTTGCAGAATCTTTCACAATCTCTCCATTTATAAAAAGATTATAAAACCTTTTAGTAAAGGTGATGGTTTTGGGATAATTATTTTCATTTGGAATAATGTTCCAGGTGGATTCACTATCTATGATTGTATCACCATCTTTAAAGTATAATGAGAGATGTCGATTTGATATATTTTTAGACTTAAAAAAATAGAATTCAAAATCTGGTGAAGAAAATGAGCTAAACAGATTATAATTTATTGTGGGACTATACTTCAACAATACATTGGTTTTTATATCGGAATATTCATAGTAATATAAATATGAATAATTTGAGTTACTCAAATCTTCTCGTCGAATGAAATTACCACTTTCCCATATCATATTCATTGTGGAATCAGGCACGTTAGAATTAACCCAAGTAAACAAAACTGGTTTCCCATTTTCATCAAATTCTAATCTATAAAGCAATTGAGGATTGTCGTATTGGTGTAAATAAATATTGACTATATTATCTTCATAAATAAATTCCCAAATAAGTTTTTTTGAGAATCGATCACCTTTATAAATTTTTTCAAAACGATCAAAATAGTCATATTCAAAAAATACCTTGTTTTCACCGTTCAAAGTAATCGTTGATAGTCTACCAAATGGGTCAAAAGCATAAGAAAAATAGCTTTCTGAAATACCACTACTTAAAGTATCACCATTGTCATTAACTAAAGTACTTGTCTGAATCACTTTGGAAACAAGGTCATCTCTATTTTGATAAGGATTATTCGAAGGAGAGTCTGCATCATCTTTTTCTGAACATCCAATTATTGTGGATAAACAAAAAAGTATTGCAGTAAATAAATTGATTAGTTTCAAGAAGTTAAATTAAAAACATCCACCAACTAAATTAGGTATTTTAATTAATTCAGAACGGAAATACATCAGCTAACTTATTCTTTTCGGACATCTTAAAAGTATAAACATCTATTGTTGATTTAATACAATCTATGTGAATAAAGTCGTAAAGTAAACTGGAAATTCATGTCTCCGTACTTTGGGTTTTTACTGAAAGTGTGACTTTTATGCCTGATAAAGCATTATTGTTGTTAGTATATTCCTATAAGAAGATTTAAGTAAAAGCGAGAAATTTTGAAATCTTGAGTCTATTTTCTATTTATTTACAAACTCATCATCTCCTTAAACTTAACGGCCTGTCTTCTGGAGATTTCCAGTTTATCTCCGCCTTTCAAATGCACCATTAAACCGCCGTTAAACCAGCTTTCAATATTTTCAACCCATTTCAGATTGATTATGTATTTTCTGCTAGCGCGGAAAAATTCATTGCCATCGAGTTTTTCTTCCAGGGCATTTAATGACTTGTGAATCAGTGGCCTGAAATTATGGAAATACACTTTGACATAGTTTCCGTCGGATTCGAACATTCTTATATCTGATAATTTTACGAACCAGCATTTATCTCCATCTTTTACAAATACCTGATCTTCTCCGGTCAAATTATTTCTGGCAATTTTTCCTGACTTGGTCCTTGATTTCTTATCAAATTCCTCAAGTAATTTTCCAATCGATTCCTTCAATCTTTCCGGCTGGACTGGTTTTACCAGGTAATCCATCGCATTGACTTCAAAAGCTTTTAAAGCATATTCATCATAGGCCGTCACAAAAACGACCGATGGTACAGAATTTAATTCCTGAAGCATTTCAAAACCGTCTTTACCGGGCATTTGAACATCCAAAAATATAAGGTCAGGATTGCTCTGTTGAATCATTTCAATGGCCTCATCGGCATTGGCCGCTTCGCCAATCACTTCAATTTCATCAAAAGGAATCAGCATATTTTTTAATTCCTGTCGAGCAAGTCTTTCATCGTCAATTATTATTGTTTTCATCGCCTTTATATTCTGGGATTATTATTTCTGTTAATACTGTATTGCTATTTTCATTAGCCACGCTTAATGAGGCATTTTCATTATAAAGTAATTGGAGTCTTTTTCTTGATAATTTGAGCCCCAGGCCGCCTGATTTATTTGATTTTCCGTTTACATATTGACCCGTGTTTCTGATTTCGAGATGCAATTTGTTTTCCAATACAAATGAGCGGATATCAATTAATCCTCCATCTTTTAAATTTGAAATTCCGTGTTTGATGGCATTTTCAACAAGAGTTTGAAGCATCATAGGAGGCACTTTGTAGTTCAAACTTTCGGCCGGACAATGAATTCGTGTTTCAAGCCTTTCTTCAAATCTTATTTGTTCCAATGACAAATAGTCCTTTACTGTTTCCAGCTCTTCTGACAAAGGCACCACCTTCTTTTTACCTGCAAGCAATGACAATCGCAATAGATTGGATAAAGCTGTAATTGACTTTTTAGCTTTTTGAGGGTTTTCATCAACCAGTGCCCTTACGCTATTTAATGCATTAAATAAAAAATGCGGGTTCAGCTGGGATTTGAGATTTTTAAGCTCGGCTTCATTCATTAATGCCGCCATTTTTAAACTCCTCTGATAATTGGATATGTAATGGAATAAAAAATAAATGAGAAGCCAGAGCAAAAACAACATTGAAAAGATGCTGATTTGATAAAAAATATTGGCTCTTTCAAATGATTCAGCCCAGGAGATGGTTTGCCATCCTACAGCATTCACTACACTTTGAGGGAAAAATACTATTCCCATTACAATTGAAATAGCTATGACTCTTAGGATCAGCTTGTTGAATTTTAAACTAAACCAATCGTATCGAATGATGAAATGTCTAAGTAAATGCGTGTTTAAGATGAAAAGGCTAATAAAAAAGCTGGCTTCAATGAGATAATTCAGCTTAAAATCCCCATAGAAATACATCAGCCCACCTATAAATAAGGTATAAAGGACGATTGTACTCAGTTGAAGAAAGAGATATGATAATTTCTTTGAAATAGCCATAATTAATATTCAAAGCTATCAAAGCGGTTCAAATGTTATAGCTCAATTATTTTAAACGGTGAAAATTTAAGATCAGATGATCAAGCGGTCCAATTTTCAGTATTTATTTCAATTGTGATATGCTTGCGGCATCGCTTGTTGTAACATCTACTTTTTTAGGTTCGCCGTAATAAACACATTGAGAAGCCTCGCTTAAATCGCCAAATATGCTATTGAAAGCCAGAATTTCCGCTTTACTTGCGCTGCTTGCTGCAATATCAATATCCTCGGATTTCAATTGACTGGCCTCGTATTTACTGGCTTCTTCCATTTTAATTTTTTGTCTTACCGCATATCCGGTGGCTCTTAGGCTACTTGATCCCGACAAGCTGATTCTCAATGTTTTTACATCTAAAATAAAATTAGATTTTGACGCGCCGGTCGCTTCAATACTCAGTTCTTCAATTTTAATGACGGATTTTGTACTCAATTTGCTTACTTCACTAACTTCAGCAAATTTCAAATCCGGAAGTTGAAGATAAATTTTAACAGGTTTCTCCGTTTTTATTTTTACATCTTCATCCATTTCTATGATAAGGTTTTCCTTTACCACGCGCGTCTCTACGTATTCGATGATATTATCTTCTGCTTCTATTTCAAGTTTAAAAGGACCCTGTACCAGTTCTACATCTACAAAACTTCTTGTTCTTAAACCGGTAAACGCCTCAATATCCCTTTCCACTTTGATTATGTTACCGCTGCCTTTAACTTTTTGAGCTAAACTCATTTGGAAATCTAAAAGCATTAATACAATGAATAATAAAAATATGGACTGTTTCATTAAGCAATTTTGACTTTAAATTAATCAATATCAAGACACAAAAAAAGCCGGGTTTGGACCGGCTTAGAATTTGCTACAAATTTATTTGTTATTAGAAAAAGTCGTATTTCAACCCTACGCTAAAAGTTGTATAGGGACTGAATCTTGTGAAGAATTGATCTTCCGCTTCAAATGAACTAAATACTTCCTCCCGTACATCGTTCAGAATATTTGAAACTTTGAAATCTAAATTGATTCTGTTTTCAGGACCAAATGCCTTGTTCGCAGAAAAATTCAAACTGTGAAATGGAACAGCGTAAACATCAGGGATCAAACCAGTACCTACAAAGATCAAGGTTGGGCCTTGAATATTGTAATAAAATCCGGCATCAAAATTTTTCTCTATATCTGAGTAAGACAAACCGGTATTAATAATGTAAGGCGCCTGCCCTGCCATCGGTCTTTTGCTCTCAATATTTTCTCCATCTTTCTCGTAAGATTTTCTGGCATTAAACTCAACATCCGTCATATCTACCTCTGAAATGGCATAAGTCAAATTTGAACTGAAATTAATCTTGCTCAATCTTTCTGAAATAAAATCAAATGATTTTCTGATTTCAAGTTCTGCACCATAGACGACAGCATCCCCTACATTTCTCGGTTGAAAATCGGATCCGGTTTGCTGTGCCGGCAGTCGGATCATTTCTATAGGATTATCAAATTGTTTGTAAAACCCACTAATTGAAAATATTTGCCCTTTCTCCAGGAACAGTTCCCATCTTAAATCAAAATTATTTATCCTGGTTTCTGTCAAATTTCCATCCCAGTTATCATTGGCATTTTGAATTGGAAATAAGCCTCCGTTAAAAGTTCTTCCATTAATAGGATCGAGAATTTGAGCAAAAGACAACTCTTTAAATGAAGGTCTGGCTATTGTTCTCGAATATGAAACTCTCAGGTTTTGATCGGGAGTTAAGGCATAAATGAAATTTGCCGTTGGAAAGAAATCAAAAGCATCTAAAACCTTTTCATTGTCCAATGATCTGCCAGATGGATTACCCTGAGCTGCAAGCACGTCTCTACCTGTATGTCTTTGTACAAAATATTCACCTCTTAATCCCAATACTGTTTTCAATCTTGGAATTACATTAAATTCATTAGAGACATAGGCAGCAAAATTATTCGCATTTGAATTGTACTGATTTGGGTTCGGTGTATTATTTCCTGAAACTATATAAACACTCGTGTTTGACTGAGAAGGGAAAATAAATTCATCTGTAAGGATATTATCCGGATTGTTATTTATTTCTTCATAGAACCTATCATTTGCACCCTGGAATACGTAATCAAATTGACTAATCTCGTAATCTCTAGTTTTATAAGTATTGCTGACACCGAATAAGAATTTGGCGTCTTTCCCACCAAACTCATAAGTTCTTGCCAGGTCAACTTTTGCTACCGCATTAATCTCACTTAGGTTTCTCCAAATTCTTGATGGAAAACCACCTTCTCCGGCATTGAAGAAATATGTACCATCTGGATCTGTATATGAAAATGCAGTTCTCCTTATATCAGGATCACTTAATGTAGAAATAGTGGGTGACAATCTCCAATCAATCTCCCAACGTCCATTTGAATTGTAATGTGTACCATTTAGCATGATATCAGTTAATCCTCTCTGATTGAATTCAAGGTTATGAGAGAATCCGGTATAGCCAGATTTTCCAACGGCCGAACCATTATCATCAATATTGAACTGGCCTGCCCTTTTTTCGCCATTTTGCAAATGCATAACGGTTAATCTGTATTTAGATAACCTGGTTTTATAAGCTAAACCCGTAATTCCACCGATAAGAATATTTTGGTTGCCCAGTGAACCATCCAATGTGGTGGCGTAGTTTAATTCCGTCTCTGTAGGATCTGAAGGCCTTTGATAATCACCATAAAACATATTATCGTACAAATTAGTCTCCGATTTGTACGCCAATGAGAAAATATAACCCAGTTTATTTCCTTTGGAGGATTCTTTCTTTTCATTAATTCCAATCTGATTTCCAAATGAAATTCCGATATTATAATTCATGAAACTTGTTTGCTGTTGAGCAGAAAGAGTTGAATTAAATTCTTTTGTATAATCTCCAAGTTCTGGATTAGGAAAATTTGGTGTAGGACCCGTTGGAAAATCACGCGTTCCATCGTCTATTCCTAAAAAGTCCAGCGACCCGCCTTCATAAGAAAGGTAACCAGGATTAAAATGCATTTGTGGAGTGTAACCTAAGCCAAGAGATAGGCTCATCGTTTTCTTTTCAGGAAAATCTTTCGTTTCGATATTTACCAAACCACCGGTAAAATCGGCAGGGAGATCTGCCACAAATGATTTAGAGATTACCATGTTATCAATAAGGTTGGTCGGGAAAATATCCATTTGAAGTGTGTTTCTATCAGGATCAAGGCCCGGGATATCTACATTATTTAACATGGTTTTAGTATACCTGTCTCCTAAACCTCGCACATAAACATATTTCCCATCTTGTACGGAAACGCCGGTTACCCTTTTAATAGCACTTGCCGCATCCGAATCTCCAATTTTTCTAAAATTTGCTGCTGAAATGCCATCGATTACACTGGCTGATCTTCTTTTAACCGTTAAAATTGCTTCTTCTGAATTTCTAAGAACTTCGCCTGTAACAACAACTTCTTCAAGCGTTTTGACATCCTCAGACATTCTAACATTATTAACAACAGTAACTTCGTCGCTTTTTACTTCAATTCCTGTAATCGTGATTGGGGTGAAGGATATAAATGAAGCCTGAATATTGTAGATTCCCGGATCTGCTTTTATTTCGAATTTGCCATCGAAATCTGTTATTGAGCCATTGGTTGTTCCTTTAATGACAACGGTTACACCAAACATAGGTTCACCAGTAGCTTCTTCTATAATTGAACCTCTGATGGTTCCTTTTTGGGCCCATGTTGAAAGGGCTGTTAATCCCAAAAAAACTAATACTAAAAATCTCTTCATTATAAAATCAAGACAAAGTCTTTATTTGCTGGCGCAAAAATACTTTGCTTGTATATGAAAGACTATATATTAATGTTAAGTTAATATGAACTCAGTGTTATTATTTTTATTGGAATAAAAAAGCCCAGTCTTATGACCGGGCTTTTCTTAAATAATCAATATGAACTACAGTCCGGAAAGACCACCTGACTTTCCAGCCCAGGTCCATCCAAATACACTTGCGTCTGCTTTTGTTCCAGACCTTCCTGCAGAAATTCCAGAAGGAACAATTCCATTTTCCATGTAGTCTGCAAGATTTGCTGCAGGTACATTAAGTACAACTCCGTCAAAATCTACATTGTCAAAAGTTGATTCATCAATCTGGTTTCCGGTTGGAATAGAAGTTTCAGAACCATCAAGAAATGCAGTGATATATATGTTTCTTAAAATAACGCCTGAATTATCATCAGTGTTGATAATGTCTTCAGCAGATCTTACAGTTTCAATGTCTCCATCATTTGTTTCCTGAACTGCATGTACCACGGTACCATTTTCAAATGTGTGCTGAACACTTGCAAGAGATGCTCCTTCTGGACCATCTAATTCAAAGTTGTGTCCACTTACAGTAATAACCATGAAATTGCTACAAGTACCTGACCAGCCTTGATCAGTATCCATTCCATCATCACCAACATTCCAAACCAAGGCATTAGTTACGTTCACAGTTCCACCGAACCACTCAATTCCATCATCTTGATTTGCTACGATTTCTACGTTCTCTATTGTAGTTCCACTTCCTACTCCACCTAAAGACAAGCCATTAATTTCATTTCCTGCTCCGATGTTTGTACCACCATGACGTATAGATATATATCTAATCGTTCCGCTATTGTCATCATCTTCCGTACCACCATATAATCCATTGGTATCCGAAGTTGGAATGCCTTCAATCTGAACCTCAGCTGCTGAGGCCGAAATAGCTGCCTTACCTAAGATGATTACTCCACCCCATAATCCATTAATATCAGGATCTAGGTTTGGAGATTCAAAATTTCCAGCTGACACATCTTCTGGAGTAATTTCATCTGCTACAGATGTGAAAATTATAGGAGCTGCTGCTGTGCCATTTGCATTTAAAGTTCCACCTCTGGCTACTAAAAGGGCAGTTGCATTTGCCTGAGTTCCTGCCTGACCTTTAATAATGGTTCCAGCTTCAATGGTTAACGTTGCACCATCTAAAACTGTAATACGACCACCTAATTCGTAAACATTGTCCGCAGTCCATGTAATATCTCCTGATATATTCTCAGTTACTAAGGTATTACCTGTATCAGGTGGAGTTGTTGGAGTTGACTCATCATCACTACCACAACCTGTAAACAAAAGAGTAGAACCGATTAAGGTTCCAATTAATAATAAGGATAACTTTTTCATTTGAATTATAGATTTTTATTTCTGCTGCAAATCTGATTGCTTTCATAATATTTGCTATCACCTATTGATTTATGAAAATGTTAATAATTACACATTTGAGGTCTTTTGATTAACATTCACTTAATAAAATTTTAAAATTGAATTGCGAGATATATTAATCAGCTTTCAAATAAGCGATCAATTAACTTTCTACAATTAATCTTTTCTTAACATTAGAAAATGCCGGCGAAAGCAATTATTCCCGGATTTAATTTTCAACTTTAAACTGTGGGCAAAGCAATTAAATTTATAGAAGGGTTTTTACGGCTTATACGGGTCAATAATCTGATTATAATTTTTTTTACCCAGTATTTCACCGCAATCTTTCTGATTGATTCGCAATTTCGAAACTTAAGACTTAGTCAGGATTATTCATTGTTTTTGGTCACCCTGTCAACAGTGCTAATTGCAGCTGCGGGTTATCTGATCAACGATTATCACGATGTAAAAATTGATGCTATCAACAGACCCAAAAGCATTCTCGTGGGTAAAATCCTCCAGAGAAGAGAAATGCTTTTGGTGTATTCTTTTTTAAATGCTTCTACGCTGGTTTTAGGATTTCTTGTATCATTTAAAATTCTCGCAATTCATTTATTTTCGATAGCATCGCTTTGGTTTTATTCGGCCTATCTAAAAAAAGTAGCTTTTTGGGGTAATTTTTTAGTTGCATTGCTCACTGCTTTTACCATTCTAATAATCTCGGTGTATTATAAAAGCAATTATTTAACTGTTGGGCTCTATGCGAGTCTTGCATTTTTTGTTTCTCTAATCAGAGAAATTGTCAAAGATATGGAGGATGTTAAAGGCGATGCTGTTTATGGAAGCCATACCCTGCCAATAATTTACGGACAAAGAGGGGCTAAAAGATATATTTATGTTATTGCCGTTTTATTTTTGGCGGGACTGTTTGTTTTTGATTTTTATATCGATCTGTGGAGCTTTTGGATTATTGGAATTATTCTTAGCGCCGAAATACTAATTTTATTATACTTTATTTATTGGGCTGATACAAAAGATAAATTTCATTTTTGCAGCAACTTCTGCAAGGCGATATTACTATCGGGAGTTATCAGTATGATTTGGGTAAATTAACAAAAGGAATTGATCAACATTGCCATTTTCGCATCGGGTTCGGGCACAAACGCCGAAAACATCATAAAGTATTTTAAGACCAATGAAAAAATCAACATTGCATTGGTTCTTAGCAATAAGAAAGATGCAACTGTTTTAGAAAGAGCGCAAAAGCATTCGATTCCAAACATCTTTTTATCGAAAGAAGATTTTAAAGACCCCAATAAACTTTTGAGCATACTGGATAATAGTAAAATCGATTTTATCGTTCTGGCAGGTTTTCTATTGCTTATTCCTGAATTTCTGATAAATAGATTCCCCAATAAAATCATTAACATTCATCCTGCACTATTGCCAAAATTCGGTGGCAAAGGCATGTACGGTTCCAATGTACATAAAGCTGTTTTGGAACAAAATGAAAAGGAAAGCGGTATAAGTATTCACTATGTGAATGAGAACTACGATGAAGGTAAATTGATTTTTCAATCGCGTTTTCCGATTGATGAAAATACCGGGCTTTCTGAATTGGAAGAAAAAATACATGCTGAAGAATACAAACATTATCCGGCGGTAATTGAAAAAACAATAAATTTGATTTTTGGCTAAAACTCAGTGCATTCATGCAAGACAAAACAATTAAAAGCGCTTTAATATCAGTATATCACAAAACCGGTCTTGAATCAGTTATTCAAGAATTAATCAAAAAAGAAATCACCATTTATTCAACGGGTGGCACACAGAAATTTTTGGAAGAAAGCGGCGCCAAAGTAATTCCTGTTGAAGATCTGACATCATATCCTTCAATTTTCGGTGGTAGAGTAAAAACACTGCACCCTAAAATATTTGGTGGAATTCTTTACAGAAGAGACCTTGCCCAGGACAAACAGGAGGCAGAAAACTATGAGATCCCTTCCATCGATCTCGTTATTGTTGATCTTTATCCATTTCAAGAAACAGTGGCCAATACTCAGGATGAAAAAGAGATCATAGAAAAAATAGACATTGGTGGTATTTCCCTGATACGCGCTGCAGCTAAAAATTACAAAGATGTTTTAGTCGTAGCATCAAAAAATCAATATCAGGATTTGGAAAAAGTGCTTTCAGGAAAAGAAGCCAGCACCAGTATTGAAGAAAGGAAGCATTTTGCTGCTCATGCATTTGAAACAAGCTCAGATTACGATTCGGCAATTTTCAAACACTTCAATAAGGATTCAGAAATAAGTGTTTTTAAAGAAAGTATAAAACCGGGTAAAAGCTTGCGCTACGGTGAAAATCCGCATCAATCATCGACCTTTTTCGGACCATTGGATGACATGTTTGAAAAGCTACATGGCAAAGAATTATCTTATAATAATTTAGTTGATATTGATGCAACAGTAGCTTTAATACAGGAATTCGATAAAACGGCCTTTGCCATTATAAAACATACGAATGCATGCGGCTTGGCTTTGGGAGAAACGGTTAAGTCAGCCTATTTGAAGGCATTGGAAGCAGATTCTGTATCTGCATTTGGTGGGATTCTTGCCACCAACAGAGAAATCGATAAGGATGCGGCCGAGGAAATACATAAACTGTTTTGTGAAGTTGTAATCGCTCCTTCTTTTTCAGATGAAGCACTGACAATACTAAAAGGAAAAAAGAACCGAATACTGTTAAAGCAAAAATTAAAGATTGATTCAAAACCACAATTCAAAACAATTTTGAATGGTGTTATTTTGCAGGACAAGGACCTTGCGATAGAAAAAGCAGAAGATTTAAAAGTTGTTACGAAGAAGCAGCCCAATCAATCTGAAATCAATGCATTAATTTTTGCGAACAAGATTTGCAAACACACCAAATCAAATGTGATAGTATTGGCCAAAGAAGGTCAAATGCTTGCATCAGGCGTGGGACAAACCTCGAGGGTAGATGCAGCAAATCAGGCGATAGAAAAAGCTTTACGATTTGGAATGGATTTAAATGGCGCCGTTATGGCATCCGATGCATTCTTTCCATTTCCAGATTGTGTAGAAATAGCTGATAAAGCTGGAATTAAATCTGTTATTCAACCCGGCGGTTCTATAAAAGACCAGGATTCTATCGATTATTGTAATAAAAATGATTTATCTATGGTTTTTACAGGAATCAGACATTTCAAACATTAAAAAAATTATCTTTGCCACTCGAAAACTTGAAGGCGTACGAATTAGTATCTGAGACACTATGGGATTTTTAGATTTCTTTACAAGTGATATTGCTATCGATTTAGGAACAGCAAATACATTAATCATTCACAAAGACCAAATTGTGGTGGATGAACCCTCCATTATTGCATTGGACAAAGCAACAGGCAAAGTGCTTGCAATTGGAAGGGAAGCCATGCAGATGCATGAAAAAACCCATGAGAATATTAAAACAATTCGACCTTTAAAAGATGGTGTGATTGCGGATTTCAACGCTGCAGAACAAATGATTAGAGGAATGATCCGCATGACAGATGAGGGTAAGAAATTGTTTCGTCCAAGCCATAGAATGGTGATATGTATACCTTCAGGAATCACCGAAGTAGAAAAAAGAGCGGTAAGAGACTCCGCAGAACACGCAAATGCCAAAGAAGTATATATGATTCAGGAACCTATTGCGGCAGCTCTTGGAATTGGCATTGACATTGAACAACCGGTGGGAAGCATGGTGGTAGATATTGGTGGTGGAACAACAGAAATAGCAGTCATTGCACTGTCCGGAATAGTTTGTGATCAATCCATAAGAACAGCCGGAGATGTTTTCAATAAGGACATTCTGGATTACATGAGAAGACAGCATAATCTTCTAATCGGAGAAAGGACTGCTGAAAAAGTAAAAATTGAAGTTGGTTCGGCTTTGACCGAGCTGGATGAGCCGCCTGCAGACTATGAAATTAGGGGAAGGGATTTAATGACCGGAATTCCAAAAGTTATAAAAATCTCTTACTCAGAAATCGCATTTGCACTGGATAAGTCAATTTCCAAAATTGAAGAATCGGTTTTAAAAGCATTGGAAATAAGTCCTCCGGAGTTATCCGCAGATATTTACGATAATGGAATTTATCTCACGGGAGGTGGTGCCCTGTTAAGAGGCCTGGATCAAAGGCTTTCCATGAAAACCAAATTACCGGTTCATGTGGCTGAGGATCCCCTGAGAGCAGTGGTTCGGGGAACCGGAATTCCGCTTAAAGATCTTGACCGATATAAAGCCGTCTTAATGAAATAATCTTTCATGGAAAGATTATTTCATTTAATATATCGCTATCGCGCATTTATTCTTTTTCTCTTTTTAGAATACCTGTCATTTGTTCTGATTAAAAACAGAACCATTTATCAGCAAACTAAAATTGTAAAGGCAGGAATTGAGATTTCGGGCAGAATTAAATCAAGTACAAGCAATGTAAGCGAATACTTAAATTTAAAAGAACATAACAAAGAGCTTCAGGTTGAAAATGCAAAACTCAGAGAGCTTTTAGCGCAAAGAGCAAACTCTCCAAATCAATCGCCCAGAGGTGACCGGCCCCCTTCTGTACTTCAGCAGTACTACTATGTTCCGGCCGAAGTCATCAACAATTCGACCAATCGATTTAACAACTATCTCACACTAAATAAAGGAGCCATTCATGGAATTAAACCCAATATGGCAGTTATTGGCTCAAAGGGAATTATTGGCAAAGTTGAATCGGTCTCCTCTAATTATTCTACTGTTGTATCGGTACTTCACACCGGCTATTATGTAGCATCTAAAATAACACCAAGCGGTATCCAGGCTACCCTGAAGTGGGATGCTGAAAGTTCAGAGAAATCGAGGCTTCTTTATGTGCCAAGACATTTAAAAATTAATCCCGGAGATACTGTAAAAACATCCGGTTTTAATGCTGTTTTCCCTCCTGAAGTCGATATTGGTGTCATTTCCGGTGTGGAGCTTTCGGAAGACGCAACATTTTACGACCTCAGAGTAAAACTCTTCACAAATTTTAATTCCATCAAACATGTGTATTTGGTTGGAAATAGATTGAGAGAGGAAAAATTAGAATTGGAACAAGAATTATCAAACGAATAGTATGGGCAGAGATTTGATATATCATATAAGCGCATTTTTTGTTTTTGTCTTGTTACAACTATTTGTATTCAGCCAGCTTAACTTTCTTGAATATGGCTTTTGCTTTATTTACGTTGGTTTTTTTTTAATGCTACCTTTTGATTTTGATAGAATCCTCGGTTTAATTATCGCATTCGGTACTGGATTAATTTTAGACATTTTTTATCAAAGTGGTGGAATTCATACAGCTGCATCTGTGTTTCTAATGTTTATAAGGCCGGGCTTGTTGAGCTTATTGAATCCTAAAAGTGGCTTTGAAATTGGAATGAGAATTACGGTCAATCAAATGGGCTGGGGATGGTATTTGATGTACGCTTCGATTTTGATTTTCAGTCATCATTTGATTTTGTATAGTCTCGATGCTTTTAGTTTTTCATTGTTATTTAAAGCCATGCTTTATGCAGCCGTTTCCGCTATATTTTCGCTGGTGATGATTATTACAGTTCAATTGCTCCTTTTCAGCAAGATTAAAACATGAGAGATAATAGAAAATACGTCTTTATCGGAATCATAGTAATAATCGGCCTTGTATTTATTTCAAGGCTTTTTGCACTACAGGTTTTGGATTCCAATTACAAATTAGCGGCCGAGCACAACATTATTCAGAGAAAAGTGCATTATCCATTCCGTGGTCTGGTTCTCGACCGAAAAAACAATGTCCTTGTAGAAAATGAACCGGTTTTTGATGTAATGGTCGTGCCCAAAGAAGTCGAAGAGAATCAAAAAGATAAATTTTGTGAAATATTTAAAATAGATGAGGAGAACTACGATGAGAAGCTAAAAAGCGCCAAATCATACTCTTATGTAAAGCCTTCGATTTTTATTAAGCAATTGCCACTTGAAGAATTTGCCGAAATTGAAGATAATCTGGTCGGATTTAATGGCTTTTATGTATCCCCAAGGACGGTGCGATCTTATCCGCATAAAAGCATGGCATCAGCTTTGGGTTATATTGGTGAAATCAGCAAATCACAACTCGAAAAATATGAAAAAGAACACTATGAGCAGGGTGATTTTATTGGAAAGAGTGGCCTTGAATCCGAATATGAACAGGAATTAAGAGGCGTAAAAGGAATAAGTTACCAAATGGTAAATGTTCGGGGTTTGGTAAAAGGAAAATTTAAACAAGGCCTTTACGATACGCTTTCATCGCCGGGATCAAATATCAAAACCACAATAGACCTTGAATTACAACAATACGCTGAATGGTTGATGGAAGGGAAAAGAGGAAGTGTAGTTGCAATTGAACCAAAAACAGGTGAAATTCTCACATTTATTTCAGCACCATCCTATGACCCGAATATTTTAACCGGAAGAGATTTCCCAAAAAACTATCAGAGTTTATTGGAGGACACTTTAAAACCTCTATTTATTCGACCTTTAATGTCTCCTTATCCTCCAGGCTCGATTTTTAAACTGGCCCAGGCTTTAATTGCCCTTGAAGAAGAGGTGATTTTCCCCTATACCAGAATTACCTGTAACAGAAATATTATTGCCTGCCACGGTGACCACTATTTTGAAGATTTAAAGGGGGCCATTAAAAATTCATGCAATCCCTATTTTAGAGAAACTTTCAGAAGAATTATCAATCAGAATTTGGATGAGAATACCTATAAGGACTCAGAAATTGGATTGGCTACCTGGAATAAACACATTAGAAGTTTTGGTTTTGGAACTCCACTTGGAATAGACATTCCAAATGAAAAAGGAGGTTTTATTCCACAACCCGCTTATTATGACAAGCTTTATGGCGATAACCGTTGGAAGTTTTCTACGATTTACAGTCTGGCAATCGGTCAAGGAGAAATTTCAATTGTGCCGATTCAAATGGCGAATTTGGCCGCGATACTGGCCAATAGAGGTTATTATATGACGCCACATTTTATTAAGGATATCGATGGAAAAGAAAGTATTCCTGAATCATACAAAGTTCGAAATTATACAAGTATTGATACCGGGCACTTTCCGATTGTTATAGACGCCATGGAGCAAGTGGTAAAAAAAGGCACGGGATTGCGCGCCAATGTACCGGGAATCGATGTTTGCGGTAAAACAGGAACAGCAGAAAATCCTCATGGTGAGGATCACTCCGTTTTTATCTGTTTTGCCCCAAAGGAAAATCCGAAAATTGCCATTTCGGTATTTGTTGAAAATTCAGGACAAGGAGGGCGAGCGGCGGCGGGTATTAGTGGTTTGATGATCGAAAAATATTTGTTAGGGGAGATCAAACGGACCTGGCTTGAAGATTATATAAAGAAAGGTGAATTCATTTATTAATGAGAACCGAAGGAAGACTTACGGATAATATCGACTGGACTGTAATTGCCATTTATTTGGCACTGATTACATTTGGTTGGCTTAATATCTATGCTGCCGTATACGATCCTGAAAATCCTACGAGTATATTCAATTTTTCTCTTAATTCAGGTAAGCAATTGATTTGGATTGGAATATCCCTGGTATTTGCATCGATAATTATGCTCATGGATTTCCGCTTTTTCCGCACCTTTTCATGGCTTATTTATGCTTTGGTAATCGCCAGCCTAATTGCCGTATTATTTTTGGGTACCGAAGTTGCCGGTTCAAAATCCTGGTTTCAAATAGGAGGAGTTCGAATTCAACCCTCTGAATTTGCAAAATACGCTTGTGCACTGGCTCTGGCAAAGTTTTTAAACAAATCTAATTTTAGCTTCAGAAAATTCAAGCATATTGTAGCCATCGCTGCAATCATATTAATTCCTCTTGCACTTACAGTGCTACAGGGTGATACCGGATCTGCTTTGGTGTATTCTGCATTTATTTTGGTTTTGTTTCGGGAAGGTATGTCACCGGTAATTTTAATAATCGGCGTACTCTCAGCCATACTTTTCATTTTGACTTTACTGGTTTCAAAAATTGTAATTATCGGAGCCATGGTCATCATTGGAATACTCGGAATATTATTGAGTTTGAAAGAAGCAAAGCGGATTATTTTGGTCATCATGACTGTAGTCTATTCTATTGGTTTAGTAATCAGTGTGGATTATGTTTTTAAAAATGTATTAAAACCTCATCAGCAAAATAGAATTCAGGTTTTTATTAACCCAAATGCAGACCCAATGGGAGCCGGCTGGCAGGTGACTCAATCGAAAATTGCAATAGGAAGTGGTGGATTTTGGGGTAAAGGATATTTAAAAGGAACACAAACAAAATTTGACTTTATTCCGGATCAAAGTACTGATAATATATTTTGTACCGTTGGAGAGGAACACGGCTTTGTTGGCTCTCTTATTTTGGTCTCAGTTTTTGTTTTTTTTCTTATAAAACTCGTTCAAATCGCAGAGCGTCAAAAATCGAGATATGCCAGGGCCTATGGTTATGCAGTGACGAGTATATTTTTATTTCATGTTATGGTAAATATTGGTATGACAATTGGCCTTTTTCCTGTGATAGGAATCCCCCTGCCATTTTTTAGTTATGGTGGATCGGCATTGGTTGCCTTTTCAATTTTACTCTTTACATTGCTAAAATTAGATGCCCACAGATTGCAAATTCTGGGCAGATAGACTATTTGTATTTTCGTTCTATTATTTCGTTAAATTCAGCTACCGATTCTTTTGAAATATCCCAATTGTATTCTGGCGCGAGTTCTTCTTCAATAAACTGATTTGCCTCTTCCCAGGAATTAAAGGAATCCAAAGTATTTAAGGCCTTATCGTAATTATCAAGATTGCCGCCAAACAACTCTTTAATAAATACAAATCTCTGATTCAGAGATATTGATTTTGAGATGTTATTGATTTTTTGTTTTTGCATATTATCGAGCAAAGACGATGACTTTTCTCCTTTGAGTTTGTCATTGAGAATTCCCGATTCGGTTTTATACTTTTCATTGACAATTTGCTCATTATCAAATTGATAGCTCTTTCCTTCTTTAAATGATTCGGCTTTAGGTTTAACTTCGCTTTCTTCAGTTTCCTCAATTTTTAAAAACAATTCAATGTCCAAATTTTTCTTTGATGAAAAATAGTCGAATATCTCCTTTTCCTCTGCATCAAAACTAATAGAGTGAATTAATTCACCCAGCTTTTCTTTGTTACTAATGTCTATTTTTTCAGTATCTATTTTGGCCAAAAAATTTTCATACATTTTCCTATTGAGATCCAAATAAGTTTTGTATTGATTTAATGTCTCGCGGTTCAGCATGTCATCATTCAATTCATTTATAAAGTGAACCAGAAAATAATCAGGTACGAGATAAAACAGTATAGTATCCCTGATTGCAAGACTGTACAGCCCATGCATTAAATCAAAAGGAACTTTAATATGCCTGGACAACAAATTCATGAAATCCTCGAGGGACGCAATAACCTCCTTATTGTCGAAATCAAAATAAGGACTCCTCATTTGAATATTTTGCGCTTTCCAGCTAAAAAAAATCTCTTTCAAAATGAAAAGGTTGACTTGTTTCACTTCATTAAGCGACAATATATCCTTACCTGAAAAATGACTTTTTTGCCCTTTCAGCTCATTTAGAAAAATTCCAGCTAAATCTTCTGAATAGTCCTGAATGGCAATAAGGTTTAGTTTGCTCTCCATATTGAATTTTCTTTCATTTGCGAAGTTAAAAAAGATGCCAGATATTCTTATTAAGAACCTCTTCAATAGAAAGGTACCGTTTTACCCTTCAAATAATTCGGTAATGCACGCCATTCATGCTGAATTTATAGACTGGATGCATACATGTGGCGGAAAAGGGCGATGTACTACTTGTAAATTAACATTAATAAAGGGAACTGAAAATGTCAGTTCTTTGTCGGGAGCGGAATTGAAGTATAGAAATAAAAATTTATTAAAAGAAAATCAAAGACTGGCCTGTCAATGCAAAATAAGCGGGGACATAGAGATTGAAGTGAGTCCTGAAAATAAATTACCTCATATGAAATACTCTTACTAATATGTTTACAGAACCTTTTTTTCAGGATAGTGAAATTTCCAATTCGGGTTGGGTGGAAGTGGTTTCAGGACCTATGTTTTCCGGTAAAACAGAAGAGCTCATGCGGCGATTGCGTCGTGCTAAAATTGCACAACAAAAAATAGAATTGTTCAAACCTTCTTTGGATAAAAGGTATCATGAAAAAAAAGTTGTTTCGCATGATGAAAGTGAAATGGAGTCGATAGTTATCGAAAATGAGAATGACATTCTAAAATTATCAAAAGATGCTCAGGTAATTGCCATTGATGAAGCTCAGTTTTTTAGCAACGAAATTATCGATATTATTAAAACTATTGCCGATAAAGGTAAAAGAGTAATTGTGGCGGGCTTGGACAAAGATTATATGGGTAAGCCTTTTGGCCCAATGCCACAGTTAATGGCAAATGCTGAATTCATTACAAAACTTCATGCCATTTGTGTGCGTTGTGGAAGTCTGGCTTCATTTTCATATCGAATTAAAAAGTCTAAGAAAACCGTGATGCTCGGTGCAACCGAAGAATACCAGGCCAGATGTCGCGCATGTTTCAATCTAGATGAGTAAAATAAGAAGATATAAGTCGCGTTCTCAAGCCATGAAATATACTTTTTTAAGTATTTTATTTATCCTGAATTGCCTTGGTTCTTCAATAATCTTGGCCCAATCAAATATTCCTGTTGGAAGTTGGAGAACGCATTTTTCATACTATCAAATAAAAGCGATTGAAGAGACGAATAATTACATTTATGCAGCTGCTGAAAACGGATTGTTTAGAATTGATCCTGAGACCGGATTAATTGATAAAATAAGCAAAATTCAGGGGCTAAATGATAACAGAATTTCTGTTTTAAAATATCATAAAGCTCTCTCTATTTTAATAATTGCATATGAAAGCGGCAATATAGACCTTGTGGATAAAGAAGGTTATATTATAAACATCGATGCGATTATTCAATCATCTGCAATTGTAGGTTCTAAACGAATTAATCACATTTCCATCGACGGGGATTTTGCTTTTCTTTCCTGTTCGTTTGGATTGGTAAAATTGGATTTGAGGAAAATTGAAGTCGCTGAAGATTACAGAAATCTTGGACTTGGTAATAACAGTCAAATTGAAATTTATGCCAGTGCTGTGGATACAAATGGCGACAGTATTTATTTGTCTACATCTCAAGGAATAATGCAGGCCCCTTTTAATAGTTCGGTCAATTTACAGGATGTTAATAATTGGCGATTGTTTGTTTCTGCTGATAGTGTTCCTCAAAATAATTTTTCAGATTTAGTTTCCTTCGACAATTCAATATTTGTAGCAAGAAACAGTGGCAATTCTGCCGAACTTTGGCAATATGAATCCGGGAAATGGCGAGTAAGAATGCCCGGATTGGGAAGTCAAATAAAAAAGCTAAGAATTATTGGGAATCAATTTATATTGTTAACAGGCAATAATATCCAGTTGTGGAATTCTACCGACACTTTTAGCAATGTGATATCCGAGCTTGAAATTTTTCCGACTCCCGATGATTTCCTGATAGATAATAATGGAAAATATTGGATTGCTTCTCCCGACAGAGGGCTTATTTCAAATTTGAGTGGCGAATATGAATACTATAATCCAAATGGGCCATTTAAGAATCTTGTGGCTCGCATGGCCTATAATGATGGAACGCTGGTTGTGACATCTGGTGGAAGAAAGACAAATTTTACACAACAACTCAACGATTTTGGTTATTCTATTTATGAAAATGGAGAATGGATTAATTATTTACCCAAGGAATTGCCTAATACCAAAAACATAGGAAAATTCCTCCTTGATCTTTACGAACCCTACTTTTATAAATCTGCCAATTTATTGGCATTAGGGTCAATTGGATACGGCGTACTAATGCAATATGAATCAGACTCTTTTCAAGTCTTTAATTCGAGTAACTCCACATTATTTAACATTTTGGATGGCTTTGCCTCTACACGAGTTAGTGCTATGACTGAAAATGAAAAAGGTGAATTGGTAATGGCAAATACTGAATCGCCAAGACCTATTAATTTTTACAGTCCTGAAAATGGATGGAGATCACTTCCTTTTTCCGCACAAAACCTCGATCGTGTAGATCAAATGCTGACAGACGAAGGCAACAATATTTGGTGTAGAGTAATAAATATCACCGGTGGTATAATTGTGTTCAATGAAGAAGACAATCAAATAAGAAATTTGAATGCTGCCGAAGGAAATGGTAATCTTCCAACCAATGCGGTAAATGATATGGCCATTGATCTTGACGGAGATATTTGGGTTGGTACCAATGATGGAGTCGCTGTATTTTTCAATCCTGATAGAATTTTTGATGGTGGAAATGTAGATGCCAGTACTCCCATTTTTGAAAACAGACCTTTATTACGCGAGGAGATAATTACATCAATAGAAGTGGACCCGGCTAATAGAAAATGGGTAGGAACAAATAATGGTGTCTGGTTATTTGAACCGGATGGCACAAACGTAATTGCCAATTTTACAGTCGATAATAGCCCTTTGATTAACAACCGAATCGTAGACATCGAAATCAATGAACAAAACGGGGAAGTTTTTTTTGCAACCAATGATGGAATTGTATCTTATCGCGGTACAGCTACGAGTTCAAATAGTGTGTGTGATGATATCAAGGTTTTTCCCAATCCCGTAAAACCCGGATATCTAGGAGACTTAAGCGTTTATAATATTCCACAAAATGCCATAGTAAAAATCGTTGACAATGGTGGGAAGTTGTTTCATGAGCAAAGAGCGACTGGAAATTCAATTACCTGGAACCTAAGATCCTACAACAATTCAAAACCGAAATCAGGCGTATATTATATTCTAACAACGACGGAAGATGGAGAAGAATTTTGCAATACAAAATTCGCTATAATTGAATAATGCTTCACAAGACACGTGGAATTGTTTTAGGTTATATCAGTTATAAGGAAAACTCGATAATAGCTAAGGTTTATACTGAAGAATTTGGCCTTAGATCCTACATAGTCAATAGTGTAAAAAGTAGTAAAAAAGGCAATAAGATGGCCTATTTTCAAAGTCTGAGTATTTTGGAAATGGTTGTTTATGAAAATCAAAACAAAGAAATTCAACGCATTTCAGAATTAAAGCTGTTCCTTCCATTCAAGAGCATTCCATTTCATCCTTTTAAAATTATTATCGCAATGTTTCTGGCAGAATTGCTGATTAAATGTCTAAAAGAAGAAAGTGCAAATTCCGCTAAATTTAGTTTTCTGGTTGAGCAGATTGCATTATTTGATCAGATTAAAGAGCATATTGAGGATTTTCATATCGATTTTATGCTAAAATTAAGTTCATTTCTAGGTTTTGCTCCAAACCAACTAAAAGACTTTAATTCGGCCGGAGTTCTTATGGATTCCCGACAATCCAAAATCGTTAACAACCTTATTAATTTTAATAAAATGCCCCTTAATGGGGCTGATAGATTTCAATTGTTGGAATTATTAATTAGGTACTACCAATATCATTTGGATAACTTTGGAGCATTCAAATCAGTTAATGTTTTAAGAGAAGTTGTTCACAATTGATATATATTTAAATTTATCTCAGAATAAATTCATATGACACCTATTCTTCACGATGAAATCCCATCTTTGGATCTCAATGATTTTAAGTCAAAGGATAAAGCAATAAAAAATAGTTTTGTTGAAAAGTTGGGCGAAGCCTATTCTAATATTGGCTTCATTGCCCTTAAAAATCACGGATTATCAGAAAGTGATTCGCAAAATCTATACGCTGCATATCAGCGATTTTTCTCACTCCCGGATGAGTTAAAATTAAAATATCACGATAAATCTATTTTCGGTCAGAGAGGCTATACGCCTAAGGGGCAGGAACATGCGAAAGGAAGAAATACAGGAGATTTAAAGGAATTTTATCATGTTGGACAGCCTTCGGGCTCTCCGGACGATTTAAATGAAACGTATCCTGAGAATATCTGGCCTAAAGAAATTCCCGAACTAAAGGATATTTCCATAAATGTGTTTCAAACATTGGAAAGCGCGGGGCAAGAGGTACTAAGAGCAATCGCATTATACCTGAAGCTCGATGAAAATTATTTTGATCAAAAAGTTGAAAAAGGAAATTCTATTTTAAGACCTATCCATTATTATCCTATTGAAAACCCCGAAGAAATCCCTGATGATGCTGTTAGGGCTGCAGAACATGGCGATATTAATCTCATTACTCTTTTAATGGGCGCTAGCGCGGAAGGATTACAAGTTTTACGGCGGGATAATAAATGGATCCCAATTACAGCCCTTCCAGATCAAATTGTCGTGAATGTTGGAGATATGCTAGAAAGACTTACTAATGGTGTATTGCGTTCGACCATTCACAGGGTGGTCAATCCCCCCAAAGAAAAAATGAAAACTTCCAGATATTCAATACCGTTTTTCATGCATCCAAGATCTGATATGGATTTGAGTTGTTTGGAATCTTGTGTTACAGAATCAAACCCTAAAAAATTTGAAGACATCAGTGCGGGTGAATTTTTAAATGAGAGGTTAAAAGAAATTGGCTTAAAGAAATAAATTTTGGCCAAGCTAAGAGACTTCCGATATTTTATTTTTCTTAAAGATGTACTCGGCCTTTCACTGACTGCATTTGGAGGTCCTCAAGCTCATATAGCTCTTTTCACTAAACAATTTGTGGAAAAAAGGGGCTATGTTACCGAGGAAGAGCTCTTAGAATTGCTAGCGTTATGCCAGATTCTTCCGGGTCCTACATCAACGCAAACTATTACAGCAATTGGATATAAAAAAGGTGGTGCTACATTAGCCTATCTAACACTTTTAGTTTGGATTTTCCCGGCAGTATCCATTATGACTGCCGCCGGCGTTTTAATTTCCTACCTGGATGAAAATCAGCGCTCCATGGAGTTTGCGAGATTTATTCAGCCAATGGCGGTGGGATTTGTTGCTTATGCAGCTTATGTGATTTCATCAAAAGTAATCAACACAAAACTCGGTGGCGCTTTAATGGTCATTGCTGCTGTAACTAGTTATTTTATTCGTTCCCCATGGGTATTTCCAATTTTACTTTTAACGGGAGGAGTTATTACCGCTTTGAAATTTCAGCAGCAACCAAAGCAGGATGAGAAAGAAAAACTAAATATTGACTGGAAAAACTTCATCCTATATCTTGGAATATTATTACTGGCCGCATTATTGGGTAATTTATTGGCCTATAAACCACTTTTAATTTTTGAGAATTTCTATAGAAATGGAAGTTTGATTTTTGGTGGTGGGCAAGTGCTGATTCCATATTTACACACAGAATTTGTAGAGTTTAAACACTATTTAAGTTCAGAAGAATTTCTAACCGGCTATGGAATGGTCCAAGCGCTTCCCGGACCAGTTTTTAGTTTTAGTGCATTTGTAGGTGCACTTTCGCTAAGGGAATTGGGCATTGGAGGTGAAATACTAGGAGCATCAATGGCAGCATTGGGAATTTTCTTGCCTGGTACATTTCTGATATTCTTTATTATTCGATTCTGGGAATCACTAAAACAGTATAGAGTCGTTAGAGCCTCTTTAGAAGGGATTAATGCCGCTAGTTCAGGATTGGTCGTGGCGGCTGCATTAATTTTATTTGAACCTATTGGGGTTGATATTATAAATATTGGATTTATGGACATCGTAAATCTTCTGGTAATTCTTATAACATTTTTAATGTTAATGTTCAGCAAAGTGCCCTCGCCACTAATTATATTAACAGGATTAATTGCTGGATTCATATTCTAAAGCGGTTTCTTATTAAGTCTAAACTGTATACATTTGTATACGCAAACTTCCTTTTGTCCTATTTTGACCTTATTAAAATCCAAATCGCAGCTTTTTCAAGCTATCTTTCTCATTTTACTTTTTAATGCAAATTTTAAAGTAAGTATTGCTCAAACTACTATATGGACTGAAGGTTTTGAAACGTATGCTAATAATGCTACTGTCGCTGTTGATAATAATACAAATGATGTAGGTGTTGATTGGACAGTTGAACCAATAGGAAATACAGGTACTGCTTATCGAGTTTCAAATGCTCTCGTTATTAATGGAGTACGTGCATTTGTCGCTAGAAACACTGGTTTAGGTATCTCTAAAACCTGGCAAACTGAAACTATAGACATTTCTGCGTATGAAAATGTTAGCGCATCAGTACTTTATAGTGAAACAGGCACTTTGGAGCCTGCAGATTCAATTTTAATCGAATATCGTCTGGATGGAGGTACTTGGATTAGATTTACAAATGGATTCGTATCAGATGATATGTCTGTATCACAAGATACGGCTACAATCAGTGGAATTCTTGGCTGCATTTTAGAAATTCGGGTCACCGCAGCGTGCGATGCCACCAACGAATACTGGACATTTGATGATGTTCTTGTTGAAGGGTTCAGTGCATCAGATTACGCCTGTTTCACCGCCGCCTCCATGAGCGTCTCGGAAACCGGCACCGCGGCCGCCTCCGATTATACCTTTTCACAAACCGTGCCTTCCGATGGAGTGCTCGACCTGGACGTCTCTGTCGGCAGCCTGGTGCGCATCGTGCTGCCCAATGGCGACTTCTCCTCGGCCACTGCTTTGGGAAGTACTTTTGACGGGAACGCCATCGCCGCCTTTATAACCCAGACCTCCGATACCCTGGAGTTTCTCGCCCCTTCCACCGTTGCCGAAGGCGCTGCCTTTGATATCCTTATCATCGGAGCCACCAATCCCGCTGCCGAAGATCAATACACCGCCTCACTGGAAGCGGTCAACGATGAGGGCGGTATCAATCATTTTAATTACAGCTATACCGTCGGGCCCGCCTCCATCTGGTTTGAAGACTTTGAATCCTATGCCGATAATGCAACCGTCGCTGTAGACAATAATGCCAACGATGTCGGCATTGACTGGACTTTGGATCCCATGGGGTTAACCGGAACCTCTTTCCGCGTTGAAGACTATTACATGATCGATGGAGCAAGAGGCCTTATCGCCCGTAACACCGGCCTGGGTATTTCCAAATCCTGGACCACCGAAACCATTGACATCTCCGCCTATGACAATGTGCGCATCGATGTGGAATACGGGGAGTTCGGCACCATGGAAGCAGCCGATTCCATCGTCATCGAATACCGCCTCGACAGCGCCGCCTGGATTCGCCTCAACAACGGCTTCCACGCCGATGACATGGCCAGTGGCCCTGAAAAAGCTACCGTCACAGGACTGCTCGGTTGTCAGGTCGAAGTGCGTGTCACCACCGCCTGCGATGCCACCAACGAATACTGGACCATTGATAATGTGCGCGTCTCCTCTGAGGATGCCACCAATAACGCCTGTTTCACCGCCGCCTCCATGAGCGTCTCGGAAACCGGCACCGCGGCCGCCTCCGATTATACCTTTTCGCAAACCGTGCCTTCCGATGGGGTGCTCGACCTGGACGTCTCTCTCGGCAGCCTGGTGCGCATCGTCCTGCCCAATGGCGACTTCTCATCGGCCACTGCTTTGGGAAGTACGTTTGACGGGAACCTCATCGCCGCCTTTATAACCCAGACCTCCGATACCCTGGAGTTTCTCGCTCCTTCCACCGTTGCCGAAGGTGCTGCCTTTGACATCCTTATCATCGGGGCCACCAATCCCGCCACCGAAGATCAATACACCGCCTCTCTGGAAGCGGTCAACGATGAGGGCGGTATCAATCATTTTAATTACAGCTATACCGTCGGGCCTGCCTCCATCTGGTTTGAAGACTTTGAATCCTATGCCGATAATGCAACCGTCGCTGTAGACAATAATGCCAACGATGTCGGCATTGACTGGACTTTGGAAAATCTTTTATCAGGAACTTCGTACCGGGTTGAAGACTATTACATGATCGATGGAGCAAGAGGCCTACTTGCGAGAAATGTACCTCTTGAAAATGCCTGGACCACCGAAACCATTGATATTTCCAATTATGATAATGTAAAACTGGAAGTGGAATACGGTGAATTTGGCACGCTTGAAATTACCGATTCAATTCGAATTCAATATCGCATGGATGGGGCGAGTTGGGAAAATTTAGAAATCAACGGAACACATCAGGATGATTTGCCATTTGGCCCTGTAAAAGCTGTTTCAAGCAATCTATTGGGCTGTGAGGTTGAAATACGTGCATTGGTTCGAAATAATGCCACCAATGAATACTGGACTATTGATAATGTTCGAGTAAGCTCGGAAGCTGCTCCGACTAATTCATGTTTTGAAAACCCTACCTTGACCAACACCGATGATTCCCCTTCTGCAGTTACAGCTTTTACTTACAATCAAAATATAGAAAGTGATGTCACCAAAACACTTGATATTTCGATAGGCAATCAGATAATAATTGTCCTGCCAAATGGAGACTTTTCTACTGCAATATTGGCTGGAAGTACCTTTAATGGCGTGGCGATTTCATCATTTACTACACAGAACAACGATACTTTAATTTTTAATGCTCCTACCGGTATATCTGAAGGGGTAAATTTTGATATTATTATCAATAATGTTACAAATCCCGCCGAAACAGGATTTAGTTCTTCTAAAATAATTGCTACAAATGATGGCGGTGGAATTAATCATTTCAATTATAGATTTAGCGTGAGTCCAATAAACATTTATGCAAGATTGGATGGCGATTGGAATAACAGCAGTACCTGGTCAACTATTGGAATTGGTGAAGCAACTTGTGACTGTGAACCCGGTACCAGCTCCATTGTGCTAATTGATGGTTTTGATGTTAATAGCCCGGCAAGTGATGTAAATATTAATTCATTAATCATACAAAATGATGTAAGAAACGACGATGCTAGTTTAACTATTAATGGAGGTGTGAATTTTACAGTTAACGACAATTTAGACCTTGAGCTTGACGATGGTGGCGAGAATACTACTTTAAGTGTAAATGGAGCGGGCACCCAGTTAAATGTAGGCGATTCATTGACTTTGTTGACTTCAATAGGAGGTGATTTAAGTTTACTTATTGATGACAATGCCCAAATCAATATCACAGGAGATTTAATTGCAAACCATCAGGGTGGAGATGATATACTCATTCACATGGGAAATAATTCGGTTGGAAGCACTGCACAGCTCAATGTAACGGGGAGTGTTTATTTAGATCATAACGGCAATACGGGAGGAGATGATCTTGAATTTTTATTTAATGATAATAGCAGCGGCTCAATTGGAGGTGATCTTATAATTGATACCGATTTTTCAAGTGCTGATAATTTGATAGCACGTTTAAATGATAATTCGACTTTAGATGTTTCAGGCAATATTGAATTTTTTGCAATCGCTTCGGGGGAATCAGAAATTGAATTAAACAATGATAGCAGATTATCCATAGGGGGTGATTTTATACGAAATGCAAACTTTGGAATCCTTGACATGAACGATAATTCCACATTGGAATTTAATGGAACAGCAAACGCTCAAACATTTCCACAAAATACAGGAGGGGCGGGTGATAACTTTAATTATGTCAATGTAGAAATCAATAATAGTTTCGGTACCGGCCCCCAATTATCCCTGGATGGTGACGTAACCATTACCAATCGTTTAACGCTTACAGATGGAATAGTTGATGCGAATGGCAATACGCTAATATTAAGCAGTACCGACCCCGCGGATATTACCGGATATTCATCCGCCAGTTTTATAACAGGCTTAATGAGAAAGAGTGTTTTGGCTAATACTGATACCATACCGTTCCCGGTTGGAACCGGAGGCAATTCAGTAGATTATCAACTCATGGAATTTATTAATAATAACGCAGCAGGAATAAGTGCATTGGAAGTATCCGTATCAACCATTAATGAAGTTGGAAATAATGTGGATGGAAATTTGAATCCAATAATAGCCTCGGATGGCCCTGCCATAATAAACATATTTGAGGATGCAGAATGGGATATAAATCCGGTGGGTGCAATAAGTGGTGGAAGTTATGGTTTGCGGCTTCATGTAGAAAATATTACGGGTTTGACCGGAATATTGGATAATGCTTTTACCATTTTGAAAAGGCCTTCTGCATCAACAAATTACAATGAATGGGATGCATTGGCAGGAACAACATTGATGCCTCCTTTAGATTCCGCCGGAAGAATTTATGATGCCGGTAATGGTTTTGCCCAAAGAACAGGTTATACTACTTTTTCAAAATTCGCCATAGGTGCCAGTGCAGGTGCTCCACTACCTTTGGAGTTAATTGCCTTTAATGCCGAATTGATAAAGGATGAGGTACTAATCAATTGGAAAACCATTAATGAGAAAAATACATCCCATTTTAATGTTGAAAAAAGTAGTTCAAGTTTTGATTGGATCACTATTCAAAGTGTGGATGCCGCGGGATATTCAAATGAAGCCATGAATTATTCTATAATTGACAATGATCTACATGAAGGTGTAAATTACTATAGACTTAAACAGATTGACATGAATGGGAGCTTTGAATATTCCAGAGTAATTTCAGTTTTCTACGATCTTGCAGCGAATTTAAAGATCACCCTTTATCCAAATCCATTTAACGATTTTATTCATGTAGATTTTGACAAAAGGCCAATAGGCAATTTAGAAATATCTGATGTCAATGGTCAAACTTTATACAAAGCAGAATTGGATAAAGAAAATCAAATCAATTTAAAGCCCTCATCTCCCGGCTTGTACTTTATAAAAATAAAAACTAAGAATACGACGATTGTCAGAAGAATTGTGAAATCCAAATAAGGAATAGCAAAATATTTCATCCCCTATCTGTTTTAATTGGAACCAATCCAATCATTAAAATTAGATTGAGACAGTAAAAAGTAACATTCTGTATCAATCGTTTATTTCATTCCTTATCTTGGTACAAATTTTTCAAAAATATGATCAAACTCGTTTTAGTCAGGCATGGCGAAAGTCTTTGGAATAAAGAAAACAGATTTACAGGTTGGAAAGATGTGGACCTTACAGAATTGGGAGAAGCTCAGGCTAAAGAGGCCGGTAGATTGCTTAAAGAAGAAGGATTTATCTTTGATCTGGCCTACACTTCTGTATTAAAAAGGGCTATCAGAACTTTGAATTTTGTATTAGACGGAATAGATCAGGCCTGGATCCCGGTAATAAAAGATTGGCGATGGAACGAAAGACATTATGGCGCCTTGCAGGGATTAAACAAAGCTGAAACCGCAAAAGAATACGGTGATGAACAAGTTCTGATTTGGAGACGAAGTTATGCTACACCACCACCCCCACTTGAAAAAGAAGATGAAAGATACCCGGGTAAAGATCCGAGGTATTCTGGTCTCAATGAGAATCAAATACCATTGACGGAAAGTCTTGCTTTAACCGTTGAAAGGATAAAACCACTTTTAGAAAATGACCTTTTTCCGCGTTTGAAAAAAGGAGAAAAAATCATTGTTGCTGCTCATGGCAATAGCATTAGAGCATTTAAAAAACTAATTGAAAATATGCCCGAGGATGATATCCTAAAGGTGAACATTCCAACAGGTGTTCCATTGGTTTATGAACTGGATGACGATTTGAATTATATCAAAGATTATTATCTGGGAGATCAGGATGAAATAAAAGCAGCAATGAATAAAGTTGCCAACCAGGCGAAAAGTAAATGAATAAAAACAAAATAATATCAATTGCAATAGCAGTCTTAACAACTGCTATTTTTTTTCAATGTAGCCCTTCAAATGAAGATTTTAATTATCCTGCCGAGCATTATGACGTATTGAAAATAATCAATCAACAAATTGAACTTCTCGATTCTTTATCACCCACTTTAGAAAAGACCGTAATATTTATCGATGATTCATCCACCGTTTCTAAAAGCGACATTGACTGGTCGGAGGAACTGGAATTATTTAAGGCTATGAATATAAATAAACCTGCACTGGCGCCATTGTACGATTCGGTTGTCAATGGAGCTTTGGTGTATCGTTTAAAAAAAGCTGATTATAAATCGAAAATCAAAGAATTAAAAGTAAAGCCGGCCAATGCCCTTTTTCCCGAAATGATATCTGCTACCATCATTGAGGATAATTATCTTTATGCATCTGAAAAAAAGTTAATGCTTTATTTTGATCAAAAAAGAGAGCGTTTGGAAAGCTATCATATCAATTCAAAGACAAAAGTGATTTTGAAAAGTGAAGAGAGAGGAGAAATATTAGCTAAACTTATCTATTAAAATGTCGAAGCCTGATAAAAAACTGTTTCTTCTGGATGCCATGGCCTTAATTTATAGGGCTCATTTTGCTTTCAGTAAAAATCCAAGAATAAATTCCAAGGGAGTTAATACAGGAGCTACCTATGGGTTTACAAATTCTCTTTTAGAAATTTTACAAAAGGAAAAGCCTACACATATTGGTGTGGCAATAGATACCAAAGCACCAACTTTCAGACATAAGGAATACACTGATTACAAGGCCAATAGACAGGAACAACCTGAAGATATCGAAAGTAATATCCCATTTGTGATTAAAATGGTCCAAGCCTTCAATATTCCACTTTATGGAATTGATGGATTCGAGGCCGATGACGTCATAGGCACATTGGCAAAAAAAGCTTCAAAGGAAGGATTCGAGGTGTTTATGATGACCCCCGACAAAGACTACAGTCAATTGGTAGAAGAACACGTCTACTTATACAAGCCTGCTTTTATGGGTAAAGGAGTTGAGGTACTTGGGGAAAAGGAAGTTATCAAAAAATGGGAAATCGAAACTCCCGATCAGGTAAGAGACATCCTGGGGCTTTGGGGAGACAGTGTTGATAATATTCCCGGAATACCGGGAATTGGTGAAAAAACCGCAAAAAAACTCATTCAACAATACGGATCTGTTGAAAACCTTGTAGTCCATGCTGATGAATTAAAAGGAAAACAAAAGGAAAATGTAATTGAGTTTGGAGAACAAGGTGTTTTATCAAAAAAACTTGCAACTATTGCTATAGATGTTCCAATTGAATTTAATGAAGAAGATTTACGTCATACGGAACCAAACAATGAGCAACTCATTGCTCTCCTTGATGAGCTTGAATTCAGAACTACTAAGAAAAGACTTTTTGGTGATGATGGTGATTCAGGTAAATCAAGTTCCTCTTCTAAGAAAAAATCAGATGAGAATCAGATTGATATGTTTATGCCATCCGAATCTGAGGAAGCATTAAAAACATCACCGGAAAAAGAGAATATTCAAACTGTAAAACATCAATATTATCTCATAGATTCTGAATCCAAACGAAAAAATCTTATTCGATTTCTATCAAGACAGGAGGAGTTTTGTTTTGATACAGAAACCACAGATATCAATGCCTTTGAGGCGGAAATAGTAGGGCTGGCTATATCCTACAATGCCCATGAAGCGTATTACATTCCAATGCCTCAGGATCAGGATGAATGCAGATCTATATTAAGCGAATTCAAGGATATTTTTGAAAATGAAAAGATTTTAAAGATTGGGCAAAACCTGAAGTATGATATTACAATTTTATTGACCTATGGGATTGAGGTAAAAGGGGCATTATTTGATACCATGCTCGCGCATTATTTAATTGAACCGGATTCCAGACACAATATGGATGCCTTATCCGAGAACTATCTGAATTATTCACCGGTCTCCATTGAAACATTGATAGGCAAAAAGGGTAAAAACCAAGGCAATATGCGTGATGCTGACCCTAAAGAGGTTGCAGAATACGCAGGGGAAGATGCTGATATCACACTCCAACTCAAATACAAGTTGGAACGAGAACTCAAATCCTATAATCAGGAAAAATTGTTTAATGAGGTTGAAACTCCATTGGTAAGGGTTTTATCCGATATGGAAGTATCGGGTGTTAAAGTGGACCGTGGTACATTAAAAGAAATTTCTGATGAACTGGGTAAGGCAGCTCAGATAACGCAGGACAAGATCTTTAAAATCGCCGGAGTTGAATTTAACATAGCTTCACCAAAGCAACTCGGTGAAATTTTGTTTGACAAAATGAAACTGGTTGAAAAGCCCAAAAAGACAAAGACGGGTCAATATGCAACAGGAGAAGAAATACTATCTCAACTTGCAAATAACCACGAAATAGCTTCTTTGATACTTGATTTTCGAGAATATCAAAAGCTAAAATCAACTTATGTAGATGCTCTTCCCGAATTAATAAGTCAAAAAGACGGTAGAATTCATACCTCTTACAATCAAGCTGTAGCTGCCACCGGTCGATTGAGTTCAACAAACCCCAATCTTCAAAATATTCCTATCAGAACTGAAAAAGGGAGGGAAATTAGAAAGGCATTTATATCGAGAGATAATGATCATATTTTGTTATCAGCAGATTATTCTCAGATCGAATTGAGAATTATGGCTGCTTTTGCAGAAGATAAAAGTATGCTTGAAGCTTTTGAAAAGGGCATTGATATTCACTCCACCACTGCAAGTAAAATATTTAAAGTCGAATTGGATAAAGTTGATTCCGATATGAGAAGAAAGGCCAAGGTTGCCAATTTCGGAATCATATACGGAATTTCTGCATTTGGACTTTCCCAAAGGTTAAATATCCCAAGAAAAGAAGCAGCGGCACTCATTGAAGCTTATTTTAATGAATTCCCCAACGTTAAAAAATACATGGACGATGTTATAAATAGCGCAAGGGAAAATGAATATGTAGAGACCATATTAGGCAGACGACGCTATTTGAGAGATATTAATTCCAGAAACCAAACGCAAAGAGGCTTTGCTGAAAGAAATGCTATCAATGCACCCATACAGGGATCTGCTGCAGATATGATTAAAGTGGCAATGATAAAAATTCATGACTGGATGAATTCAGAAAAAATGAAATCAAAAATGATTCTTCAGGTTCACGATGAATTGGTTTTTGATGTTTATAAAAATGAACTGGACAGCTTAAAAGACAAAGTAGAGGATATAATGAAAAATGCCATTCCTATGAAAGTGGCAATGGAAATTGGAATGGGAACCGGTCTAAACTGGTTGGAAGCACATTAAAAAACCCGGAGTTGTCAGCCCCGGGTATTGATCTATTGGAATTTAATAAACCTCTCCTTTTATGCTCAGCACCACATCGCCACCATTGGAAGAAACAGTAAGGCTTTTGTTGAAATGTCCAGTTTTGGAAGCATTATAAGTTGCCTTTAAATAACCCATTTCACCGGGTAATATTTCCTCTTTTGAATATTCTGAAGCAGTGCATCCACAACTTGTTTTCACATTACTGATAATCAGCGGAGCATCTCCTTTGTTTTCAAATTTAAAAGTATGTGATATTGGAATCCCCTGTTCAATTTTTCCGAAATCATGTTCTTCTTCCATCATCGCCATTTTAGCATAGGATGAACTTGAATATTCAGGTTCCAGGATAAAAGACTCGACCTGAGCTTTGGTATTAAAACCCAAGGCAAAAACTGAGATTAGAATGATTAATGAGTATTTCATAATTAACAAAATTTGGTTAATAAAAAATTTATGTATCCAAAACACAGCTTTTCCCGTATAACATAGTGTTAAGAAGTTCTTAATACTTGTTAATGAAATGTTAAATAAACCAGAAATAAGGTAGTTTAATTAAAATTTAGAAATCATGTTAAAATTTAAAGCCATACTAAGTGCCGGATTGTTTGCAGTTGGATTGATCTACTGGTCTTTAAATGAATTTACAGATCAGATTGATAAAAAGAGCAATCCTTATAATACTATATACGCCATTACCGGAGATGAATATTCCACAGTGGAAATTCTTAAATGCGCTGATTTAAAAAGTGTTGAAACCTTTACATCACATGAAAATTGTTGTTCCGGAGACATTAATTTACAGACGCAGAAGAAATGTTTGGAAGATTGGTTTGAGACCGAATTAATCGCAAAAAATCAATATTGATTTGAGCTAAAGAATTTTGTTAATGAAGTGTTAAAATATTGGCTTTGTGCCAATAATAAATCTAATTTATGCCTGTGAAAAGCAGGCATTTTCGTTTTTTAGTTTTAATTGGAATAATTTCTATTCTCTCAATTGCACTTTTGCAATTTTTCTGGTTTCGTCAGGCATTTAATGTTAAAAAGAAGGAGTTTGAATTAAATGTGTTTCAGGCCTTAAGTGAAGTCGCGGCTGAAATTTATGCCTACAATGGAAATAAGGTTCAGGAAAATTTTCCTGTAGAACAACTTTCTGAAAATTATTTTGTGGTTATGATCAATGACCAAATTGATCTTCAGCTTCTCGATGATCTCCTTGAAAGAAAATTTCAGTCCCGTTATATCAATAGCCCTTATATATATACTATTTATGATTGTGAGAATGATCATTTGCTCTATGGCAGCGAAACACAAAACCAAGATTCCCCTCCCGAAAAACTAATTTTTCCTAAATGGGATAAAGACCAATACTATTTTGGTGTATTCTTTCCGAACGTTGAAAAAACACTGATTGGAGGTTTGAAAGGGTGGATTTTACTTTCCTTAGTGCTTCTCCTGATTGTTATATTTTTTTCAATTTCTTTATATATCGTATTTCGTCAAAAAAGACTTTCTGAAATCAAAAGGGACTTCGTTAATAATATAACTCACGAACTGAAAACTCCTCTTTCAAGTATTAAACTAAGCTCAGAAGCTGTAATGAATAAAAAAACTATCGATCCAGAATCGCTAAAATACCTTGAGATTATATCACATGAAGCCGAAAAATTAAAACGTCAAATTGAAAATGTTTTGGAACAGGCTCGGGGTGAAAAGGACGGGCTTAGCCTTGAAAAAGAAAAAGTTGATATTAAAGCGTTTTTGGTTACAATTCTGGATCGATTCAATTTGAGTAGCAATAAAAAAATTGACTTTGACCTAAATTCATTGGCATCAGGCACACATGTTAATCTAGATAAACTCCATATGGAGCATGTCATTCATAATTTATTGGATAATGTAATCAAATACGGTCCGGAATTTCCACGCCTCGAAATTGGGATTCGGACTATTAAAAAGCAATTGATAATAACCTGGAAAGACAATGGCCAGGGAATTCCGGCCAAATTCAAGAAACGTATATTTAGTCCATTTTTTAGAATCAGCCAGGGTAACTTGCATGACAAAAAAGGCTATGGCCTTGGACTGCATTATGTAAAAAATGTGATACTTGCACATAAGGGTAAAATCCGTTGGGTTAGCAATGAAAATTCGGGATATTTTGAAATAATTCTACCTCTGGAATGAAAAAACGAATCTTATTGATTGAGGATGATCAGAATCTTGGATTTTTAATTCAAGACCAATTGCAACAACATGGATTTATTGTAGAATGGTTTAAAGACGGAGAAAGCGGTAAAAATTCCTTTATTAAAAATGCACCTGATATATGCTTATTGGATGTTATGCTTCCCAAAAGCGATGGTTTTACTTTAGCCCGAAAATTTCGGTTAAAAGATCAAATAACTCCCATATTATTCCTAACTGCCAGAGATATGTTGGAGGATAAATTAAACGCATTTAAAAGCGGTGCTGATGATTATATCACGAAGCCGTTTAGCATGGAAGAGTTAGTCTATCGCATAAATGTTTTTCTCAAAAGAACTACCAATTCACAAGATGCGATTGAACCTTCTCAGTACGCTCACAAAAATTTAATCATAGATTTTAGAAAAAATCTTTTGAAAATTACCAAGGATGAAATCAAATTAACCGAAAAAGAAAAAGAACTATTTAAAATATTGATTTCAAATAAAGATCGAATAGTAAAAAGGGAGGAAATTCTGCTAAATATATGGGGTGACGATGATTATTTCAAAGGAAGAAGCCTTGATGTATTTATCAGCAAACTCAGAAAGTATCTTGTCAAATCCTCGAATAGAATTGAAAATTATCATTCCATCGGATTCAAATGGGAAGAAGCTTAAGTTCAAAAAATGTGAATTAAACTTCATTATTAATTCATCTTCACTTAATATTTTATCGATAAATCAGTTGTAATTTTACACCATTAATTTCGTGTAATGACTGATTTCTTTGTAATCATATTTCTCTTGATTGTTCTTGTCTATATGATATTTCTTATCTCTCCTATAAAATTTTCAAAATTTTTTAATCGGCTCAGTTCATGGATAAATCTATGGTAGCCCTGAATTGTGGCAAAAAATAGATCCCCCATTAATTAAAATTTTTCTCGCTTTTTTGTTTCTTGATGTTCCGATACACAAATTAATTATTTGAGCGGCAGAAACTTTGACGGGAAAAGGCAAAAAAATCCTAATTTCAATCAATACCTCCTGGAATATTTACAATTTCAGAAGAAATCTTATCATGAATTTTTTAGACCATGGCATGAAAGTTTTTGCATGTGCTCCGAAAGATGAATTCAGTCATAAATTAATTTCACTTGGAATTGAATTTCATGATATTAAAATAAGTCAAAAAGGAACCAATGCTTTTGATGATTTTAATCTTTTGCTCTCCTATAAAAAAATAATAAAGGATATCCGCCCGGATATTTGCTTGTTTTATACCATTAAGCCAAATATTTACGGTTCATTAGCTGCGCAATCCGAAAACGTTCCTTTTATCAATAATATTTCCGGATTGGGTACTGTTTTCTTAAGAAATAGGCCTTCTTCCTATATAGCCAAATTATTATACAAAAGAGCGCTTAAAAATTCATCACATGTTTTTTTTCAGAATCAGGATGATTTAAATCTTTTTAAAGAGACGGGAATAATTTTACACAATCGCAGAGAGGTTTTACCGGGATCAGGTATCGATGTTGATTACTTTAAACCCAAGCATGTAAATGTAAATAATGAGAACTTTACCTTTTTAATGGTCTCCCGCTTAATATTTGACAAAGGAATTCGGGAGTATATCAAGGCTACCCAAATTGTCAGGAATAAATTTCCCAATGTCAATTTTAATATATTGGGTCAAGCAGAAGAGAAAGGAAATTTAGGTTTTACAAAATCAGAAATTATTCAGATTTCAGACGAAAATAATATTGAATGGCATTCTTTAAAAGTAGATGTCAGACCCTATATGTCTCAGGCCGATGTTATAGTTCTTCCAAGCTATAGAGAGGGGATGTCAAGAGCATTATTGGAAGCTCTTAGTATGGAAAAAGCAATCCTCACTACAGATGTCCCCGGCTGCAGAGAATTGGTCAACAAAAATCAAAATGGTTTGCTTTGTAAAGCAAAAGATGCCAATGACCTGGCTCAAAAAATGATTGAGCTCATTGAAATGCCAATAGAAAAAGTAAAACAAATGGGTAAAAATGGCAGATTATTTGTGAAAAAAAGCTTTGCTGAAGAGCTCATTTTCGAGGCTTATAACAATGCAATTGCAGATAAATTAAGTTAAACTTGCAATATGGAGTTGAAAACTACAGAATTTGATGGATTAGTTGAGATTTTACCAACCATTATTCCAGATGAAAGAGGTGAGTTTTTAGAAGCTTATAATAAAAAGACTTTTAAAGAAATTGGCTTGGATATCAATTTCGTTCAGGATAATCTTTCTGTATCAAGAAGGGGTGTTCTAAGAGGATTGCATTTTCAAAATGACCCAAACCAACAGGGAAAGCTTGTAAGCGTGATCAAAGGAAAAATATTGGACGTTGTTGTAGATATTCGTAAAGATTCAAAGACCTTTGGTAAATATAAAAGCTTTTTAATTGATGATATCCAGAGAAAGATATTGTATGTGCCAGAAGGGTTTGCACATGGGTTTTTGGCACTTGAAAATACAATTTTAACATATAAATGTACTTCAAACTATAACCGTGCTGCCGAATCAGGGATTATTTGGAATGATCCTGACCTGAATATAGAATGGGGAATCGATGATCCAATAATTTCAGCAAAAGATAAATTACTCCCCCGATTTGAAACTTTAAGGGATTCATAAAATGAAAATCTTTATTCCAATTTTTGTAATTCTGTTTTTGCTTATAAACACATCCTGTTATCGTCAAAATATTATGTTTCAAACAGATGAGTTTGAAATGGACAAGGAAATTGCGGAATCATTAAAGAAAATTGAATCAGAGTATGTTTTAAAGCCTGACGATATAATTGAACTCAAAGTGGAAACGAATAAAGGCGAAGCATTAATTGATCCTAATTTCCAATTGAGATCAGAATTTGGGGTAAATAACTTAAACAGCCTTGAAAACAAATCCGGGCCGAATTATCTGATTAGGCCGGATGGTACTGCAAAACTTCCGATGGTTGGCAATATATATCTTGCGGGATTTACACTTTATCAGGCCGATAGCGTACTCAGAGCTGAATACCTAAAGTTTTATAAAGACCCATTTGTTGTAACACAAATAAAAAATAGAAGAGTTTATATTTTCAATGGAGAAAAAGGAATGGTTGTTCCTTTGGCAAATGAAAACACAACATTGATTGAAGCTCTAGCAATCAGCGGAGGGATAGGGAATTATTCAAAATCTCATAATATAAGATTGATCAGAGGAGATTTGAAAAATCCTTATGTAGAAGTTATTGACTTAAGTACAATTGAAGGTATGCAAATTGCCAATCTTGAATTGCAAAATCAGGACATTGTATATATTGAACCTGTTCGGCGAGTGGTTTCTGAGGCAACAAGAGAAATTGCACCTATAATTAACTTGCTGACAAGTTTTGTAACCATTATTGTTTTACTCACTCGATAATGTCAGAAGGGGATAATAAACAAATTGTAAATACCACTGAGACTCAAATCAACAACATGGAATTGTTGGGTGATATTGATTTCAGAAGGTTTCTTCTTATTCTCACCAAAAGCCTTATTTGGATTGTTTTGTTATTGCTTATCGCCTTTGCAGGTAGTTATATATATCTGAGATATACCATTCCTATTTACGAATCATCCTCTGTATTAAAGTTGGAAATTAAAAGCGACGTTGATGCGCTTGGGATTTCAAAACTCCAGAATCCTACAGTTTCTAATAATCTATCGGGAGAGGTCGAACTGATAAAATCAGAGCTCATACATGATCAGGTTATAGATCAACTTGACGCGCTTAAAGTCAGTTATATGACAGAAGGTACAATCAAAGATGATGAACGGTTCATGACCTCCTTTTTTGAAGTCCAATACAATTATTTGCACCCTGATCTTCTCGATCAAAAAATAGAAGTAAAAATCATTGATGAAAAAAATCTCAGAATTTACTATAAACTATTTGGCGACAATTATTCAGAGCAATTAATCTTTAACAAAGCATTTAAAAATGATCATCTGGAAATTTTAATAACCAAAAAGTCCGACGATTTGTCTGATATCAATCAGAATCAGTTTTATTTTATTGTCAACAGCCATAGAAGCCTGGTGGATATGATAAAATCAAACCTCTTCGTTCAAATCCTTAATCCTTCGGCGAATACTCTAAAAATTATCTATAGAGACCCCAATCCCTTAAAAGCCAAAACCATTGTAGATTATATCAATAAAGTTTATTTGGAAAATACTTTGGAGCTAAAAAATCAAGCTTCAAAACAAACCATTGATTTTCTAAATGATCAATTGAATAAAACCGAAGATAAACTCACACAATCTGAAAAAGAACTGGAAGCATTCGTGGAAGAAAACAAAACCACGGATATCGATAATATTTTTACCAAACGAATAGAAAAAATAGAAAAGTACAGAGAAGAACTAAGAGCGGAAAATGAAAAACTAATAATACTTAAAAATCTAGAAAAAGCCTTTGAAGCAGGTGATACTTTATATTATCAACAAATAACAAGTGCATATCCCGGATTTCAGGCTTATGATGACAAAATGAATCAGTTGATGAAAAATAAAAATCAGCTGGAAGTCCTGAAATATTCTACTAATTCAAATACGCTGGCCTTTCAATATGCACAAAAGGATATAAAAATTCAGGAAAAAGCCCTTGAGAATGCTTTGGAGAATGACAGAAAAATAACTTCCAAGGAAGTGGCTGAACTAAGAAAAGCCATAGCAGAACTCGAGGGGGAAATAAAAGCATTACCCGAAAAGGAAACCGAATACAAACGATTAAAAAGGATATACGATTTGAATGAAAAATTTTATCTCCTTTTAATGGATAAAAAAGCCGAATTTGGAATTAGTGAGGCGGGAACTATACCTGATTTTCAGGTACTTTCTCCGGCAAATTTTCCAAAAGTGCCGGTTTTCCCGAAAGAATCGGATGTATACCTTATTAGTTTTGGCGCTGCCCTATTGTTGATTTTGCTTTTAATCGGAGTTAGGTATGTTAGCCACAACACAATTGATTCTGTTGAAGAAATTGAAAAATATTTAAATATTCCTATGCTTGGAGTGGTGCCTTTGCAAAAAATTAAGAGCAAGTATTCACGTTTGGTAGTGACGGACAATCCGAAATCAGAAATAGCCGAAGCAATCAGATCTATTAGAACCAATCTCGATTTTATTACTCCGGGAAATAATGGTAAAAAAACAATAAGTGTAACATCAACGGTTAGTAGTGAAGGCAAAACCTTTGTTTCTGTAAATCTGGGCGCGGTCATTGCCATGTCCAATCAAAAAGTTATTTTGCTCGACCTGGACATGAGAAAACCAAAATTGCACATTGCCTTAAACGAAGAAAATCATTTTGGCATGAGCAATTTACTTATTGGTAAAATGGAACTCGATGAAGCCATAAGACATACCTCACAGGAAAACCTTGATTATATTTCATCTGGCCCACCACCACCAAATCCCTCTGAATTAATCCTGCTACCTCAGCTTGACGAAATTATTTCTAAGCTCAAAGAAAAATACGATATAATTATAATGGACTCTCCACCAATTGGTCTTGTAACTGATGGAATCATTTTGATGAAAAAAGTAGATATTCCGGTTTATATTTTAAGATCTGAATATTCTAAAAAAGGATTTTTGAAAAGTATACAAAAGCTTCAAAAACAAAAAGGGATTGATCATTTGAGTATTATTTTCAATGGCTTAAAAAGAAGAAGAGGACTTGGGGGCTACGGATATAATTACGGTTATGGCTACGGATATGGTTCGGGTTATTACGGCGAATCCAATACAAAAAAGAAGTTCTTAGGAATATTCTAAGTACATTCATTTATGTTTTCAAATTTTTTTGGGTCAAATAAAAAATCTTTTAAATCAACAATAAAAGTTGACCTTCATTCCCATTTAATTCCAGGTATTGATGATGGTGTTAAAACGATTGAAGAAAGTTTAAGCATACTCAGAAAATTTGAAAATCTGGGTTTTAAAAAAGTCATTACCACGCCTCACATAATGGGAGATTTTTATAAAAACACTCCTGAAATTATACGATCCGGCCTTATGGAAGTGCAGGAAGCCGCTGATAAGGAAAATTTAAATCTTGAAATTGAGGCAGCAGCAGAGTATTATTTGGATGAATATTTTATCAAGATTTTAAAGAAAAACGAAGAAATTCTAACACTTACCGGCAATTATTTACTTTTTGAACTTCCTTACATCAATCAACCCATCCATATGGAAGAAGCAATTTTTATGATGCAAAGCCAGGGATATAAGCCGGTATTAGCCCACCCTGAACGGTATCAATTTTATCAGGGCCAATTGGATAAACTTGTGGCATTAAGAGAAAAAGGCGTTCATATGCAATTAAATCTTAACTCCATTATCGGGTATTATTCCAGACCAGTTGAGAAGATGGCAAAAAATATGATTAAAAAAAACATGGTGGATTTTGTAGGTTCAGATGTTCATAATCTGAAACATGCTGAACTTCTTGAAAAAAGTTTGGGTTCCAAACACATCAGAAAACTAAATTCATCATATCTAAAAAATAATAGCCTTTTGTAATGCAAGACAAAGTATTTATAACAGGCGCTACAGGATTATTGGGTTCTTTTATTCTTAGGGATCTTTTAAAACATAATTACGCTGTAAAAGCTCTTTGCAGATCAAATTCTAATTTTAACCTGGTTGATGATATCAAAGAAGAGGTAGAATGGTATGAAGGAGACATGTGCGATTATCTTTCCATGGAAAAGGCCATTTCCGATTGCAATATTGTAATTCATTCAGCTGCGGTGGTTTCCTATGATAAAAAGGATAAGGAAAACATGATTTCCATAAATGTAAATGGCACCAGAAATCTGGTAGACCTATCCAATGAGAAAAAGGTGGATCATTTTATTCAAATTTCCTCGATTGCTGCCATCGGCAGACCTAAAACACAATTTGAACTTGATGAGGCCACAAAATGGGAAGAAAGTCCAAACAACTCTGTTTATGCCAAATCAAAATTTTATTCTGAAATAGAGGTTTGGAGGGCTATCGAAGAAGGATTAAAGGGTGTAATATTAAATCCCGGATTTATCCTCGGACCCGGAGACCCCCAAAAAAGCAGTACACAACTCTTTAATTATGTATGGAAAAAAAGCAAATTTTATACGGTTGGTAATTTGAATTATGTAGATGTACGCGATGTTTCTGATGCAGTAATAAACGTATTGAAAAAACAAATTTCCGGGGATCGTTATATTATTTGTGGAGGAACAATACGTTTCAAAGATCTATTTCAAAAAATTGCCAAAAATTGGAATGTCCATGCACCCGGAATTAAGATTAGCAAATCCCTTTCAAATGTAATCTGGAGATTGGAGGCTATAAGAACATTTGTGTTTGGAGGCAAACCAATAATTACAAAAGATTCTGCGAACTCTGCGAACAGCCAATATGTTCTCAAATCTGACAAAAGCAAAAAGGATCTGGGAATTGAATACCGAAGTTTGGACGATACCATTCACTGGATATGTCCAAAACTCGCTCCAAAATTGAGCGATTTATAACATTTAATTTTTATATTGTTCATCTAAATTTAGTTTTGCGAATTCTATGTTTGAAGAACCCGAAAATCTTCGAGAACAACAGGAAAACGTTAAGAAGTTTGAAGAAATGCTTTCATCCGGCAGTATCCATTTTATGGATGTCGGAGTTTTTGAATCTGTTGTTACTTATTATCAGGGCACAGGTAAAATTAAAAAAGCAATAAAAGCCTGTACCATTGCTCTCGAGCAACACCCCTATTCACTGGATTTATTTTTAACACTTTCTCAGTTGTATAACAGTACCGGAGAGCATCAAAAAGCATTTGAAGTTTTGGAACAGGCCGAAAGCTATTTTCCAAATGATTACGATTTACTTTTTGTCAAAGGCTCGCTTTATCTTCAAAACAATCGTAAAAGAGAAGCCCATGAATATTTTTCCAGAGTACTGGATGCTTCTGAAGATAAAGATGAAGAACTATTCAATATTGGTTTTGCATATCAAATCAGCAATCACATAGACGAAGCCATTGATTATTATAAACAAGCGCTAACAGAAAATCCGGAAAATGACGATGCGCTTGACGAATTGGTTTATTGTCTTGAAATAACTGAAGCATTCGATCAAGAAATTGATTTTTTTGAAGCTTTTGTCGAAAAAAACCCCTATTACGATGGTGCTTGGTACAACCTTGGAGTGTTATATGAGAAGACGGGAAATCTAAAAAAAGCGCAGCAGGCATTCGAATACAGTAGTTCCATTAATGAGACCAATACACCAGCAATATTTCAGCTTGGGCAGGTGTATTACGAATTGGGCGATTTGGACAAAGCCCTTGATATGTATAACAAGGTGCTCAAAGAAGAAGGTGGTGATGCAGAACTATTTCTTAAAATTGGACAGGTTTATATTTCCCTGGGAGAGTTTGACAAAGCGGTAAAGAATTTTCAAAAAGCAATAGACAGCGATCCCGAATTATATGAATCCTGGTATTTTATGGGTTTGATAATGGAATTTGAAGAAAAATGGATGCAGGCTGCTCATTTTTTTAAAAAATCATTTGAACTAAATTCTGGTGATTATAACAGCGCGCTGAAATTAGCTCAAAATGAATATAAAACTGGAAATGTAAATTCTGCTGAAGAAGCATTTCAACAAGCGGAAATTTTAAATCCTATGGATACCGACCTTTATGTATCCTGGTCGGAGATGTATCTGGAAGAAAACAATTTTGATCAGGCCATTGGCTTATTGAAATCGGGGGTTGAAGAACTTCCGGAATCTGCTATTTTGTATTATCGTCTTGTCGTGTGCTTCCTGAAAACCGGTAATTATCAAAAAGCATTTCAATATTTGGAAAATGCCCTACTTTTGGACTTTGAAGGTCATGCGGATCTATACAACTATTTTCCCGACCTGGAAGCCAATAAAATGTTGTATAATATTATTAATCAATTCAGAGAAGGCGAAAACGAATGAATTATACCTTAAAAAACATCCCTGAAAGAACTAAAAAAGATCGGGATTTCGGATTGACAATGGCAATGGATAAAGGTTTAAGTTGCCGTGAAGTAGAAGATTTTTTAGAATCCTGTTCGGATCATGTAGATGTAGTTAAGCTGGGATGGGCTACTTCCTATGTTTATCCCAAACTTGAAGAAAAAATAAAAATTTATAAAGACGCCGGAATACCAGTATACTTTGGTGGGACTTTGTTTGAAGCATTTATCATAAGAGATCAGTTTGATGATTACAGGAAAGTCCTCGACAAATATAAATTGGAGCATTGTGAAGTATCCGATGGCTCTATTGACCTGGACCATGAGGAAAAATGTAAATACATTGAGCAATTATCTTCGCAGGTGACAGTGCTTTCAGAGGTAGGGTCAAAAGATGCTGAAAAAATTATTCCTCCATACAAATGGATAAAATTAATGCAGGATGAATTGGATGCCGGTGCCTGGAAAGTAATTGGTGAAGCAAGAGAAGGAGGCAACGTAGGTCTGTTTCGATCATCGGGTGAGGTGAGGTCAGGTTTGGTAGAAGAAATTCTAACTAAAATCCCATTTGAAAAAATTATTTGGGAAGCACCGCAAAAAGTACAGCAGGTTTGGTTTATCAAACTCCTTGGCACCAATGTGAATCTAGGAAATATTGCGCCTAACGAAGTGATCCCATTGGAGACCATCAGATTGGGATTAAGGGGAGATACATTTAATACATTTCTTAATAAGTAATGCGAAAATTTAAAGCCGCTCTTTTACTATATCTTAAAGGATTTAGTATGGGAGCCGCAGATGTTGTTCCCGGTGTGTCCGGTGGAACAATTGCCTTTATTACTGGAATTTATGATGAACTGATTCAGTCAATCCGGTCGGTAAATTATCAATCACTCAAAATCTTATTCAAAGAAGGCCCTCTTTCATTTTGGAAAGCAGTCAATGGAAGATTTTTGTCAATATTGTTGCTTGGAATTCTCTCGAGCATTATCACTTTGGCGAGAATAATTAAGTATCTTCTTACTTATGAACCCGTATTGATTTGGTCATTTTTCTTTGGTTTAATCATAGCATCAGTGATTTATGTGGGAAAGCAAATTGATAAATGGAATCTTCAAAACATTATAAGTTTGTTACTCGGAGCCATTTCTGCTTATTTAATAACCATTAGCAGTCCGGCAGGCGGAATAGATAGTTTGCCCTATATTTTCTTTAGCGCCACAATAGCAATTTGTGCTATGATACTTCCTGGAATATCCGGGAGTTTTATTTTGCTTTTACTTGGCTCATATTCAGTGGTCCTGGGTGCAGTTACAGGATTTAGCGATGCCTTGAAAGTCGGCAACAGCGATGAACTAATTCTTTACGGTACTAAATTATTCGTTTTTGCTTTAGGTTGTATAATCGGGATTACCATGTTTGCAAGGCTTTTAGGTTATGTATTGAATAATTACCGGTCTGTGACTATAGCCGTGTTAACAGGGTTTATGCTTGGTTCTTTGAACAAGGTTTGGCCATGGAAAGAAACTTTAGAATACCGTTTGAATTCGAATGGAGAAAAGGTGCCCTTCCTGGAAGAAAATATCAGTCCCTTTTATTACGCAGAACTATACTCCACCTCACATCAGCTATTTTGGGCGGTTCTTTTGGCCTGTCTGGGCGTAGTTTTGGTATTGGGCCTTGAAAAAATTGGTAATATTTCATCGGATTGAGACGTTTCGGACTAATTGGTTATCCCATAAAACACTCCTTTTCTAAATCATTTTTTAATGAAAAGTTTAAAAGTGAAGGAATATTGGATTGTGCCTATGAAAATTTTGAAGCAAATCAAGTAAGCGAACTCAAAACAATTATCAATAAATACCATCCGATAGGACTGAACGTTACCATTCCATATAAGACAGTAGTATTGAAATATTGTGACTTTTTGAGTGAGGAGGTGAAATTGATCGGTGCTGCCAATACCTTAAAAATCACTGAAAATAAAATAAAAGCATTTAATACTGACTGGCTTGGTTTTACCAAAAGTCTTGAAAAAACGAATTTTGATAAAAATAAAATTGCCTTAATTATCGGATCAGGGGGTTCATCAAAAGCAATTCAATATGCATTGAAACAATTAAGTATCGATTATAAAATTATAAGTCGAAATCCCAATAAAACAGATTTGACTTATGATCAACTCAATGAAAAAGTATTCAAAGGAGCATCCTTAATTGTCAATTGCAGTCCACTAGGGGCCTACCCGAATACTTCGGAGTGTCCAAATATTCCGTATCATTTACTCGATTCAAATCACTTTTGTTTTGACCTTGTTTATAATCCTGAAAAAACATTGTTCCTTGAAAAATCTGAAAAGATGGGGGCAGGCATTAAAAACGGCTTGGAAATGCTAATTTTGCAAGCTGAAGAATCCTGGAAAATCTGGCAGGATAATTAATAATGGAATTTAAATTAAAATCAGAGTATCAACCAACGGGAGATCAACCCGAGGCAATTCGTCAATTGACCGAAGCTGTGAACAACGGTGAAGCCAATCAGGTGCTTTTAGGAGCCACCGGAACAGGTAAAACCTTTACTATGGCCAATGTTATTCACGAAACACAAAGACCAACTTTAATTTTAAGTCACAACAAAACACTTGCAGCACAACTCTATGGGGAGTTCAAGCAATTTTTCCCCGATAATGCTGTAGAATATTTTATTTCCTATTACGACTATTACCAGCCTGAGGCATTTATGCCTGTAACCAATGTTTATATTGAAAAGGATCTTTCAATAAATGAACAAATAGAAAAGCTGAGATTAAGTGCAACCAGCTCTCTGCTTTCCGGTAGAAGAGATGTAATTGTGGTGGCTTCAGTCTCTTGTATATATGGTATTGGAAATCCCGATGAATTTGGTAAAAATGTAATCAGCATTAGTGTAGGGGACAACATTTCTCAAAAGCAGTTTTTACTTCACTTGGTGGATATTCTATACAGCCGCTCTCATGTTGAATTTAAGAGAGGCACCTTTCGAGTCAAAGGAGATACTGTAGATATCTTCGTAGCCTATGCCGATTTTGGTTACAGAATATTTTTCTGGGGCGATGAAATTGAAGCCATACAGATGATAGACCCTGGGTCGGGTAAAAAACATTCGGATGAGAAAAGCATTACAATATTCCCTGCTAATCTTTTTGTGACCAGCAAAGATGTCATCGATGTGGCCATGCATGAAATATCCAATGATTTGGAAATGCAGGTCGGCTTTTTTGAGAAAGAAAGAAGGTTTCTCGAGGCAAAACGAATTAAGGAAAGAACAGAATTTGATCTTGAAATGATCAACGAATTGGGTTACTGCTCAGGAGTCGAGAATTATTCAAGGTACTTCGACAGGAGGCAAGCCGGTCAAAGACCCTTTTGCCTTCTCGATTATTTCCCGGAAGATTATTTGATGATCATAGATGAAAGTCATGTAACCATACCACAGGTAAGAGCCATGTGGGGCGGAGACAGGTCTAGAAAAGAAACCTTGGTGGATTATGGCTTCAGGTTGCCTTCCGCTTTGGATAACCGCCCATTGACTTTTAATGAATTTGAATCCATGAAAAATCAGACGGTTTATGTTAGCGCGACACCTGGCGATTACGAATTACAGATTTCAGAAGGAGTAATCGTGGAACAAATCATACGACCTACCGGATTGTTAGACCCTAAAATAGTGGTAAGGCCATGTACACATCAGATTGATGATTTACTGGAAGAAATAAATAATGCTATCAATGCCGGTGAAAGAATTCTGGTCACGACGCTTACAAAAAGAATGGCTGAAGAATTATATAAATTTCTCAAAAATCTCAATATCAAATCACGTTATATCCATTCTGAGGTTAAAACCTTTGACCGAACAGAAATACTTAGAGAATTAAGACTTGGTGTAATCGATGTTTTAGTGGGTGTTAACTTACTTAGAGAAGGACTGGATTTACCTGAAGTAGCATTGGTTGCTATAATGGATGCAGATAAGGAAGGCTTTTTAAGAAATCAGCGCTCTTTGATTCAAACCATTGGCAGGGCCGCCAGAAATGTAAACGGCCGCGTCATCATGTATGCCGATAAAGTTACAGATTCTATGAGTCAGGCGATTTCAGAAACAGAAAGAAGAAGAAAACTTCAAGAGGATTACAATAAAGAAATGGGCGTAGAGCCCAAAGGAATCAGTAAAAGCAAAGAGGCAATATTGAGTCAGACCAAAGTGGCTGATTCCAAAAAAGGAATTAAAAATTACTATCAGGAAGAAGAAAAACCTTCAGTTGCTGCCGACCCTGTAATCCAGTACATGCCTAAAGAAGATCTTGAAAAACTGGCGGATAAAACCCGAAAAGACATGGAAAAGGCCGCAAAGGATCTTGATTTCATAGAAGCGGCGAGACTTAGAGATGAATGGTATGCCTTGAAAGATTTAATTAAAAAAGCATAATGGCGAGAAGAGTAGATTTGCCCGATGAGGACAAACGAAAAATAAGCAGGGAGAATTTTAAAAAATTGCTGGGCATATTCAGGTTTATGTTGCCCTACAAGACTTTTTTCATTGTTGGAATGCTGGCATTATTTCTTTCCAGTTCTATAGTAATGATTTTCCCTTACATCACAGGAAAGCTGGTAGATACGGCTGTGGGTGAGCACAATTGGTTGGTCAATGGAATCGATCAAATTGCCCTTGTAATGGTGGCCATATTATTGATACAAAGCACTTTATCATTTACAAGGGTGTATATGTTTGCCCAGGTAAGTGAGAATAGCATGGCTGATATCCGCAAGGCCCTTTTTGATAAATTACTGCATATTCATTTGGAATTTTTTGATAAGCGAAGAGTCGGTGAACTTATCTCCAGAATTACCAATGATGTTGCTTTTTTAAAGGAAACATTCTCAACTACGCTTGCAGAATTTTTTCGACAGATTACGATTTTTATCATCGGTGTTGGAATTATTTTCTGGGAATCTGCTCAACTGACCTTGTTGATGCTTTCGGTTTTTCCTGTACTCATTATTGTAGCATTAATATTTGGGCGATTTATTCGAAAACTTTCAACAAAAACGCAGGATAGTTTAGCCGATGCCAATGTAATTGTTGAAGAATCCCTTCAGGCTGTAAACATTGTGAAGTCGTTTACAAACGAAAATTTTGAAAACAAGAGGTATTCCAAAAATTTAATAGAAGTGGTCCGTCTGGCCTTAAAAACTGCAGTTTATCGCGGCGTATTTTTTTCCTTTATCATTTTCGGACTTTTTGGGGCAATTGTCCTTGTATTGTGGTACGGTGCAGGCATGGTTTCTGATGGCAGTTTATCCATTGGTGATCTCACTTCATTTATTATCTATACCATGTTTATTGGCGCTTCCGTAGGTGGGCTTGGCGAAATGTATAGCCAGATTCAAAAAGCCATCGGAGCCTCTGAAAGGGTATTGGAAATATTGGAAGAAGAACAAGAAGGTGATGAGCCAAACAAAAATGAAAACATTGATCAATGTCAGGGTGATATAGAATTTAAAGATGTATGTTTTTCATACCCTACAAGAAAAGAAATAGAAGTACTAAAAGGAATCAATCTAAAAATTTCAAACGGATCAAAAATTGCACTTGTAGGCCATAGCGGTGCAGGAAAATCTACAATTATTCAGCTCTTGTTGAGATTTTACAATCCAGATTCAGGGACCATTTTGCTGGATGGAAAGGATGTTACCAAATTGTCTTTAAAAAATTACAGACATCATGTGGGGATGGTGCCTCAGGAAGTTATACTATTCGGAGGAACCATTAAGGAAAATATTGCTTACGGCAGACCGGAAGCCGATTTTGAGGAAATTGTAGAAGCAGCTAGAAAAGCCAATGCATTACAATTTATTGAAAGTTTTCCGGATGCTTTTGAAACACGAGTAGGAGAACGCGGTATCAAGCTTTCCGGCGGACAAAGACAAAGGATTGCCATAGCAAGAGCACTTTTAAAAGACCCGAAAATTTTAGTGCTTGACGAGGCAACAAGTTCACTGGATGCGGAGTCTGAAATGCTTGTTCAGGAAGCTTTGGATGAGCTGATGAAAAACCGGACCACTATCATCATTGCACATCGTTTGGCCACTATTCGAAAAGTGGATAAAATATTTGTAATCAATGATGGAAAGATAGAAGAAGAAGGACTTCACGACGAATTGGCATTCAAAGAAGAAGGTATTTATTCCAAGCTTGTAAAATTGCAATTCGATTTGAGCGAAAATTAATATTAGTAATTATATTTAAGCTGAACCTTAGACCCTTATTTGATGGAAACAGTTACTATTCGCCAGGAAATAGATTTTGAGATAAGCCCAATGTCTGTTTATAATGCATTAATGAGTTCTGAACATCACGCAGCATTTACAGAAGCAGAAGCCGATGTTGAAAATGAAGAAGGCGGAAAATTTCAGGCTTACGATGGTTACATTATTGGAGAAAATATTCAGTTAAAACCAGGAGAGAAAATTATTCAAAACTGGCGAGCCATTGAAGAAAATTGGCCCGAAGATCATTGGTCAAGGATTGAGTTTCATCTCTCCGACAATGAAGAAGAAGGTACACGATTGATTTTTGTACAAAAAGATCTTCCAAAAATTATCGCAGAAAGTGTATCAAACGGATGGCATAAATACTATTGGAAACCAATGAAAAGTTATTTTAAAGCCAAGGGAGAGCTGACTTAGATCATTTTCATAATTGTTTCGGAACATTCTAAATTCAAGTAGGATTGCCAATTTCGCATATCACAAATTAGTGTTCAATATGAAAGATAAAATAAGAGATAATGGGCCAAACAGTGCTGTATATGGCTTGGGTTTTATAGGGGCCCTGGTTTATTATATTTCTACAGCCACAAGTTTTGGAACGGGTGTTCTAGGTGTTTTAAAAGCCTTGGTCTGGCCTGCATTTTTGGTTTATGAGGCTTTTTCAAAACTAGGTGCCTGAAGAATAATTATATTGCGTGTTAAAAAATGCGCAATACACTAAAATTGGAAGAGATATTGATGTTTTTGGGATCAATATTTCTCTTCTCACACTATGACCTTGCATGGTGGTGGTTTCCGGTTTTTATTCTCTTACCCGATATAGGCATGCTTGGTTATTTGTTTGGAAGTAAATTAGGTGCAATCAGCTACAACATTTTTCATCACAAGGGAATTGCCATTCTGATCTATTTGATTGCCTTTCATCTCGAATCACATATAGGAGAGCTTGCAGGAATAATTCTATTTGCACATTCCAGTATGGACAGAATCTTTGGATACGGATTGAAATACGCTGATGATTTCAAACATACACATTTGGGCTGGTTGAAATAGAGAAAAGCGACCTAATCCAAAATCTTTTCCCAATAGCCAACATCAATATATTTGCCGAACTTAAATCCGGTTTCCTTGAAATGGGCCACCTTTGTATATCCCAATTTTTCATGAAGCGACTGACTGGCAGCATTCGGTAAAGAGATGCCCCCAATCAAGGCATGATATTTTTTGTCGATGAGACTATCAATGAGATGTTTATATAACGCATAGCCAATGCCTTTTCCCGTAGAGCCATTTCGCAGGTAAATTGAAGTTTCAACAGATTGCTCATAAGCACATCGATTATTCCATTTATTGGCATAGGCATAACCCTGGATTAGGCCATTTTCCTCAATTACCAGCCAGGGAAATGCGGGGATTACATCTTTCATGCGTTTGTGCATTTCCTCCCAATCGATCTTTTCAGTTTCAAAGGAGACTACAGTATTTTCTATATAATAATTATAGATTTCAGCAATTTGACTTGCATCCTTCAAAGTAGCCTGACGTATCATTGTATTGAAGATAAGGAATTATTCAGGTAGGGGCTCACAAATTATACCGACATTTTTACATTGATCTATAACTGCACTTTCGGAAATAACTTGAGCGCATTCAATTCTCAAAACCTTGTCAATATCCATGAAATCTACATTCCAGTCTAATATTTCTGAAAGACTGGCAAGTGCTTTCTTGACAGAAACTAATTTTTCTGATGAATCGATGTCGGACTTCAAAATGATAAGATTCATGTGATTAACATTTTTAGATTAAAGAATAAACTCTATGCATTCCTTCTTTTCCCTTCGCTCTTATATTAAAAGATTTTTGAACGACAACGTCTTTTTGTATCTGTTGGTATAAATTCTCTGAAACCAAAAACTTAGTTTTTAGGTATTTATTTGCTTGCTCTATTCTTGATGCAAAATTTACAGAATCACCGATTGCGGCGTGTTTGTGCATGCCGGGAATTCCAATGCGTTCCCATATTATTTTACCCGAATGACCTCCAATCCGGATATTAAAATCTTCATGACATAATTCCTTAACTCTTGGTTTAAATGCCTTTACTGCCTCCTGAAGCTCCATTGCTGCCTTAATTAGGTTTTTAGGATGTTTCTTGCTGCCATTTAATCCAAATATTGCCAAAAAGCCATCACCATAATAATCGATAATACTTCCATTGTATTTCTGAATAATTCTGCCTGCAATTTCGTAGTATTCTTTTAACATTTTCGCAATACTACTGGCACTGTTTTTATCACTTAGATGTGTAAAATCGGCGATATCAACAAATAGAATAGACACAAATTTCTCAATGGCGATATCCTCAACATTGGTGGAATCAATGAAATTATTTTCAAATCTTGAATTCAGATCTTCATATTGGTTGTTTTCAGAAAAATAGCAGAAAACAGGATTGGTATTATCGTTGAACAAAGCTTGAAGCATTTTATTTTTGTGTTATTATGACACAAATATAGAACAAACATTTATATGTCAAAAATATTTTGCGTTTTTTTTACACAAATAATTTTTTTCTTTGTTTACAGATTGTAAGGCTAATTTTTAAATCATTATTTTTACGTGAATATGACACAAAATATAAAAGTGGCAGTAGATGCCATTGTATTTGGATACAGCAAAGACAATGGGGTTTCCATACTATTAATTAAACGGAAATACCCTCCCTTTAAAGGATCATGGGCGATCCCCGGTGGATTTGTGCTTGACGATGAAAGTCTTGAAAGTGCCGTAAAACGCGAGTTGGAAGAAGAAACAGGTATTATAATCAAGTTTCTGGAACAGCTTTATACCTTTGGTGAACCCAATAGAGATCCAAGAAAAAGGGTGATATCCATTGCTTATTTTGTATTGGTCAAATCAAACTCCTTCAAACAATTATCTGCAAGTACAGATGCAGAAGAAGCGGCTTGGTTCAATATTAAAAACTTACCCCCTTTGGCATTTGACCATAAAACAATACTAAATACAGCTATAGAAAGACTGAGAAATAAAATTAGATATCAACCGATTGGGTTTGAATTGCTGGATAAAAAATTTCCTTTTTCGGATCTTGAACAATTATACGCTACACTTCTGGACCGAGCCATTGATAGAAGAAATTTCAAACGCAAATTCATGAGTTTAAATATTCTGGATGAATTGGAGGAAAAAGCAAAAAATGACGGTGCTGGGAGACCCGGAAACCTCTATTCATTCAATCAAAAGAATTATGAAGAATTAATCAAAAAAGGAATGCATTTCGAAGTTTAAACAAAAAAACCTCGCAATTTCTTGCAAGGCTTTAGATTGTGGGCGCTGAGGGATTCGAACCCCCGACCCTCCCGATGTTAAATCGGGATGCTCTGATCCCTTAATTAATTATTCGCTCTATCATTTTTCGACTCTTCCAATTCTTGATTTGAATTTCTCTCCTTATAGCCTCTTCTTTGGTTAAATACGCTTCAGTATAAACCACCTCCCAGTCATTCCATTTTCCGGTATATCCTTTGTGATTGGAATTATGCCTTTGAAGTCGATCCGAAATTTCTGTTGAAGTAGAGCCGATGTAATAACGATCTGCTTGATTTGAGTATAAAATATAGATGTAAGCCACATCTCAAATAATAAATTTATTTCTTAACAAAAGTGGATTAACCTGTGCTTGAGCTTTCCGAATTCGTTAGGGGCCTAAAATTGCCTGTAAACAAAAAAACCTCGCAATTTCTTGCAAGGCTTTTGATTGTGGGCGCTGAGGGATTCGAACCCCCGACCCCTTGGGTGTAAACCAAGTGCTCTGAACCAACTGAGCTAAGCGCCCTTTTTAATAATACTTAAGTTCTTAGAGCTCTGAACCTCCCGATATTTATCGGGAGAGCTAAGCGCCCAAATTATTTATCCTTAAAAAAGGGACTGCAAAAGTAAATCCTTTTTGATATGAGGCAAAGAATTTGGAATATTTTTACAAAAAATATTTAAATAGCAACGATAATTGAAATAGATTCGTTTTCCGCTATAAATGGCCGTCTTTGCGTAAACTAAAAATCATATTTGGTACATCACTGCTAGTGTTCATTTTGAGTTCAGCGGGAATTGTCACTTATTTTTATTTTAACCAGGATAAAATTATTCGGGCCTTCGTCAATGAAATCAATAATTACCTTGATGTCGAAGCAAAAGTTGAGCATATTAATCTCAATATATTTGAGCATTGGCCATTTGTCGCCGTTGAATTGAACAATGCATCCATTCGAGGGGCAAACTGTGGAATTTCTGAACCTTTATTAATAGTAGAAAAGCTTTCTATTCTTGCCAATCCAATTGCGATCTTCAAAGGTGATTTTAATATTCGTCACATTTTTTTGGAAAATGGTCGGATTTACATTTTTCGAGATCAGCGATGCAGCAATTACGATATCTTTAAAAAAGATTCAGAAGGAGGAGATGAAATAAATCTTGAGAGAATAATACTCTCCAATATATTTCTGGACTATGAATCGCGAATAGAACATCAAAACTTTAAATTCTATTCTGAAAAGGCCACTATCTCAGGTCAAATAAAAGAAAATGAAATTATCGCAGATCATAGCGGTAAATGGAAAGTTTTAGCATTAAAATCAGATAATATTGAATTTGATTCTGAGGAGCTTATCGAATTAAGTCATAACTTCAAGATGGGTCTCAAATCAAAATTCATTCTTATTTCGGACCTCAAATCTTCTCTGTACGGTTCAAATATTGAAGGTGAGGCTGTTTTGGACTTATTGGGAAATCAGAGTGAAATTTCTTTCGCTTCCAAAGAATTTCAAATAGATAAACTTTCTGCTTTTCTAAATCAGAACGCAAAAAAATACATTAATGACTATAGTATAAAAGGAAATTTCGCATTTGATATTACGCTTAATGGAAATGTTTCAAAAAATAATTGGGCCTGCGATTTAAATATTAAAACTCAGTCTATAAAATTAAAACTCAAAAACCCTGAACAAGGATTCAGAATAAATGAACTGAATGCCAACTGGACATTTTCCAATCTGTCGAACTGGAAAAGTTCTATCTTAAATCTGCAGACAATTAGAGGGAAAAATGATAATTCGGATTTTACTGCTTCATTAAAAATTCAGGACTTTAATAATCCCACTATAAAGGCTCAACTATTTACGAGTCAGAAAGTCGATTTGATTTCCAAATTTTTACATCTGCCAATTAAAAACAATGCTAAAGGTACAATTGATATTGATCTGGCTTATAATGGTCAATTACCAAATAAAAAGTCAGGTTTCCCCAAAAATGCTGAACTCTCCGGTATTCTCACTTTAAACCAAGTTCAATTTGAAACAATTGAACCGAGTGTTTTGATAAAAGACATGAACGGCCAACTGGTTTATGATAATGGCTTATTGACAATTCAATCTCTTTTGGCAAGTACGGTGAACAGCCACTTTAAACTCGATGGCACCGTTTCTAATTCAATGGATTACTTCCTCAAAGAGAATTCAAGAATGTTTATTGAAACAAGCGTTACTAGTGACTTTATCAATTTGGAAGAATGGATCAACGACTCTGATGAAAAGAATGAATATATTTTAAAATTACCTGATAGAATCATTCACAAACATCATCTGAACATTAAAAAATTAAACTTCAAACGTTTTAAAGCTCAGAATATCAATGGAGATCTTAGCATCAAAAATCAGACTTTGCATATTGATTCGGTCAGAATGAATGTCGCGGGAGGGCAAATTATGGTCAATATGGATTTGGATGCAAGAAATCCAAAAAGGATTGAATGGTTTACAAGCGGTAAATTAAATAGTGTATTCATTGATAGTGTCTTTTACATATTCAGGGATTTCAATCAGGAATTTATTCAGCAAAGACATCTGGAAGGTCAATTAACGGCCTCTTTCACCGGTTTTATGATTTCTGATGATCATCTCAATTTTGACATGGATAAACATATTTTTTCCATTAATTCGAAAGTTTCAAATGGCCGATTGATTTTGTTTGAACCTCTTCAGGCTGTGAGCAAATTTATAAGAGAGGATGATTTGATGAATTTAAAATTTGATGAGCTCGAAAATGAAATATTTATCAAGAACAGTCTAATCACATTACCTAAAATGTCGATCTCTTCAAATGTCAGGACGATCAATGTTCAGGGCACTCACACTTTTGACAATCAAATCAACTACGATTTTGAAATTCCGGTGACAAGGGAGAAAATTGACCGCGATGAGAGATTTGGACAGATAAAAGATGACAAAAGTGGAAAAACCAAATTGCTCATAAAATTGATTGGGACTAGTACCGATTATAAGGTCAAATACAATGAAGAAGCATTAAAGGAAAACATTAAAACAGGAATAAAAGAAGAAGTCAAAGAGCTTAAAAAGATATTAAAAAATCAAAAAGAAGAAGAAGAGGATTTAGAACTCGATGAAGATGAGTATTTTGATTTTAATTAATAATTCTAAGTCCCAGGTTATAGGTTTCGCCCGCCCCTTCTCCATTACTTCCCAGCCAAAAATTTGAGTATAAACTTTCAATTTCTAAAAAGCCCGGAATTAATTGGTACTTTATCCCCAATCCGGATTGATTAAACCAGGAGTAAAAAGCTTCGAAAGATTGCTCGCTACTGTTGTAATGGGTCGGCCAATATTCGTTTTGTAAATAGAAAGTTAGGCGATCATTGGCAAACCAACTGAAAAACACACTTGTAGGTGTTTGAATGAAGTTTTTTTCTCTAATGGAGTTTCTGCTGAATGTGTACCAGGGTGCCAACTGAAAAAACAGCTGGAAATCATTTCCGATTGGCTTATCAAAAAAGATCTGAGTAATCCATAAAGCATCTCTGTCGAATTCAAGAAAGGCTTTATTGCTGCCTGAATTTTCAAGATCTTTCCTTAAGGGGAACAATAAAGTCGTTTGAATCGAGAGTCTTTTTATTTTATTAAAAGGTGCAATTTTAATTTTAGGCCCTATTCCTGTAATCGTATAATCACTATTTTCATGATTGAATCGAAATGTTCCCAATGGATTATCTTTTGGATTGGCTTGCACGTGAACAGATTTAAACCAGATGTCAAATCCAATATTTAAATCCGGCCTGATTCCATATAGAAATTGGTGAATTGAACTAAAATAATTCTGCCTGTTTCCTTTATCTGCTTTCACTCCTTTAGAAAAAGATTTTGTCTGGGTATAAAGGTTATTAAACAGTTTATACTCCCATTGTCCTTTTTTAAGAAGCACAGATGGTGTGTATGTTTGAATATTGAAGTCCTGGGAAAATAATTCGGGATCAGGAACGGACTGTACTTCCTTTTCCCTAATTACTTTTTTTCATTTAAAGACCAATCGTATTCATAAAAACTTAAAGCAACATTGTTGGGCAATTTATTTTTTCGGTATTTATTGATGAAGTTTTTATAATTACTTTGCCCCCCAAAGTCTTCTGCATACCATTTAAAAATTTCGGATATGGCAATTTTTGAATCAGAAACTCGCACAAATTCAGGATCGTTAAGACTTTTTATTGTACTCGATTCAATTTGCTTTTCTAAGGATTCGGGATGATAAACCGAGGAAATTAGTTCCGGGCATGATACAGCCGCACATACCAAAATGAAATGAATTCGTGGGTCATTGTATTTTTTTCTAAGCTTGATATTCTCAATTTCATTGAGTGTCAAAGGCTCTCCTGCAACCTTGTATTTAACTTTGTCGAAAAATCCTTCTTTATCCAAAGGCGATTGAATCGGATAATTATCTACAATTCCTTTGATTACAAGAATATTATATGCGTTGATGTAAAAAGCTTTTTGCTCCCTGTCCGGGACCTGATCTAATGAAAAAGCAGAAATATAATTTATCAGCTTATCAAGCTCTTTTGAATCTTGTTGAATTTCAGAATAGGCTACTTTACCTTCCTGAACATATTTTTTTAAAAACATATCTGATTCTCCAAAAAAATCCTGAGCAATTATTGGCAAAATTGAGCTGGCAACTATAAGAATTATCAGTCCTGGTCGTATCATTCTATTAATTTTAAAACAATAAGTGAATTATATGATTAATGCCTTGTCCTGTGAATGACATATTTGACCGCAAGCGGTAAAGTCGGAATTATTTGTTTTTTTATCAATTTCAAATACTTAGCTTTGCACCGCAAATAGAATCCCAATTTTGTTTGCAATGAGCCAATCCAATAAAGTAATATTCGAAGCCCTTACCTACGACGATGTCTTGCTCGTACCGGGCTATTCCCAGGTTTTACCAAGAGATACCGAATCAAAATCAATGTTGACCAAAAACATTGCAATTAATGTGCCTATTGTATCAGCGGCGATGGATACCGTTACTGAATACCAAATGGCCATTGCAATTGCAAGGGAAGGAGGAATCGGTTTTATTCATAAAAATATGAGTAAGGAAGCCCAGGCTGAACAAGTGAGAAAGGTTAAGCGTAGTGAAAGTGGAATGATCCTCGACCCGATCACTTTGGAAAAAGACGCATTATTAAAGGATGCTGATCGCATCATGCATGAATTCAAAATTGGCGGGATTCCGGTAATTGATAAAGAATCCAATCTTGTTGGCATTATTACTAACAGAGATCTCAGGTTTCAAAAGAATATGGAAGCACCGGTCTCTGAAATCATGACCAAAACCAATTTGATATCTGCCAATGAGGGCATAAGCTTGAGCGAGGCAGAAGAAATACTCAAAGCACATAAAATTGAAAAACTACCTATTGTCAATAAAGCCGGAAAATTAGTTGGCCTTATTACTTATAAGGACATCTTGAAGAAAAAAGATCGTCCCAATGCCTGCAAGGACAGTTATGGTAGATTGCGTGTGGGTGCGGCAGTTGGAATTACTCCCGATTATCTGGAAAGAATTGAAGTATTAAAGTCAGCTGGAGTCGACGTGATTGGAATTGATACAGCCCATGGACATTCAAGAGGCGTGATTGATGCTTTAAAAAAGGCAAAATCTGAATTTCCCGAGATTGACATTATCGTGGGAAATGTCGCTACCGCCGAAGGAGCTAAAGCCCTTGCAGATGCCGGCGCCGATGGGGTGAAAGTTGGAGTAGGGCCAGGAAGTATTTGTACGACCAGAGTGATTGCCGGAGTGGGAATGCCGCAATTAAGTGCTGTAATCGAGGCAAAAAATGCATTGAAAAATAGCGGAGTACCGATTATCGCTGACGGTGGTGTGAGGTATTCCGGAGATATGGTAAAAGCATTGGCAGGAGGAGCAGATTCTATAATGATAGGGTCTTTACTTGCAGGAACTGAAGAGGCTCCGGGTGAAATTATAATCTACGAGGGAAGAAAATTTAAGTCATATCGAGGAATGGGCTCTGTTGAAGCTATGGAAGATGGCTCTAAAGATCGCTATTTTCAGGATGCAGAAGATGACATTAAGAAATTAGTACCCGAAGGAATTGTTGGAAGGGTGCCTTACAAAGGTTTGGTATCTGAAGTGCTTTATCAAATGGTAGGTGGACTCAGAGCCGGAATGGGCTACTGCGGGGCAAAAGACATCCCTGCTCTCCAAAATGCAAAATTTGTTAAAATCACCACTGCCGGTGTTCGTGAAAGTCATCCGCATGATGTCTTCATTACCAGAGAAGCTCCAAATTACAGCCGGTGATAATAGTTTCGCATCCATCCTATTTGAATTGCATTGAATTATTTCAATCAATCAATTATTGCATTGCGAAAGCCTAAAAAAATTATGTAAAATTGCAGTCATTTTAATAAAAAAAGCACAAATAAACAGGTATGAATAGAGTAAGTGTAATTTGGTTATTATTCGCTTTTATAGCCATTTCGAGCTGTCAAAATCCGGCATCTAAAAGCCCGGATAAGCCGGTCATATTTACAATTGGAAAAGAACCGGTTTATGTCGATGAATTCAAATATGTTTATGAAAAGCATAATTCGAGTTCAGATGACTTTTATTCACATGAAAGTGTCCATGAATATTTAGATCTGTACACCAATTTCAGATTGAAAATAAAAGAAGCCGAAAATTTAAAAATGGATACCAGTAAGGCCTTTATTGATGAGTTAGCTGGTCATAGAAAGAGCCTCGCAAAGCCTTATTTAACCGAAAAGAAAGTCACTGAGGAGTTGGTTCAACAAGCCTATGAGCGCATGAAAGAAGAAGTAAGAGCTTCGCATATTTTGGTGCTCGTAAAACCGGAAGCCGAACCAAAAGATACGCTTACAGCCTATAAAAAAATGGAAACGCTCAGAAAAAGGATAGCGGAAGGTGAGGATTTTGGCGAAATGGCCAAACGATATTCCGAAGATCGTTCAGCTGAAGTTTCAAAAGGCGATTTGGGCTATTTTTCATCATTTTCAATGGTTTACCCTTTTGAAGATATGGCCTATAAAACCGAGCTAGGAGAAGTTTCACCGATTTTCAGAACACAGTTTGGATATCATATACTAAAAGTAACGGATAAGAGACCTTCGAAAGGGAAATACAAAGTTGCTCATATAATGATCAGGGCAAGTCAGGGAATGGATAAATCGGATTCTCTGAACGCCAAGAATAAAATTGATAAGATTTACTCCAAATTAAAAGCCGGTGAAGATTGGTCAGAATTATGCCGTCAGTTCTCCGAAGATGGTAATTCCAAAAGCAGAGACGGGGAATTGCAATTGTTGGATGTTAACAGCAGGATTGTAAATGAATTTAAGGATGCAGCATTTGCTCTGGTCAATGTTGGTGACTATTCTGAACCTGTACAAACACCTTATGGCTGGCATATTATAAAGTTGCTTGAAAAACAGCCATTGGAAAGTTTTGAAGACATGGAGCAGGGATTAAGAGTACGTATAGAAAGAGATTCCCGTTCGGAAATGGGTCAAAAAGTACTATTAAAAAGACTTCGTAAGGAGAATAAATTAGTAGAGCATGAAGGCGCCTTAAATCTGGCTGTTTCCAAAGCTGATTCATCCGTGATCAATGGCACATATACGATTTCCGATAAGGATAAGGATTTTGCCAAACCACTCATAAGTATTATGGATGAAACCCATACAATTGCAGACTTTTACAAATACATGAATTCGCAAAAGAAAACGCGAAAGGTATCCCCTGAATTTTATGTCAAATTAAGCTATTCGGATTATGTAAATGACATGCTGCTGGATTATGAAGACAGACATTTGGATGAAAAATACAATGATTTCAAAATGCTTTATAAAGAATACAGGGATGGAATTTTAATGTTCAATCTTATGGATCAAAAAGTATGGTCGAAGTCTACGAGAGATACTACAGGGCTTAAAAATTATTTTGAAAAAAACAGAAACAAATTCGAATGGGAGCAGCGAGTTGATGCAGTAGTTTATGATTGTGAGAATAAACTGATTGCTGAAAAAGTTAAAACTGAATTGCCATATGGCAAATATCCTGTGACCACCCCCAATAGTGCCACCTTTTATTACGATTACCGAGCCAGTGGCTTGTCTGAAGTAGACAGTGATAAATTGTTAAGGCTAACTAAACGTCTGAGAAATGAAGATCACCTATACGTCAGACTCACAGCGACCACCAGTAAAAAAGAAGCAGCCGGTTCAAACAAAAATATTGTTGCGGATCGATTGGAAAAAGTAAAGTCCTATCTTGTTGAAAGTGGAGTCCCTGAAGATCAAATACTGACCATAAATGCAGCTTATCGCTACGATAGAGAAAAAGGAGATAAAATCAAAAGAAGTCTTAAAGTGGAGTTTTTATCAAGCAAAGACAATGCACTCGAAAACTATATCAATACCATTTCCCCTCTGGGATTAAAAATTCAAAGAGGAAAATTTGAAAAAGGAGATATTCCGGCGCTCGACAAAGTGGAATGGGAACCCGGTGAGTATACTTTCGTTTTTGATGATAGAACCTATTTCATTAAAATAAATGAAGTATTAGATCCAAGGCCAAAAGAACTAAATGAAGTTCGTGGTGAAGTTATTTCCGATTATCAGGAATATTTGGAAAACGAATGGCTTCATACATTGAGACAAAAATACCCCATTGTATACAATGAAGGGGAGATTAAAAAATTGATTAAAGAGTAATATTGCGATATTTTTTCATTTGCATTGTTTTTATTTTCTCGGCTTGCGATTACATCACCAGAAAAAGTGATGCCGAAGAAAAAACTATTGAAAAAATACCCATTGCAAGAGTAAATGAGGTCTTTCTGTATCAGGAAGATCTCAACCCTCTTTTAGCGGAAGCCACTTCCGTAGAAGACAGCATTAGTATCACCAACCGATTTATTAATTCCTGGGTAAGAAAGCAGCTTATCCTCGATAAAGCAGAGGAGGTTATTGATATCAATCGTGCAGAAATTGAGAGAAAGGTGCAAGATTACAGATATGCACTTACAACATTTGAATTCAAGAAAAAATACGTTTCTGAAAATCTCGATGTCAACGTTGAAGAATCAGAAATTCAGGAGTATTATCAAAATAATCTGGATAACTTCTTATTAAATCAAAACATAGTCCGTTGCAGATATATTCAGGTTCCCAAGGATGCTCCAAGATTTTCGAAAATCAGAAGGACGATATCTTCTTCCAAACCAAAAGACATCCGTGAATTAAATTCATACTGTTTTCAGTTTGCATCCAATTACAATCTTGAGGATTCGATTTGGTTGAATTTTGATGACATTGTCTTGAATACACCCTTAAAAAGTATTCCGAATAAGATTCAATTTTTAAAAAATAATAAAATGGTTGAAACCCAGGATTCACTCTTTAAATATTTGCTTTACATTAAAGAGTATAAAATTCAGGATCAGCTATCACCAATAGAATTTGTTAGAGATCAAATTCAAAATATTATAATTAATAAAAGGAAAGTCACGTTATCAAAGGAATTAGAGAATAAGATCTACGAAGAGGGCGTTGAACAAAATAGCTTTGAAATATTTACAGACTAAAGTCATTTTAATTTTAGTGTTTGCATTTTCTTTTAATGCAAAAGGTCAGATCACAGAATCGGTAGTAATAGATAAAATTCTTGCCAAAGTGGATGATCACATCATTCTCAAATCCGAAATGGAAGTCGCTTATCTTCAGTATTTATCGAGCGGTCAGTCGCTAATTGGGGATGCTAAATGTCGGGTGTTGGAAAGTTTAATAATAAATAAGCTTTTGCTGGCGAAAGCAGAAATTGATTCAGTTACTGTTTCGGAAGATATCGTTGAATCTAATCTTGATCAGAGAATGCAGGTTTTTACCTCTCAGTTCGGTTCGGAGAAAAAACTTGAGGAATTTTATGGTAAAACCATAGATGAATTTAAAGATGAGTTTCGCGATCAAGTTAGGGATCAACTGATAATTGAAAGAATGGATGAAAAAATTGCTTCTAATCTGGAAGCCTCTCCTAAAGAAGTGCGAAAATTTTTCAATCAAATTCCAGAAGATAGTTTACCTTTTTTCTCCACAGAAGTTGTTGTTGGAGTATTGGTCAGAGATATAAATCCGGGTGAGGGCTCAAAAAAATCCATATTAGGTAAGATGAATTCCATTAGAGATCAAATTTTGAATGGAACTGATTTTAGAGTCATGGCAAGAGAGTACTCTCAGGATCTTGGAAACAAAGAAAAAGGTGGAGAGCTTGGCTATTGGAAAAAATCCGATCTCGATCCCGATTATGTGGCCGCTGCGATGAAGTTAGATTCCGGACAGGTTTCGCCGGTAGTAAAAACACAATTTGGGTATCATCTGATACAAATGGTAGGTAAAAGAGGAAATGAATTTAATTCAAGACATATTTTATTGCGTCCGAATTTTTCTGAACTCGATATTAGCTTTACATTAAAAGAAATGGACTCAATCAAGCAATTGATTTTGAATGATTCCATGACTTTTGAAAAAGCCGCCAAAGAATTTTCTCAGGATCCATATACCAAACCAAATGGAGGAATTCTAGTAGATCAGAATACGGGTTCCACAAAGATTCCACTTGAAAGGATGGATACAGAGCTTTACTTTGTGTTAGATACAATGGAAGTAGGAGAAATCTCAAACCCTATTGTATTTACAAAACCCGATGGGCAAAAGGCCATGCGAATCATTTACTTTAAAGATAAGGTCGCTCCACATCAGGCCAATCTTCAGGATGATTACCAAAAAATTTATCAGGCCACCTTAGATGAAAAACGGTTTGAGAAAAAAAAGGAGTGGTTTGAAAAAACAAAAAATCAGGTGTTCATCAGTATAGACGATGAATACAATCAATGTAAAATTTTACAATAACATGGCTGAATTATCAGACAAGGCATTGGCAGAGGCCTTTTTTAAAGATTACGAAAAACTTAGTTCAGAAATTCACAAAGTGATAATTGGACAAGACGAAGTTATCAAACAAGTATTGATATCCATGTTTTGCAATGGCCACAGTTTGTTGGTAGGGGTTCCGGGATTAGCCAAAACACTTTTGATCCATACCATAGCTTCTGCTCTTCATCTCGATTTTAAACGAATACAATTTACACCGGATTTAATGCCGTCGGATATTGTTGGTTCCGAAACGCTCGATATCAATCGAAATTTTAAATTTATTAAAGGGCCGGTATTCTCTAATATTATTCTTGCAGATGAAATAAATAGAACGCCACCTAAAACTCAATCTGCTATGCTTGAAGCCATGCAGGAAAAGAAAGTGACAATAGCCGGTGAAGATCATTTATTAGATCAGCCATTTTTTGTCTTGGCAACACAAAACCCCATAGAACAGGAGGGTACTTATCCTTTGCCTGAAGCTCAACTTGACAGGTTTATGTTTAATATTATTTTAACCTATCCTGATTATGATTCCGAAATAGAAATCGTGAAAAAAACAACTACCAATCAGGTGGCCTCTGTAAATCCTGTCTTGAGCAAAGAAGACATTTTAAAATATCAAACACTCGTAAGAAAGGTGCCCGTAGCAGACAATGTAATTGAATATGTGGTAAGTCTGGTCAATAAAACCAGAAAAGAAAGTCAGCAGAGTACTGAAATCACCAAAAAATATATCGACTGGGGTGCTGGACCAAGAGCCTCACAATATTTAATTCTGGGAGCCAAATGCCATGCATTACTTCAGGGAAAATATTCTCCGGATATTGAAGATGTGCACGCAGTTGTTACACCTATTTTAAGACATCGAATAGTAAGAAATTTCAAGGCTGAGGCTGATGGCATCAGTGTTGATGATATTATTTCAGAATTGCTCTAAGGGTATTGAATTCTCAATTCATTGCCTACCTGAAACGTGCTGTACTGAATCAAAGGGTCTGTAGCCGGCGCCTGTAAGACCTGTCCATTCAGATCAAATTGACTACTGCAACATGAATCCAACAAAAATTCCAGTGAGGGGTGCATACTGACCGTTGCACAGACATTATTTGGTTGAAATGTACAATTTCGTTCAAAAGCAATGAAATTGCTCAAATTCCTGTTGATCACCAGAACACCGCGTCTTCCTCCTTCAAAATACTTATAGCCTTTATTTTGCAATAAAATTTGATTGTCTGGATCGCTGAGGTCAATTGTAATATTAACCACGCCTAAATTATCAATCAAATTTTGAGAGTTGTCATCGTCATTACTACAAGAAATAAGGATTAAGAAAAAAACAAGTAAAAATGAAGTCCTAATATTCATAAAACCCTTTGCCTGTTTTTCTACCCCAGTGACCGGCATCAACTTTTTGCTGTTGGATTCTGCTGGGTCTGAACTTAGGATCGTAATAAAATGATTCAAACATTCTTTGGGTAACAGAGTGATTGGTATCCACTCCGATTAAATCCATTAATTTGAATGGGCCCATTTTAAATCCATATGATTCGAGCAATTGATCTATGCTCTCGTGATCCGCAACACCTTCTTCCAATACTTTTAGAGATTCTACATAAAAGTGCCTTGCTACTCTGTTCACTACAAAACCCGGTGCATCCCTGACCATTACAGGAGTTTTACCCATTGACAATGACAGGTTTTTTACAACTTCAACAACAATTTCTTTTGTATCTGCACCTTTAATTATTTCAACCAATTTCATTATGTGGGCCGGATTGAAAAAATGCATGCCTATTAAATATTCCGGACGAGTTAAACCCGAGGCTATTTTTGTAATTGGAATTGAAGACGTATTGGTTGCCAAAATACACTCCTTGTCATTCTGAATTTCCAGTTGTTTGAGGATATCGATTTTGACATCCAGTTTTTCAACTACTGCTTCAATTATAATGTCACAAATTAAATCTCTAATACTGTGAGTGAACACGATTCTATTTAGTGCCTTGACAGAATCTTCAACTGTAAGTTTGCCTTTTTCTACACCTTTGGCTAAATTATTTTTTATCTGATTTTCACCTTTTTTAAGGGCTTCTGAGGCAAGGTCAAATATAATTACTTCAAGACCAGCCAATGCAGCTACCTGAGCTATTCCGGCACCCATAGTACCTGCACCAATAATTCCAACTTTCTTTATTTCATTAATTGCCATCAGAGCACACTTTTAAATTGACGTAATAGCCTAACATCGTTTTCTGTAAGTAAACGAATATCATCAATTTGATATTTCAACATCACAATTCTTTCTACTCCCATTCCAAAAGCATATCCGGAATACACTTCCGGGTCTATCTTGCAATTTTCAAGCACATTTGGATCTACCATTCCAGCTCCGCCTATCTCTACCCATCCGCTATGCTTGCATATTTTACACCCTTCTCCTCCACAGATAAAACAGGAAATGTCCATTTCGGCACTTGGTTCAGTAAATGGAAAATACGATGGCCGGAATCTGATTTCTGTATTCTCTCCAAAAAATTCTCTGGCAAAATAATAGAGGGTTTGCTTGAGGTCTTTAAAACTTACATTTTTATTGATATACAAACCTTCCACCTGATGAAACATGCAATGCGCCCTCGCAGATATGGCTTCATTCCTATAAACTCTTCCAGGTGAAATGGTTCTTATCGGCGGTTTTTGATTTTCCATCACTCGCACCTGAACGGAAGACGTATGTGTTCTTAAAGCGATATCCGGATTTTTTTCGAGAAAAAAAGTGTCCTGCATTTCTCTTGCGGGATGATCCGGTGGAAAATTTAAAGCTGTAAAATTATGCCAGTCATCTTCTATCTCCGGGCCATAACTTAGATTAAAGCCAATTCTTTCAAAAATCTTTACCATTTGATTTTTGACAATATTCACAGGGTGACGGCTTCCTACTTCGTGAGTATAGGTTGGCAGGCTGTAGTCAAAATCAATTTTTGATTTAGTATTTCCACCTGACTCAAGTTCTTCTTTGAGACTGTTAAATTTGTCTTTGGCCTTATTTTTAATGGTATTGATTTTTTGACCAAATGCTCGTTTCTCTTCTTTTGGTATTTCTTTAAGTTTTTCGAGATAAGAAGAAACCAGGCCTTTTTTGCTGAGATATTTAAGACGAAATGTCTCCAATTCTTCAGCATCACTTATCCTTTGCTCGTCAATTTCTTTTTCCAGTCTATCGAGATCCTTATTCATAACAGGGCAAATATAGAAAGACATCTAATGAAATATAGATTAAGAATGACCAATAGTGATATTTGAAAGGTGCTTTTTTTATATATTTGACATTCATTGCAAAATATATGTTAAGCAAGACTGCAAAATCGTGTTTATTTCTGCTTCTTATCCTGCTATTCACTTTGAGTAACTCCAAAGCGGAAACACCATTTTCTGTTATGAAGTTAAACAATCCGGTAATGATGAATGTGCCGGGTTCATTTCGCGGACCTGGGCCAAATGTAAAAATTTCACCTGCAATATATTGGAGTACAATAGGCTTAGAATTTGAAATGCCAATGGGCGTGATGACTTTTGGAGTGGCAGGTATGTACAAGTTTAATGAACGCTTTGGCAACGATAAGAATTTTAAAGTGAGACCTGAAGATTACCAGCAGGACGGATTCAGGGCAGAAATTTTTGGAAGATACTTTTTTAGAGGTGAAGCGCCTGTTGGATTGTTTTTCGAAGGCAAGCTTTTTTATAATACCATAATTTATTTTGATGGCAACCCAATGCCTTATACACTTTATAACAGATGGAAAGAATTGGATGGTCTCCGTTCTCCTAATGACATACAAAAACCCAATCCATTTGGACTTGGAGGCGCTACCGGAATTCAGGTAATGGTCGTTCCTAATGCAATTATTGCTAATCTTAAGGTTGGGCTTGACTTAAATCAAGATAATTCTGAAAATAACAATAAGTTATTCTTAAGCATATATTTACAACCATCCATTGGAATTACGTTCTAATATGAATATTAAGAATGGGATTTTATTTTTAATCATTGCGATCATTTCGGGTTGTGGTGTATCCGGTGACCCTGAACCGGATGAGCAGATCTTTGGTACCTGGACTGATGAAATTGTTACTATTACATTTTTAGAAGATCAAACCTACGGCCAGAAAAATTTAATTGATAATCCGCTTGATACCGCGAATTTGGATAGCACTTTTGGCAATTATTATTCCGATAAAGAAAATCGGGTCATTTCTTTTACAATTACTGGTTTTGCACTTGAAAATGGAACAATTCTGGATTCTACCATAATCGGCCCAACTTGGGTTTATACCATATCAGAATCGAATAGCCAGACTGTAATGAGCTACCAAAGTAATACGACAATTGGTACCCTCGTAAAAATTGATCCCTAATCAATTTCCGTTGTTTAAAGAAGTTTTTGCGCTGATGATAAAAGATTTCCGTCTTGAATGGAGAAATCGATATGCGTTAAATGGAATTCTTCTATATGTGTTCTGTACCATATTCATTTGCTATATCGCATTTGAAGTAAAAAGTTCGGTCATTGCTCCTGAAACCTGGAATACGGTATTTTGGATTATTTTGGTATTCTCTGCGGTGAATTCAATTGTTAAGACTTTTATACAGGAATCATCAGATCGCTTTTATTATTATTTTCAAACTTGTTCACCCCTTTCCGTAATTATCTCTAAGGTTTTCTACAATGTGTTTTTGATGCTTCTATTAAGTGCATTGGCCTTTCTATTCTACTCGCTTGTTTTGGGGAATCCCCTGGCCGATATTGCCCTTTTTATAACTACCCTTTTATTGGGTTCTTTGAGTTTCTCAATAGCGCTTAGTTTGATCTCCGCAATCGCATCAAAAACCGGGAATGCCAGTACGCTCATGGTTATATTGGGTTTTCCCGTTATAATACCGATTCTATTAATTTTAATAAAACTTTCAGAGTATGCATTGACCGGAATTGAAAATGTGCAAATTTCAAATTTGATTCTACAATTACTTGGCATAAACCTTATCATGGGAAGCCTTACTTATCTCCTCTTTCCTTATCTTTGGCGTTCATAAATTATGGACTTTTTCAAGAGGTTAGACATAAAAATAATCACTGTTTTATTGATGCTTTACACCATAATTGGGGGCTTTTTAATGCCGGTTCCAAAAATTCCCATTTTAAATGAAAGCATAAGAAATCAGTATTTTCATGTGAGCATGTGGTTCTCAATGATGATTGTATTGATTATTTCGGTGGTTTACGCGATTCGTTACCTTTCCAATGGAAAAATTCACGATGATATAATTTCGCTAGAAACTGCCAATGCAGGCGTAATTCTGGGAATATTAGGATTAATAACAGGTTCAATTTGGGCTAAATTCACCTGGGGAGCTTTCTGGAGTGGGGATCCCAAACAAAATGGAGCGGCAATTGCCCTATTAATATATCTGGCTTATTTCGTATTGAGAGGATCATTTACGGATCCGCAGCAAAGAGCCAGGATTAGTGCAATATATAATATCTTCGCTTTTTCTACCCTTATTCCATTGCTCTATATATTGCCTCGCTTAACTGATTCTCTGCATCCCGGAAGTGGTGGAAACCCTGGTTTTAATATTTACGATCTTGACAATAGCATGCGAATGGTTTTTTACCCATCAATAATTGGCTGGACCATGCTAATTCTTTGGATAAGCAGCCTAAGAGTAAGAATGACCCTATTAAAAGAGAAAATTGATGATAATTAGTAAACTAAAAATATTTTTATACTGTTTTCTTAGCGTTCTGTTGATCCCAATTTCCGGCTTTGCGCAGGAGGTTGAAATGGCAGATGCAATGAGAGCCAATGGGAAAATCTATGTTGTAATTGCCGTTGTATTGGTCATATTAATTGGAATTTTGATTTATATCTTTCAAACAGACCGGAAACTAAAACAGCTTGAAAAAGAAGTAGATTCTTTGGAGAACAAAAAATGAAAAAATCTCATATAATAGGAATAATAGTAATCGCCATAGCCATAGGTATAATTATGTCTACTGCCGGAGATGCCGGAACCTACGTCACCTTTGATGAGGCGAAAAAAATGTCAGATAAAAAAATTGAAAAACTTGTACACGTTGTTGGTGAACTTCCAAAATCAACTTCAGGTGAAATTCTTGGAATGGATGAAAGAGATAAGCTTTCCTTTTCATTTCAACTCGTAGATGAAAATAAAAAAACATGCATGGTTTATTACAATGAACCTAAACCCGTGGATTTTGAAAGATCGGAAAAGGTGGTAGTTGTCGGTAAAATGTCGGGTGAAGTTTTTGTTGCTGAAAAAATTCTCATGAAATGCCCGTCTAAGTATGTTGAGGATGAAATAAAAGTGGCTTCCTGATGTTCAGATCACTGATTGGCCAAATTGGCCATCTTCTTGTTATCATATCATTTATAACTGCGATTCTATCTTCGATAGGATTTTTTTTCGCAGTTCGCGAAAAAGTAAATGAAAACTCCTGGAAGACATTTGCACGAACGTCTTTCTATATCCATGTGATTGCTGTTTTTGGTACGGTAATCTCCTTGTTTGCTATTATTTACAATCACTATTACGAGTATCACTACGCCTGGAATCACTCTTCAAATAATCTGCCTACCCAATACATGATCTCCTGTTTTTGGGAAGGTCAGGAAGGAAGCTTTCTATTGTGGATATTCTGGCACAGTGTATTGGGCCTAATATTTATTCGTGTAAACAAATATTGGGAAGCTCCGGCAATGAGCATTTTCATGGTTGTCCAGGCCTTTTTGGCTTCGATGATTCTTGGAGTCGTTATACCCTGGGTCAATTTAAAAATAGGTACATCGCCCTTCATTTTATTAAGGGAAGTGATGACGGATTTGCCTGTTTTTCAGTTGAATCCCGATTTTGTGCCCGAAGACGGAACCGGATTAAATCCTTTGTTACAGAACTACTGGATGGTTATTCACCCTCCAACAACATTTCTTGGATTCGCTTTAACGCTTGTGCCTTTTTCTTATATCCTATCCGGCTTATGGTTAAAAAAATATCAGGAATGGATAAGGCCGGCATTACCCTGGACCTTGGTGGCAGCTATGATTTTGGGAACGGGTATTCTGATGGGCGGCTACTGGGCTTATGAAACTCTGAATTTTGGTGGTTATTGGAATTGGGACCCCGTGGAAAATGCAGTATACATACCCTGGCTGGTTTTAGTGGCTTCCATTCACATTATGATCACATACCGCAAAAGTGGAAGAGGTTTGAAAACCTCAATGATATTGTTGATCTCTACATTTATCCTGATTTTGTATTCCAATTATCTTGTGAAAAGCGGGGTATTGGAAGATACATCTGTTCATTCGTTTACTGATATGGGTATGTCGGGCCAATTGCTCATTTACCTATTATTTTTCACGTTTATCAGTGTTGTCCTACTTATCAAAAGATGGAAGGAAATACCGGTGAGCAAAATTGAAGTTTCTACTTATTCAAGAGAATTTTGGGTTTTTATCGGGGCCACAACATTGGGTCTTGCAGCATTTCAGGTATTTGTAACTACTTCAATTCCGGTTTTTAATGCGATTATCAAACTTTTTAATATTGATTCTAACATTGCTCCACCACCCGACCCAATTGCACATTATTCCAATATTCAAATTTGGTTTGCCTCTGCCATAGCTCTCCTTTCAGCTATCGGGCAATTTTTTTGGTGGCAGAAAATAGATAAGAAAACCTTGTGGCAAGCTTTAAGTACGCCTGCAATAATAGCCATGTTGATAACAAGCGCAATCCTCTTGCTAATTGACATGCATGAAGCCTCATATATTGTTTTAATGAGTACTGCGGTATTCTCCATTATTGCCAATTCTAAAATACTGATATCTCTTAGAAAGTCGAACATTAAACTTTCGGGAGGGTCAATTGCCCATATCGGAATAGCCATGATGTTAATCGGAATTCTGTTTTCTTCGGGTTACTCGAAAGTAATCTCATTGAATGCCAGCGGGATTCCCTACAGCAAGAACTTCTCTGAAAGTATGAATCGAGAAAACATTTTGTTATGGAGAGATGCCCCTCAGCAAATGGATCAATACAGTGTCATTTATCGGGGGCCGAGAGTAGAGAGTCGGAAAGAGAACATTTATTTGGATAAAGATTTTTTAAGTCCTACTTCTGATCAAAATGAGGTGATCATAGAAAGGGATTTGAAATACAAAGGAGAAATTATATACCAAAAAGGAGATACCATAGAAGTATATGGTGAAAACACCTATTATGAAGTAGAGTATCAGAAAGATGGCAAAACTGAATTTACGCTATTTCCCAGAGCACAAGTCAATGAAGCCATGGGTGGTTTAATTGCATCACCAGATATTAGACGAAACTGGGAAAAGGATATTTACACGCATGTATCATCGATTATAAATCCAAATGAAGAACTTGATTGGAGTGAGATAGAAATTGAAAGTGTTGACATGAATTCCGACACATTCTTTATCAATGATTTTATCGCATACCTTGAAAGAATAGAAAGAATTTATGAATATGAGGGAATAAAATTTAAAGACACCGAAGCAGGTGTGAAAGCACAGGTTAAAGTAATGGGCAATAACAAGGAATACTTTCTTGAACCTGTTTTTATTATTAGAAATGACCTTGTGGGAAGAATACCGGATGAATCTACAGCATTGGGGATTAAAATGACAATCCACAACATAATTCCGGAAAATAATGAAATTCAATTTGGGATAAGCACAGCTCAAAAAGATTACATTATCATGAAGGCAATGGAAAAACCTTTGATAAATGTATTATGGATTGGTACCTTAATCATGGTTTTTGGTTTCTGTCTTGCTATTTATAGACGTTATACCGAATTCAAGAAAATGAGAGACAAACAGCTCGAATAATGGCTCGAAGTTTTAAAATTTCATTTATTGGTGCGGGAAACCTTGCCAGTAATCTGGCTCCTTGTCTGGAAAATGCCGGTCATATAATAAACAGTATTTCCAGCTTACATTTACATTCCGCAAAAATATTGGCCGATTCGCTTTACAATACAAGGGCTATTGATGATAATGATTTCTCTTCTGAGGATACTGAAATTATTTTTATAACCGCCAAGGATGATAATTTAAGAGATATTGTAAAAGACATTAATGCGCCGAAAGGTGCTCAGCTTGTTCATTGTTCTGGTTTTGCTCATATTGATGTATTAGATGATTTTCCTGGCTCAACCGGGGTATTTTATCCTTTGCAGTCCTTTAGCAAAGGAAGACGAACAGAATTCAAAAATATTCCAATTTGTGTGGAAAGCTTTGACGAAGCTCTTTCGGATAAACTGACAATTTTGGCAAGGTCAATAAGTAAAAATGTTTCATTTGTTTCCAGCGAAAAACGAAAACAACTTCATTTAGCAGCCGTTTTTGCCAATAATTTTGTCAATCACATGCTCAGCATTGCTGATGATATTCTAATTAACTCAAATTTAAGCCTTTCGCTTTTGCAGCCACTTGTGCTTGAAACACTTAACAAAGCATTTGAAATGGGACCTTATGAATCGCAAACAGGGCCGGCAAAAAGAGGAGATATGGAGACAATTAATGAGCATCTAAAACTCCTTCAGGATCAGCCTGAAACTGCAGAAATATATGAACTCATCTCCAGACAAATTATGAATGGCGCAAAAGGCAAAAATTAACATGATCTAAATGTTATTAAATCATATTTAAGCCCTGAGATTCAACTATTAAGCGCTTTTTTATGATATTTGCCGACTTATGAAAATTGCCCGTTTTAAGAATTTTAAGTACGGAAATTCGCTTTCGCATGCCCAGTTGATTGGAAAGATTGTACTTATCATTTTTATTCTCTTTATTTTCTTATTTTCCATTAATCTTATGGAAATGTCCTTTAAAGAATTTGGAGGGCCTTTCGCAAAACATATAATTTCTGCCACTTCCAATCCTTTTGTCAGTTTGTTTATTGGTCTTTTGGCAACTGCAATTATTCAATCAAGCTCTACAACCACCTCAATGGTAGTGGCTCTTGTGGCTTCAGGAACTTTAAGTTTTGAAGGTGCAATCCCAATGGTAATGGGAGCAAATATTGGCACCTCTCTCACGAGCACCATTGTATCCTTGGGGCATATTACCAAGAAAAATCAGTTTAAAAGAGCCATTGCAGCAGCTACTGCGCATGATTTTTTTAACATTTTCGTTACTATTATTCTTTTTCCATTAGAAATGTCTTTTAAAATTTTATCTAAAGGGGCATTGTTTTTAACATCGAATATTTATTCAGAAGAAGGTTCAAGAATTAGTCTAGGTATCATTTTCACTCTGCTTCAGGCAATGAGTAATTTTGTTATTTCTATAACAGAAGGTTTTGGAATAGTTCTGGTCATCTTATCCTTTGTATTGCTTTTTATTTCTCTTCGAATTTTTTCATTTCTTATTCGCAGTTTTTTTATAGGTGAAAGACAGGGTCAGTTTGAAAAGTACTTTTTTGGAAATTCTTTAAAATCATTGCTTTGGGGTACTGGTATTACGGCTGTAGTACAATCAAGCTCATTAACGACTTCAATTACAGTACCTCTCGTAGCAACTAAAAAGGTAAGTTTGGAAAAGGCCTTTCCATTTTTAATGGGAGCAAATATTGGAACAACCGTAACGGCATTGCTCGCAGCAATTTCAAAATCTGAAGCCGCTTTGGACATTGCTTTGGTTCATTTAATATTTAATATTTTAGGTGTATTGATATTTTACCCTTTCCCAGCTTTAAGAAACATTCCTATTTTTATTGCCAAACGACTTGGAAATGCCACTGTAAAATACAGATTGGTAGGCTTTGGCTATATTATCGTAACTTTTTTTCTAATTCCTTTTCTCTTAATTTATTTTTCCGGGATCATAATTCTTAAATAAGAATCGAACAAAGGGCTCATTTTTACGATATTTATGTTTCGAACAAACTGAAATATGGTTTCCGACTTACAAAAGATAATCGAAATAGCTAAGAAATATATTGAAGTCCGTGTAGAACTTTTAAAGCTGGACATCAAAGAACAGAGCAGCGAATACCTGATGAAAGGAACTTTTCTCTTTGGTATTGTTCTTATTTTGCTTTTGATCTTATTTTTTATATCACTTGGACTGGCTTTTTACCTCAATGAAATTACAAATAGCAGATATTACGGTTTTTTTATCCTGGCTGCATTTTTCTTTATTGTCATGCTATTGCTCTTTCTTACACGAAAAAGCAAGAGACTTCAATTGGTATTTCATCGTATAATAGACTTTTTTATTTTCGATAAAAATGAGTAAAAATAACAGCTATATTAGTCAGGAACGAAAACAGCTTTTAGAAAAGGCCGATGCCTATTTAAAAGAATTTGAATCGCTACGGGAAGACCTGGAAGAGAGCACCTTAAAATTTGGAAAAAACGTATTAATTGTGAGCTCAATTGGACTTGGAATTGCTCTTTCTTATAAACTCCTGTCAGAATCCTCAGACAAAGAAGAAAACATAGAAAATTTTAAGAGTAAATCTAAAAGAAAGCCAACGCGATTTGGCTCTGCTATTAAAACGCTTGCGATCCCATTTTTACTTGGAATTGCTAAGAGTATTGTATTACCTGATTTAAATAAAAATAAACAAGAAAGTGATGGAGGGAATCCTTAATAAAATCATAAAAGATTCTCAACAAGGAAAAAAGTCGCTGGCTCTTTTATTGGATCCGGATGAATATCAAAATGAATCGCTAAAAAATTTATTTTCAGTAGATTTTAAGCATGTTAGCTATTTATTTATAGGTGGCAGCCTTTTAAAAAAGGAAAGCTTAGATGAGTTAATCGGGAATTTGAAAAGTATAAATTCAAAACCGGTGATTTTATTTCCGGGAAACGCGGGACATATTTCCGATAAAGCAGATGCTATCTTATTCCTCTCACTAATTTCCGGAAGAAATCCGGACTATTTGATCGGTCAACAAGTCATTTCTGCCCCAATTATCAAAGAAGCTAAATTAGAAGTATTACCTACAGCATATATGCTCATAGATGGAGGCAAGCCAACCACAGTACAATACATGAGTAATACAATGCCTATTCCTGCTGACAAACCGGATATAGCAGCATGCACAGCGCTTGCAGGACAATATTTAGGTTTGAAAATAACCTATTTGGATGCCGGAAGCGGTGCTGAAAACCCTATTCCTCCAAACATTATTAGCGCTGTAAAAAATGAAACAAATGGCCCATTAATTGTGGGTGGTGGAATTCGAAATTATGAACAAATGGAAAACGCTTTTGATGCAGGAGCTGATATTGTAGTAATTGGAAATGCATTGCAAAACAATGAAGTTAGACTCGAAGAATTAAACTCACCTTATTTAAAATAGTCAGGCTCTAACCAATGACTCTCTTTTCCTCATTTTACCTGCAGAAATTCCAAACATCATTTTAAATCTTCTGCAGAAATAAGCCGTGTCTTTATATCCTACTTCTATTCCAATTTCGCGAATGCTCTTTTTTGTAGTTCTTAAAAGTCCAACGGATTTCTCCATTCTTTGATATTCGATATAATCCTGTGGGTTAATGCCGGTCATTGATTTGAAATACTGGCCTACATAATCTTCAGAAACATTAGCCACATTAGCCAAAACTCTGTTTGAAAGATCTCCACCCAAATTTGTTTTGATAAAATTAAAAATATCAATTAGCCGTGGGTCTTTGAAATAATTCAAATTTGTAGCCAGCTTTTCAATAAATATTTTATTGTCGAGGATATAGCGAAATATATCCAAAACTATTTTTTCCGTATTGCATTTTTTTATGCGTTCCTTACCCGGCATTTCTGTAAATTCCTCTTTGATTGTATCTAAAATAAGATTTACAATAGCCGGCCTCTCTTTAATTAAGAAAGGGGGTATGTCCAACGAAGAATAAAAATTGACTGAATCAAATATTTTAGCTTCAAATGATAATACGCTATAAGATCCTTCAGGATTGAGCGCCGGCACCCTTTCCTTAGTATAGCTTACATATTTATTTTTTTCAACTAAGTATTTTTCTTGTTGTAATTCGGTGAAATTGCCCTTTCCAAAACTAATAGTAATCGTTTTTCCTGCAGGTATGAACATTAAATCGCCTTGACCAGCTGTAACCTGCCCGTTCTCTGTGGAGATTTCTCCATTGTGTACCAAAATTAAAGTATTCTCAAAATCATAGAAATTGAAAACCTTATGAGGCTGAAGAACTTTAACATTCCTCAAACTGGTAAACTTAATACTTAAACTTTCTAATATTTTATTATAGTCCTCCATTGTTGGAGTTTGATAAATCCAAATTTATCTTAGTAAAATGCATTAACAAAAGGCCATGTAATTTAGTAAATTTCACAAATCAAAAAAAAACACTCCGAAGAGTGTTTTGAAAAATTCCAATATTGACCACCGTTTCCTTACGATAGGATGCTTCTGGATATAACTATTTTTTGAATCTCAGAAGTCCCCTCATAGATTTGAGTTATTTTTGCATCGCGCATCAGCCGTTCGACATGAAACTCTTTGACGTATCCATAACCACCGTGAACCTGAACTGCTTCAACCGTGGTATCCATGGCTACCTTTGAGGCATACAACTTTGCCATAGCACTTGCTGTTGCATAGTCTTCATGATCATCTTTGAGTTTTGCGGCTTTTAAACACAATAGTCTTGCAGCTTCAATTTGCGTGGCCATATCGGCCAGTTTAAACTGTATTGCCTGATGTTTTGAAATTTCTTTTCCGAATGCCTTTCGTTCTTTGGAATACTGAAGAGATAATTCATAGGCCCCACTTGCGATACCCAAGGCCTGTGAAGCAATACCGATTCTTCCTCCATTGAGCACTTTCATAGCAAAGGTGAATCCAAAGCCATCCTCACCAATTCGGTTCTCTTTTGGCACTTTCACATCTGAAAACATGAGCGAATGTGTATCCGAGCCTCTTATTCCAAGTTTGTCTTCTTTTTTACCCACCACAAATCCTTCTGATCCTTTTTCAACAATAAGTGCATTGATGCCCTTATGTTTTTTTTCAGGGTATGTTTGAGCAATTACAAGACAAACATCGGCTATACCGCCATTTGTGATCCAGTTTTTTGTTCCATTTAACAGGTAATAATCGCCCTTGTCAATCGCTGTTGTTTTTTGCGAAGTAGCATCAGAACCCGCTTCGGGTTCCGAAAGACAAAAAGCACCTATCTTTTCACCGCTTGCCAACTTCTTGAGATACTTTTCCTTTTGTTCTTCTGTACCGTAGGCTTCAAGACCCCAACAGACCAAAGAATTGTTAACAGACATTGCAACAGAAGCAGAAGCGTCAATTTTAGAAATTTCCTCCATGGCAAGAACATACGACACCGTATCCATTCCTCCACCATTGTATTTTGGGTCGACCATCATGCCCATAAATCCCAATTCTCCCATCATTTTTAATTGTTTCAGGGGAACTTCCTGTTTCGTATCACGGTCTATTACACCCGGAAGCAATTCCTTTTGTGCAAAGTCTTTCGCTGCTTCTCTAACCGCTATCTGCTCTTCCGTAAACTGAAAATCCATTTATTATTTATTTTGTGTTATTTAATCTCTTCTTCCCAAAAACATCATTATCCAATACATCAATGTTACTAAAGAAGCAATAGCTGCCACTACATAAGTCATTGCTGCCCATTTTAATGCATCTTTTGCCATATTGTATTCATTAGCATTAACAACTCCCTGATTGCTTATCCAGGCCAGGGCTCGCTTACTCGCATCGAATTCTACAGGCAATGTTATGAAAGTAAATAGCGTAAACACTGCGTAGCATCCTATTATTACGAGCAAAGCCATTTCCATAGGAATTGCTCCCTGAAGAAAAAATGCTCCAAAAAACATCATTACAAATACAATGTTGATAACTCTTGCACTGACATTTTGAATTGGAACCATGGCTGACCTGAACTCAAGAAAACTATATGCATTGGCATGTTGCACGGCATGGCCACATTCATGTGAGGCTACCGCAGCTGCTGCGGCATTTCTGCCAAAATATACTTCTTCGCTCAAATTGACGGTTTTTGAAGCGGGGTTGTAATGATCCGTTAATTTTCCCGGTACATGAGTAACCTTTACATCATATATTCCACTATCCCTGAGCATTTTTTCAGCTATTTCTTTACCCGAAAGATTACTGGAAAGTTGTGTTTGTGAGTATTTTTTGAATTTGCTTTTTAATCTCGATTGCACCGCAAAGCTGACTATAGCAAATATTATTATTATTAATATATACATGGCTTAAGATTTTATTTTCTCTATAATTTTTGAGGTTGAATACCCTTCCACCAAAGAAATGGTTTTGACCTCACCTCCATGCTCGATAACAACATTTGAGCCAACAATATCTTTTATTAAATAATCATCCCCTTTGACCAAAATATCTGGCAAAATGGCATTTATAAGTTCTTCAGGTGTTAAATCATCAAACAAAATGACAGCATCGATAAACTCCATAGAAGCCATTAATCTGGCACGTGAGGCCTCATCAATTATAGGCCTGCCTTCACCTTTGAGCATTCTGACACTTTTATCACTATTAAGACCAAGAACTAAAAAGTCACCGAGGTTTCTTGCTTTTTGTAAATATTCGATATGTCCTAAATGCACGATATCAAAACAGCCATTACTAAATACAAGTTTTTTGCCTTTCTCCTTAAGTTCGCGCCTAATTACAAGAAAGTCCTCAAGAGTACTTATTTTTTTCTCTGTATCAATCATTCGCTTTTACTCGCCAGCCATGCCGCAATTAAAAATGAAATGCCACCAATTATAAATATCATAAGTACTGTAGACCCGTACATTACAGTAGCGTATACTTTCCCATCCGACGTTGAAACGCCATAAATGGTTAAAGCCGTTTGTACAAAAAGAGGATATGCGCTGCCTGCAGGAACAGGGACTATCATGGCCATTGTACTTACAATTAATAGGGTAAGTGCCACATCCAATCCTAAATGTGAAGTAGCGGGAATGGCAAAAAATACAACATAACTTGCCAAGAAATACATTACCCAAATTACCACCGTATTAAAAAGAAACATGAATTTGTTTTCAACATGTTTAATGCTCATTATTCCGGTACCCACTTTTTGTAACGAAGCCCCAATTTTTGCAAAAAATCGGTATCTCATTAATCTTCTTCTCAGGAGATACATAAAAAAGAGGACAGAAAGTATTCCAATAAAAATCCAAAGAAGATAGCCCGAACCTTCAGAAGAGCTTTCACCATTGGTATTTTGCGTCGCACTTAATATTTGATTAAAGAGTTCATAATTGAATAAAAAGGCAAGCGCTACTATGACAATAATGGTTAGAAGATCAAATGCTCTTTCGGCAACTACTGTTCCTATACTTTCTTCTAAAGGAATTTTATCTGTTTTGCGCAAAATGGCACATCTGGAGATTTCTCCGGCCCTTGGAATTGCAAGATTCATAAAATATCCAAACATAACAGCCAGAAATGAGCGTCCGGTACCCGGGTTAAATCCCATGGTTTGGTACAATTGATTCCATCGATAGGCTCTGGCAATATGACTTAAAATCATCGCCAAAAAAGAAAGTAATATAAACTCAAAGTGCGCGTCTTTGATTTTAGATATTACATCACCAATGTTTTCATTTCGATAAGTATACCAGATCAGGCCGCCCCCGGCGACAAATGACAAGATATATATGATTGTCTTTTTCAGCCTTTTATAAGTTAAGAAACACTATTATTTTTATCGGGAAAAATAACCACAGGTTTGTGGCTCTTAGCTTCATTTATATTAATGGAACAATAAGAAATAATAATGATGATATCGCCAACCTGTACTTTTCTTGCTGCGGGTCCATTGAGACAAACATCTTTACTACCTCTTTCGCCTTTAATTACATAAGTTTCCAGTCTCTCGCCATTATTGATATTAACAATCTGAACTTTCTCATTTTCGAAAATATTGGCGGCTTCCATCAAGTCTTCATCTATGGTAATACTTCCAACATAATGAAGCTCGGCTTGTGTAACTTTTACACGATGGATTTTTGACTTAAGGACTTCTATATTCATGAAGCTCAAAATTGAGGCTGCAAAGTTATAAAATAACCAAATGCTTTCTAATTAGTTCCTTTAATGTTTACAATTGGAACCTAATATTATCTATCAATCGTATATCCGAAAGCATTGCAGCTATACAAATGGCATAAGTATTCCCTTTTTTGAGTATTGGGTTTAAATCAAAATCAGGCAAACTTACCAATTCAAGATACTCCGGTTTTATATTATTTCGCTGAAATTCAAGTTCTATTTGCGTTTTCAATGCATTACTGAATATAGTGCTTTTCTGAATTTCAGATTTAATTGTTTTGAGGCTTTCATAAATCAATGGTGCAATTTCTCTCTCTTCTTTCGCAAGTCTTCTATTTCTGGATGACATGGCTAATCCATCCTCTTCCCTTATGATATCGCAAGGAACAATCTCAGATTTAATTCCCAAATCAAGACACATTTGACGCACAATATAAAATTGCTGCAAATCTTTTAGCCCGAAATAAGCTTTATCAGGTTCAACCAAATGCAGTAACCGGGATACAACAATAGCAACACCGTTAAAATGACCGGGTCTGAAGCGACCTTCCAACACTCGACCCAATGAACCAAAATCCAATTCAATTTTTGGTTTTTCTCTATAAAACTCTGAACTATCAGGAGCAAAGACATAATCACAATTTAAATTTCTTAATTGATCAATATCCTTTTCCAGATCTCTGGGGTATTTTTTGAGATCGACGGGGTTGTTAAACTGTAGTGGATTAACAAAGATGCTGCAGATGCTAATATCATTTTCTTTGATACTTCTAGTTATCAATGAAAAATGACCATCATGCAAAGCGCCCATCGTGGGTACAAATCCAGAGGTCTTTAAATTTTTCTTATTATCCCGAACAATTTCATTCAGGTGGTCAATTCGGCTAATTACATCCAAGGCCGGGCTTTATTAGAATGGAGCCAAATAAAGCATATGGTTGTAAATATTCAAAATTAGTGGTATTTTTGTGAGCTATTTAGCCAATCTTTTAACAAATCCATTATATATGTCAAAGCTTCGTATTCTTTACGCTTCATCAGAAATTAATCCATTTCTTCAAACCACCAAAGTGGCAGAATTCGTAAGAAAATTGCCTCAGGCTATGCAGGAAAGGGGTATGGAAATCAGAATACTTGTTCCCCGCTTTGGTTTAATAAACGAAAGAAAGAACAGATTGCATGAAGTTGTAAGACTTTCAGGCATAAATATTCCGGTGGGCGATGAGGAAAAACCACTTGTAATTAAGGTTGCTTCTATCCCAAATGCCAAATTACAGGTATATTTTATCGACAATGAAGACTATTTCCACAGAAAGTCCGTTTTCTACGATAAACAAAATAAGTTTTATGAGGATAACGGTGAAAGAGCAGTATTTTTCTGTAAAGGTGTTTTAGAAACCGTAAAAAAACTTGGTTGGGCTCCGGATATTGTGCATTGTCATGACTGGATCACAGGTTTAATCCCGCTTTATTTAAAAACAACATATAAAAATGATCCTATTTTCAAAAATGCCAAAAGTGTGTATACTGTTTATGATAATGGATTTACACATAAATTTGGACAAGATCTGCTTGAGAAAGCAAGGATGATTGATATAGATGAGAATCTTCTTAGTCCTCTAAAATCAGCGGATTTCGAAGGATTCATTAAAATTGCAACCCAATATGCCGATAAAGTACTACATGCAGGAGATGCAGTTGAAGATAATCTCGCAACAATTTTTGAAGATTTGCAAAGCAATAAAAAACTTCAAACCATTGCTTCCGATGATGAAATGGTCGACAATGTATACAACTTATACCACGATTTGGCAGGTTAATCCGGAAAATAATATGTTATTAAAATCTTGGCTGGTTCGATTAATCGTACCGGCCTTTTTTCTTTGGTCTTGCACAAATAAAGAAAATATCTCTGCTCCAGATATTGGTAATGGCGATAATCTAAAGGCTATTCTTGTCGATACCTTTAACATAGAAACAAGTACTTTTTTAAGAGACTCTATTGTTACTTCATCGGCAAGTACTTTGCTGGTCGGGAAAGTAGAAAATGAAAATTTTGGTACAACAACCTGCAATGCATTTCTCCAAACCGCTATCACCGGAAATAATTTTCTAAATATTGAAAATCCGCAGTTTGATTCGATGATTTTAGTCTTAAGGCCAAATTATGTATTTGGAAATCCTGATGCCAGCATTAAAATGGGTGTTCACCGCTTAAAAGAAGGATTTGATCTCAATAAAAGCTATCTGGCATCTGAATCGCTTGAATACGATAAAGACACTCTTGCAGAGGTAATATTTTCAGCCCAGGATATTCAGGATGAGAATTTGAGAATAAATTTAAGTGAACTGGGAAAGAAGTTTTTTAATGATAGAGAATTGGAATTTTTCGATGATCCGCTGGACTTTATCGAATATTTTAAAGGATTGGCATTAATTACAAAGACCTCGGAAGGATCTGTAATAGGATTCGAGGTAGATCCGGCTTCATCGACCACATCTACCATCACTTCAGGAATTTTCCTTTATTACAGAACAAGTGTTGATTCTACAGCCGATACCACTTTTTATAAATTTCCTATATCAGTCAATTATCAAAGGTTTAATCAAATTTCCCATGATCGGCCTCCTCTTCTTTCAGATTTAAAAGCAAACAATCAAAAAATCAGCTCGGAACTTACAAATGATGAAGTTTTTTTACTCGCCGGTACAGGAATAATCAGTCGTTTTGATTTTCCTACATTTAAAAATTTAAGAAACCTACATCGAAGTATTATCGTTGAACAAGCCATATTATCCATAGATGCCAACGTAGATAATGATGATTATTATTCCCCCCCACTTGAACTGTTTTTGTTTAAAGTGGATTCTAATGATAACCTAGACTTATACAATGGTGGAGAAGTAGGATCGGGAAGCAGGTTTAACAATACCTATTCCTTAGATGTGACATCCTATTTTGGAGAATTAATTAGTAGTAGAGAAAGTGTTACAGATTTAATAGTGATTCCTTCCTTGAATGGATCTTCTGTCAATCAATTGAAATTTGGGGCCTATAAAGATGAAGGAAGCCCCGTTAAACTTATTGTGTATTACATACCGATCAATTAAATATTAGAAAATTATGTGTGGAATAGTTGGCTATATAGGACAAAAGCAGGCTGCACCTATCATTTTAAAAGGATTGCACCGATTGGAATATCGAGGATATGACAGTGCGGGAATTGCAATTTTAAATGGAGATCTTAAAGTTTTCAAGAAAAAAGGGAAGGTTTCTGACCTTGAAGCATTCATCGAAAATCAAGACACGGAAGGCGTTGTTGGCATAGGCCATACTCGTTGGGCTACTCATGGTGAACCAAATGATATAAATGCCCATCCGCATTATTCTTCTACCACGGATCATGCAATAATTCACAATGGAATCATTGAAAATTACAGTTCAATTAAGAAAGAACTGGAAAGTAAAGGGCATAAGTTTACCAGTGAAACAGATTCGGAGGTTTTAATTCATTTCATTGAATACATCAAAAATTCTCACGATTGTCTTCTGGAAGAAGCAGTGCGATTGGCATTGAATGAGGTAATAGGCGCCTATGCAATTGTCATAATTTCCCTTGACAATCCCAATCAATTAATTGCCGCAAGAAAAGGAAGTCCTTTGGTAATTGGCGTTGGAAAAGATGAATTCCTAATTGCTTCTGATGCAACCCCAATTATAGAATATACCAATGAAGTTGTTTATCTGGACGATTTTGAAATCGCAGTTATAAGAGATGGCAATCTATCCATAAAAAACACAGAAGATGTTGTTAAAAGCCCGTTAATACACAAACTTGAAATGGAGTTGGAATCCATTGAAAAAAGTGGCTTTGATCATTTCATGTTAAAAGAAATTTTTGAACAGCCTAAATCAATTCGCGATTCTATGCGAGGAAGGGTACAGCTGGATAATGGTAAAGTTGCCCTGGGTGGGATTCGCGAGTACCACAATAAATTCGTTAAGGCAGAAAGAATTATTATTGTGGCTTGTGGTACTTCCTGGCATTCGGGACTTGTAGCAGAATATTTAATTGAAGAATTTGCCAGAATTCCGGTAGAGGTTGAATACGCTTCTGAATTCCGCTATAGAAATCCTGTTTTAAAAGAAGGAGATGTCGTAATTGCTATTTCACAATCCGGTGAAACTGCGGATACTTTGGCAGCAATGGAACTTGCTAAATCCAAAGGCGCAATAATATTTGGTGTTTGCAATGTAGTGGGTTCTTCCATCGCCAGATTTTCTCATGAAGGCGCATATACACATGCAGGTCCCGAAATTGGTGTAGCAAGTACCAAAGCTTTTACAGCACAACTTACCGTACTTTCGATGATGGCTTTGATTCTCGCCGATGCCCGGGGTACCTTGAGAAGAAGAACTTATCAGGAAATACTTGTGGACTTGAATTCTATTCCCGACAAGGTTGAAAAAGTGCTCAAACAGGATGAGCTTATTAAAAAAATAGCCATAGAATTTAAAGACGTTAGCAACTTCCTTTATCTGGGTAGAGGATATAATTTCCCTGTTGCATTAGAAGGTGCATTAAAACTTAAAGAAATTTCCTATATCCACGCTGAGGGCTATCCCGCTGCTGAAATGAAGCATGGTCCAATTGCCTTAATTGATGAAGAAATGCCGGTAGTTGTGATTGCAACAAAGGACAGTTCCTATGACAAAATAATTTCGAATATCCAGGAAGTAAAAGCCAGAAAAGGAAGAATTATAGCAATTGTTACAGAGGGTGATGATATCATACCAACAATTGCGGATTATACAATAGAAATCCCACATTGTCATGAAGCATTGTCGCCAATGGTTTCTGTAGTTCCATTGCAACTTTTATCATATCATATTGCAGTATTAAGGGGAACTAATGTTGATCAGCCAAGAAATTTGGCGAAATCTGTGACTGTAGAATAAAACTTTTATTACAATTATACGCTAACCTAACAAGTACTTAGCTGCTCGAAATAAATGTTAATTACTCATTGAGTTGAGATACTCCTGTTTTAACAAGGGACATATTTTGTAGCGTTCTTCTTTGGTGTCTTCGTAGAGCGCATCGAGTAATTCATAAATATGCTCTATTCCAATTTTATCCAACCAGGCAAATGGACCTTCAGGATAATTCGTACCCAATTTCATCGCAATATCAATGTCTGCTTTTTCCGCCGTTCCCTCCATAACAGTAAAATAAGCTTCATTTATTATCATAGATACAACACGCGGTGTGACCATCCCAACTCGATCCTGAACCCGAATTGGTTTTACTTTTAAAAGCTTAAATAATTCTTTTGAATTTATAATCGCGTGATCATCTAAGGCCGTGATTTCCCATTTGTTCCGATTAATAAATCCAGGAATGCCTGCAAAGCCCATTACATTGGAATTGACCGTGCCTAGGAATACTTTTAATTCTGACAGACTTGTGTTGAGGGTATTTATTAAAATATGAATTTCCCGATTAGCTAATAGCGCTTGCAAATCGTCAATACTTTCGCTTTCCCAAAAATGAATCACGGCATCACCGGCTTTAATTTTATCTGATATTTCTGTAAAATCTTCAGCTGTTTCAATTTGATTATATAGTGCCTTTAATTCCTTTGTCCGTATCTCTCCACCTATCGCAAAAACATTCATATCTTTAATTCTTAATTCAGAATTTCAAAAATGAGCAAAAAAATTATCAATTCAAGCGATGCACCCGAACCAATCGGGCCTTATTCCCAATCGGTTTATGCCGGTAATACACTTTATATATCAGGGCAGATTGCCATGAATGCGGATACCGGTAAAATGGAAGTTGAATACATTGAACTTGAAACCCAGAGGGTTATGGAAAACATTGGCGCCATATTAAATGAGGCCGGTATGGACTACTCTCACGTAGTAAAATGCAGTATTTTCTTAAAGAATATGGATGATTTTGTTAAAGTAAATCAGGTATACGGCAATTTCTTTAAAGAGGATCCCCCTGCAAGAGAGACGGTTGAAGTATCTCGTTTACCGAAAGATGTCAATGTTGAAATCTCCTGCATTGCAGTTAAATAATGCATTTTCCAGGACTTTACATCCGGGAGACACATTTGTTTACTGCTTCTCAAAACATTTTACTAGATAAACTCAAGGAGAAAGTCGCTTCTCCAAGTCGGAAAAACTCAAAAGACACAAAGAATATCATTTTCAACGGTTTGTTGAAAAATAACTCTTTCATCATTTCTCAAAACACATCATATCCTCAATATTTTATCCCAATGATTCGTGGAGAATTTGTTGAAGGCGAAGATGAATCACTCCTTAAGTTGGAATATGACCTGCATAGAGGTTCCAAATTGTACCTGAGTTTATGGACATCAATTTGTATTCTGACTTCAGTATTCTTTCTATTAATATTTTTTAAAATAGAATATTCATTAGCAGCTCTTGTTGTTTTGCTCATCAACTATTCTATTGTCCTCGGCAATTTTAATCTCCATTCAAAAAAAAGTCGCGACCTGCTTTTACATATATTCAATTGAACCTTGCATTTTCTAAGATAAACGCCCCTTCTTTTATACTTTTGCACAAAATTTTTGACTATGTCGGTAAGAGTAAGATTTGCACCGAGCCCAACAGGGCCATTGCATATAGGAGGAGTAAGAACAGCATTATTTAATTTTCTTTTTGCAAAAAATCAAGGTGGGACTTTTGTACTAAGAATTGAAGATACTGATCAAACACGTTTTGTGCCGGGTGCTGAAAATTACATAATGGAGGCATTGGACTGGCTGGGCATTACTCCGGATGAGAGTCCGCTTAATCCCGGTAAATACGAACCCTACAGACAATCTGAAAGAAAAAATATGTACAAGCAATATGCCGATCGACTTATCGATAATGGAAACGCATATTATGCTTTTGACACTCCGGAAGAGTTGGATGCCATGCGCGAAAAACTTAAAGCGGCAAGGGTTCCTAATCCTCAGTACAATTCTGTAACTCGAGAAAGTATGAAAAACTCGCTCACACTACCCGAAGACGAAGTAGAAAAGCGTTTAAACTCTGGTGAGCCTTATGTTGTGCGTTTAAAAGTTCCAAGAAAAGAGGAGGTAAGACTCAATGATCTTGTTCGTGGCTGGGTAATGGTAGAATCGGAAACAATTGACGATAAGGTTATTTTAAAGTCCGATGGAATGCCTACCTACCATTTGGCCAATATCGTAGATGACCACTTTATGAAGATCACTCATGTGATCAGAGGTGAAGAATGGCTGCCCTCTGCGCCTTTGCATGTCCTTTTATATAAATATCTCGGATGGGAAAGTGAAATGCCTGAATTCGCTCATTTGCCATTAATCTTAAAACCCGACGGAAATGGAAAATTGAGTAAGAGAGATGGCGACAAACTAGGATTCCCCGTGTTCCCTTTGAACTGGACCGACCCCGAAACTGGAGAAAAAAGTACTGGCTTTCGAGAAAGAGGATTTCTTCCTGAAACGATGAATAACTTTCTGGCTATGCTTGGCTGGAGTCCGGGAAATAATGAAGAGTTTTTCAGTCTGGATGACCTTATTGAAAAATTCAGTATTTCCAGAATCGGAAAAGCGGGAACAAAATTTGACATTGAAAAGGCCAAGTGGTTCAATCAGCACTATTTACGTCAAAAATCAAATGCGGAATTATCGCAATTCCTAATTGAAGACCTAAAAAAAGAAGGCCTTGAATACGATGAGGAAAAACTCAATGATATAATTGAGCTTGTAAAAGAAAGATTGATATTCCCTTCAGACCTGTTTGATGAAAGTCGATCTTGTTTCGAGCGTCCACTGAATTACGATCCGAATGTTGTTGAGAAAAAATGGGACATGGATGCCAAAAGAGCCATTAAGCAATTTGCTGAAAACCTTGAAAATCTAAATGATTTTAAAGCTGATAAAATAAAGCAATTGTATTACGACACTACAGCGGAAATGGGTATTAAAATGGGTAAAGTAATGCCGGCACTGAGATTGGCTGTTACAGGTGCAGGCATGGGACCCGATCTGATGGTTTTATTGGAAATATTAGGGAAAAAAGAACTTATTGCCCGTTTAAATCTCGCATTGGAGAAAATTGGCTAAACCAATTATTGAATTTCCTTTTTTGTAACTTTAAATAAAAAAGGGATATGGCAAATAAGAAGAAAAAACCAAAGACCAAACCTCGAGTTCATAAGGATTTAGACGGCTTCGAAATTAGTATCAATAATTTCGGAGAAATACAGAGCAATATGGACATTGAAAAAATCAATAAATTCTTGAATAAAAATGTCGATGATAAAAAACTGCGTGATCGCGACGACATTGATAAGGGTGAAGACAAAAAATAAGATCAATGAATTCACATGAAATAGATTACAAAATTATTGGGGATGACATTCAGTTAGTTGAAGTTGAACTCGATCCAAATGAAACTGTAATTGCAGAGGCCGGTGCAATGATGTACATGGATGAGGGCATTAGCTTTGAAACAAAAATGGGAGACGGATCCAATCCCGATCAGGGTTTAATGGGGAAATTGCTCTCAGCAGGAAGTCGTCTATTAACCGGCGAATCAGTCTTTATGACACATTTTACAAATCGCGGTCAGGGCAAACAAAGAGTGGCATTTGCTGCTCCTTATCCTGGAACAGTCATTCCAATAGATTTGTCAGAGAGAACAAATAGTGAATTAATCGTTCAAAAGGATGGCTTTTTATGTGCAGCATTGGGGACTAAAATTTCCATTACATTTAATAAAAGATTTGGTTCAGGTTTAGTAGGTGGTGAAGGATTTATCATGCAAAAGTTGCAAGGAGATGGAAAAGCCTTTATTCATGCAGGTGGTACTATTGTAGAAAAAGAATTGAACAACAACCTTTTACGTGTCGATACTGGTTGTATTGTAGCTTATGAATCACAATTGGATTTTAATGTGGCCAAGGCAGGCGGACTGAAATCGATGGTATTCGGAGGTGAGGGTTTGTTTCTTGCCACTTTGCAAGGTACCGGCAAAGTTTGGCTACAATCAATGCCAATTAGAAAATTGGTCCAGGCTTTGGCTCCTTATGGTCAAAACAGGGGAAAAGAATCGAGTTCGATATTAGGCAGTTTTCTGGAAGATTAATTTCTAAATTTATTTTCCAAATCTTTTTCTATGCTGGCAAAATCAATCGATGAACATCCGCTGCAGCCCGGGCAATGCACTTCTTTAGAGAAAAAGTTTTTATAAACAAGTCGCAGCATATAAAACAGAGCCATTAAAAATGCTGTTATTACGAGTATATTTTGGAGCATGAATGTAAAATTAATTTTTTACTGATGACTTTAAAAGTTAATTTCGAAGTTTAAAGTTTCACAAAAACACCAAAAAGCGCACAAAATTGGAACTCAATCCAAAAGGAACAATTTTTGAAACAAGTTTTAAGGAAACCAAAAGTGGTAAAAAGCTAATGGAAAAACTTGTCAATCCGGATGGAAAAGGCCTGGAATTCAACAATGTAGTATCTGCTGCAAGGATTGACAAAGACAAAGTTTTTTGGGTAATCGCCCTCGATAGCGACAGACCTCAGCACACAGGCACATCAAGTTCTTATCAACAAGCAGAAAAAGATGTGCTTAAAGTCTTAAAAGATAGGAGAGCACTTTGTATTAATGGAGATTTTGCGCTTCAGGAATATTTGGAGCAGGAAATAGAAAAACAATCAGGAAATTCAGAGTTCAGGGAAACTGCCCGTGTTGAATATCTGTATGCAAAATATGGAAAGGCCAAATTTCAAATCAAGAAAGTATTACCCAAGCAATTGATCATTTACAGTGAACCCTATAAAGATGGTTTCACAACCGATGATAATGCACCAACTTTTGCTGTAAGCAAAAGGGAATTGGATGACACAGGCGAAGTTCGGGCTATGGGTCAAATTTTCTGTACCGCTGAGAAAAAGTACGAATTTGAAAAATTCAGAAAAATCCCGGGATATTTAAGCGTATTCGGACTAGATTGGGATGCTACAATGGAAGATGTAAAATACTGGTTTAGAAAATTAAGCCTTCAACATCATCCGGATAGAGGTGGCGATGTCGAAAAATTTCGCGAACTAACCGAGAGCTATGGCAAAGCTGTAAAAGCCTTAAGAGATCGCGATATTAGAGACGGGTTCTTATAGTTCCTTCTTTATTTGCTTAAATTGATTCTCTTTGGCCCATTCTCGGACTTCCCGATTGGTGGCCATTAAACGAACAACAAATTGTGCTTCGGGTATTTCAGACAATACAATTTTTAAAAGCACCAAAAGTGGGACAGATAATAGCATTCCTATAATTCCCCACAATCCTCCAAAAAGTACAAGCCCAAGTATTATTGAAACGAAATTAATATTAAAGCTGCTGCCTTGAATCTTGGGCTCCAGAATATTGCCGAAAAATAATTGTACAGATAACAATACTGCAATAAGGAAAAACAAAGTTATAAAAGAATCAAATTGAATTATCCCTAATAATAAAGGAGGAATAGTTGCTATGACAGAACCTATGGTGGGGATAAAATTTAAACAAAATGCCAGAAATCCCCAGATTATAGCATGTTTAACTCCAAAAATATAACATGTAAGAGCATAACCCGTGCCTGTTCCAAGACTGATAAGTATTTTAACCAACATGTATTTAGACAAAGAAGATTTTAATTGTTCAAAAATCATCAGAATCTGGCTGTTTCTTGCTTCATCCTTGTTACCGAACAGATAAATTAGAAAATGTTTATAATTCTGAATTGCACTAAGAAATCCAACCAGATAAATAAACATCAAAAAGAAATCTGCGGTAAATCCTCCTACAAAACCGGCCAGATCACCTGTGTATTCAAAAAGAAAATCGGGGTTTATAATATTGCTCAAACTTTCGGATATTTTTTGCTTTTCAAAATAACCTCCCCCAAAACTTTCAAGGAACTTTTGCACTTCACCTATCTTTTCAGAAATCTGCACTTTTAATTCGCCGGATTCGCTCACCAGTTTGCTGGCCATTTTGGATATAAATAATCCGAATAGAAATATCAGGCCCAGAAATAAAATTGAAATTGTTGCTACACTAATTCCCACAGGTAATTTCCACTCCACCATTTTCGAAAGAAGAGGAATTAGTAACATGGCAAAAAACAGAGCCAGGGCAATAGGAATAAAAAACTGCTTTAAAACAAAGAGAATTATTATAATCAATACGGCTAAAAATATATGTAGGACCTTTTTTACCGCTTTGGTCTCAGATGTAAGTTTTTGAATTTGATCTTTATCCATTCCCCGAATTGAAATTGGAAAATAAACTTAATGAATCCATTTTGCAAACGAATTATGGTTTGAATATTTAAAAGTCATATTTGGCCTTAATTAGCTTAAAATAGAAATGTAAGTCGGCCCATGATATTTCTTGGTGCCTGAACCCTGAATCCCGGTCCATCCAGTACGCCATCGAAGTCGGTGTCAATTGGAGCACCGTCAGTAAAATACAATTCGTCTGTGATGTTATTCACGAATAGTGTTGCCCTGAAGTTTTCCGACACTTTAAAATCAATTCCCGAATTAAAAATTAAGCTCGATGGAATTTGGTAATCAGGCCGGTTAAAAATATCAGTGTAGGCCGCTGACAAATATCTTGCATTGACATTAATGCTGAATTTTTCTTTAAAAGTATAGCTAAGTTCTGGGCTTAGAATAAATTCCGGTGACAATACCTGCTCAACATTATTTTCACTATTCCCTTCCAGAGTGACATTATCAATATTTGTCCTTAAATAGCTCGCCATCAATCTAAAATGCAGATTATTTATGATTTTATATTCCGATTCCAACTCAAGTCCATAGCGATGACTGCTGGCTACATTTTGCCGAATTTCAAAGTAAGTGTTTTGAATCACGCCTCCCAATTCGGTAATCTCATTCTCGAAATCCATATAAAATGCATTGAGGTTTAATTTCAGCCTATCTTTAGTCAATCTGTATCCAAGCTCAAAATCATTTACATATTCTTCCTTGATATTAAAGGCATTGCTAAAAAAGTCGATTCTCGTCGGTTCCCGACCGGTCCGGCCAAAAGAAGCATACAAATTCATGTCGGTATTTAAATTGTAGGTGATCCCAAGTCTTGGATTTAAAAAAAAGTACGATTTTGACGTTTCATTAATCCCATCCTGACCCGGTTCAAAACTCATTTTTACATATCTCATTTGGGATTCCGCAAAGAGAATCATATTTAAAGCATCGAATGTTTTACTCGCTTTTAGAAAAACGGAAGCTTCGTCTTTAAAACTGTTTTGAGATAAATATGGAAACTTGGCATTCGGAGAAATATCCTCAGTATTCCTCCGGTTGAAAGTATAAAAGTGAATCCCTGCATCAATGTCAAGATCATTGCTATTGTAGTGAAGATTGCTGGTAGCACCATACTGATTATTGACAATCCCATAATTATATTGTGTTAAAATAGTTGTATCGTATACAATAGAAAGGGTATCAACAGGAATTGAAACAGATTGAGGAAAAGCGTATGGAAAATATCCTCTTGCTCCTGAATAATAAAGTATTGAAGACAATGATAGGCGCTTGCTAAAAAAATAGGTGTGCTGAAGCTGAGCCATATCCTGCTCAAAATCATCGATATCATTGGGGTTATTGTTATTCGTTCTTGGTCGTTTTTTTATTACATCTTTTAAAACATATTCGTAGCTCTGATGATTTTGCGTTTTACCCATAAAACCGGTGAACTTAAGTACCTGTTTTTCACCTATGTGCCCTCCGGAAAAGAAAAATGAATGAGCGTCACTTCCAGAATAATCCTTGTAGCCCTCAGACCTCAGCCTTGAAGCCCTGGCGTAGGCTGAAAATCCTTTTTCATTTTTTCCTGAATAAGCTTCGGCCGCTAATCCCATTGAGCCAAAACTGCCTCCACTTAATCGAAGTTCAGCCTTTGGTTTTTCTGAATAAAGACTAACGCTTTCATAATTTATAGACCCGGCATAAGAAGATGTTCCATTACTTGAGGTTCCAACCCCTCTTTGAATTTGAACAGATTCTATACTGTTGCTGAAGTCGGCAAAGTTTGAAAAATAAACACCCTGGTCGAGCATATCATTTAACGGAATACCATTCAAGGTCACGTTGATACGATCCTGTGCCATTCCGCGCAAACGAAAACTCATATAATTGCCAAAATTTGTCCCGGCGTCCGAGTAGGTCACAATTGAAGGACTTAACCTTTCCAAATGCAGCGAGGCATCCTGGCCCAGATCAATTTTTTGCAGTTCAGCTTTGCGGATAGTGGTTTGGGATACCGGAGCCTCTGTTTTAGCTCTAATGCCAATAATGTAGACCTCATCAAGCTCTATATTATTTAATGAATCCTGTGCAATTGATAGGCTCCATACAAGTATGAATGCCGTTATAAATGCATATTTCATGAATTATATTTTAAAGTAATAAAACCGGGAATCGGGGAATTCCCTTTATAATTACCATACTCCCTACGCCGGCATTATCCGGATCAGGTTATTTGGGTATGATCTCAGCCTGAAATTTTAGGCACCCCTTTTAATAGGTCAAAAATATAAAGTTTTAGGAATTGCTCCTATCTTCCGACTAATCTTGATACTAATTTAATAATATCGCTTTCTTCAGGATTTATATTGCCATCTGAGAGCGATAGCTTATTCAGAGTGTCGATTAATTTTTTGGCATTTTCCGGATCGGCAAAATACTCTGGAATATATTGATGAATAAACTCAATTACTTCTTTTTCATCATGGGCTTTATGTTCAATCAAAACATCATTAAAGGTCCGAACATAATTCTCATCCCCAATATTCATGGTTTCGTACTGATCCAGTAAATCATCAACCTCACTTTCTTCTAAAACATCATCTGCCTCAATGGCACATAGATATAAATACAGTAAGAAATGATTTCTTGTCCAGTGTTTAGCTACTTTTTTGTGGTCTATCATTGCATGAAGCGTTAATTAAATCTAAGGAATTAGATAGAATTTCAAAACTTAGCTGATTGGTATTGTTTCAAATCTCCAATAACAATTTCTTTTCTGGATTGAAAGTCTCCTCTTAAGTCTGAAAATGACACCTTAAATCGCACTAATTCATCTAAAAAAATCTCATGCATTTTTAATCTTGACATGGGCATTTTGCGAATTCCATCTTCTTCCCAATCAGGATCCGGAAAAGTCAAATAAAAATGATCGTATAAATTTAAATCAAGCCAAAGCCTTAATTTTTCCGGTACTTTTTTATAGTAGATTTTGCTGTATATATAGGTTGATAGCAAGCAAGTATCAAAAATTAGTAATTGACTTTTTGCATTTTTTATAAATTCCTTTTCAGACTGCAACTGTCCCTTCGCAATTGGTATTACATCCATATAGCTTAGTTCACTTTCTTTGCTTTCTGCATATCGTCTTGAATATTCTTGGAGATAATCTATGCCAAAATACCCGGCTAGAGCATTTGCCAAACTCGTCTTTCCAGAACACTCGGATCCGATCAAAACGATTTTATGCATTTTGCTTTTGTTTTTTGAGCATCAATTTCCAATTTATAAATCCATAGACAGCCATCAATGTGTAAATAACAAATAGCAAAACAGTTGAATTCAATCCTTTAAAGGCGTAGATAAAAATGCATATCAGATCGATGACGATCCAAAATAGCCAGTTTTCCAATATTTTCTTTGCCATCATAAAGGTGGCTATAAAACTAAATACTGTGGTAAATGCATCCCAATAAGGTATATCCGAATCGGTTCTATTATCCAACAAGAATCCAAAAATCGGCACCAATATTAGACCTATTAAAAGATATTTTAATAGATGTGAAAGCTTGGCGCTGATAATGGGTAAAACATCATCGTTTTTAATTGCGCTTCGCCATTGCACCCAGCCATAAATTCCCATAAGGACGTAAAAAAATTGAAGAAGGGCATCACCGTAAATTTTCGCAGTGATGAAAACCCATATATAAAGGGCAGAACCAATTATGCCTAATGGCCAGGAAATTATCTTGCCTTTTGCATTAAAAATTACAAAACCTATACTGAAGATAACAGCGAGGTTTTCAATGCTTAAATAGTTGGAATAAATAAATTGCGTAATAAGATTCACTGTGGGCGAAAATAAGAAGGCTGACTCAGAAACCAAGCCAGCCTTAAACTACGCACTAAACCAAGAAACTACTTTGTGAGTTTTAAATCACTTTGTTAGTTATTAGTTTTTAATACGGTGTAAAGCCGGATGGGTTACTAAAAAATAAAAAAAGATTTATTCTTTTTCGGGTATTGATATAAATGGCTGTTTTCCCTTGGGTGAAAAATATATTTTTCTGCTCATTAATGTTCTTACGGGAAGGCCATTAATGTTCCCCGGTCTCCATTTTGATCTTAGAATTAATTCCTTTGCAACAATATCGCAATTGGCTTCAAGCTTTTCTGCCAGGTGAATATTAGTTAAACGCCCACTCGGTTCTACCACAAATTGTATTTCAACTATCCCCTGAGCATTGTATTTTAAAGCTGCTTCGGGATATTGGAGATTTTCCTTGACATAATTCTGAAAATTTTTTTCTTTACCCCGGAAGCCAGGCATAGAGCTAAGGTCCTTTTCACGATATACTTTAAAAGTAAAATCTAAATCAGGTTTTTTGAGTTCGTATCCCCTTCTATTACAAATCTGTTTATACTTTTTGGGATTAAACATGAAGGAAATAGATTCATGGCTTTTTACCGCTTGTCCATTTTCCTGTGCCGGAATCCAAAGCATTAATTTTAATAATCTTATGGCTTCTTCATTCAATTCCTTGCTTACAGATTTTAGTACTTGAATATTGCTAATCTGAGCGTTTTCATCGAGATCAAATTCAAGTTCTACCTTCCCTCCATAATACTTATTTAATGAACCGGGTGCATAATACAATTCCTGTTCAAACATTCTTTTTTTCTCTTTTTGACCTCCATAATTCCTTGCTTTGTCCTGTGAAAAAAGAATATTCGGCCAGAAGAAAATTATAATTATAATATATCTCATTGCCCTTTTATCATATCTCCCGAATGTATCGATTTGAAATTCGACCCTCTGGTTTTAAATGTGATTTGATAAAAAACCTGTGTTCTTACCATTTTACCTTCCTTTTGGCCCGGTCGCCATTGACTTAACCTTATAACTCTTAAAGCTTCTTCATCACATCCTCCGCCAACGCTTTTGGCTATTCCGACATTGCTTAATTTCCCGTTTTTTTCAATCACAAACCGAGTCAGTACAGAACCTTCAATTCCTTTTTTCAGCGCTACTTCGGGATATTCCAATTGCTTATAAACCCATTTGTTAAAATCACCCCAAACAAACTTGGGTTTTTCATTTAAATCTATGTATGAATAAATTTTATCAAATGGTTTGGCTTCACATAAATCGGAGTTAAGGTAAAATTTAGAATTAACGCGAAATTCTAACATGTGCCAGGCACTTACCGGTGCACCATCAATAAGAGCAGGCAACCACTGGATTGCCGGAAATGCGCTTTCAATTTCTTTATCGACCTCCTCATTAAAGCTTTTAGCAAAATTCAATGAATCAATACTTTTATCTTTGTTCACGATAAAAGTCAGTATTATTTTGCCCGGGAGTCTGTTTTCGGGTTTAACATTCTCAGGACAAAATGCTTCGCTGATGATTCTTTTAGCTTCTGTTTTTCTACCAACATTTTCCGGAGAAACATCGTATTGCGATTTTGCTGAGAATGAATAAAATAAAAGGCCTAGTGTAATTATTTTCCATATTGCCATAATGCAATATGGAATTTAGGAAAAATCAGGCAATTCTCGATTGGGCAAGAATCCATTTATCGGGAACTTCTCCCTTGCCCGCCTGAAGATAATCCTGATAACTGCAGGGTATATATTTAAAATGTCTGTATTTATTCTGACTCTTAAGTAAAGGTATTTCTATCCACCATTTATCTGTTTTAAGGCTCTTATAAAAAACCAATTCCGATGGTGAGCCGCTAAAGGCTACTGTGAACTTTTGATATTCATTACTTGAAAATGAAGTTTCAATTTTTCTGTGGTTAAACCCTTCTACAAAATACCAAATCATTGTAGCCAACAGTTTTGCCGTCAATGCATCCTTATCCTGCTTTGGCTGGTAGCCATAAAATCCAATGCTTTGAACACCTGAGCCATGTCCTGAATACCAGGCGAGCTGACAAGCCTGTTCCGGACTCATCCCAAAAGGTTGTGGCTCAGATTGGCCCGGTGCATCCTGTCCGCGCAATGCGGAAATATCAAAACTTAATATATCCAGGTTTCTTAAAAAGGGCTCAATCTCTTTAATATCATCGTGTATTGCGCCCAGTCGTATTCCTTCAAAATACAATTTCTCCATAAGTGAAATCATATCTTTTTGAACCAGATAGGATTGATAGGCTATACTGCAAATATTGTATAGGTAGTTTGGTTCATGCGTGAGTATTTTATGCAAATGACTGCGGTCTGCGGGAACGCCTTCAACATCAGGTTCGAAATCGATTCTTGCGTCAATGCTTCCAAAATTGATCATTTTATTGAGTACTTCTGCAGCTGCATATTGGGGTAAATCAAGATCCTGAGATCCCCCAATAATTATGCTGATGATCCCATTTTCAAAGAGCAGTTCAAGTACGCTTTGCAATCGGTTTTGAGTTTCCTTGTAATTTTCTCCAGGTCTTAAATTCCCAAGATCGATTATTTTTTTCTCACTGGTCCAGCCAGACAGGTTGTAAAGTGCGGCACGAATAATATCAGGTCCGCCATTTTGTTTTTGGCCGGCATGCGACCCTCTGTATTCATCTATACCAATTAAAGCAATGTCATGTTGCTGCCAATTGACGGGTGTGGAATCGTTTTTACTCAGTTTATGTCCAAAACTGTGCTTGTTACCCGAAAAGGATAAGAATTTATCTTCAAGAGGATTAAAAAATATGCTTAAGCTCATAAAACAAATAAAAATAAAAAAAGGAGAAATTCATTCTCCTTTTATTTTTTGCTATCCTCCAAAGTCGTCAAATGCGACATTTTCGGGTGGAATACCATATTCATCACACATTTTTAATACTGACGCATTCATCATTGGCGGTCCGCAGAAATAAAATTCTATTTCTTCCGGATCTGAATGTTTACTTAAGTAATTATCAATAAACACCTGGTGAATGAATCCTACATATCCTTCTCCTTCTTTGTCATCGATGTCTTTTTTTACTTTCCAGTTATCCTCTTCAAGTGGTTCAGATAATGCAATATGATAGCTAAAATTTGGAAATTCCTTTTCAATTTTTCTGAAATGTTCAGTATAGAATAATTCCCTACGCGATCTTCCACCATACCAATAACTCACTTTCCTATTGGTTTTAAGCGTATGGAATAAGTGGAAAATATGTGATCTCAATGGTGCCATACCTGCTCCTCCACCGATATAAACCATTTCACGTTCTGTTTCTTTTATGAAAAACTCCCCATAAGGTCCGGAAATGGTTACCTTATCACCTTTTTTTCTTGAAAAAACATAGGAAGAACAAATTCCGGGATTTACATCCATCCATGTGTTCTTAGCCCTGTCCCAAGGTGGCGTTGCGATCCTGATGTTCAACATTATAATATCTCCTTCTGCAGGGTGATTGGCCATTGAATAAGCTCTGAAAATTTCCTCATCGTTTTTCATTTTCAGATCCCAAAGGTTGAATTTATCCCATTCGGGTTTAAATTTCTCTTCTCCCGCCGGGTCATCGGGTAAAGGTGCGATCTCCATAGTCTTAAAGTCTACTTCAATAGGAGGAACGTCAATTTGAATATAGCCACCGGATTTAAAATCCAGGTTCTCACCTGCCGGAAGTTTTACAACAAATTCTTTAATGAAAGAAGCAACATTATAATTTGAAACAACTTCACAATCCCATTTCTTAATTCCGAAAATTTCATCCGGAATTCTGATTTTCATATCGTTTTTAACTTTGACCTGACAAGACAGTCTTACACCTTCTTCTTTTTCAGCTCTGGACAAATGACCTTCTTCAGTAGGAAGTACATCTCCTCCTCCTTCTTCAATCACGCATTTGCACATGGCACAAGTACCTCCACCCCCACATGCAGAAGGAAGAAACAATTTCTGCGATGACAATGTAGAAAGTAAAGTTCCTCCGGCCGAAGCAACAACCGGGTTTGATTCATCTCCGTTTATTACAATTTTGACATCACCTTGCTGCACTAATTTTGATTGAGCAAAAAGTAATATCAATACCAGCAAAACAATCACTATTGTAAAAGCTATAATTGACGCAATGATTACCATCTAAATTTTATTTTGGTATTTAATGTTAACTGCAAATATATTTAATAAGCCTAAATAGACTTTAATGTTTATATTAATTTCAACGCTTTAAAAGGCTCATGGTTCTTTAATTCTCAAGCATTTTTAATAAATCGGTAAGTGTGCGCTTAAGATCGCGTCTGTCAACGATAAAATCGAGAAATCCATGTTCCATTAAAAATTCCGCACTTTGAAATCCTTTAGGTAAATCTTTACCGATTGTTTCTCTTATAACTCTAGGCCCGGCGAAACCAATAAGGGCTCCGGGTTCGGCTATATTAAAATCACCTAACATGGCGAAAGAAGCAGTAACACCTCCAGTGGTTGGGTCTGTCAATAAGGAAACAAACGGAATTTTTTCTTCGGCCAGCAATCTGAGTTTTGCGGAGGTTTTAGCAAGCTGCATTAGGGAAAATCCGGCTTCCATCATTCTGGCACCCCCGGATTTTGAAATCATTAAAAATGGTATTTTATGTTTTCTCGAATAATCAATTGCCCTCGCTATTTTTTCTCCCACAACTGATCCCATACTTCCACCAATAAACTGAAAGTCCATACAACTAATAACGATTTCCTTTCCGTTCATTTTACCAACTGCTGAACGAACAGCATCTTTCAATCCAGTTTTTTGCTGGGTTGCAGATATTCTTGAGGGATAAGCTTTGGTATCTACAAAATTCAATGGGTCGGCCGAAGACATATTTGCATCCAGCTCCTGAAATTTGTTTTTATCAAAAATTATTTCAAAATACTCTTTGGAACCAATCCTTACATGATAGTTATCTTCCGGTACAACATAGCTGTTTTTCTTGAGCTCTGCCATATGACTAATATTTCCGGAAGGAGTTTTGTACCACAAACCATCGGGTACATCTTTTTTCTGATCAGTAGGTGTTTGAATTCCTTTGGCTTTCCTATTAAACCAGGCCATATCATCTTCATTCAAAACGAAGTTCAAATTTATGATTTATTTAACTCTATCGATGAAAAGTTTGAATTGATTCGCGAAAAATTCCAAAAAGAACTAATGAAGCTTAAATTGCGGTCTTATTTTATCAGAATAATCAGATATGACAAAGATTAAAATTGGATTAATTAAGGAGCAGAAAATACCGGTCGATAAACGCGTTCCAATGACTCCGGCCCAATGTGCTGAGGCCATGGAAGCATTTCCGGAACTTGAAATTGTAGTCCAATCCAGTGATATCCGTTGTTTTAAAGATATCGATTATACTGAAGCAGGTGTAAAAGTTGTAAAGGATCTAAGTGATTGCGACGTTTTAATGGGCGTAAAAGAAGTTCCTAAAAAACAATTGATCGAAAATAAAACCTATTTCTTCTTTTCTCACACGATTAAAGAACAGCCCTATAATCGCGATCTGCTCAAAACGATAATTAAGAAAAATATTCGTCTGATTGATTATGAAGTATTGACAGATACCAATGGAAAACGAATCATCGCTTTTGGAAGATACGCCGGAATTGTAGGCGCATACAATGGCATTTGGACATTCGGACAACGATACAATTTGTTCAATATTCGCAGGGCTCATCGTTGTTTTGATCTCGAAGATCTCAAAAGAGAATTCAGTAAAGTGAAGTTGCCGGCTATAAAAATAGCTTTAACCGGAGGGGGAAGAGTTTCTAAAGGTGCAATGGAAGTCCTTCATGGAATGAATATTCAAAAAGTTACTCCGGCAGAATATTTAGAAGAAAATTTTAAGGGACCTGTTTTTGCTCAATTGAACTCAAGGGATTATCATTATCATAAAGATGGTATCCCATTCAGCAGGAATGAGTTTTACAAACGCCCTGAACATTTCAAAAGCGATTTTCTAAAATATGCCTATCAAACAGATTTGTTAATAGCAGGTGCCTATTGGGATCCAGGAAGTCCTGTTTTGTTTTCAAGAGAACAGAGTACTGGTCATGATTTCAGGATACGAATAATTGCAGACATAACCTGTGATATTGAAGGAAGTATTCCTTCTACAAAAATGCCTACAACAATTGAGGACCCCATTTACGATTATAACCCAAGCGATGACAGCGTTGAAAAAGCTTTAAGCGATGAGGGAAATATTACGGTAATGGCAGTGGATAATTTACCATGTGAATTACCAAGAGATGCTTCCGAAGATTTCGGAAAAGAATTGATTTCAAATGTTCTCCCGCAATTCTGGAATAATGATAAAAACGACATCTTAAAGAAAGCCACAATTACCGATCAAGGGACTTTAACGGATGCATACAAATATCTGTCTAATTACGCACAAATTAAATAAGTGTATAATCGCTTAGGCAATTTTTCATTGATAATCAGAATATATACCTTTGGTTTTATCAACATTCAGGGATATGGACAAATATTCTTATATCGCCAATGCTCATGGCGACTACATAGAAAACTTATACAGTGAATTTAAATCTAAACCCGATTCTGTCGATGAATCCTGGCAGAAGTTTTTTGAGGGTTTTGAATTTGCTTCTAAAAATTGGGACAACGGTGAGGCCGTCTCATCCGGTGATTTTTCATTGGATGAAGTCAAGGTATACGACCTTATAGAACGGTATAGAGAATATGGGCATCTCATATCTAACACCAATCCGGTGCGACAAAGATTAAACAGAAATGCCGGTGTAGAATTAAAAGATGTTGGTCTCAGCGAAAGCGACTTAGAAAAGGAATTTCATGCCGGGCATGAATTGGGTCTCGGCAAAGCCACTCTGAAATCAATAGTTGAAAGATGTAAGAAGATATTTGGCCAAACCATAGGTTTCGATTATTACGAAATCAGAGAACCTGAAATTCGACAATGGTTTAAGGATAAAAGTGAAAAAGAATATTTAAACCTCAACTTAAGCAAGGAAGAGAAAATGCATATTCTCTCCAAGTTAAACGAAGCAGTAGTTTTCGAAAACTTTCTCCATACCAAATACATAGGACAAAAAAGATTTTCTCTGGAAGGCGGAGAAAGCACCATTCCCGCACTTGATGCCATGATAAATACCGGTGCTGATTTGGGAATAGAGAGTATTGTTATTGGCATGGCCCATAGAGGTCGTTTGAATGTGCTTGCTAACACCATGAAGAAAACCTATGAGGAAATCTTTAATGAATTTGAGGGCAATGCACCGCCTAGTACTACCATGGGCGATGGTGACGTAAAATACCATCTTGGATTTTCAAGCTCCATTAAAGCCACAAACGGAACCATGGTTAAAATTAATCTGGCGCCCAATCCTTCTCATCTTGAGGCAGTTAATCCGGTTGTTGAAGGATTTATTAGGGCAAAATCAGATTATATTTTTGATGATAACGTCTCCAAAGTATTGCCAATATTAATCCATGGCGATGCAGCCCTAGCAGGACAGGGAATTGTCTATGAAGTAGCACAGATGTCCAAATTGAAAGGCTATCACACGGGAGGAACCATACATTTTGTTATTAATAATCAATTGGGCTTTACTACTGATTTTCAGGATGCGAGATCGAGCATTTATTCCACCGATATCGCCGACATAATTGATAGCCCGGTTCTGCATGTAAATGGGGATGATCCTGAGGCTGTAACTTTTGCTTCGAGAATTGCAGTTGAATTCAGGCAAAAATTTCATCGAGATATTTTTGTCGATATGGTCTGTTACAGAAGACATGGCCACAATGAAAGTGACGAGCCAAAATTCACTCAGCCCAAACTATACAACACCATTGCCAAACACCCCAATCCGAGGGAAGTATATAATAAAGCCCTTATAGAAAGAGGCGATAGCGATGCTAATATTGCTAAGCAAATGGACAAGGCATTCAGGTCTTTATTACAGGACAGGTTGAATATGGTCAAGGAGAAAAAACTCAGCTACTCATCCGTTGAGCTTGGATTTGGCTGGGAAGAACTTCGCAATTCCAAACCTACAGACTTTGATAAATCCCCAAATACTGGTATTAAAAAAGCGCAGATAGATGCAATTGGTAAAGCACTATGCACAGTTCCTAAAGATTTTAAACCATTAAAGCAGATAGACAGGCTTCTGAAAGAAAGAAACAAAATGTTCTTTGAAGAGAAGCAGTTGAATTGGGCTGCAGGTGAATTGCTAGCCTACGGTTCCTTATTGGCTGAAAATCAGGTTGTGCGAATTTCGGGTCAAGATGTAATCAGAGGCACTTTTTCACACAGACATTCTATCTTATTTGATGCGGAAAGCAATGAGCCATATTCGAATCTGGATTTTATCCAGGAAAATCAGCAAAAACTGAGGATATATAATTCGCTGTTATCCGAATTTGCTGTACTTGGCTTTGAGTTTGGATATGCAATGGCAAATCCGCATGCCCTGGTTATTTGGGAAGCGCAATTTGGTGATTTTGCCAATGGAGCCCAGGTTATGATTGATCAATTCATTGCAGCTGCAGAATCAAAATGGGATAGAATGAACGGTCTGGTAATGCTTCTACCCCATGGTTATGAAGGTCAGGGGCCTGAACATTCAAGTGCCAGACTTGAAAGGTTTTTACAGTTGAGTGCCAATTACAATATGATTGTAACTAATATCACCACACCTGCCAATTTGTTTCACGGTTTAAGACGACAACTTGCCTGGCCTTTCAGAAAGCCATTGATCAATATGTCGCCAAAATCCCTGTTGAGAAATCCGGCTTGCGTATCACCAATTTCAGAATTTACAAAAGGCAATTTCCAGGAAGTGATTGACGATACCGTAGATGCTAAAAAAGTCGACAAGCTAGTATTGTGCTCAGGGAAAATCTTTTATGAAATTCACGATGAAAGAGAAAAACAAGAAAAACATAATGTTGCGATAGTTAGAATTGAACAATTGCATCCATTACCCGAAAAACAATTGGAGGCGATTTTCAAAAAATACAGTAAAGCTAAATGTTTCTTTGTCCAGGAAGAACCGGAAAATATGGGTTCCTGGAATTATTTAATGAGATATTATCGCAAACGGGATATTGAGGTGATTTGTAGAAAGGCAAGTGCATCACCCGCTACCGGTTTTCACAAGAAACATGCAGAAGAACAAAAAAATCTTATAAATAAAGCATTGGAATAATAGTATTATGAGTGAAATAATCAAAGTACCTCAAGTCGGTGAATCAATTACCGAAGTCACCATTGGACAATGGAGTGTCGAAGATGGTGATATGGTTGAGATGGATCAAATCATATGTGAGCTTGAATCCGATAAAGCCACATTTGAACTTAATGCTGAATCGGCTGGAAAAATAAAAATCATAGCTCAGGAAGGTGATACCCTTGCAGTAGGTGATACTATCTGTGAAATAGATACTGAAGCAAGTTCATCGGATTCTAATTCAAGTTCAGAAGATTCCAAGAAAGCAGAATCTAAGAGCGAAGAAACAAAAACCCAAAGTTCTGCTGCTAACGTATCTAATAAAAGCGGTGAAATAAAGGAAATGCGGGTAAGCCCTGTGGGAGAGTCTATCAATGAAGTCACCATAGGTACATGGTTAAAAGAAGATGGAGATTTTGTTGAGTTGGATGAAATTATTTGTGAGATTGAGTCAGATAAAGCCACTTTTGAATTACCTGCTGAAGGCTCCGGTTATTTAAAACATGTCGCAAACGAGGGTGATACTTTGGCGATCGGTGATTTAATTTGCAAGATCGAAGTGGCAGAATCGAAAGCAAAAGAAGAAAGCCAGCCTCAAAGTACTTCTCAGGAAAACAAAAGTTCAAGTCCTAAGGTATCGGATGCGGATGGCTATGCCGCCGGACATGCTTCTCCTGCAGCTGCAAAAATTTTAAAAGAAAAAGGTATTGACCCTTCTGATGTAAAAGGAACCGGTGTTGATGGCCGTATTACAAAAGAAGATGCTCAGGCCGCCAAAAAGTCTGATAGCAAGCAAGGACAAGCAAAAGAAAGTTCTTCTAAGCCATCAGAAAAATCTTCCGGATCAAGAAATCAGGAAAGAAAGAAGATGAGCAATTTGCGAAAAACAATTGCAAAAAGATTGGTCTCGGTTAAAAATGATACAGCGATGCTGACCACTTTTAACGAAGTGAACATGAAACCAATCATGGATCTCAGAAAAAAATATAAGGAGTCATTTAAGGAAAAATATGAGATAGGCTTAGGTTTTATGTCATTTTTTACAAAAGCATGCTGCGTGGCGCTTCAGGAATATCCTGCTGTAAATGGTCAGATTGATGGTGATGAAATTGTATATTCAGATTATTGCGATGTTTCTATTGCAGTTTCAACTCCACGTGGCTTGGTCGTACCAGTAATTCGCAATGCAGAGGACATGTCATTTGACCAAATTGAAAAAGAAATTTACAATCTCGCAGTTAAAGCAAGAGATGGAAAACTCAGTATTGAGGAAATGACCGGAGGTACATTTACTATTACCAATGGTGGAATTTTTGGATCAATGCTTTCTACCCCCATTATAAATGCACCACAATCAGCCATTCTAGGAATGCATAATATTGTGGAGCGACCAATGGCTGTCAATGGTGAGGTTCAAATTCTTCCGATTATGTATGTGGCCTTATCTTATGATCACAGAATCATCGATGGAAAAGAGTCAGTAAGTTTTCTTGTGAGAGTTAAGGAATTACTTGAAGATCCGACAAGATTACTATTAGGGGTTTAAATAAAAGATCCATTCAAATAAAAAAAGGACATCCGCGGATGTCCTTTTTGCATTTTTTATAAATAAAAATCTCTTAAGGATCGATTTTTACATCACCTAAAATAGCATAATCGTCCTTAGAGTATTCTCTCACTACAACATCCTCAACCGAATTAAAGAAATTTTCAGCAGGTTCAATTATTTGAATTTTAAATTCATAAGTCGCTGTATCTCCGGGAGGCACCAAATCAGAAACTAAAAAACCGAAAGGTTGAGCAACAACCGGATCATCCGTAAGCATAGAATCGGCTAGATTCAAATAACTCACATAGGTTGGGTCATATGGTTTGAAATATGCAATTCGTGCATATGGCGCTCTTAAATCAAAGTCATCTCCAATTCCATCAAACTCACGGTATTCTAAATCTGCATTAGCTTCAATTGAAAATGAAACAAATACCGAATCATAATAACCAGTCGCAGTATCAATATTATTTAATGAAACAACCGGATCGTTTGGTAATGAATAAACTCTATCGTCATAGACCGTTGGCTCAAAGCCTATTCTTACAAAATCGGCCGCTTTAAATAATTGCTCGTAAGCAATCTCACCTGGATTTGCAACTTCACTAAATTGCATCAATACTTCATAGCCCGAACGGCTAGGGATTATTGACTGATCAATGCTAAAGCTTATGTCATTGGTTGAAAAACCTTCTCGTTTAACTGAAAACTGAGGAACGTTTACAATTAATGCAGTATCAAGATTACTATCATTTATCAACTTAATAACTCCTGTAAGATTTTTTTCAACCGCACCCTCTGTGGCAACGGTAAATGAAACACTTCGATTGGCAAAAAATCCATCTTTATTTTTGTCAAGTGCAGTATCCCATTCTATTCTTTTTATCTTGTAAGGAACAGTATTGTCTTCAGATTCAGTTTCTACATTTACAAAAATTCCCTGACCCTTAATTTTTCTAAGCGATCCTGCTTCAAGAATATTAGCAGCCAGATTCAATTCTGTTTGCTCAGAAACGATATTATCGAAATTTAAATTGAATGATTTTGCATCACCCGCACCGTTGCCACTTAAATTAAATTGAGCGCCCTTGGTGATTTCTATTTCTTCACCATCTTCCCATTTTACCACCTGGATTAAAACTTGTTTGCTATATCCATCAGGAGCAGAAGAAGAAACATCAGCATCCACAACCAAAGTAGCACTGGCATAATAGGTATTGCCATTTTGGTCTACGGTTTGGTTTATTTGCAATGGTTTAAATGTGAAATTCACGGCATCCTCAGGTGGCAATTCGTCTGTGATTTTGTCATCTTCTTCACAGGCAAATAAAAACAGTCCGAGGGTAATTACAGAAAGGTATCGCAGTAGTTTCATTTTCATATACATCAAAAATTTTTTCGAATAAGACCGAAAAATAATAAAATATTTTTCCTTCAAACTCTAAAAATAGTGAAAAATTTAGATTCGCTCTCATTTTAATACAATTCAAAACTGCATTTCTTTCCATGTATTATTAAAATTTCGAACTGTATCTTCTAAAACTGCATTAATACTAGTCGAAGTGAATTCAATTAACTTTGATAAGATACATTTGTAGATAAAGATTATAAGTTTGTTAAAAGGCGAGATTTTAAATATTTATAAACAAGATCCAATAATTAATTCTTTTGCTGAAGTTATTAAACCAAATGAAAATAGGCATATAAGAATAAATGGAATTTCAGGAAGTCTGGATGCCATTATTGCTGCATCTACATACAAAATACATCAACAAAATCATGTTTTTGTACTTAATGAAAAAGAAGAAGCGGCCTATTTTCTAAGTGATTTACGTCAACTACTACCCAATTATCGAGTTTCATTTTTCCCCACCTCCTACAAAAAAGCATATGAATTTGAGGAAATAGAAAATGCCAATATTCTTCAAAGAGCAGAAGTATTAAACCGACTTAATGCAAAATATTCAAAAGGAGAACTAATTGTCACTTATCCCGAAGCTCTGGCTGAAAAAGTTATTAATAAAAAATCGCTTGTCAAAAACACGCTGCACTTGAAATTAGGTGAAAGCATCAACCTTGAATCGCAACGGACAGAGCTTATTTCATTTGGTTTTGAGCTAGTGGATTTTGTAGCAGAACCTGGTCAATTTTCCATAAGAGGTGGTATCATTGATTTATTTTCATTTGCACATGATTTGCCTTACAGAATCGAACTGTTTGGCGATGAAATTGAAAGTATCAGGACTTTTGATCCCGGAACTCAGCTCTCTGTCGATAAGATCAATAAGATTGCCATTATTCCAAACGTTCAAACACGGCTGCTGGAAGAAGAAAGAGTTTCAGTTCTTGATTATCTTCCAAATAATTCTAAAATATGGTTAAAAGATATTGGAGGTCTTGCCGAAACCGCCGATGATGTTTTCAATAAGGTCAGCAAAACCTATAAAAAACTACTCGAAAACAGTTCTAATACAAAAATCATCCTGAAGCCAGAGGTTCTATATGAAAACTCTGAATCAATATTAAAAAGCCTTGATAATTATGTGAATATTGAATTTGGAATTTCTCAATTTCACAATGATGCATTGTCATTTAAATTTGAATCGGGTGGCCAACCGAGTTTCAACAAAAATTTTGAAATCCTCATAAAACATTTGGAGGAAAATCAGGACCGCGGAATACAAAATTTTATAATAGCCGATCAGCCCGGTCAAATTCAAAGGTTAGAAAATATTTTTGATGAATTAAATGCAGACCTCAGTATAAGCTCTGAGTTATTATCGCTTCGTGAAGGATTCATTGATTTTGAAAGAAAAATTGCCTGTTACACTGACCATCAGATTTTTGAGCGTTTTTTCAGATACAAAGTCAAAGAGAAATACTCCAAATCAAAAGCATTAACATTAAAGCAATTACAATCGCTGGAGCCGGGAGATTATGTCACGCATATCGACTATGGTGTTGGCCGTTTTGCCGGAATGGAAAGAAAAGAGCAGAATGGTAAAATCCAGGAAACCATCCGGCTTATTTATAAGGATGACGACATTCTACTTGTCAATGTCCATGCCTTACATAAAATTTCCAAATATTCAGGAAAAGAGGGTGAGGCGCCAAATGTCAATAAGCTAGGTAGTCCGGAATGGGATAATAAAAAGAAGAAAATAAAGCGAAAAGTAAAGGACATTGCGAAAGACCTCATAGAACTTTATGCGAAGAGAAAGGCTACGAATGGTTATGCTTTTAGCCAGGATTCTTTTCTTCAGGCAGAACTGGAATCCTCTTTTATTTATGAAGACACTCCTGATCAGGCCAAAGCTTCCAGCGCTGTAAAATCCGATTTGGAAAAAGAATACCCTATGGATCGACTCATTTGTGGCGATGTGGGTTTTGGTAAAACTGAAGTAGCCATCAGAGCAGCTTTTAAAGTGGCCGCAGATGGAAAACAAACAGCTATTCTGGTTCCTACCACAGTGCTGGCATTGCAACATTTTCATACCATATCGAATCGTTTAGAAGATTTTCCGGTGCGCGTAGATTATATTAACAGATTTAGATCCAATAAACAGATAAAAAACACGCTTAAAGACCTTGAAGAAGGCAAAATCGATATTATAATTGGGACTCATCGATTGGTAGGAAAGGATGTGAAGTTCAAGGATATAGGATTGCTAATTATCGACGAGGAACAGAAATTTGGGGTTAAAGTCAAAGAAAAACTTAAAGAATTTAGAATCAATGTTGACGTATTGACATTAACAGCTACACCGATTCCGCGAACCTTACACTTTTCATTGATGGGCGCTCGCGATTTATCAGTAATTAATACCCCTCCCCCAAACAGACAGCCTGTTGCAACGGAAATTCATGTTTTCAATGAGGTATTAATCAGGGATGCGATACGCTATGAATTACAAAGAGGAGGACAGGTATTTTTTGTTCACAACAGGGTGAAAAATATTGAGGAACTCGCCAATATTATTAAAAGACTTGTTCCTGATGCCAGAATTGGCATAGCACATGGACAAATGGAAGGTAGTATATTGGAAAAAGCCATGTTTAAGTTTGTTGAAAAAGAATATGATGTATTGGTTTCAACAAATATTATTGAATCCGGATTGGATATTCCCAATGCCAATACGATCATTATCAATCAGGCCCATAGTTTTGGACTTTCGGATTTACATCAAATGCGGGGAAGGGTGGGTCGCTCTAACAGAAAAGCTTTTTGTTATTTCTTGACCTTGCCTTTAAACCGCCTCTCGGCTGATTCCAGAAAACGGCTTAAAACACTGGAAGAGTTTTCAGAAATTGGTGATGGCTTCAAAGTGGCGATGAGAGATCTCGATATAAGAGGTGCCGGAAATTTGCTGGGCAGGGAACAAAGTGGCTTTATTAACGATCTCGGATTCGACATGTATCATAAAATTCTGGATGAAGCAGTTCAGGAATTAAAAGAAAATGAGTTTGCCTCACTCTTTAAAAATGAGGTAGATATTAAAAAGATAGTCAAGGATTGCAATATTGAAACTGATCTTGAGGTTCGATTCCCGGAAACGTACATTCCAAATGTATCAGAAAGACTTCGACTCTATACCGAACTCGATAATGTAAAAAATGATAAAGAGCTCGAAGAATTTGTCGAGCACATAAAAGACAGGTTTGGTAAATTGCCTGAAAGTGTCCGGGATTTAGTTGAAACTGCTCGTCTTCGATGGCTGGCAGAAGAACTTGGTTTTGGGAAATTAAGTCTGAAATCAGGTAAACTTAAAGGCTATATATTAGATACTTCCAATGAAAGTTATTTTCAAAGCGAAGTTTTTGGAGCTATTTTAAATTTTGTAAAAGCGCATCCCAAAATATGTCAGCTAAAAGAGGTCAAAGACATGTTAGTTTTAAATATGAATAATATTCACGGCATCTCAGATGCAAAATCCGCTTTAAAAAATATCATTTCATTTATCAAAGAAATGCGTGCTTTTGCATAATAGCATTAAAATCAGGAATTTAGCTTTCACTAAATTAAACAGATATGTTAAAGAAAATTGGAATTGGATTATTAGTAGTGATAGCTTTAATCGTTATCATATCTTTCTTTTTACCCTCTGAGGTCACGGTAGAAAGATCAATCGTTGTAGAAGCACCAGTGGAAAATATCTATTCACAGGTTAACGATCTGCATAATTGGGAGAAATGGTCCCCATGGGCTGAAATGGATCCTGATATGAAGATGGAGTTTTTTGGATCGGAAAAGGGAAAAGATGCCAAATACTGTTGGGATGGCGATCCTGAAACAGTTGGAAAAGGATGTCTTACAATTGTTGACAATGTAGATAATGCATCAATAAGTACCTTACTGGAATTTGAAGGTATGAGTCCGGGAAATGGCAATTGGAAATTTGAAAAAGTAAGTGATGGAGTAAAGGTATCCTGGGCGATGACTTCGTCTATGGACGATTTTCCTGTCATCGGCAGATATTTCGGTTTGGCTTTTGACGGAATGTTAGGTCCGGATTTTGAAAAAGGATTGAGTAAGTTAAAAAGTCTGGCCGAAACGATGCCTTCTTATTCAATTGATATTTCCAGAGCTGAAATGCCCGCAATGAATTATGTGAGTGTGCGCGGATCTGCGACAATGGAAAACATTGGCCCCAAAATGGGAGAAATGGCCGGTATAATGATGGAATACATGGAAAAGAATGGCTTGAATCATGCAGGTGCTCCATTTGCAATCTGGCATTCCATGGGAGAAGAATTTGAATTTACTTTTGCCATGCAAGTTGACGGCGATGCAGGAGAAGGTAATGAGATGGTAAAAACAGGTTCAATGGAGGCATTTGAATGTGTCAAAGGAGATTATTACGGTGCCTATGAAAAAATGAAAACGGCCTATGACGACATCGAAAAATACATGGAAGTCAATAATCTTGAGTTGAAAGGAGAATCATTGGAATTCTATATTACTGATCCAATGAGTGAACCCGATACAGCAAAATGGTTGACACATATTGTTTATCCCATATCCTAATTAAAAGCCGGTTGAACCGGCTTTTTTTATTTTACTTTAATTTGTTTTAATTCAATCTTGCTGAGAAGCTCGAGTTTATTCTCATTGAAAAGCTCATCCAAATTTTCTACCTTAAATTTTAGCGGATTGGCTTTGTAATTTTCATAATCCTGAAAAGTTAATCCATTAACAGTTTGAAGATTATAGGCCTTTCTAAATCTTAAACCAGGTCCTTTCGTTTCAAGATAGCTGTATGCCAGATAATCCATAGAATAATCCTTTGTATCAAACCAATACACAAATACATCTTCAAAATCTTCACCACCGGAATTCTCAGAAAAGGTAACTTTTATCTTGTAATAGCTTTTGCCTTTCACTGATGACTTTCCTAAATATTGAGAAATTACGGCTTCATCTTTCAACCGATAGGGCAACAGCGCAAAATACACTACTGAATTGACACTGCTAGAATAGGAACCAGATCTGAGCTTAGCTAAATAGGATTCATCTCCGTCCACAAAACGCGTAAAGCCATCGTTATTCAATACATCTTTAATTTGTTCTCCATCCTCAGTAAATATGCGTTTGTATTCATAAAGGCCTTCATTTAGATGTATTTCGTACTTTTTTGATCTAAATACAAAACTAATATCCGAGGGATTAAATTTATCACCTCCGTAAAAGTCGATTGATTTAGCAATTATAGCTTCAGGCTTAAGATTTTGCGCAAATAATAAATCGGTCCCGGGGAATAGACCCAATAACATTATACAGATTAAGATTGGCTTCATAGAAAATATTTATGTAAATGTTATTTATTATTAATTTGCAAACTGTCGTTAGCTTTACGACTTACACTATGGACCTATTCAGTGCAGTTTATATTACATTTTATGCAGTAACAGGTTTGGCCTTGTTTGGATTGCTTTTTAATATTTACAAGGCTTATCAAAACAAAAGTAAAGCATTTCTTTCTGTGCTATTTGTTGGAGCTATAATTTTTGTTTGGTTGAGTTTGCAAGCCTACCTGGCCAACAATAACTTTTATTTAAGCGATACAAAGTCATTGCCACCGCGATTTTTACTTGCCATAGTCCCTCCGCTACTTTTTATAATTTTTATTTTGATTTATAAGAAAGAGAGAATTCTTAAAATGCCCGGGAAATGGATGACTTTCTTTCATGTGATACGTGTTCCGATTGAATTAGTGCTCTATGGCTTATTCATGGAAAAACTTATTCCTGAAATCATGACTTTTTCAGGCAGAAATTACGATATAATCATTGGATTATCCGCTCCGGTAATGGCCATGCTGTTTTACTCAAACACCTCAATTCATAAAAGGTGGATACAAATATGGAATGTTATTGGAATTGCTTTTTTGGTCAATGTTGTTTTTTACGGTATTTTCTCCACACCTTATCCATTTCAGATGTATGGGCTTGAGCAGGCAAATATTGCTGTATTACAATATCCAATAATCTGGTTGCCAAGTTTTTTGGTCCCTGCCGTACTATTTTTCCATCTTGCTTGTTTGATGCAGTTATTAAACAAAAACCATCCGGGATATTAATATTAGTTGATCGATTAATTTATAGATTTGGCTGATAATAAATATATTGCTTTTCAATGAAGAAAGCGGCATTTGGAATTGACATAGGAGGAACATACACAAAAATTGGACTTGTGGATGAAAAGGGGAATATTCTCAAGGAAAGTCGAATGCCAACAGATGAGCAAAGCGATGCAAAAATATTTGTTAACACACTTGCTCAAGAATTAAAGGCAGTATTAAAATCTCAAAATAACAATATACAATTATTGGGAATCGGGCTTGGAGCGCCAAATGCAAATTACCTTACAGGATTTATCGAACATGCACCTAACCTACCTTGGAAAGGCAAAATTGCAATTGTAAAAGAAATCCAAAAACATTTTAATGTGCCTGTAATTGTAACCAATGATGCCAATGCTGCAGCCATAGGTGAAATGCATTTTGGTAAGGCAAAAGGCATGAAAGATTTTGCAATAGTTACACTTGGAACAGGGCTTGGAAGTGGTTTTGTCAGCAATGGACAGCTTATTTACGGAAGCGATGGATTTGCCGGCGAATTAGGACATACCAGGGTTAAAATTGATGGTAGACGGTGTAAATGCGGAAAAAACGGATGTTTTGAAACCTATGTCTCAGCCACAGGAATTAAAAGGACCATTTTTGAATTTTTGTCTTTCTATCATCAGGAATCCAAATTGCGTTCTGTAAGTTATGAAGATCTCCATTCAAACATGATTGCAGAGGAAGCTGCCAAGGGTGACTTTATTGCTCAGGAAGCGTTTCGATTTACCGGTAGAATATTGGGTGAAAAACTGGCGGACATAGTTGCTCTTTTTAGTCCCGAAGCCATTTTTCTTTTTGGGGGTTTAATGAATGCCGGAGACTTGATTCTTAAGCCTACGAAAGAACATATGGATAAAAATATGTTGGCGGTATTTGCGAATAAAACAAAACTTGAGATCTCAGGTCTTATGGATAGAAATGCTGCAGTACTAGGCGCAAGTGCATTAATTTGGGATCATTACAATTTAAAAACTCTTTAATTTGTAGTGGTATTTAATTTCAAATACATTCATCCCTTTTTTAAATTTTGATTCTTGTATAACTTTGCAGCTCTAAAAAAAATGGTGACTGTAGCTCAGTTGGTTAGAGTATCGGTTTGTGGATCCGAGGGTCGTGGGTTCGAAACCCATCAGTCACCCAAAGTTTTTAACCCATCGTTCATTCGCGATGGGTTTTTTATTTTTAAATCTAAATGCTTCAATTCAGATGAATTCAAATAAAAAAATCGGTGTACTTGGCGGTGGCCAGCTTGGAAGAATGCTTATACAAAAGGCCATTGATTATAATATTGAATTCGATGTGATGGATCCCGATCCAAACGCTCCCTGTAAAAATCTTGCGGCTCGATTCAAAGTAGGAGATCTAAAAAATTATGAGGATGTAATAGAATTTGCCAAAGATCTCGACATCATCACCATAGAAATTGAAAAAGTCAATGCAGAAGCCTTAGCCGCTTTGGAAAAGCAGGGAAAATTAGTGTATCCACAAGCCAGAGTCATACAACTCATACAGGATAAAAGAGCACAGAAGAATTTTTACATCGAAAATTCCATTCCCACTTCAGCATTTGTTATTGTCAATAACAACGAAGAAATTAAAAATCACCCAGAAATGATTCCAGGTTTTCACAAGCTGGCGAAAGATGGATATGATGGTAAGGGGGTTCAAAAAATTACCACAGAAGAAGATATTTCCAAATCATTTACTGAGCCGGGTTTAATTGAAAAAGCCGTTGACCTGGAAAAGGAAATTTCCTGCATAGTCAGTAGAAATGCCAAAGGCGAAATTAAATCTTTTCCTTTGGTTGAAATGGTATTTCATCCGGAAGCCAATTTGGTCGATTATTTATTATCGCCCGCGAATGTGAGTCAGGAGGTAGAAAATAAAGCCGAATCACTGGCAATTAAGATTATTGAAAAGCTGGACATGGTTGGGATTCTGGCAGTTGAAATGTTTCTGACAAAAAGCGGTGAAATCCTGGTTAATGAGATGGCACCAAGAACCCATAACAGCGGTCATCAAAGCATTGAATCCAATGAGAGCTCTCAATTTGAACAACATCTGAGATCTATTTTAAATTGGCCACCGGGCTCCACTGATATTCGGGTCCCATCCGCAATGGTCAATTTGTTAGGTGCAGATGGGTATACCGGAGTGGCCAAATATGAAGGAATTGAAAAAATCCTGCAGGTTTCAGGCGTTCACATTCATTTATATGGCAAAAAAATCACAAAACCTTTCAGAAAAATGGGACATATCACCATCGCTGATGAAGATGCAGGTTCATTGAAGGAAAAGATTAAATTTGTTAAAGAAAATTTTAGAATAATAGCATGAGCAAGGCAAAAGTGGCAATTATAATGGGTAGCACCTCTGACCTAAATGTAATGCAGGATGCAATAGATTTTCTCAATGAAATGAAAATAGAAAATGAGGTGGACATAGTATCTGCACACCGGACTCCTGAAAAAATGTTTGATTTTGCCAAAAATGCTCGCAACAAGGGAATTCAGGTAATCATAGCCGGAGCGGGAGGAGCAGCGCACTTACCCGGAATGGTGGCATCCCTAACCTCTTTACCCGTGATTGGCGTGCCGGTAAAGTCCAGAAATTCAATTGACGGTTGGGATTCCTTACTTTCTATTTTACAAATGCCCTCCGGGGTACCCGTGGCCACAGTTGCATTGGATGGGGCAAAAAACGCAGGAATTCTCGCCGCACAAATATTGGGTGCTTCCGATCAGGACATTGCCAAAAAATTGGATGATTTTAAATTAAGATTGAAAGAAAAGGTGATCCGTGGATCAGAGGAAACTCAACAAAAATTTTCGGGTTAATTCACAATATTTTCTGCAAAATAATTTTTCTGGCACGGGAATTGTCTCATTGCTCTCTGAAATATTTATTAATTTAGCCTGATATTAAAAAAATGAAAATGAAGAAATTATTATACGCATGTGCTCTGGTATTTTTCTTGCCTCTGATGGGTTTAGCACAAATGGAATACGAAAGCACGGGAGAAAAATTTGCTATTCATGACTTAGAGTCTAAAGTTGATTTTCAACTTTTCGAAAAAGAGGGCGATACCTTTTTAAAAGTTTGGATTAATACTCATTTAAACATTGGTTGTATCGACACCTCAGAGTATATTATCTTGTACCTTGATAATGGATCGGACGTTGATCTCAAGCCAATACAAAAATATTGCGGTAAGCTTTCAGACAATAAAAAACACTCAGATTATGAAATGTATTATAATATACCGGCAGAAGGCATGGAAGATTTGAGAACGCATAAAATAAAGTACCTTGAAATTGAAGCAGAACATCAGACTCTTGAAAGAAAAGCGGAAGATTTCCAGGACATCTCAAAGGATCATTTTGAAACCTATTTCACAAAGAATTTAACAGAGTAGATAATACTATAGATTAAATCCAAAGCGGACCATAGGGGTCCGCTTTTTTTATATCTTCAAATCAATAATTCTTTGCTTTTCGTTTAGAAACTCCTCCCAAATATTCTTCAAAATGGTTGCAGCGGGTTCTATTTTTTGAATGCTTGATGAAATCTGGCCAATTTCCAATTCTCCTTCGTCGAGGTCACCTTCGAAAATTCCTTTTTTCGCCCTCGCTCTTCCGAGAAGATTTTTAAGTTCTTCAATAGAAGCATTTCTTTTTTTGTAATCCAGAATTTGTTCGTAAAAATTGTTCTTGATCAATCGAACCGGAGTTATTTCTTTAAGGGTCAGGATCGTATCGCCTTCTTTTGCTTCAATTATTCTGTTTTTGAAATTTTCATGTGCCGAGGATTCTTTCGAAACTGCGAATCGGGTACCTATCTGCACGGCTTCAGCTCCTAATACTATTGCTGCAAGCATTGCTTTGCCGCTTGCAATACCTCCTGCCGCAATAACTGGAATATTTAAATTCCTTGCCATTTCGGGAATAAGACACATTGTTGTTGTTTCGTCTTTTCCATTGTGTCCACCGGCTTCGAATCCTTCACCTACCACTGCATCTACTCCGGCATCCTGACTTTTTAGAGCAAATTTTAAACTGCTAACTACATGTACTACCTTGATTCCTCTTGATTTTAGATGCTCAGTCCATATTTTTGGATTCCCTGCCGATGTAAAAACGATTGGTACTTTGTGCTCCACAATTATTTCCATTAATTTTTCAATGTCCGGGTATAGCAGAGGAACATTGACACCAAAGTTTTTATTTGTGGCAGATTTGCATTTGATTAAATGTTCTTCAAGGACATCCGGGTACATGGAACCGGCTCCTATCAAACCAAGTCCACCGGCATTTGATACAGTACTGGCCAGCTTCCATCCACTGCACCATACCATACCCGCCTGAATGATCGGATATTTAATATTTAATAGCTCGTTTATCCTGTTTTTCATCTACAATTAAATTATCTGCTGTAATCAGCTTGTAATTTATAATTTTGCCTGATGTTCAAAGAACTGCTAACGAAGTTTCTTATTTGGAGACTCAAGCATATTCCTATCAGGAATTTTATTTTTATTCTTTCCGGTGTAATCGGATTGGTATCCGGTCTGGCAGCAGTAACCTTAAAAACAGCCGTCCATTATATTCAAAACTTCCTCACTTCGGGATTTGAAATAGCCAACGCCAATGTTTCATATGTCTTCTATCCGCTGGTTGGAATTCTTATCACCGTAGTTTTTGGGCGTTTAATTTTTAAAGACTACCTCGGACATGGTGTGACGGATATCATTTATAGCATATCTAAAAAATCCAGCATTATCGGCCGGATCAAAATGTACTCCAGAATGGTCACAAGTACTTTTACCGTTGGTTTTGGTGGGTCGCTCGGATTGGAAGCTCCAATTGCCATTACCGGTTCAGCCATCGGATCGAATATCAGCCGCATTATGCATCTTAATCATAACAAAAGGACTTTGATGATAGGTTGTGGTGCTGCAGGAGGTGTTGCAGCCATTTTTGATGCTCCGGTTGGAGGTGTAATATTCGCAATAGAAATCATTCTTGCTCAAGCCACCATTCAAAATTTTATCCCCTTATTAATATCATCGGTAACTGCTTCACTGGTTTCAAAATTTACGACCGGCGATGATATTATATTCTCATTTCGATTGGTAGAAGAAATTCAGGCGGTAGAAATTCCTTATTATATAATTCTTGGAATCTTATGTGGGCTTTTCTCTGTCTATTTTTCAAGAGTCGTACCCATTGTAGAGAATAAAATTTCAAGACTGAATTATCGCCTGCGGCCCTGGATAGGTGGTATTCTACTAGGCGCAATAATTTTTGTTTTTCCGCCATTGTACGGTGAAGGTTATGACAGTATTATCACACTCACAAAATCTGAGAGCAATATTTTAAATGACAGCCTTTTCTTTTCGGAGATTTCAAATGAAGGGTTCATATTGATTTTTACACTTTTACTGGTATTGTTAAAACCCGTTGCTTCGGCCATCACTTTAGGAGCCGGAGGAAGTGGTGGAATTTTTGCCCCAAGTTTGGTAGTCGGAGGTTATCTCGGATTTACTTATTCTTCATTTGTCAATCAGGTAGGTGCAGATAAAATTTTATCCGTCAATAACTTTATTTTGGTCGGGATGTGCGGAATAATGAGCGGGGTACAATACGCTCCATTAACGGCCATATTCCTTATTGCTGAAATTACCAATGGTTATACATTATTTATCCCGCTTATGATCGTATCGGCAATGGCCTATTCTACTGCTTCTTATTTTGAACCGTATTCAATTTACACCAAGCGATTAATTCAAAGGGGCGAACTGATACGAAATAACAAAGATCGACAGGTTCTCAGCCTTATAGAAATGGATAAATTAATTGAAAGGGATCTTCTGACAATTTCGCCTAATTCCACATTAAAAGATTTGGTCAAGCTGGTTAGTAATTCTAAAAGAAATATCTTCCCTGTGGTGGATGAAGACGATGTCTTAAGAGGGATTGTAACGCTGGATGACATCAGGCAAATCATGTTTGACACTGATTCACAGGAAAGCACTTTCGTTGAAGATTTAATGCATAGTCCACCGGGAGAAGTGTACCCCAATGAGAGCATGGACAAAGTCATGAGGAAATTTGAAATTACGGGTGCATGGAATTTACCGGTTATCGAAAAAGGCAAGTACAAAGGCTATTTATCCAAGTCCAGAATATTCAATACTTACAGAAATAAAATCAGACAAACCCAGGAAACCTGATTATTTTTTTAAGTAAAATTATTCAGCGATTTTTATTTCCTTTTTACAATAAATATTACACGTCAGAGGTATTTAAACCCTATTATGCATGTGTTAAGAAAAAAATATGCTGACTTATCCACAAAATTCAAATCAAATAATATTTTAATAAGTATCTGATTTACAGTTAATTAACATAAATCAAAAAATACCTGTGGATAAATATTTCAAATTGTGGAAAAGTTTTGGGTCATTTTAGTGGGAAAATTTCATACATCTAGAAATATCAATTCATTTACAGACAGTTGCGTTCCCGGGCTTGGATTAATACTTGAATTTTTAAACTTGAAATTAATTTTAATTAAGTTTGTTATATACTATTGATAAGCTAATCCATTACATGTTCAAGACTTCATTCATATTAGTATTTGCTACTTTAATTTTATCCGCTTCTTATCCCGAGAACGAAGTAAAAGTCTATAATTTTAAAGAGTTTAAATCGGAGATTCTCGATAAAAAAGAAAACAACACTTTAATGGTTATAAACTTTTGGGCTACATGGTGTGGGCCTTGCATAAAAGAATTGCCTTATTTTGAAGAAGTCAATAAAAAATATGCAAACAAGAATGTAAGGGTGATCCTGGTAAGTCTTGATTTTGAAAAACAATACAACTCTAAACTATTGCCATTTGTCAAAGAGAAAAATTTGAAAAGTGAAATAATATGGTTGAACGACACAAAATATAACGAATGGATAGATCAGGTTAGCCCTCAATGGTCTGGAGCCATACCGGCTACGATTTTCGTTAAAAATTCAAAAGTTCTTAAATTCATGGAAAAAGAATTAGAACTTGAAGAACTTGAAAGCACAATAAACAATCTCTTATGAAAAATTTAGTACCAAAAATAATATTAACAGTATTTCTAGGCCTAATGACGATATCCACCGTTTTTTGCGGAGGTTATAATGTAGGTGACATGGCCAAGAGTTTTACGCTCAAAAATGTCGACGGTAATATGGTGTCGCTTAGCGACTACAAAGAAGCAAAAGGGTTTATCGTCGTTTTCACTTGCAACCATTGTCCTTATGCCAAACTCTACGAACAAAGGATTATTGATCTGCACAAGAAATACGCCGCAGAAGGCTACCCGGTAATTGCCATTAATCCAAATGACCCGGTCAAACAACCCGATGATTCTTATGAAAATATGATCAAGAGATCAAAGCAAAAGGCCTATCCATTTGTGTATTTATTTGATGAAACTCAAAATACAGCAAAATCTTACGGTGCGACCAGAACCCCTCATGTTTATCTATTAAACAAAGTTCAGGATAAATTCCAGGTGGCCTATATAGGGGCAATTGATGATAACCCGCAGAGTGCAGAGGATGTTGAAAATAAATACGTTGAAAATGCAATTGCAGCTTTAAAAAAAGGTAAGAAGGTTGCTATTTCCAGTACAAAAGCAATAGGCTGTACTATTAAGTGGAAATAATTTTTAATATTTCGTCGATAAATTCACGGCTGTTACTCAAGCGAGGCACTTTGTGTTGACCACCCAATTTGCCTCGTTTTTTCATCCAATTATAAAAAGTCTTTTCGGGAGCAATATGTACTCTGGGTTTAATCAAAGCAATATCTTTCTGTCTTTTTGCTTCATAGTCAGAATTGATCTCTTTTAGTTTGTTATCCAGAACTTCTGTAAAAGTTTCAATTGAGTCCGGTTTGGTTATGAACTCAATGACCCACTCATGCCCTCCTCGCCTTCCTACCTCCAGATAAATTGGAGCCGCCGTAAAATTCTCAATTCTCGCCCCGCTTTGTTTGCAGGCCTCAGCAATTGCGGTTTCAGCGTTTTCGATGACCATCTCTTCACCGAATGCATTTATAAAATGCTTAGTTCTGCCGGTGATTTTTATTCTAAATGGTGATTTGGTCGTGAATTTTATTGTATCACCTATCATGTATCTCCACAAACCCGCATTTGTCGTGATTATCAGCGCATAGTTTTTATCGAGCTCAACATCTTCGAGGGTTACTACTTTGGAGTGATCCTTATCTAAATACTCTGTCGGCAGAAACTCATAAAAAATTCCATAATCCAGCATTAATAACATATCCTCATGATCACTTCTGTCCTGTATTGCAAAAAATCCTTCAGATGCATTATAAGAATCGATGTAATTTATTTTTGTTCCGATCAATTCATCAAAAAGATGTCTGTAAGGGCCGAATGCCACAGCGCCATGCGCAAACAATTCGAGATTAGGCCAAACTTCAATAATTTTCTTTTTCCCTGTTAATTCTAAAATCTTTTGAAGTAAAACAATGGTCCAGGTTGGAACACCGGTAATGCTGGTAATATTTTCGTCTTTAACCGCATGAGCCATTTTCTCTATCTTTTCCTCCCAGTTTTCCATCAGTGCGATATCCAGGCTTGGCACTCTTACATACTGTGCCCAAAGCGGAAGATTTTTCATGATCACCGCTGAAATATCACCGTAGGAAGATCGGGAATTCAAATGATTAACCTGACTACTGCCTCCTATTACCAATCCTTTTCCCGTAAATAATTTCGATTCGGGATAATTATTTAAATACATGGAAAGCAAATCCTTTCCGGCTTTGAAATGGCAATCCTCAAGGGCTTCGTTGCTGACCGGTATAAATTTACTTTTGGCATTCGTTGTACCCGATGATTTTGAAAACCATTTTATTTCGGAAGGCCAAAGAATGTTATCCTCCCCTTTCATGACTTTTTCAATTATATCGGCTATATCCTCGTAGCGCACAATTGGCACAACGGATTTAAAATCATGATAGCTCTTGATGTTTTCAAAACTGTATTTTCTTCCCCATTCTGTATTTCGGGATTTTCCCAAAAGATTTGCAAGCACTTCATTCTGAACTTCGATAGGGTGTTCCTTAAAAAGCTCAATCTGGGAGATTCGCTTTTTCATAAACCAGGAAAGTAGTGTGTTAAAAAGCTCCAATTCAGATTTTTCTTTTTAATTCAAAATGCTTTCCTAAATATACCCTTCTCACCTGTTCATCGGCAGCAAGTTCTTCAGCTGTCCCTGATTTGAGGATTGATCCTTCAAACAATAAGTAGGCCCTATCTGTAATAGATAGCGTTTCATTCACATTGTGGTCGGTAATTAGTATGCCGATATTTTTGTTTTTCAATTGCGCCACTATGGTTTGAATTTCTTCAACTGCAATGGGATCAACTCCTGCGAATGGCTCATCCAACAAAATGAATTTTGGATCGACAGCCAAAGAACGGGCAATTTCAGTCCTTCTTCTTTCTCCACCTGACAATACCATCCCTTTATTGTTTCTAACATGTTCAAGGCTGAATTCTTCAATCAGCGCATCGCATTTATCCTGTCTTTCTTTTTTAGACATAGAAGTCATTTCCAAAACAGCAAGTATGTTTTCCTCTACAGTAAGTTGACGAAAAACAGAGGCTTCCTGCGCCAAATAGCCTACACCTTGTTTGGCCCTGCGGTACATAGGGAGGTCTGTAATTTCCTTATTGTCGAGATATATCTTGCCTTCATTGGGCTTAATCAAACCAACAATCATGTAAAAGGTGGTTGTTTTACCGGCACCATTTGGGCCCAACAAACCGACGATTTCGCCCTGGTTTACCTCTACACTTACATCATTTACAACTTTTCGGGATTTGTATTTTTTTACAAGACTTTCAGCTCTGAGTTTCATTTGCTTTTATATCACGGATCTGCAGTTGAATGCTTCTCTCTCCGCGAAATTCGTTGATTGAAATGGAATAACAAATTGAGAAGCTCTCTGAACTGTCTATTAAATCCTTATAATCAACAAAATTAAAGCCTATGCATTGATAAGGAAAGGATTTTCCTTGTATTACCTGAAATTTTAAATGTTTTTCTTTTAAGATGCGCAGATTAGAAAACAATCTCACGCCCTTGCTTATGAAGATGGGTTGCATGTTTTGCGGACCAAATGGTGACATTTGATCTAATTTCTTAATTAGGGCAAAATCTATTTCAGACAAATCAATCTCTAAATCGACATCAATCCGTGGCACTAGTAATTCATCTGAAATATTGGAGGATACCACTTGTTCAAATCGTTTGCTAAATACTGAAAGGTTCTCTTTTTTTAATGTTAAGCCCGCCGCAAACTGATGTCCGCCAAAAGAATCCAGAAGATCTTCACATTGCAAAATGGCATCATATATATTGTAATCGGGTACAGAGCGAGCGGAGCCAGTTGCTTTTCCGTTGGATTCTGTAAATATAATAGTGGGCCGATGGTAATGCTCGATACATCTCGAAGCTACAATTCCTATAACACCTTTGTGCCAGTCTTCTTTAAATAGTACGGTAGTTTTGGCATTCTTTAGGCTCTCAGAAGACTTGATCATGTCCACGGCTTCTACAGTAATACTGCTGTCAAAGTCCCTGCGATTTGTATTTTGACTGTTAATTAAAGCCGCCATTTCTGCCGCTTTTTCAGAATCTTTTTCAAGCAATAATTCCACCGCCGTAATGGCCTTATCCATTCTTCCTGCTGCATTAATTCTTGGGCCAATTCCAAATACCAGGTCTCGCACATTCATTTCCTTTTGAGATTGGTATTCGGCAATATTTATTAGCGCTTTAATACCCGGACTTGGGTTTTTATTTATTTTTTGCAATCCGAAATAGCAGAGCACCCTATTTTCTCCTGTAATAGGCACAATGTCTGATGCAATACTAACCGCAACCAGGTCAATGAATTGAAATGCATCTCTTGCATCATAGGACATAGCATCGCATAAAGCCTGAACTAATTTAAACCCAATCCCACAACCTGATAATTCCTTATATGGGTAGGGGCAATTACTTTGTTTTGGATTTAAAATGGCATGTGCATTTGGAAGTATTTTCCCGGGCGTATGATGGTCACAAATAATAAAATCAATGCCTTTCTGATTGGCATAGTCTACCTTTTCAACGGCTTTAATTCCGCAGTCGAGTGCGATTATTAAACTGACTTCAAGTTCTTCTGCTTTGTCGATACCGGAATATGATATTCCATATCCTTCGGCATATCTGTCCGGGATATAATGGTGAAGATTGGGATAGTTTTTTTCCTTAAGAAATCCATATACCAGCGACACGGATGTTGTACCATCCACATCATAGTCGCCGTATATCATGATGTTTTCACCCAATTCCATTGCAGCTTGTATTCTGTCTACCGCTCTGGACATTCCTTTCATCAAAAATGGATTGTGAAGATCCTCAAGTTTAGGTCTGAAAAATTCCTTGGCTTCTTCAAAACTGTCAATACCTCTTTGTATCAATAGTGACGCAAGAATCCTGTCTGCATTTAAATCAGATGCCAGTTTTTGAACTTTGGAAAGCTCCGGTACTTCTTTTAATATCCATCTTTTTTCTAGCATTTATTTATAGGATCTACTGCTAAATTAAAGGTATAATCAATTCTTCAATTGAAAAATGTTTAAAGACAGCTAAAATTCAAGTGAGGAGGTATAAATTCATTTCCAATCTTTGGAAATAAGTTTAAGCATTTCCGGATGTGCGGCATTTGCCGCTAGAATTTCTTTGCCAAACAAATAATTATTTTCCCCTTTAAAATCACTTACAAAACCTCCTGCTTCTTTTACCAGCAGCACGCCGGCTGCGACGTCCCAGGCATTGAGATTATATTCAAAAAAGCCTTCAAATCTTCCGCAGGAAACATAAGCCAAATCCAGAGCAGCAGAACCGATTCTTCGAACACCATGCGTTTCACGAATAAAGGATTCTGTAATTTGAAGTAGGAGCGAGGATTTGTCAAAAGTCGTAACCGGAAATCCAGTGGCCATAAGACATTCTGATAGATTTTGACTTTTGGAAACTTCAATCTTTTCATTATTTAAAAAGCTTCCTCCCCTCGAATAAGCTGTGAAACATTCTTCTCTTTCTACATCAAAAACTACAGCAACTATCGGTATGTCATTTTCAACAAGCGCAATGGAAATTGCATAGGCGGGTATTCCATGGACAAAATTCGTAGTGCCATCCAGGGGATCAATAATCCATTTTAAATTCGAGTTTTTGCTTTTATAATTACCCTCTTCAGCAAGTATATCGGCTTCAGGTAGAATTTGACTTAACTCTTCAACTATCCTTCTTTCACTTTCTTTATCGACATAAGTCACTAGGTCATTGATTCCCTTATAAGCTGCTCGTTGTAAAGTTATTCCTTTGGCCTCAGCTTTAATATATGCCCCGGTTTTTCGGGCAATTGTTGCAACCTGATTGCTTATGTCCTTCAGGTCCATCTATGAATTTGGTTTTTTTACAATAGTGGTTTTACCTTTTACAAAAGCAGATAAAAACATGGCAACCGCCACAAAACCACCAATTCTTCCTAAATAATCACCCCAGTCAGCATATACTGTATGCTCATTATTTACTTGAATGCTGTAGGAGATTACATCTTCTTTCCAATACTTGGTTTGAATTATTTCATTTCCTTTCTGATCGAAAAATCCTGAAATACCCGTATTGGCAGAACGCGCTATGCTTTTTCTGAATTCTATGGCTCGCAGTTTTGCATACGAGTTGTGTTGATGATATCCCGGTGTATCGCCCCACCAACCATCATTGGTAATAATTGCTATCATATTTGCATCATTGCGCATATAATTTGACATAAAATCACCGTAAATGGATTCATAACATATGGCAGGTGCAATTTTTAAGCCGTCTGAGGTTTCAAATACCGTTCTTTCACTTTGCCTTCCAAAACCCCCGGAAGTTCCACCGAGATCTATTGAGAGGTCTTGTAAAAAGCCAAAAATGCTTGGGTAAGGCATTATTTCCACGCCGGGGACAAGCTTGGATTTGTGATAGGTTTGAAGCTGGTCTTTTTGATTAATAAAGAGTGCAGTATTGTAAATATCATAGTATAAATCATATCGCTCGGCATACCTGGATGAAGTGGATTTGGTGCCTTCCGGATAAAACTGAAAAGTCGTTATTCCGGTAAGTAAGGCAATATTTGGGTATGAATTTCTAAACGCCCTAATGGAATCAAGAATACTGTAATCCTCGAGGGCGGTTTCATCAAACTGACTATCGATCGCCGTTTCAGGCCAAATTACCAATTTGGTTTTCTCAGTGATTTTAGATTTAGATAATTCAACAAATCGCTGTACTTGTTCTTCAAAGGGTATAAAATGCTCCGAGTCAGCGAATTTCTCTTTGTATGGATCGATATTGGGTTGAACTACGACTATTTCTGCCGGCTCACCCTGATTTTCATAGCTGTTATAACTTCCTATTGATTCTACTATTGGAGTAGCGATGACTAAAAGAATATAAATAAAAAAGACTCTGGGAAATTTTTTATCCTCACTTGCCCATCTGCCGAGAAAAGTGAATATCATGATATTGATTATCCAGACCCATAAAGAACCGCCTAAGACACCGGTATATTCATACCATTGAACAAATTCAGGATATTCTGAGAATACATTGCCAATCGTTAGCCATGGCCAGGACAATTGCCATGTTAAATGAAGGTATTCAAAAGAGATCCAGTAAATCGGAAGCGCCGTAAATGAAAAGTTTCTATTTGCCCGGAAAAAAGTCATCCTGAAAGCAAAGACAGGAATCATTTGCAATAATGAATTGGCAGTGAAGGCTACAATTGCTACAGGAGTGGAATTATACACCCAATAGGTGGTTAAGACATTCCAAATCAAAAAAGCAGTATAGACATGCAAATAAAAGGCTCCATTTCTGCTTCTGTCAAATTTTTCATTGAGTATCAGAATAGGTATGAATGCAAAGAATGTTAAAAAAGGAAAACCATGAATGGGCCAGGAAAGAGATAATAATATAGCTGAAAAGGCCGTCAGCATCCAGCGATTCAACTTTTTGTCAAGGAAATTCCAGTTTTGAAAGAATGTAGCCTGCATTTATTCCTGTTTGAGGCAAAATAAGTAAAAAAAGAGATGCTTTCTTAGAATAGAGTTATGTGTCCGTGAATGATATAAAAAAATAGCCGTCACACCAATCGTGTATAGGAGATTCCAAGAATTTCCTTAACAGGAATCTTGGAATGACAGAATATTGGGAATTATTCAACTCCCTTCAATACCACCACAAACTCCCCTTTAATAGTCTTCGTTTGAAAAATTTCACAAACTTCGTCTAAACTACCGCGAACCGTTTCTTCAAATTTCTTAGTGATTTCCCGAACTACAGCCACTTCTCTTTCTGCACCGAGAATCTCTTTCATTTGCTCCAAACATTTGACGATACGATGTGGGCTTTCATAAAAAACAACCGTCCTTTTTTTGTCTTTCCAGGCTTCTATAAAGGTTTGCCGACCTTTTTTATGCGGAATAAATCCTTCATAAATAAATTTATCCGTAGGAAATCCTGACAATAGCAAAGCGGCGAGAAATGCTGCCGGCCCCGGAATTATTGTAAAGTCTATTTTTTCACTTACCGCTGCCCTTAAAAGTAAATAACCGGGATCTGATATGGCCGGCATACCGGCATCGCTAATTAAAGCAAATGTTTCTCCGTTTTTAATTCGTTCAATTATTCTACCCAATACTTTATGCTCATTGTGGGCATGAAAGCTTTCCATTTTGGCTGAAATATTGAAATGTTTAAGTAAAATTCCTGAATTGCGCGTATCCTCAGCCAAAACAATATCAACGGAAGAAAGTACTTCCTTTGCCCGCTCGCTCATATCGGCAAGATTGCCAATTGGTGTACCGATGAAATACAACGAATGGTTTTCCATTATTCTGTTTGGCTTATCTCAGGAAAATCAACATTATGCTTATTCAATCGAGATCTGGAATCATCGATAAAGACTTTCATTTTTTCAATACTTTCATGATCAAGACCTTCAAATTCTTTTTTTTCAATTTGGGAACTCGGAAGTATTTCAAACTTTGATTTACCATTAACAGTGCTTTTGTTAACCCAGGTCAAATAATACCCCTTTTCTGAGACTTTGGTACCACCGGTGTCCTTTTTGAGCTTTAATTCCACCATCGCTCCACCATCTGTTCTGAATTTACGCTGATTGGATACAAAATTACCAAGAGAATATACTACTAATCTTTCCCCGGATTGATCTGCTTCGGGATAATATTCCATTGGTTGAATAACATGCGGATGAGATCCTATGATAATATCCACACCATTTTTGAAAAGAAATTCAGCTATTTTTTTTTGGGATTCATTCGCTTCAGTCTGATATTCCAGCCCCCAGTGAATCATGACTATCAATTTATCCGGGTTTTGTTTTTTTGCAAGTGAAATATCCTTTTTCATGGAATCCAAATCGATCAGATTGACCAAACTCGGTTTTGGAAAGGGAAGCCCATTGGTGCCATAAGTATAATTCAATAATCCTACTTTTAAATCTCCTTTTTCCAGAATTAATAAATTCATGGAATCTTTATCCGCCTGATTTCTAAAGGTGCCGGTGTGTTTTAAATTATAGAAATCAAGAACATCGCATGTGCGTAAAATTCCACTTTTACCCCTGTCACAAGAATGGTTATTGGCCGTGACCAATACATCCATTCCTACATTTTTACAGGCCAAAGCCAATTCATCAGGAGAGGAAAATTGGGGATAGCCTTTATGCGGTTTACCGGCAAGGGTTACTTCCAGATTGGCAATAGCAAAATCATTCTTTTCAATTATGGGTTTCAGAGGTGAAAATACCTCGTCATAATAATAAGATTGAGTACTTGAATCGTAAGCTGAAATTATTTGGGCGTCATGGCCCATAATATCACCGATAAACAACAATGACATTTCATTGTCACGATCATTTTGGGCTTGTAACAGGCCTGAACTGAAAAAACATAGGGTGAGAAATAATAATTGGGAAGTTTTCATTTAAAGTATGTAATACTTCCACAAATATATAAATCAATCAGGCGCTTTTTCTTAGGATTTCTTTACTTCCATAAACTTCATCTATTTCCTCGGCCAATTCATGGTCCTTTTGCGTGACAAATCCACCAATCTTATCTGTTGAAAGTGAAATGTCAACTTTGGTTTTTTCTATACAAATTTTGGGGAAATGCTGTTGTTTTGATGCGAGCATTGCCACTTTATTTACAAATCCGAACGCCTCAACATTATTTGCAAATTCGAATGATCTGCTAAGACTTTTTTTGTTTTCCTTCCACATAGTAAATCAATTTAGAAACGATCTATTAATTTACGGTGGTGCTCAATAATAGGATGTTAAAAAGCAGGTAAAAATGTAAAAATGGCGGAAAACTACTACCCTGAAAAGTACTAAAATAGTGGTTTCAGGTGATCATTTGCCCTCGAGCAATTGATCTATTTTTTTCGCGAGCCTTCTGTCTTTATCGGTGACTATTCCACCGGCATCATGCGTGCTCAGTTTAATTTCCACTTTGTTATAGACATTACTCCACCAGGGATGATGTTGCATTTTCTCTGCTTCCAAAGCTACGCGTGTCATGAATGAAAAGGCTTCTGAGAAATCCTTAAATTCAAATTCTTTACATAATTGTTTGTCTTTTTCTTCCCACATCTTAATTATAGTTTTTGAAAAAATTGTTTGTTGTTCACTTTATTGCCTATGATTTCCGCAAGTGCTGCAGTTTTAACTCGTTCCTGCTGCATGGAGTTTCTTTCACGGATGGTCACAGTGTCATTTTCCAGGCTTTCATGATCTACTGTAATACAGAAAGGTGTCCCGATTAAATCCTGCCTTGTATACCTTTTCCCGATAGCACCCTGCTCTTCGTAAACAACCTTGAAATCCATCTTTAAATCGTTAACAATTTTCATGGCCATCTCCGGCAAACCATCTTTTTTAACCAATGGAAATACTGCAGCCTTGATTGGAGCAAGAAATGGCGGCAGGTTAAGATATATCCTTTGTTTGTCTTCCAATTGTTCTTCTGTATAAGAATGGCACATCAGCATTAAAAAGAGTCTGTCGGCTCCCGCAGATGTTTCAACCACATATGGCGTATAACTTTGATTGATTTCAGGATCGTGATAACTGATTTTTTTACGAGAATATTCCATATGCCTCGACAGATCGAAGTCTGTCCTCGAATGAATGCCTTCTATTTCCTTAAAGCCAAAAGGGAATTTAAATTCTATATCCGAAGCGGCATTGGCGTAATGCGCTAATTTTTCATGCTTATGCATTCGAAGGTTTTCGGGATTAATTCCCAGGGCATTATGCCAGCGCATTCTTTTTTCCATCCAGGCTTCGTACCATTCAATTTCAGTACCGGGTCTGACAAAAAACTGCATCTCCATTTGCTCAAATTCACGCATTCTGAAGATAAACTGTCTTGCGACGATTTCATTTCTAAATGCCTTTCCTATTTGTGCTATGCCAAAAGGAATTTTTTTTCTTCCGGTCTTTTGAACATTTAAATAATTGACAAATATTCCCTGTGCCGTTTCCGGTCTTAAATAAATTTGATTAGAATCATCGGAGACAGAACCCATTTGAGTGGAAAACATCAAATTAAACTGCCGGACTTCTGTCCAGTTGGATGAGCCGGAGAGCGGACATTTAATATTCTCTTCAATTATCAATTCTCTAAGACCATCGAGGTTCTCATTTTCAAGAAGCTCTCCCATTTTTTGAAGCAGAGCATTTGCCTTATCGTTTTGACCTTCGGCTTCGTATTCCGCCGCCTTATCTTCAATGAGCACATCAGCCCTATACCTCTTTTTCGAATCCTTATTATCGATCAGGGGATCATTAAAACTATCTACATGACCAGAAGCCTGCCAGATTTTTGGGTGCATAAAAATAGCAGAGTCCAGACCGACGATGTCTTCATTCATTTGAACCATGGATTTGTACCAGAGGTCTTTAAGTTGATTTTTCACTTCAACTCCATTTTGGCCATAATCATAAACAGCCTGAAGACCGTCATAAAGTTCACTTGAAGGAAATACAAAACCATATTCTTTGGAGTGGGCAATTATTTTTTTGAAGATTTCGCTTTCCTGGTTCATAGTTTGAGAATTCGAGATTAATTGAGTAAATAGGCTGCAAAATTACAAGTCGATGTTAAAATGCACATCTTTCTTTGATTTATATTTCAGAATATGTCTTCACATCACATTATAAGGGAAAATCAGGAACCTGCACTGGTCCTACTTACAAAGATTCGCGAAGAAATATTTAACCAATTACTCGAATGGAGCCCAAAAGTATACTGTGATTCTAAACAATTAGAATGGGTAATTGATAAAGGCTTTAAAATTGATGCCATAATCGGTTCGGAAAGTTCCAAAAATGCAAGTCTTAAGAAAATGGAATATCAAATGCCGATTGATTACATTAGTTTTAAAAACAGCTGGACTGAAATACTACATAAAATCTCAAATCATACCATCCACATCGCATCAAACATAAATTTCAACATAGGAGATTTAAAATCTTCTTCAGAGATTATAAGATACAGCGATGATTTCAAAGAGTATTCCTTAAAAGGGGAATGGAGGAAATGGAAAAACCAGGGAGATCAAATTGAATTGAGCAGTGAGCCCGAGGAAATGCTGAATCTTGAAAAGGCCAATTCCTCTTTTATGGTACCAAAGGATGGAATAGTAAAAATCAAGACTTTGAAAACAATTTTGATCAAAGAATTTTTCGCGCTTTGATCATTCTTTCTTTCCCGCTCAAGTCTTTTCTCAATTCAATTTCCCGAAATCCGTTTCGATTAAGTAAAGTCATCAGCTCCATGCCAAAATTTTCATTGATCTCTAAAAATAATAACCCGGATTGATTTAAATATAAATTTGAGTAATCCATAATGGCTTTATAAAAAATAAGAGGGTCACTGTCTTTAACAAAAAGCGCAATTTCCGGCTCGAAGTTTAAAACGTTTTCCGACATAAGCGCTTTTTCAGATTCTCTCACATAAGGTGGATTGCTAACAATTATATCGTATTTCTGATTGGTAGTTGAAGGGTTTAAGATATCATCCTGAATAAATTCTATCTTAACATTATTGCTTTGCGCATTTTGCATGGCTAATTCCAATGCGGCTTTCGAAAAATCCGATGCAAATACTTTTACAGAAGCAGAACCTTTTTTGACTATGGAAATTGGAATACAGCCACTACCTGTTCCAATATCAAGAACTGTTTTTTGAGATAAATCTTCTTGTAAAATCCAGCTAATCAATTCTTCTGTTTCAGGTCTTGGAATCAAAACATTTTCATTCACTTTAAATGTTAGTCCCATAAATTCAGTTTCGCCCAATACATACTGGATGGGTTTGTGTTCTTTCAGTTCAAGTAGCATTTCAAACAAATCTTGCACATCTTTTTCTTCTATCGACAAATTAGGATCGCTTATCAACTTCAGCCTTAGTTTTGGAACCTTGCTTTCAAGGAGTATTTCAGCAATAGAATCTGCTTCATTCAATTCATAAATGGATAAAAGCCTTTCGCTGATTTGTTTGTATATATTCCTAATTTCATATGGCTTATTAAACATTGAGTAAAAATCATGAATTTTGCGTTCATGTCCATTTTTAGCAGAGAAGAAAAATATATGGCTCGTGCCATTGACATTGCTCGGAGAGGGGAAGGAATGGTAAGCCCAAATCCATTGGTAGGCGCCGTAATTGTCTATAACAATAAAATCATTGCTGAAGGTTGGCATGAAAAATACGGTGAGGCGCATGCAGAAGTGAATGCAATAAATCAGCTGAGTGATGAACTTTTGAAAAAAAGTGAAATTTTTGTGAGTCTGGAACCTTGCTCACATTATGGCAAAACTCCACCTTGTGCAGACCTTATAATATCAAAGCAAATCCCTAAAGTTTTTATTTCTATAAAGGATCCAAATCCGCTGGTATCTGGGAGTGGTATAAAAAAACTTGAGCAAGCAGGAATTGATATTCAAAGCGGTATACTTAAAAAGGAAGGGGAATGGCTTAATCGACGATTTCTCATCAACATATTAAAGCAAAGACCATATGTCATTCTAAAATGGGCACAAAGCAAAGATGGATTTGTTGCAGGGGAAAATGGGCGAACGGTAAAAATTAGCAATGAAATATCTCAGGTGCATTCTCATAAATTAAGAGCCCGGGAAGATGCTATCCTTGTAGGTGCACAAACAGTAATAAATGATAACCCAAGGCTAAATACAAGACATTATAAAGGTAAAAATCCGCTAAGAGTCACATTTGATTTTGAGAACTCCCTACCATTAGACAGTACGATTTTTAATCAAGAGGCAAAGACAATTGTTTTTAACTATAGCAAAGAAAAGATTTCCGAAAATGTGACCTGGCTTCGCTTGGAGCCAAATAAAGAGCTAATTCCGCAAATCTTAAATCACTTATATAAGTTAAATATTGGATCACTCATAGTCGAAGGAGGGACAAAAACTTTAAATCTGTTTATTGAATCGGGAATTTATGATGAAATTCATGTCTTTGAGGGTGATTTGAGAATTAAAAAGGGTATAATTGCACCTGATATTAATCTTGATAGTGCGAGTTCCAAGAAAATATTAAAAAAGGACTGCTATTATTTTTTCAAGATTAATTGAATGTTTTAGATAAATACTATATTTAAGCCTTGAATTCAATTAAAAGTGACTCACAATGAATAAAATTACTAACTATTTTGCACTATTACCATTCCTAATCCTGCCTTTGCTTTTCACAGCATGTAATAATGATGATGGAGGAGGCGATGAAGAACCAACTCCTCAGGCAGATACAAATCCAAATCCTCAGGGAGTTGCGAGCTATAACTATTCTGTACAAGTCGTACCAGGCAATTCTGCTTTTGACGGCGGTAAAGTAAGTGGTATTGAAGGTGCTACCGTAATTATTTCGCAAGATGGCGAATCTTTAGTTCAGTCTACTGTGGCCGGTGGAATTGCACATTTCGAAGGTCTAAACCCCGGAACGGTTAATGGTTCTGTTTCAACTGGAGTTGATACCGATCCAATTGTAAATTTTACAGCGGAAATCTTACCTGAAACATTAAACAATGACTCCAATCAGGTTAGAAATGTTTCATCCACAATAACAATTTTTGAAGGGAATTCTGACCTTGAAGCAAGAATATATGGAGACTATAATTTGCTAGGTGTTCCTCCAGCTTTACAGGATCCAAATAATTTCACGGCAACAAATGTATTTGTGGTTTATACAATTCTTGATTATCCCATGGGTTCAGGAAATGGTAAATTAACAGATGTAAATGTGGAATTATCTTCAGTATTTTATAGAACACCTTCCACAGGAGTGGTTAGACTCACTGATATTCCGGGAACAGTTGAAGGTGTATTGGAAGCCGAATTGTATATGGAAGACATTGTTATAAGAGACAATAATACCGGTGGTGATGTATTATTCAATATTCATCCAATTAGAAACCAACCGGGTACTCCACTTAACCTTGTGCCGGGTGGAACTTATAATCTGGGAGACATACAAGCTCAGAGAAGAATATAAGTTTTAAGGATTAAAAAATAAACGCCCGCCTAAAAAGCGGGCTTTTTTTATGTCTGAAGAATTACTGTTTACCAAAGGGGCAGATAAAACAACCGTTTATGAGGAAATTATTCCTCAGATAGAAGCCTTAATTCAAAACGAGGAAAACAGCATAGCCAATATGGCCAATATAGCTGCTGTATTAAAAACAGCATTTAACTGGCTTTGGGTTGGGTTTTATTTAGTAGATCAGAATGATCAAAATTTAGTTCTTGGGCCCTTCCAAGGCCCTCTGGCTTGTACCAGAATTGATTTAGGAAAAGGGGTTTGTGGTAAATCATATGCCAATCAAGAAACTATAATTGTTCCGGACGTAGACCAGTTCCCCGGTCATATTGCCTGTTCTTCGCATTCCAAATCGGAAATTGTTATTCCGGGTAAATTCAAAAACACCATTTATTTTGTTTTGGATATTGATAGTAAAAATTTGAATGCGTTTGATAAAGAAGACCAGAGATATCTGGAAAAAATTGTAGAACTACTGGTCAATCAGGGATTTCGGCGATAGTTGTGATCCCACCTTTGATATGCTCTCCTATCTTGACTTTTATTTTATAATTCAAAGGCAAAAACAGATCTACACGAGATCCGAATTTAATAAAGCCAAATTCACCGCCCTGTTCAACTTCTGAGCCTTTATCAACATACCACTTGATACGTCGTGCCGCAGCGCCGGCAATTTGCCTTAGCATTATTTCAGTCCCATTTATCAATTTAAAAACAATACTGGTTCGTTCGTTTTCAGTACTGCTTTTAGGATGCCAGGCAACTAAATATTTGCCCGGATGGTATTTAAAATAACTTATTGTTCCCGTCACTGGATTTCGATTGACATGTACATTTAATGGAGACATGAAAATTGAAACCTGTATTCTTTGTTCATTTAAATATTCAGTTTCCTTTGTTTCTTCAATTACAACCACTTTACCGTCGGCAGGTGCAATGACATTTTTTTCATCCTTTGTGGTAATGCGTTTTGGGTTTCTGAAAAACTGAAGGAAAAATAGAAAGCCGCCAATACTGATAATTCCCAAAACATAGCTGGCAATTATCAATTCGGGAAAAAAGTACATGGCCAATACGTTTATAGCTATAAATACGATCGCTATTATAACCAGAAAAACTCTTCCTTCCTTATGGATCATTAGAAACTTCCTCTGAGTTTAAATGTATTCGAAACTTTGTCAATTGCTACAATATAGGCTGCAATTCTCAAGGATACATCGTGCTTCATCGCAGCATCATAAACGCGGTCAAAAGCCTCTTTCATTATTCTGTCGCTCCTCCTATTTACTCTTTCCTCAGACCATTTGTATCCCAATCTGTTTTGAACCCATTCGAAGTAAGACACAGTTACGCCACCTGCATTGGCGAGAATATCAGGAACTACAATGATGCCTTTATCGTGAATTATAGAATCAGCACCTGCGGAAGTCGGGCCGTTGGCGCCTTCCACAATCATACTGGCCTGAATTTTATCGGCATTTTTTCTTGTGATTACGTCTTCCAAAGCTGCGGGTACCAGAACATCTACCTTGGATGTCAATAATTCATCATTGCTAATTTTTTGAGCTCCTTTATACCCTTCAAGACTGCCGTTATTATTGTCTTTAAATTTTATCGCTTCAAGAATATCTATGCCATTGTCATTCCAGTATGCACCGGAAATATCGCTTATCGCTTTAATTTTAACTCCTCTTTCTGCCAATAACAAGGCGGCATTTGCGCCAACATTTCCAAATCCCTGAACTGCACAAGAAGCCTTGGTAGGGCTCATGCTTCTTTTTTCCATGGCTGCCAGTGCAGAAACCATTACGCCACGCCCGGTAGCAGCAACTCTTCCAAGTGAACCTCCCAATACTAAAGGTTTTCCGGTTACAACTGCATTTACTGTCATACCTCTTGCTCTCGAATACTGATCCACCATCCATGCCATTTCTCTTGGGCCGGTTCCCATATCGGGTGCTGGAATATCTCTATCCGGGCCGAAAATATCGATCATCGCCGTGGTATATGCACGCACCAGTCTTTCTACTTCTCCCCTGGACATTTCTCTCGGATTGCATTTTACACCGCCCTTTCCTCCTCCATAAGGTATATCTACTACAGCACATTTCCAGGTCATCCATGCGGCCAGTGCCTTCACTTCATCAATATTAACACCCATATCAAATCTCACTCCACCTTTCGATGGACCGAGAATATTTGAATGAATAACCCTGTGTCCTTCGAATACACGTATGGCGCCATCATCCATGGTTACCGGAAGATTTACAGTCACCTGTTTCGCAGGACTTTTTAATACATTGTAGGTTGCTTCATCCAGGCCAAGAATTTCTGCCGCAACATTAAAACGCGACATCATTGACTCAAATGGATTATCATGATCTTTTATTGGAGCGGGCTCTAGATAGGGCATGTAGGTCTGATTAAATGTTCATAAACACTAATGCATTCAAAAATAGCATATTTTGCGCAATGCAAAATTGTTATTTAAAAGAATTTAATTATCAAAAGAATGAAAGGCGCCGCGAGCAATAAACCGTCAAATCGATCAAGAAAACCGCCGTGACCCGGCAGGGATGTCCCGCTGTCCTTAATATCCATACTTCTTTTGAAAAGGGATTCAACTAAATCGCCATAACTGCCCAAAACAATAATTACCGAAGCTATTAAATAAAGGTCTATTTGGGGAAAACTCTTATAAATAAAACTAAGTCCAAATGCCATTAAATAGGTAAGAATTGCTCCACCAAGTGTTCCTTCCCATGTTTTTTTAGGAGAAATACGTTTAAACAATTTGCGTCGGCCAAAATATTTTCCGGAAAAATAAGCACCTGTATCACAAGCCCATAACAATAAAAATGAAGCCCCGATTATTTCAGCATTATATACGCCATCCTGAAAGGCAGCAACAGTCAGCAGACAGAAAGGGACCATAACATAAATTAGTCCCAGGTAAGTCAAGGCCACATTTACAAAAGGGAATAATTCTTTTTTATAAAGTTTAATTATAAAGCTCAAAGACAAGAGTGGAAATAACACATAATAGGCATCCGTTGGAGCCCAACCTTTTTGAATGAAAAAGGTAATTGCGAAAAGCAATCCTCCGGTTAGTGTACCAAAGGTTTTTAAGGGGAACATGCCATCGAGGCCTAGTAACTTGTAAAATTCAAGTTGTGTTAATAAACCTATAATAAGAAACAATCCAAAAAAGCCCAATTCGTGATAGTGAATACAAAACAATACCAGTATGGCACCAAAAATGCCTACCAGAATTCGCAGTTGTAGATTGTTAAGGTTATTCAAACTTTATTTCATTGTCAATTATCTTGAGCGCCCTGATGACATTGTCCGGTGAAACACAAATTTCGAAGAGTCCAAAATGATAGTTTGAATCTTTTTTATTTATCAATACCGGATTTAATTCCTTTTCATCAAGAATCGCTTTTACAATTTCTGCTCTATGAGAATTATCTGATTTAAATACAACCTGCCAATTCTTCATTCCGTTTTTGTATTTGCAGAATATTTTGACTTCAAATAAAAGAAAAGCACAGCAGAAAATATCAATGAAGATATTACCAGTACAGCAGAAATCTGCGATTCATCTTCAATATTGAATTCAATGATGCCCTGGTTATACAAATATAACATGGTTACCATGAAGGCATTGTTAACAAAATGCGCCATCATCGGAATTAAAAGATTTTTTGAATAGTGGTAGAAATACCCAAAAACCAATCCCAGAAGAATCCTTGGAAGAATAACAAAAATTTGTAAATGAAAAAGCCCAAATAAAAAGGCAGTTACAAAAATTCCCAAATGAACATTGTTGAAGCCCTTAATTAAATACTTTTGAAAAAAGCCTCTGAATAAGAATTCCTCTCCAAGAGCGGGAATAACAGCAATAACGATGATTCCCAAGATCAATTCAAACACACCATTCAAGCTGACCAGATGTTTTGTCGATTCTTCAACAAAATCATGGGTCTCTCTCAGCTGTTTTTCAAATTCAGAAAGAAATTCAGGAAATTTCAGGCTCAGATTCCATTCCATGAGCTGAGCTGTCAGTGGCATGATAGCAAAAGTAAATAGTATAACGATGAGAAAATTTTCAATCTTCTCATTGCGATTAACTTCCAGTGTTAAACTTCCATCTCTATCGACGTATTTTCGATAGATCAGCGGGACTAGAATAAATGTTCCAATTCCTGTTATTCCCTGAACAATTAACAGTGGAACTCGCGTTTCAGGGCCGCTGAGGGGGTTTTCCATTATGCTCAGCAATACGTTGAAATCAAAATTAACCGCTACTAATGCAAAGAGAAATCCAAAAAAATTAAATACTAATAGGCCAACAATTACGAAGGCAAAAAGGAAAAAGAGATGGTACCAGGGATTAAAACTCCGGTTTGAATAATTTTGATCTTCCATTTAAAAATTTCTGCAAAAATATCATTTAAACAAAGACTGACACAATCAAACAATTAAGTTTGATCAACATTATTCTAATATGCCTAAATTTGCAGCATGATTAAAATAGGATCCATGGATATTGGGGAATTTCCTTTGCTTTTGGCACCCATGGAAGACGTGAGTGATCCGCCTTTCAGAGCGGTATGCAAAGAAAATGGTGCCGATCTTATGTACACGGAATTTATTTCTTCCGAAGGGTTGATCCGCGATGCTGAAAAAAGTGTGCAAAAACTGGACATATATGACTACGAAAGACCAATTGGCATACAAATTTTTGGGGACAAAATAGACTCAATGCGACAAGCAGCGGCTATTGCTGAAGAAGCCAATCCCGATTTAATCGATATAAATTATGGTTGCCCTGTAAAAAAAGTCGCCTGCAAAGGTGCCGGTGCGGGTATACTTTTGGACCTTCCCAAAATGCAAAAAATGACTGCTGAGATAGTCAAGCAGGTTAATAAACCCGTTACTGTAAAAACAAGACTGGGATGGGATGAGAATAATATAAAAATAATTGAAGTCGCCAAAAGGTTACAAGATGTGGGAATTGAGGCTTTAACAATCCACGGTAGAACCAGAAAACAAATGTATAAGGGAGAAGCGGACTGGTCCTATATAGCAGATGTTAAAAATCATCAGGACATTCACATCCCTATTTTTGGCAACGGAGACATTGACAGCCCTGAAAAAGCCAAAGAATATAAAGAGCGTTTCGGTGTGGACGGTATTATGATTGGAAGAGCTTCCATTGGATATCCCTGGATTTTTAATGAGATAAAGCATTATTTAAATAGCGGTGAACATCTTGCGCCACCGGATATGGATACCAGAGTTGATACCTGTATCCGTCACTTGAAATTTTCGCTGGATTGGAAAGGCGAAAAACAAGGTGTATTTGAAATGAGAAGACATTATACAAATTATTTCAGAGGTATTCCAAATTTTAAACCCTTCCGCACTAAGCTAGTGGAAACTGACAATCCTGAGGAATTATTTGAGATTTTGAATTCAATAAGATTTGAATTCGCAGATGCATATTCTGTTTTAGCCTAATGTCAAAACTCAGCACTGAAGTTAAAATTTGGCTTTTTCTGTTTTTTTTGGCAATTATTTGGGGCTCATCTTTTATCCTCATAAAACGAGGGCTCCTGGGGCTCGATCCTTTACAATTAGCCGGTTTAAGAGTGGTTTCAGCCGGATTAATACTTATTCCCTGGTCAATTCCGAATATCAAGAAAATTCCAAAGGAAAAATTCCGATTTCTATTGCTCGTCGGAATAATTGGAAATATGATTCCAGCCTTCCTTTTTGCTTTGGCCCAACAACATATTAAAAGTTCTATGGCCGGAATGCTGAATGGCCTTACGCCCATGTTTACCTTAATTATTGGCGCTTCCCTTTTTTCAGATAAAATCACATCTAAAAAAGTCTGGGGAATACTCATTGGATTACTTGGTTCTACGGCATTGCTTTTTATAGGATCCGAAGGCCAAATTGGAAAATTTAACTACTATGCTCTGCTGGTAATGCTGGCTACTTTTTGTTATGGAATGGGAATCAATATTATCAAGTCTAAGTTGCAAGGCGTAAATGCTACCATTACATCGAGTACTGCCCTTTTGTTCACCTTGCCATTTGGTTTAATTTATCTCATTTTCGACGGTTATTTTTTTGAAGTAATTCAAAATTCTGAAATTCAAATTGCCTCAATTTATATCATGCTGCTAGGTATAGTTGGGACCGGTTTTGCAGTAATGATGTTTTATAAACTCGTTGAAATTGCCAACCCGCTGACAGCGAGCTCAGTAACCTATATTATTCCTTTTGTTGCGGTATTATGGGGTGTTTTTGATGGAGAAAAGCTTTTCTTATTGCATTTCATTAGTCTTGCAATTATCATTTTTGGTGTTTATTTGATTAACCGGGCCAAAGGATAATTCAATTCTTAATATATTAAGGAATAAAAAGAAGAATAATTGGATAAAAATCCTCAGAGCAAATCCGATAACGTAAATAATTGGCTGAAGAATTTAGCCCAGGAAAGCTGGCAGCTAGAGCTTTTGGTGTCAGCATTTACTATATTTCTTTTGCTGGCTGCTCAAGATGAATTTGGTAAGTTTATAGCGAGCCTTCCCATTAAATACGACTTAAAATCACCCGTATTTGCGTTAATTTATATTTTTCTCGGTTCGCTGGGTTTCAGTCTTAAAATACTCGTTTTTAGTCTTGTTACTCATCTATTATTAAGGGGTTTTTGGATTGGAACTATTGGCCTCCGCTCGGTTCAGGACCATGTAGATTGGGAAAAAATGAATTACAGCTCATTTTTTACGGAAAGGCTTAAAAAACGGGTCAGAAAACTCGATGATCTTGTAATTCTTCTCGATGACATTTGCTCTGTCCTGTTTTCATTTTCTTTTTTACTAATAAGCATTTTATTGGCATTTGCACTCTCAATAGTCATTTTAGGGCTCAGTGCTGCTTTTTTTCAAATACTATTGGATAAAGTTGATGGACTAATTGCATCCGTATTAGTCATATTTATGAATGTGATCCTTTTCTCTTATATCATTCTGGGTCTGATTTATCTAATTGATTTCTTTTCACTTGGTATTTTCAAGAAAAATGAAAAAATCAGCAAATTCTATTACCCCGTTTATAAGTTTTTTGGTTACATCACCTTGTCATTCATCAGCAGAAGCATATATTATCACCTTATAAGTCGTTTCACAAAAAAAAGAATACGCTTAATTTATCTTTTTATCATTTTAATAATCATAATTTCTTCTTTAGTTGATATTGATCACAATTATTTTTTCTCTCGAGGAAATCAGGAAATCCAAGTTTATTCCAGCTACTACGATGAATTCAGAAAAGAAAAAACAGACTTTATTGAATATGTTAGTGTTCCCTCCTTAGAATTAAAATCAAAATACGTCCCTTTATTTATACCTTATAATCCGGATGACAATCAGGTTCTTGATAAAACTTGTCCGGACATCGCTTCTGAGATATCAAAAATGCTTGATTGGAATATCTCGTTTAGCAGGACTGATAAATTAAATATTGAAATAGCGCCGGTTGAAAATGCAGATAATCTGGCTGTGAGAAAACTCGATTGTCTATGCTCAATTTATAGGGTCAGTTTGAATGAAAAGAAATTAACCGATTTGAATTTCTATTTTCATCAGCACCATATAACAGGACAAAAAGGTATAATGGCCATGCTTTCAGCTGAATTATTTAAGAATGGTGAAAATCATATTAAAATCAATAAAGCCAATCTCCAAAGTGATAGCATAATCATTATTCCGATTGCCAGCATTAAAATTTGGAAATAGATTAGTTTAAAATTTAAATATTCTGGCTTTACTTAGGTAATCTATATTTCAAGATTGTCACGCTAGAATTTAACTTGTCCTCTACGAAGAATCACAATGTATTTGGGTACTTAACTCAAAAAATAAACGAATAGATTTAATGCTATTTTTGTGATTTGGACAGTAGCTCTGATTTAAATGTTGGAAATGAAAAAGAATTAAAAAAGCCACTTCTTAAAGTGGCTTTTTTATATTCAATTTTACGTTCTAGTTTTTAATGAATCTCGCTGTCCTGTTGGAATTTCCCATTTTTATGAGATAAATACCATTATCTAAACTGCTCACATCCAGCTTATAGACAGCTCGATTTTCTGATATTACAAAATTGTCGGAGTGTATAATTTCTTGCCCTAAAGCATTGAAGACAATTACTCCATCAGCAATGTCATTTGCGCGTATAATTATATTCAATTCGCTACTGCTTGGATTGGGATAAATTATAATCTGATCTGTTACTAAATTTACCTGATTTAAGCCCACCGCTGAACTGTCTCCCAATTCTTCTTTTGTATAGGATACACCATTTTCATAATAATGATCAACGGGCGAGACATAATTAGTTTTATCAGAAATTTTCATATACTGGTAGGGGATAGTGATCACCGAGCCGTCAAAAGGTGCTATTTCTGAAATACACTCAAAGTTTGATAGGTAAGATCCCTGAAGGAAGAAATCCCAAACTTTAATTGGTGCATAATAATCCTTAACCACATTGTAAGCGCCTGTAGTAATATATCTATCGGAGTTTCCACAATAACCTGAACTAAACCCTGTGCAAGGAGTCTGATTGATAAGAAGCGTAGTATCAGTATCAAAATAGGCCATCATAATATACCTTCCATTTGGATCTCTTGAAAGTTGTGGTCGGTTTTGTTGATAGGCGTCATTGGCACCATCGCCAATTCCACCGTACCTCAATTGAGTAGTGAAAACCCTGTTGAAATCCCAATTTACACCCCCATCCGGAGAGTGGACATGCCAAATTGTTGAAGGAAGGCCTACATAAGTAAAACCATAGTCGTTATCGGGCCTCCATTCAATGTTAAACAGCGTATGAGGATTTCCAAATGTATCTACGACCAAATCCATTTCGAATTGTGCTGAGGCAATGTTTAAGGCCGCGGCTGAATCCCCGATATTATTTGTAATTAATGTGTCATCGGCAAAATAGATTTCAGCAGGTGCAGACCATGTAGCACCCCCATCTATTGATTTCATCCAAATAAGATTATTTGCTCTTAATGGATAGGCAATAGAATCCAATCTTCCCAAACCTGCAATATATCCGGTTTGCCCATCTGGTGAAAAAGCTATTTGTAAAGATTGAGGCAAGTCAGGTCCCATATCAACAGGGAAATACATTGTGTTTCTTGTGAAATTTAAAATGCCATTTTGTACAATACCTTCATAAATGGCAAGCGTATCCTGATAAATGGCCGATCCACTCGTTGCATCAGTTACTGCCTCAAGTGCCCAAATTTTTCCGTTGGCAAATGTGCCACCGTCCGGAATATAATATTTTGTGTTTGCTGAACTCGAGAATTCTCCCTGATCCATTGCTATTGAATCCGGGCCACCGATCTGATGAGAGCCATATCCGATTCCTCCCCAGGAAGCCCCATTATTGGCCGTAAGTGTAGGACCTATCCAAACCTGATAGGCACTATCGGCAATTGTATTGCCCGGAGGGTTAAATATAAAACCTTGAGGATACCTTCCATTTGATGCAGTACTTCCAATATTATCCCATAATAATCCGTTATTTTCTGTCCAACTTGCTCCTGCGTCGAAAGAAGCTGCATATCGCATCCAACCGGAATTTCCTACATTACCATATTCTGCGGGGTCCTGTCTGTGAACAAAAGTCATCAAATTAAGCTCCGGATTGTAACTTAACAAGTTTCTCACATCGCCCAAACTTGTAAACAGATTTGCCGAATGACCAATTAAGGTTTCAACCGATACTCCTGATTTAGTGGTCTGACCAATTACTTTACTTTTCGATAAGTAATAATTTAGTGGTCCGGAAGGAGCGGAATACAAATCAATTTGCGATGTTCTGTTTGTTTGCTTATCTACACCATAGGTCACACCTAATTTTTTTTGTTGTGCCCAAAGGGTAATTGAACTTAAGGTCAATAAAAGAAGTAATAGTCTTTTCATAATTCATTCTTAGATTAAGTTGATTTATGAATATAATAAAAATGCTTTAGATATGCATTTCAGGCCATCACATCCCTAAGAGATAAGCAAATATTAAGGGAGCAACTATTGTAGCGTCTGATTCAATGATGTATTTAGGAGTATTAATATCCAGTTTGCCCCAGGTAATTTTTTCGTTCGGCACCGCACCGGAATAGGAGCCATAGCTTGTTGTAGAATCACTAATTTGACAAAAATATGACCAAAATGGAATGTTTTCCATTTCTAAATCCTGATAAAGCATTGGCACCACGCATATCGGAAAATCGCCCGCAATTCCTCCACCAATTTGGAAAAAACCAACGCCTTTCCCTCCCGAATTTTCAATATACCATTTGGATAAATAGGTCATGTACTCTATTCCGCTTTTCATGGTAGAAGCATTTAATTCTCCTTTATAACAATACGAAGCAAAAATATTCCCCATCGTGCTGTCTTCCCATCCGGGTACAATAATAGGCAGGTTCTTTTCTGCTGCAGCAACCATCCAGGAATCCTTAGGATCAATTTCATAATATTCTTTGAGCACGCCTGAATTAATCATTTGGTACATGTATTCATGTGGCAGCTTTCTCTCTCCTTTTTCATCTGCATCTTTCCATATTCCAAAAATGTGCTTTTGCAATCTTCGAAAAGCCTCTTCCTCGGGAATACAGGTGTCCGTCACTCTGTTCAATCCTTTCTCCAAAAGGCCCCATTCCTCATTTGGTGTTAAATCCCTGTAATTTGGAACGCGTTTATAATGACTATGTGCCACTAAATTCATCAAATCCTCTTCCAGATTTGCACCCGTACACGATATTATACTGACTTTGTCCTGCCGGATCATCTCGGCGAGAATTTTACCAAGTTCTGCCGTACTCATTGCTCCAGCCAGAGTGATCATCATTTTGCCACCTTCATTGAGGTGTTTTTCATAGCCTTTGGCCGCATCTACAAGACTCGCAGCATTAAAGTGAAGAAAATATTTTTCTATAAACTCGGTAATTGGCTTAGACATGGTATTTCTATTTAGAATAAATGTAGCTCAATAATTTATAATAAAGTTTTGCAGAAAGAAAATCAGGGCCCCGATTGTTTTTATTTGGGGCAAGTTCCACAATATCAAAACCCACTACTTTTTTAGAATTAATCACTTTGCTCAGAAAATTATCCATTTGCCACCAGGTCATTCCGCCCGGTTCAGGGGTTCCTGTACTTGGCATGATTGAAGGGTCAAAAGCATCGAGATCAATTGTTATAAATACATTTCCTGTCATTAAATCAATGGCCCTGTCTACCCAGTCCATATTTTTATGAATTTCATGGGCCCAGAATACTTTCGATTCATCTAAATGCTCCATTTCCCCAATATCCATACTTCTTATTCCCACCTGTATCAAATTATTTCGTTTGGAAGCCTCATAAACTGCGCAGGCATGGTTAAATGGGGTACCCTGATAATCAGGTCTCAAGTCGGTGTGGGCATCGATTTGCAATACGGTCAAATCATCAAATTTTTCATCAAAGGCTCTTATGCTTCCTATACTGATGGAATGTTCTCCTCCAAAAAGTGTAACGAATTTACCTTTATCCAGAAATGACTTTGCAGTTTTGTGAACAGCATTGACCATTGCCTCCGGACTGGCATTTTCAGTAACCGCTTTGGCGAGGTGAATGCCTTTTTTATAAACTTCTGTTCTTGTCTGAATATCAAAAAGCTCCATGTTTTCTGCTGCTTCAAGAAAAGCATCAGGCCCTTTGTCTGCCCCTTTTCCCCATGTGCTGGTTCCATCGTAAGGCACGGGAATTAGGACTATTTCAGCATTTTCTAAATGATGGTTTTCTTCGGGTATTCCGGCAAAAGTTTTCATTTCAGTATCCCAGTATTTTTAACATGTCTTCAGGCTTCTGGGATTCAGCAAAAACCTTTGTGATTATTTTACCATTTTCGTCCCTGTCGATCAAAATATGCTTAGGGGTTGGGATAAGGCAATGCTGCAATCCACCGAATCCACCTACGGTTTCCTGATAGGCCCCGGTGTTAAAAAACCCTAGATACAATGGCTTATCCTTTCTGAATCTGGGTAAATAAATGGCATTGATATGTTGCTCAGAGTTATAATAATCATCGCTATCACAAGTAAGTCCTCCTAAAAGCACTCTTTCGTATTCATTGTCCCAACGATTTATGGGAAGAAGTATAAATCGCCGATTAATTGCCCACGTATCGGGTAAAGTTGTCATAAATGAACTGTTGATCATGTTCCATTTTTCACGATCATTTTGCTGTTTCTGACCCAATACCTCAAAAATTGCACCTCCGCTTTCACCTACCGTAAATGAGCCAAATTCAGTAAATATGTTTGGTTCGGGAATGTTCTCTTCATCGCATATTGCTTTAACCTGTGCAATGATCTCATTGATCATATAGGCATAATCAAATTCAAAACTCAGGGAATTTTTAATTGGAAAGCCACCGCCAATATTTAAAGAATCAAGATCCGGGCAAACCTCTTTTAAATCCGCATAGACTTTTAAACATTTTGTCAATTCATTCCAATAGTAGGCATTGTCTCTGATCCCGGTATTAATAAAAAAGTGAAGCATTTTAAGCTTTACATTTTCTTTTTCAAGGATCTGATTTTTGTAAAAAGGCACAATATCCTTGTAACCAATTCCAAGACGAGATGTATAAAACTCAAACTTTGGTTCTTCCTCAGATGCGATTCTTATACCTATTTCAAATTCCTGGTTTAATTTTTCATCTAAGAGGCTGAGCTCCTGCACATTGTCGATTATGGGAATAACTCTGTTAAACCCTTTTTTTATCAGCCTTACAATATTTTCTACATATTGATCGCGTTTATAACCATTGCAAATCACAAAACTCTTTTTGGTCAGTTTTCCACTGTCGATAAGGGTTTCAACAATATTAATATCATAGGCCGAAGAGGTTTCAATATGAATATCATTTTTTAAAGCCTCATTTAACACGTATGAAAAATGTGAACTTTTAGTACAATAGCAATAATGATAGTCGGCCTTATACTGGTGTCGCTGCATGGCATCTGCAAACCAGGTTTTGGCTCTTATGATATTTTCTGAAATTTTAGGCAAATAAGTAAACTTCAAGGGGGTACCGTACTTTTTCACCAATCCCATCAAGTCAATGCCGTGAAATTTTAATTGATTTTTGTCCAGCGTAAATTCTTCCTGTGGAAAATTGAACGTCTGGTCAATGAGGTCGATATATTTATTCTTCATTCAAAATCATATGAGTGAATAAATTAATATGCTTTAATTTATAAATCACCAATTGAGATACAAAACTAGATAGAATATCAGATTAATAAATTAATATCCGCTCAATTATTTTTTCCTTGTCCAAACTTCTGTCCGTCCAAGAAGAGAAAATCCAAGATAGCCTCTGCAATTCAGAATATCGGGTTCATCGGGGTCTATATATGCTTTAAAACTATACGTATTCCCTGATTCGGGATCATAAGCACTTCCATCTTCCCATAGCCATTCATCTTCATCTCCATCCCATTCAAGATCTTTAATAATTGTAAGACCCAGTATGGTTCGCCTTCTTAAGTTTTCTTTTGGGTTTTCTTTGTCTTTTTTTGGTGAACCATCTTCATTATTGGGTTCTTCAAGCCAGATTAATTGACCGTATATTTTATCTACGGATTGACCCTTTTTATTCCCGTAATGCATCTTTACTATGGCATCTTTGTCGGTCGTTAACCATTCCCCGACTATTTTATTTTCAATGGATTGCCCAAAAGTGAGGCCAATAATTCCCTGAAAGAGTATTAAAAGAGTAAGAATAAATATATGTCTCATATCAATTAGAGAAAATCTTCTTATAAACTGGTTTTCGATATAAAAATTGCAAATATAATGCAGGAAACATAAGTATATCCGTTAATAGTGTTCCTGTACTGTAACGAATATCATCAATTATTTCAGTTCCATCGCCTTCCCTTTTTAGAATATGCTTGTGTTGCCAGGTTTTAAGGAAAAAAGGTAAAATCACGCCTTTATCAATGAAAAAAATCTGATCTTCATTTTCATTATGATCAATTATATCACTCACCCATTTTTGTCGAAATAAAAGAAAGTTAAGCTCAAGACCCACTCTGTCGCCTTTCTTACTACCGTCAAATTGCAAGAGTTTGACACTTGGAAAAGGTGGTGCCAGTTTCACAAACAAAGATTCGTCGAATCCTTCCCAAACTTTTAATATTGGCTGTTTTACTGTTGTTTTTATATATAGTTTCATCTAAGAATTAACCAAATCGCAGCTCTTATGTTTGTTCTTCAATCGGCAGGCGTTTGTTCAATTCCAAAGGATTTCTCTTTTTGCGTATTCTGATATTAAACACTTCAACAATAAGTGAGAAAAATACAGCAAAATAGATGTACCCTTTAGGTATATGTTTGTGCAATCCTTCCAGAATTAACATAAAACCAATAAGGATCAGAAATGAAAGCGCCAGGATTTGAAGCGTTGGGTGTTTATTGATTATATCGGAAATCTTTCCTGCAAATACCATCATAATTATCATTGCAATTACCACAGCAATGATCATAATTATAACTTCTTCTGCCAGCCCAATAGCGGTCAAAATACTGTCAACAGAAAAAATCATATCGAGCAGCACAATCTGAATAATAACAGCAGAAAAAGATTCTTTAATGGAAGATGCACTATCAGGTGTATGGCCTTCCATTTTATGATGTATTTCTACAGTGCTTTTGAATATTAAAAATAGTCCCCCCAAGGCGAGTATCAGATCTCTGCCACTTACTTCAAAATCAAATACTGAAAAAAGAGGTTGAGTAAAACTCAGGATATAACTCAATCCCAATAATAGGCCTATGCGCATCACCAAAGCAAGCGTCAGTCCAAGATTACGTGCTTTTCTCTGTAGTTTTTCGGGTAATTTGTTCGAAACTATCGAGATGAAAATTATATTATCCACCCCAAGCACAATTTCAAGAAAAGTTAAAGTGAGTAATGCTACCCAGGTTTCGGATTGAAGAAAAATATCCATAGTTGTAATTTTTCCTCAATATTCAATAATCAAATGACATTCCAAAGGATGGGCAAGTTATTTTGTAATCTCCACTCCTTTCCAAAAAGCGATGCGGTTTTTAATTTGCTTGGCCAACTCCGAGGGTTCCGGATAATACCAGGCTGCATCTTTATTTACGGCACCATCAACTTTTATTGAATAATAAGAAGCATCGCCTTTCCATGGACAATGACTTTTAGTATCGCTGTTATCAAAGTATTCTTTTTTTACGTCTTTTTCGGGGAAATAGTGGTTTCCCTCAACAATTACCGTGTCATTGCTTTCAGCTATTACCTTATCATTCCAGATTGCTTTCATAATATTATTTTTACTTCCAATATATTTAAATTGAAATAGAGCCAATGTCAGTTTCACTCCATAAATGACAAAAAACTTTTTTATCCCTCTTTACAGCTGTATTCTTCTCTGCTTTTTATTAATGAGCTTTAATGCAAGAGCACAGGACATGATTATTAATACTGAAAATGACACAATTGTTTGCAAAATTATTCATTTAAACGATCAATACATTCAATACCATTTCCCGGATTCTTCAGCACAAAATGTGCTTACAATCGCCAGAAACAAAACTTTAAAAATATTCTATGCGGAAAGAGTGATTGAGACGGTAAACGGGAAAAGTAATAATTATATAATTTTCCATCAGCCTGAATGGCGTGCTGATCTGGGTCTTGGTTATTCCTATTTTCTCGAACGGCCCTTAAAAGATTTCGGCCCAGATTATGAAAAAATCTTTGCCTCGCTCAGAAATGGCAATTCCTTTTATGCTGAAATATCAAAATTTCCGGATGTCAGATTTGGTGCCGGCATTGAATTTCAATTTGGACAGTATGGCAATTCACAGGAAAACGTCGTCATTTACGACACGCTTCTGGTATTTCAGGCTATTGGGAAAGTGGAAGAGGAAGTACAGATATTTTATTTGCAACCTAAAGGTTATTATGCCGTGTTTTCTTCGACATGGGATTTTGTTGCCGGTGGGGGCATTACATTAGCTCATTTAAATCGGAACATTAATGTTTTGAATGAACAATATTCTTTCAAAGGTGAAAGCATTGGCATTGGCTTAAGCGCAGCAATTGACAGAAAAATATCCACCGGGTTTTCTATAGGAGTAAGAGCATCTTTAAATCTTGTTATGCTTACTACCATTCGGAAAAATGGCAGGTCAATCGATCTTGAAGAAGAGGAGTATTTCAGCGCCTCACAATTCTCTTTGAGCTTTGGGGTAAAATATTTGCTATAACAAAGATCCGGTCTTTAAAAACGGAAATGTGAATATTCAAAATACAAAGGAAAAACGCTACTCAAGAAGAGAATTCCCTTGGTTTTAAAGAAATAAGCTTGTTTTTTTCTGAATTGAGATTCGGTACTTATATTAATTCCTTTTCGAAAGTGACTGGAGAATTGTTATTCACCAAAAGAATTGTCAAGGTCAATCCCAATCTATATTAATAATACATAACTTCGCAGCCTGTTTCAATGGCAATATTAAATATGCTATTTATTAGTATTTGAGCGTTGTAAACCCATGAAGAAACTTCATTATATCATTTTAAGCTTAATGCTCATTGCATGCAATGAAAGTCCCGAAGGTGATCCTGAACCAGAATTTACGCTTGAAAATGAATTGCAATTGTCAGAGTTTGTACTCGAAGAAATATTTGAAAATCCATCGCAATACGGCACAATTGTAACAGCAAGTGAATTTATTGATACTTATCTGCAAAGGGTTAAGGATAGCCTATTAAATTCGGGTGGGCTAATCAATTCCGAGAAGTACGATTGGAATGTTTTATTGATCGATGACAGTGTAGATGCGAGAATCTTTGCTGTTCCCGGCGGTAAAATCTTTCTTTCAAGTGCTACAATTCTTCTAATGCAAGGGGAATCGGAATTAGCTTCTTTATTGGCCAAAGAGATGACATATGCGAATAGTAGATTGGCACTTGAGCAAATATTAAATGTGTATGGAATTCCATTAACACTTGAATCATTTACAGATACTAATCTTACAAATATTCCGGCAATGACGGATCTCCTTATTAACAGCCCATATACAGCAGAAAATGAATTAAAAGGAGATTTGAGTGCGGTACAGCTCATTTGTGGCCTTTCTTATCAAAGCGATGCGCTCGCAAATCTATACACTAATATTGAATCGGATTCTACCAATCCATTTTCCAAAAATTTCACTTTTTATCCACTAGACAGCCTCAGAATAAATGCTATAATTGAAGAATCAAATAATCTCAATTGTACGGGAAGCAAGAACTATTTTTCGAGCTTTCAAGTTCTAAAAGACTCTCTTAGAAAAATATAGAATGATATTATCAGGACTTGAAATACAAAAAAGACTAGGAAGCCAGATTGATATTGAACCTTTCAATGAAAAGCAATTAAATCCAAACTCCTATAATCTAAGACTTCACAATGAGCTATTGGTTTACGATGATGAAGTTTTGGATATGAAAAAACCAAACACTTTTCAGAAAGTCATAATTCCTGAAGAAGGCTTAATTCTTCAACCCGGGAAATTATATTTGGGTAGAACTATAGAAAAAACTTTTACAAAGAGCCTAGTGCCAAAATTAGAGGGACGTTCTTCGGTAGGCAGATTGGGCATACATATTCATATTACCGCAGGTTTGGGTAATGTAGGAGCAAAAGGACATTGGACTTTGGAAATATTTTGCATTCAGGCGGTTAAAATTTATCCAAATGTGGAAGTTTGCCAGGTATATTTTCATGAATTGTTAGGAGAATACAAAGATTATCGGGAGGGCAAATACCACAACAATTCTGAAGTACAACCAAGTATGATGTACAAAGAATTTATTTCAGACAAGAAAAATTAGATCAATGATTACAGAAGAGCTGATCGAAAAGGAAATTGCTCTATTTAAAGCAAAAATAAAGGACTACCAATCCAGAGGTCTTAAAATATTTGCATCCTCGTCTTTTCAGAGTCACAGCCTTCCAATGCTTCATATTTTAGCTTCCATAGATAATAGTCTGCCTGTTTATTTTTTAAATACGGGGTATCATTTTGCTGAAACATTGGAGTACAGAGATCGAATTAAAAAAGAATTCGATTTAAATATTATAAATCTGGAGTCGCCAATTTCCAGAATACGACAAAAAAATTCTCAAGGTAATTTGATGTATACCACAGACCCCGATCAATGTTGTTATTTCAACAAAACTCTTCCAATGGAGCCTGTTTTATTAAAACACGATGTTTGGATTAGCGGCGTGAGGAAGGATCAAAATGCAAATAGAAGCCAATTTGAATATGAAGAAAAGGGTGTAAATGATACTTTGCGTTTTCATCCAATGTTAAACTGGTCGAAACAAATGATCTGGCATTATATTCGAACCCATAATTTACCACAGCATCCGCTTGAAAACGGTGCTTATATAAGCATAGGTTGCGAACCCTGCACAAGAAAAATGTCATTTGCAGATAGCAACGAAAGAGATGGCAGATGGCAGGGATTGAAAAAAAATGAGTGTGGCCTGCATACTGAGCTTATTGAAAAATGAATATCCTAATTACAGGTGGAGCCGGATATGTCGGCTATTCGATGATTCATCAAATACTTTCTGATTTTCCGGATTCCAGGATTAGCGTATACGATAATCTGTCAAGAAAAAATTATGCTTTATTCCTTAATGGGGAAATTGACTCGCAAAGAGTCAATTTTATTGAAGGAGAAATATTGGATAGCAGAAAACTCAAAAGGGCTCTGAAAAATACCGATATAGTAATTCATCTGGCTGCCAAAGTTACAACACCCTATGCTGATTTTGACGCACATAGTTTTGAACAGGTCAATCATTGGGGAACAGCAGAATTGGCTATGGCAATAGAAGAATCCGAAGTTGAAAAAATATATTATTTAAGCAGTTTATCGGTATATGGCACACACACTGATCCCATAAATCTCAACACGGACCTGGTGCCTCGTTCCTTCTATGGAATTTCCAAATTAAAAGGGGAGGAGCATATAAGAAGACTAAAGGATGCAAAAGATGTTTATATCATTAGATCCGGCAATGTTTATGGTTTTAATCCTGCTATTCGACTGGATGCTGTCATAAACAGATTTATGTTTGAAGCCAATTATACCGGAAGATTATCAATTCACGGAAGCGGTGAACAACATCGCGCTTTTATACATGTCGAAAAACTATCCGGTATTATGAGCTCAATGCTCAATGGTGGACCACCTCCCGATATTTATAATTTAGCTGAATATAATTTTTCGATTAACCATATCGTGAATGAATTGAAGAAAATATATCCGGATTTAGAGTATATATTTGTAAATCAGAACATTAGAATGCGCGATGTATTGATTGATGAAAATGAAAAGCAATTGCTGGATTTAATAAAAGAGAAAAAGAATTTTCTTGAAGAATTAAAAGATTTTAAATCCTCATTTTCATTTTGAAAAAAACAATAAAGACCTTTTCCCTTAAAGGTAATTTTTCAATTTTGATTAAGCCATAATTTCCGAAAACCCGGACTTCGACTCTACCATTGCTTTGATGTTCAAACAGGATTCGAGAATTAAAGCATTAATGCGAATAAATTCTTTTCTTCCTCTATCATCACAATCACAGCTTTTACTAAGTGCTTGATAGCAATCCGCCATAATTTCATTGATTCTGGCTCTACCATCCTTACTTAGCGTTTTACCTTTAATCTGAATTGCATCTTCAATACTTTTGAGATTTTCCAAAATCTCGCTGGCATGTACCAATTGATTTAAATCCATGATTTAATTTTTGCTTACACCTAAAATAATGGATAATCAGATCAAAATGTTTGGACATAACAGTTTAATAACTTTCGATATGGCTAAAAGGGACTTTTAATGATTTAATTAAATTTTATTAACCATCAGGAAACAAATGGATACACAAATATCTCTTTTCTGCTGCTTAATTATTGGTAATATTTATAATGCTTTTATTTCATTTTAATTAGATTTCATGTTTCATATGTCATTTTGAGACTTTTACTTTTAATCATATTAAGCTTATTTTTTGTCAAACCTGAATTGTATTCTCAGGAAATTAAGCAAGAATTATATTTTGTTTCAGGCATTTATCAAAATTATTCCATCAATCAAAACGCCTTTTCCAAGCTAAGTGAAGACCTGGCTCAAAGCACTAACCCCAAGACTTTAGTTTTTTTAGGGGATTATCATAGTAAAGTTTCTGAAGAGGGAGAAGATGAAGATAAATTAATGGGATTTCTTGATGATTTACCTCAAAGTGAAAATATTAATTATGTATTTATCCCGGGTTTTGAAGAATGGGACCGCAATAATTCAAATTCCAGCAAAACAATAGATAGATTAAATTCAGAAATTGCTGAAACACTCGAAGGTCAAAACTATGTGTTAGCCGATAATGCCTGCCCCGGGCCTTACGAACTTGACATTGATGAAAATTTGACTTTGATTTTAATAAATGATTACTGGCTCTTAAATGATTTCGATGTACCAAAAGCAGAACAAGGCTGCTCATATACCAGAAAAGTTGACTTTCTTATTGCCATCGAGGAAATATTAAAAAGGAATGCCAATAAACGGGTGATTTTCTCGGCAATAAATCCGATAGCGTCGTCCGGGCCGGTAGGAGGAAAGTTTAAACTGAAACACCACATTTTTCCTTTTTCAATCAAAAATCACAACAATTATATACCGCTGCCTTTGCTTGGCAGTTTTTATATAGCCTATCGAAAACTGCTTGGAAACCCCAATGATTTGAGCAATGTCAAGAGCAGGTTTTTTAGAAAATATCTTCGCAATACTTTATCCAAATCACAGAATTTGTTATTAATAACGGCAAATGAAGATCATCTTGATTACAGAACCATTGAAAACCTCGAACAGGTAATTATAGGTTCATTGAGCGGATCATCTTATAGCAAATTCAAATCAGATAAAGGTTTTAATTCAACTTCCAATGGCTATGTCAAGGTCATTTACGGAACTGATAACAGTTTAAGAATTGAACTGCAATCTTCTTTTCGGAAGCTATTTGAAAAAAATATATTCCCTGCCCTAGCCAAAGATTCAATAGCAATAAAAAATGAATACAGCGACTATGAGAATATAACTGTAAACGCTTCAGCAGATAAAGACTTAAAAAAAGCCAATAAAAAAAGGCCTGGCTTAATGGGTCTAAATTACCGAAAAGAATGGATTACTGAAATTAAAGAGGTGCCTGTTTTTAATTGGGGCAAAGAATATGGCGGACTTGAAATCGTCAAAAAAGGTGGTGGTATGCAAACGCGTTCTTTACGTCTGGAAACCACAGACGATAAACAATATGTATTGCGATCCATAAAAAAATATCCGGAAAATGCCGTGCCTGCTGTAATAAGAGGGACAATATTCGCTGAAATTATTAATGATCAAATTTCCGCTTCACACCCTTATGCTGCTTTTGCCGTTCCAAAACTGGCCGATGCTGCGAATGTTTATCATACTAATCCAAAAATGGTTTATTTAAATGATGACCCGCGTTTGGGTGATTACAAATTCGATTTTGCCAATGGCCTGTATTTGTATGAAGAACGCCCAGCACATGAGAGAAAAGACGTAAAAAGTTTTGGCAGTCCTAGAGATATTGAAAGCACCTTTGACATCGTGGAAAAAACCCAGAAATCTTCCAAACATCAAATCGATCAGAAATGGGTGGTGAAATCGCGGCTTTTTGATATGTGGCTTGGCGATTGGGACAGGCATGACGATCAATGGAGATGGGCAGAATTTAAAGTAGATGATGAGCACAAATTTTACAGACCTATTCCCAGAGACCGGGATCAGGCATTTTTTTATTCAGACGGCTTATTATTAAATCTCGCATCCAGAAAATGGGGAATTCCAAAATTTCAGGGTTTCGAGTCAGAAATTCGCGATGTAAATGGCCTAAGTTTCAATGCAAGATATTTTGACCGGTATTTTATTACAGAACCTGATTTAAGCGACTGGATTGCTTCGGCTGATACCTTACAACAAAAACTTAGCGATCAAGTCATAGAAGCAGGAATTAAAGATTTACCCAAAGAAATCTATGACTTAGGGGGTGCCCAAATAATAAAAAAACTCAAGCGCAGAAGGGATGACCTAAAAATCTATGCTGAAAATTATCACAAGTTTCTGTCTAAAACAGTCAATGTTTTGGGAACAAACAAAGCGAATCGTTTTGATGTCCAAAGATTGGAAAATGGAAATACGCTTGTTGAAGTTTATGAAGTTGGTAAAAAATCGAGAAAAGAAAAGGATAAGCTTTATCAAAGAGAATTTGTTTATGGAATTACAAAAGAAATACGACTTTATGGACTAAAAGGTAAAGATGAATTCAATTTAGAAGGAAATTCAAAGAAAGGAATTAAAGTAAGAATCATTGGAGGGGGCGGAAAAGATAAAATCCGAGATAATTCCAAAGTAAAAGGAATAATTAAAAAAACCATTGTATACGACAAAAAGAAAAGCACGGAAATCGAAAAGAGCTCTGAAACAAAAAATAAAACTTCGAATCGCGATGATGTCAATGAATACAATAGGAGAGCATTTAAATACAATAAGTTAATGCCTTTTGTATTTATTAATTACAACCCGGATGACGGAATATATTTAGGAGGTGGGCCAATTTACACTACGCATGGGTTTAGGAAAGAGCCCTTTAAAAATCAGCACAGTCTTCTTGGCAACATTGCTCCAAAATCAGCCAATTATAATGTCAACTATAGCGGTATTTTTACAGATCTTGCAGGAAAGCTCGATTTAAACATTGAGGCCTTAATTTCAACACCAAGTTTCAGTACTTTCTTTTATGGCTTAGGAAATAATACTTTGCTTAACGAAGAGCGCTTAGATAATGACAATCAATATTACCGCGTGCGATTTGATACGGAAAGGCTAAAAATTGGTTTTCAAAGCGATTCGAGAAATCAGAAACACCGGATTAATTTTGGGTTGGGCTACCAACGCGCTCATGTAAAAGCGGAATTGAACGAAGACGAGGATGATGACCCCCGCTTTATTTTGGATTTAAATCGTGACAGTACCACAAATAGCTTACTTCGAGATTTCAGGTTTGCAGGTCCTTATTTTGAATATCAGTTCGACTCGCGAAATGACAGGAAATTTGCTGAAAGAGGAATGCTCTTGAATCTGAAAAGCAATTATTTCTACGATATAAAAGAGGGAAAAGAAAACTCAATTCTTCTGAGTGCCGATCAGTCATTTTACTTTACCCTAAGTCATAGGTTTAAAACCGTTCTGGCGCTCAGAGCCGGTGCTGATGCAATTATTGGAAAAACGCCTTTTTTTCTTGTGCCAAGTATTGGCGGCTTAAAGAAATTAAGAGGTTTCAGAAGAAATCGATTTCGCGGTGAATACACTTTTTATCAGAATACTGAGCTTCGGTTCAGGTTATTCACAATACAAAATGAATTTCTCATAAGTGATTTTGGAATTCTGTTGCTTCACGATATTGGTAGAGTTTGGTCAGATACAGAAACAGATTTAACGAAAATATACAATAACAGGGAGCTCGCAAAATTTAAGAATACCAATGATTGGCACAGAGGTTATGGTTTTGGCATATGGCTTGCACCATTCGATATGGCCGTTTTAAGTGCCGATTATTCATTTGGTAATGGCGGCGATCGATCATTATTCGTTAGGCTTGGCTTTTTGTTCTAGCATAAAAAAAGCCGTCTTTCTCAAGACGGCTTTAATATTAATTTATATTAAACTTTAATCGGTGATCACGATAATCGATCTGTACAAATCGGTATCATTTGAAATTCTTAAAATATATTGACCACTTTTCAAGCTTTCAAGATTCAAATTTAGCACGCTATCTTTTGATCTTTCTGAATAAATAACCTTACCCAATAAATCAATAACCTGAACTTCACTTCCTGCTTTAGAAATTCCTGTCACAGTAATTTGTCCCTTAGATGGATTAGGATATACTCTCAGGTTTTCAGCATTTAGCTGATTAGTTATTGAACTGACCAAATCCAAATCTGAAGACCTTCTTGGTAGCAACAGATAATCAGAGTCAAAAGGTGTGCTAAGGTCCAATTGCCCACCGATTCCAGTCACATTGTACAATCCATTGGGTTCCGTTGATCCATAAAGGTCACAATCGTTGTCAATTCTTATCGTAAATGTATCGCTAGCATTGAAGAACCTTACATCAAAGCTCGCACCGGAATTTGTCCAGTTGCCTTCTGATAAATATTCTACATTTTGCAGCTGAACCAAATTGGACTCCGAGAATTCATTAAGTGATGTAACAATACCTGGCGTTTTTAAGGTATTTCCTGTAGATATTACCACAATTGAATCCGCCACAATACGTGTTAAACCAAATACCTGATCAATGGTACCGATTACTCTCAACTCATCGCCTTCAGTCAAAGTATAGCCTAAACCGGTAGAAGAGAATACCGCAATACCATCATCATTATTATTTGGATCAATCAGAGTGAATTCCAATCCACCAGCTGCAGCTCTAAAGTTTTCACCATAAGCCACGCCTGTTAATTTACATTCTGTTCCTGTGGAATCCGCGACACCACTTGAATTAATTCCAGTAACATCAGCAATTGTGTAAGTTGGCAAACCAGGACCGGTAACTGGCATAAAACTCGCTGAATCAATGGCAAAAACCTGATATCCACTTGTATAAGGATCAGAACCATCAAATTGACCACCAAAACAAATTAAATCAAAAGGTGCAGCCGGTGGCGTAGTCTGGCTATGAACGGGTAGATCGCTATCTACTCTTAAAACAAATGTATCTATACCATTTGTGATGTCAATGTTGAATGAAGAACCTCCGGCAGAAGCTGTCCAAATTGCAGGATCAACAAAACTCATATTGTTCATTTGCAACAATTTAGATTCTGTAAACTCGCCAAGAGAATCCACAAGCAATGGTGCCGGAAGTGCATTTCCGGAAGATATAACATTTATTACTGTACTGTTAGTAAATTGTGACAAGCCATTGAACTGTCCAACCTGGCCAACAATTTCCACGCTATCTCCTACATTCAAGGCCGGCGGGTTTGCGCTACCCGGTTGGAAAATTGATATGCCTCCAGTAGCATCTTGTAAGGTCACGCTTCTATTACTACCACCAATATCCGGTGTAGTTACAATTGCATATACCCTACAAACTACTCCGAGCGAATCTGCAACGCCAACATTGGTAGTCCCGCCTAAATTATCATTCCCTCTTATGGTTCCGATATCATATGTTGGAACATCATCATTTACAATGGTCAAAGTAAATAAGGTATCCAGCCCGAAGAGTGCTCCGGTAATATTTCTTAAAGCAAACTCAACAGTTTTATCCGGATTGATTAGCGCATTATCAATAACGGTTACATCGAGAATAAAGGAATCAATCGCCGTATTCGAAAAATTCAGGGTAGTATCATTAAAAGTAAAATCCGTACCCAGAGCTGCTGTTCCATTCCCTGTATTTACTACATCTACTGTGGCAGGAGAACTTAGCGTATCACTAGTGGTTACAATTATTTGGTATAAACCTCCATCTTCATCTACATTGTCAGCAGCAGAGGAAAAACTAATAACATCTCCGGATACAGTGAGAATTTCCAAATCTGAATATCTGGAAGGGAAGATTTGATATCCTGCATCATGTGGTGCTGAGAAATCGAATTGAGATCCGACTCCGGTTACATTAAACAGACCGGTTGGAACCGGGTTTCCTTCAAAATCCAATTCGTAGTCTCTGTCTACTCTTAAAGTAAATGTATCCGATTGCAGTGTAACAATTGTATAGTTAACTCCACTTCCGGTAATATCAAATGAATCCTGAGTGTTGTTTATAATTCTTACTGAATCCAATTTAACATATCGCCCTTCGGTGTATTCATTCAATGTATCAGACTTTTCCGCTGTATACAAATTTGTGTTTCCTATTAAATTGATAGAATCTGCAGAAAATCTGGTTACACCATTACTAAATGCAACTGTTCCAAATACTCTAACAATATCACCTTCAGCTGTACCACTTGGATAACCGGGTATGGGGTCAGCACCGGTAACCCAAATTCCTGCGGTTCCATCCTGCATAGCAAATTCCGAAGAATTAAATCCCTGATCCGGATTGTGTATTATTCCTGTTAATTGAGCCTGAACTCCAAGAGAATCAGGTGTAAGGTTGGAATCAAGGCCTTTTACCTGTTCTATCAAATAAGCGGGGACAGAACTACCACAAACTTGTGCATTGTGAATGCCGAGATTGTTAAAATTTTCTCTTGGCAATACATACCACTGGTTTGAAACAACATTAGTCCATGAGGTATCTCCTGAATTAACAGAAGGGTCTCTCACCAAATCATTTTCATTGGTTGCTCCGGCTACACCATTTATTCCAATTACGGGCCAGTTTGATCCCGGGTCAACACCGTAAACACCAATTACATCAATAATTTGACCTGTGTTATTATTCAATAATCGCAAAGCATCATCTCCATTGTAAAACGTTGCAGAGCTTGTAGTGTCGGCCACATTGAGTATTTCTGCTGCTGCACTTGGGTTGGCAATAACATAAACTTCACCCGGAGCTAAACTACCATCCATTTGAAAGGTATCGGTATTCGTAGTCCCACCATTATTATCTCTAAGAACTGAATAATCGCTTAGCGAAACCGCCGCATTAGTTGGATTGTATATTTCAAGTGCTTTATTGTTAGAGGCACCTTCGAGGTATTCTGAAAAATAAAGATCAGAACAAGCTGTAGAAACCGCATTTACCTGAATTGTTCCTGCCATTCCATTCCCTACATGCGGATCACACCTGTAATCGTATGAACCAGGGATTGTAAATACATGTGTAAATGGCCAATTTGCTGATCCGCTTCCCGACACAGCAAAACCACCAAAACTTTCTGGGTTTAGCGGATAAGTTCCCTGAGTCCCATTGACATTATGGCTTCCTCCAGCATTTGTCCAAACTACCGTATCGCCAACATTGATGGTGAGGGCTGAAGGAATAAAGGCTGAAGCGCCTGAAGTTTGAACATCGTATCTCTGCTGAGCGAATGTGCTAAAGCTCAATAGAGAAAAAACTAAAAATAAGCTCGTTTTAAATAGAGTAATAATTGATTTCATAATTGTTTTTTGAGGTGAAAAAATCGTTGCAAAACTAAGATGATTCGAAGTGTTTAAAACTTTTATTTATTATTAAAATGTAAATTTCTTTTGGCAAAAAAAAAGCAGAGTAACATTCAGTTAATATATCATTATAAAAATACATTACAATTAACTACTCAATATATCTCACTTTCAAAAGACGGTATTTATCTCCAAGCCCAACCCTGGCATAATATACTCCACCTTTCAATTTCAAATTTAAAGGAGACCATTGAATCGTATAGGTACCTGCCTCTCTGAATTCTTTGAAAGGTTCATCAATTTTATGGCCCATATCATTATAAATTTTCAATGATACTTCTCCTGCTTCTTTTAATTCATATTCAAATGTTGTTGTATCGTATGTGGGGTTTGGCAAGCATAAAACCTCAAGATTTGGAAGTGGTTCATTTAAAAAGTAATCCTGATTATAATTTGCCGGTTTATGCGATAATTCATGTTCCTGTGCTTCTACTAAAGAAGCCATAAATAATCCTATAAATGCGAGAAATATATGCTTTGGAAAAATATTTTGTATTCCGGAATTCAAAAATTAATAATTTGAATTGCCAAATATAATACACCTATAACAAATGAGTTATTTTTATACTCAGGTATTAATGTTATGATTAAAAGAATCTTTGTTTTATACCTTTTTGTATCCATTTCAATTTCCTCATTTGGACAGAATGCGCAAAACCGGAATGATCGTTTTTCAAATATCCCTTTGAAAGAGAGAATTTATCTCGGTGGAAATCTGGGATTGCAATTTGGGAATCAGTTTACTTTTATTGAGGTATCGCCCTTGGTCGGACTTTGGCTTCAACCCAAAATTCTGGTAGGTGGTGGGCCGGTATACAGATATTTTCGACGCTCAGATTTAAATTTCGAAGACAATCAATACGGCGGGCGTTTCTTTGGCCGCTATCATTTTGCTGAAAACTTTTTTGCACATGCAGAATATGAATTGTTGAATTTAACGGATTATAGATTTCCACCAGATTTTCCAAGAACCAATATCAATTCAGTCTTATTGGGAGGAGGCTATGTACAAAACCTTGGGCGTTCTTCGCTTTTTATTATGGCTCTTTTCAATTTAACGGAAACAGAATTGACCCCTTATTCAAACCCTGTAATACGCGTTGGGTTTAATATCGGGCTCTGAGCTCCTTGAATGCAGCGATAAAATTATACCATCGCTTTTCGTTATCGTCTACACTTATTACTATTTTCTTATGCAATCCGTGAACAATTTGCAACATGCTTCTTCCCTGCCATCCATAATAAAATAGGAGTACGCCAAAGACAATATAAATTAGAGATTCCCAGGGATTAATAATATTTTTTATAAACCCTACCCCCGACAAGGAGGCAATTATCCCACCCATTACCAACCAAAGAACAGATTTATTATAAACAAAATGAATGGAGTGAATTTCAAATATTGGGATGTCGTATTTTTTCTTTTCTGTTACAATATGAAGAATTTCCCCGGACATATCTATAATGCCTTTGTCATCATTTTTTTCAAAAAGATTCATGCAAGTTAGTTTTCTAAATCCTCGGTAACCTTATCTCCTTTTGATATCCAAAAGTTATTGTAGCCCTCTCCAATGGTTATTTTTAAATGGTTCATTTGAAGCAATTCAAGTATTGCCAAAAAGTTAAAAATTACAGCCACTTTATCCGGATTTGTTGAGATAACATCAACAAATGATACCTTTTCTTTAGTTCTGGTGAGGGTTAAAATATATTTTCTTTGTTTTTCAATGGTATAAGGATATTCACGGACCTCGTGTTTAGGAAGATTTTTTTCATACTCATACCTTTCAACAACTTTTTGATACACTTTTAAAAGTTTGTACAAATCAAGACTCTGAAGTTCGGCTTCTACATTATTTTGAGCGTAAAGGGATTTAATTTCGTCAGTTAGATTTCCGCGTGATTCCCGATTAATTCTACTGGATTCCAGATTTTTAAAATCTTCAACAACCGATTTATACCTTTTATATTCAAGCAAGTGTTTAACCAATTCCTCTCTGGGATCAATCTCATTGCCTTCTTCATCCAATTCCGGTCTTGGAAGTAAAAGCTTGGATTTAATTTTCATTAGTGAAGCGGCTACCCAAATGAATTCACTGGCGACATCCATATTAAGCTGTTCTAAATGTTGCAGGTATTCGAGAAAATCCTTGGTTATTTTTGAAATAGGAATATCATAAATATCCAATTCATCGCGTTCTATAAAGAATAGAAGCAAATCGAATGGTCCTTCAAACAGGGGTAGTTTTATTTCAAAGCTCACGAAACGGGAATCTAGTCCTAATTTTTTGTAAATATCAAAAAAATGTAGCTTTGTTCTTTACAAAACTTCATAGATTGAAACCTTTATATAAGACTCTTGTTTCTTATTCAAATTTATCGGCATGTTAATTGAACCCGGCAAACTATTAGCTGAAATCAAAACCCCCCATGATCTCAGACAATTAAAACCTGAACAACTCCCCCAAGTCTGTGAAGAATTAAGACAATATATCGTAGATACTGTTTCAGTTTATGGCGGTCATTTTGGTGCAAGCCTTGGCGTGGTTGAAATGACTGTTGCAATGCATTATGTATTCGAAACCCCAAATGATCAATTGGTCTGGGACGTTGGCCATCAGGCATACGGTCATAAAATTCTGACCGGAAGAATGGATCGTTTTCATACCAATCGGATTTATGGCGGTTTATCGGGATTCCCAAAAAGAAGCGAAAGCGAATACGACACATTTGGTGTTGGGCATAGTTCTACATCGATTTCCGCAGCATTGGGAATGTCCGAAGCTTCGAGATTAAAAAAAGATCACAATAAACAACACATTGCGGTTATTGGAGACGGGGCAATGACTGGTGGTATGGCATTTGAAGGTATGAACAATGCTGGTACCTCAGACTCAAATCTTTTGATTGTCCTGAACGATAATTGCATGTCAATTGATCCCAATGTCGGTGCATTAAAGGAATATTTAACAGACATCACCACGAGTCACACTTACAATAAATTCAGAGATGAAGTGTGGAACCTCTTGGGTAAAATGAGCAAATTTGGTGCAAATGCACAGGAAATTGCTTCAAAAATTGAAAACGGTATTAAATCTGCAGTTTTAAATCAGAGTAATTTATTTGAAGCTCTAAATCTCAGATATTTCGGTCCCGTTGATGGTCATGATGTCTTGCATCTGGTCGAGGTTTTTAAAGATTTAAAAGACATACAAGGCCCTAAAATATTGCATTGTCTGACGATTAAAGGTAAGGGCTATCCATTGGCAGAAATTGATCAAACCAAATGGCATGCCCCCGGAAAATTTGATAAAATTACCGGTGAGATTTTTAAGAAAACACCCGATAAGCCTCAGGCTCCAAAATATCAGGACGTATTTGGGCATACCATCGTAGAGCTTGCGAGAGAAAATGAAAAAATAGTTGGCGTGACTCCGGCAATGCCAAGTGGTTGCTCATTAAATATTATGATGAGGGAAATTCCCGAAAGAGCCTTTGATGTCGGAATTGCAGAGCAGCATGCTGTCACATTTTCCGCCGGTTTAGCCACACAGGGAATGGTGCCTTTTTGCAATATTTATTCAACATTTATGCAAAGGGCATACGATCAGGTAATTCACGATGTTGCCATTCAAAATCTTCCAGTGATATTCTGCCTTGATCGTGCCGGTGTTGCCGGCGCAGACGGTCCCACACATCATGGTGCTTATGATTTGGCTTATATGCGTTGCATTCCGAATATGGTAGTTGCTGCGCCTATGAATGAAGCGGAATTGCGAAATATGATGTTTTCAGCGACTAAATTTAATGGCCCATTTACTATCAGGTATCCCCGTGGCCAGGGTGTAATGCCCGATTGGAAAACCAAAATGGAACAAATTCAAATTGGTACAGGAAGGGAATTAAAGAAAGGCAAGGATATCGCCATTTTAAGCATTGGCCATATAGGAAATGAAGCGTTAAAAGCTGTCGAAAGTCTTGAAAAAGAAGGGCTTGATCCGGGTTTGTACGATATGCGTTTTGTAAAACCACTGGATGAAAAATTACTCACAAAAATCTTCAAAAATTACAAACACATTATAACCGTTGAAGATGGTTGTATTATGGGTGGATTTGGAAGCGCTGTACTCGAATTCATGGCAAGCAAAGGATTTAATGCAAGTGTTAAAATTCTTGGAATTCCTGACAGAGTGGTAGAGCACGGCACCCAAGCTGAGCTTTACAAAGAGTGCGAATACGATGCCGAAGCGATTATCAATGCCGCACATGTTTACCTTAATTCGGCCGTAAATATTTAATGCGTCAAAGTTCCGATTTAAGTTATAAAACCTTTGGTGAAGGAAACAAACATGTCATTTTTCTCCACGGATATTGCGAGGTGAAGGAAATGTGGGATGATTTTATACCCCTCTTTAAAGATTTCTTCGATAGTTATAAATTTATTAGCATTGATTTACCGGGTTTCGGTGAAAGCCAAATGCCGGAATCATTAAATTCTTTATCTGATGCAGCTGCTTTGGTAGCTGAATTTGTGCGATCCCTAGGGGCTGATAAATCCATTTGGATCGGCCATTCGCTTGGTGGCTATGTTATATTGAATCTGCTTGATCAATATGATGAAATGCTTGAAGGCATTTGTCTTTTTCATTCTTCCATTTATACAGATTCTCAGGAGAAAAAAGAGCAAAGAATTAAAACATCCAATTTCATTCGGGAAAATGGGAAAGAGGCTTTTTTGTTGAACTTTATTCCCAATTTGTTTTTTGAGAAAAACAAAATATCCTGCAATAAGGAAATTCATAAGTCAATTAAACAGGGGATGCAAAACTCAGAAGATTCTATGACAAAATACATGGAAATGATGCGGGCGCGTTTGGATAAAAGCAATGAATTAGCGGCTTCCAAATTACCTGTTCATTTTATATGTGGAAAAAATGATTCCGCGCTTCCTTTAAATATTTCTCAAAAACAGATTCGCCATATTTCAAATTCCAGCTCCATAATTTTAGATGAATGTGGACATATGGGCATGTTTGAATATCCTATTGAGAGTTCACGTTCGATAAAATCATTTTTAACCAATATATGAAATGTCGTTTTATTGACTTCTTAGTATATTTTATAGGATTATTCTTTGAATTAATTCCTCTTTGGGATTTATGCATTATTTTTAAAAGTCAAGATAGAAATTGTGAAGTTGAACTCATCGCTTAACGTCCTTTCCAAATAGAATTCATTTTTCAGAAAATAAAAGATCTAACTAATAACCATAACCAGAATATAAATTTTATGAAGACATTGTTACAACAGAGTAGAGCTGCATTAATCTGGGTTTTCTTAATGGGAATCTTAACACAATCAAATGCACAAATTACAAGTGAAGAAGGTAATAATTTCGATTTTCCCTTTGTAAAAATGGATCGAAACTCAGATTTGATTTACCTGGAAGCCAGGAGTTTAAAAGCTGAGAAAATCAAAAATTTAAACGGTAATGTTGAATTTTTTGAAAAGGAATTGATCCAAAACGGAATTGTTAGAATTTTACAATTTTCCATCTTGCCAAATCCATCTTTAAAAGAAGAAATGGCTTCCAAGGGTATATCACTATTGGATTATATTCCTAACAGAGCTTTCATCGCCCATTTAAATTCAAATACTAAATATCAGGATCTTATAAAATGGAATGTTCAAGCCATGGCAGTAATAACTCCTGATCTCAAAATGGATAAATTCATTACGACCTCACAGTATCCGGCATATGTCATTGAGGGTACAAAAAGGAGATTGGTGGTTAGAACCTTTGAAAACATAGATTTTTCAATTTCACTATCCAAAGTGAGTGCCATTTCAGATGTTGAAATAATTCAAAGCATGGAAAATCTTCATGCAATTGAAATCTTAATTGATGAAAACAAAATCAATATTTTAGCTCAGAATAATTTTGTAAAATATATAGAAATCGGACAAGACGAAGGAAAAGCAGAAAACTTTACGGCAAGAACTCTTCATAGATCAAATACAATCAATACCTCCTATTTGGGCGGTAAAAAATACGATGGTTCGGGTGTATCAGTTATGATGCAGGATGATGGTGGTATCGGTCCGCATATTGATTTTACGGGTAGAGTTGACCAGAGTTTGGCCAACATTACCGGTTCTAATGGTGACCATGGCGATCATGTAGCCGGAACCTTCATGGGTAGTGGAAATTTGGATCCATTAGGAGCAGGAATGGCTCCGGGAGTATTTGGTCATATTGCGGGCAACTTAAATTCAAATTACAATTTCGTTCCGGGTTTATTCACAAATGATAGCGTTGTGATTACCACAAAATCGTATAGCAATGGTTGCAATGCAGGCTATACTACACTTACTGAACAGCTTGACAATCAGGTTGTTTCTTTTGATCCTTTGGTACACGTATTTTCTGCTGGAAATTCAAATGGTTCTAACTGTGGTTACGGTGCCGGAAATCAATGGGGAAATATAACAGGTGGTCATAAGGTTGGAAAAAATGTAATAACCGTTGCCAATTTAAACTTTACTGATAATATTTCTTCGAGTAGCTCGAGGGGGCCTGCTGCGGATGGAAGATTAAAACCGGATATTTCTGCAAAAGGTAGCAGCGTGTATTCAACCATTGAAAATTATAATTACGGATTTAAATCGGGCACTTCAATGTCATGCCCGGGTGTGACTGGTATCTTGGCGCAACTTTATCATGCATACAAAGATCATAATGGAGGTGCTAACCCTAATTCTGCATTGATTAAGGCAATTGCTTTGAATACTGCGGAAGATCTTGGAAATCCGGGTCCGGACTACATATTTGGTTGGGGTAGAATAAATGCAAAAGAGGCTTATAAAGTAATTGAGAATAAAAATTATATGGACTCAGTTATAAGCAATGGGGATTCCATATCACATTTATTAAATATCCCCAATAATGTATCAAGAGTAAAAATTATGCTGTATTGGAAAGATCCTGCCGCATCAGTTAGCTCAGTTTTTGATCTGGTAAATGATTTAGACCTGAAGGTTATAGACCCTAGCACTTCATTACATCTTCCATTGGTGTTAGATCCAACGCCAAATTCAACGACCTTGAATTTTCCTGCAAATCCGGGAATTGATAATTTAAATAATATGGAACAGGTGGTTATTGATCAACCAAGTACCGGATCATATGAAATTAAAATCAATGGAACGATGATTCCCCAGGGCCCTCAAGATTACTTCATCGTTTATCGCTATGAATTTGATGAATTAGAATTGACCTATCCTATTGGAGGTGAGCCCATTTCTCCGGGTGAAAATCAGGTTATTCGTTGGGACGCTTTTGGAAATTCATCTCCATTTACTTTGGACTACTCTATAGATAGTGGACAAACCTGGACAAATATTGCCAGCAATGTTTCTTCTTCTGTTCGCTATTTCAGCTGGAATGTTCCTAATAACATAAGCACGAATAAAGGATTGGTCAGACTAAGCCGAGGACCTCAATCTGATGTATCTGAATCTACATTTTCGATTCTCGGAGTTCCTTCGAATCTTGACGTATTTTCAAGTTGTACAGATTCTGCAGCCTTGTCATGGCAAGCGGTAGCAAACGCTGATGGGTATGTAGTACGAAAATTAGGTAATCAATATATGGATTCAGTTGAGTTTACAACATCTACATCAACATATATTGAAAATATAGATTTTAACGATCAAAATGTTTGGTTAACAGTACAGGCGGTATTTTTGAACGCCTCAAATCAAATTACTGGAATGGGAAGAAGAGCTGTTGCAATAAGAAAAGCAAGTGGAATTTACAATTGCCCAACTGTATTGCCAACTGCGGATTTTAGTGCAAATGCCACTGTTGTTTGTGTTGACGGTACAGTAATCTTCAATAATGAAACAATTAACGGTTCGGGAAATTATACCTGGACTATTACTCCATCGTCCCATACGTTTGTAAATGGTACAAATCAAAACTCTGAAAATCCTGAAGTACAATTCAATTCGAATAGCGACTATACTGTTAAACTGGAGGCTGCTAATATAGCCGGAGTATCCACAGAAGAAAAAGTTGATTATATAAGTACATTTGCTGCTAATCCAAATCTCAATGAAACTTTTGAGTTTGCTCTCTTTCCACCTTTAAGCTGGTCTTTGGAATCAAGTGCAGGCTCTATTACCTGGGTTTCTTCAAGTGTAAATGTTGGTTCAGATGGCAGCACTACAAAAGCTGCCTATTTCAATCGGTTTAGCGATGCGAGTATCGGTGAAGAAGATGCACTTATCACAAGACCTATTGATTTAATTAATTATACTAATCCGGTGTTGGTATTTGATGTGGCTTATGCAGCTCAATCGAGTTTGCCCCCTGCTGTTTCCGGTGGACTAAGAATCGACTATTCCAATGACTGTGGTAGTAATTTTCAAGCCAGTACTTACAATAAATCAAGTAACGATTTGATGACAACGGGTTTCCAATCTGCATTATGGGAGCCAAGTTCATCTACAGAATGGAGAAGCGATTCATTGGATTTGACCGCTTTGGCCTCTAAAGGTGTTGTTTTGAAATTTATAAATATTTCAGGAATAAACAGCAATAGTCTTTTCCTTGATAATATTCGTGTGATTGATCTTGTAACAGGTTTAAATGCTGAAAAAAATATTTCTCTTAATGTTTATCCAAATCCGACAAATGGCTCATTTACAATAAATGCGACAAATTTAATAGGAGAAAAATTTGACATATCGATTTTAGACTCAAAAGGAAGTGAGGTAATCAAAAAATCAAAGAATTCATTAAATTCATCTTTCAATATCACTTTTGATTTGGGAAATCTGAACTCTGGCCTTTATACGATAAAAGTAATTGGAGAGAATTCTATTGCTATTAAAAAATTGAGCTACATTAAAAACTAATAATTATGAGAAAAAGGTATTCAACACTGTTTGTTTTCTCTCTGATTTTATCATTTATTGGATTGTCCATTTCAAGCAATGGGCAATCATCTTTTCAGGGAAATCCTTATGACATTAACCTTAAATCCGGATCCTTTACTCCAGAGGAAAATTTTGAAAAATCAATTCAGAAAATGGTTAATGAGGAGGATCAGTATTATGTAGTTCAGTTCAGATTAATTCCCTCCTCCAAGGAGATAAAACAAATGGAAACGATGGGTCTGGTTTTTGAAGATTACCTCCCGAATCGCGCCTATCTGGTTTATACACCACAGGGAATAAGTTTTAAAAACCTCATCGATTTTGGTGTTAGAGCAATTATTCCATACGATTCAAATTTTAAGGTAGACAAGGGGTTTTCGAATGAAATACCGCCACATGCAAAAAAGGGGGGCGATATGATCCGACTTTCTATCCTTACCCACAACAGCGTAAGCAGGGAAGAATTTATTCAAAACATAGTACAACTTGAAGGTCAAATTGTACAGGCCCCCAAGACTGGAAATGTTTATTCCATTGATATTCCTGAAAATCGAATCAATGAGGTTCTGGATTTAAAACTTGTCAAATGGGTTGAATACATCGAGCCTGATCCGGTACCTGATGATCTTAGAGGTAGATCTCTACACAGAGCAAATGCAATTGACGTTCCTTCTGCAAATGGATATCATTACGATGGAACAGGTGTGTCAGTTGCACTTGCAGATGATGGACCTGTAGGTCCCCATATAGACCTTGAAGGAAGAGTTGTACAGGTTGGCAACATGGGTGGCAACGGAACACACGGTGATATGACCGTTGGAATCCTCATGGGAGCAGGAAACTTAAATCCGAGATTTGCGGGTATGGCGACTGGCGTAGAAATGCGATATTATGATATATTTCCTCCAGGCGGACCTTCATACGATCATGTCAATAGTGCCGTATCAAACTACAATACCTTCGGAACTGTAATCACATCCACGTCCTATAGTGAGGGAAGCGGGGGTGTCTATACATCTACTTCTCAATTTGTAGATCAACAGATTCACCAAAATCCAAGCATAATTCATGTTTTTTCTGCCGGTAATGCCGGACCCGGATTTTCAACAATCACAGGAGGTAGAAAAGCTGCCAAAAATACGATTGCTACTGCCAATCTTGAGTACCAGGATATCAGAACCAACTCCAGTTCAAGAGGTCCCGCAGCCGATGGAAGGGTAAAGCCAGATATTTCTGCAAATGGAACAAATCAAATGTCTTTGGATGCAAACAACGGCTATTCACCTGGTGGAGGAACTTCTGCTGCCTGTCCAGGTATCGCAGGTATTCTTTCACAACTGTATCAAGCCCATCGCGATCTGAATGCAGGTGCTGATCCGACTTCTTCCTTGATGAAAGCCATTCTTTTAAATACCGCCGAAGACCTTGGAAATCCAGGTCCGGATTATTCATTCGGATGGGGAAGGGTTAATGCACTTAGAGCATTAAAAACCATGGAGGAAAATCGAATTATGGAAGATTCATTGTCTCAAGGCGATTCTATGACTCATATCATCACTGTGCCTGCTGGTGTAGGTGAATTGAAAGTAATGGTATACTGGCTAGATAAAGAAGGTTCTCCTGCCGCCAATCAAGCGCTTGTAAACAATCTTGATATGGTTTTGACAGATCCTTCAAATACCAGCTGGCAACCTTGGGTATTGAATCCTTCAAATCCAACAGCCCTTGCAACAAGAGGTATAGACAATTTAAATAATATGGAGCAGGTTACTCTGTCCAACCCAGCCGCAGGTTCATATTCTGTCAAAGTGAAAGGAGCCAGTGTTCCTTTTGGTCCCCAAAACTATCATTTGGTCTATGAATTTAGAATGGACCAACCCAAGGTTACCTATCCAATTGGAGGAGAATCTTTGGTGCCGGGTGAAATTGAAACCATCAGATGGGATGCATATGATCAGAGTACTCCATTTAATTTAGAATATTCCATAGACAGCGGCTCCAACTGGGTTAGTATTATAAGTGCTGTTCCCGGTAATCAAAGATATTACGATTGGAATGTGCCCAGTCTTAGTACAGGTAAAGCTTTAATTAGAGTTACTCAAGGCAGTTCATCCAGTACCAGCATCGCTCCTTTTAGCATAATTGGTGTTCCCCAGAACCTTTCTGTTTTATGGTCTTGCACGGATTCTCTTATGCTGACCTGGGATAGCGTGTCATCTGCGGATAGCTATGAGATAAGCATTTTAGGTAATAAATACATGGATTCTGTTGATATTTCCGCTAATGACTTCTACATTTTAAGAAACATTAATGGAAACAATGCCTATTGGTTAAGTGTAAAAGCATTGAATTCAACACAGAACATAGTTGGAAGAAGGGCAATAGCAATTCAAAAAGCACCAGGCACCTTTCAATGTCCGGTTTCAGTAGATGTTGCTGTTTCAAATATCCTTAGTCCTTTAAATTCACAAATGCCAGCCTGTCAGGATTTGGATAGCGTTGCAGTAATAGTTGAAATTGAAAATAAAGGCTATACAAGACAAGGAAATTTTCCGGTCAGCGTGTTGTTAAATAGTGGATTGACAAGTACTATTCAGTTCAACGATACTTTAGAGCTGTACGAAAAAAGAGTACTCACCTTTCCTGTATTTGCGGATTTGAGTACTGGAAATTCTCATCTATTTAAAGCGTGGACGGGGCTGGGAACAGATGTAAAAAACAGCAATGATACTCTTAATTCGGTAGTAACCATATATGCCGCTCAATCTGCCAACCTTCCATTGAACGAAGACTTTGATCAATTTGCCTTATGTGCAACAACTACAAATTGTGCCGGAACAAACTGCAATTTGTCATCCGGATGGTTAAATACGACCAATAATTTTGGTGATGATATTGATTGGAGAACAAATAATGGTGGTACGGCCTCAGGTGGAACAGGTCCAAGTGCCGATCATACGTCGGGTAATGGAAATTACTTGTATTTAGAAGCTTCTGGAAATCCGGTATGTTCTGATAAAACAGCAATATTAACAAGCCCATGTATGGATTTAGCCTTTGCACAACAGCCTGAATTGAGTTTTTGGTACCATATGAATGGTGCGGCAATGGGCGAGCTTCATGTAGACATACTTGCAGACGGTACCTGGTACCTGGATGTTACGAATCCATTAATTGGAGAACAGGGCAATTTGTGGTTGCAAAGAATCATTGATTTAACGCCATTTAGCGGACAAATTATCAATGTAAGATTTCGTGGTATTACAGGTGGTAATTTTACTTCGGATCTAGCTATCGATGATATTTCAATCGCTGACAATTTTGTTTATGCTATTGATGCTTCAGTGACCAGTATTGTTTCTCCGGGCTTCAGTTCTAAAGAAGATTGTTTATTGGAAGATAGCCTGGATGTAACAGTCATTATTCAAAATACCGGGGCAAATGCAATTGGCAATATTCCTATGAAGTACTCAGTAAACGCTGGCCCTGCAATAAGTGCGGTTTATAACAATGTCCTTGCTGCCGGACAGATTGATACTTTTACTTTTAACAATTCCTTGCATTTGCCGGGCGTGGGCAATTATGATTTGAAGGTTTGGCAGGATTATGGTCCGGATCAAAATCCGGGAAATGATACAATTGCTGCTTCGATAAATATATTTCCTGGTAACCTGGTTTCAGTACCATACACACAGAATTTTGATGTATTCACCAGCTGTCCCACTACTGCCAATTGTGAGGCAACAGTATGCAATTTGATGGGAGGCTGGAAAAACTATACAAATTTGGTTGATGATGACATTGATTGGAGAGTTAACAATGGCTCCACGCCTTCACAAGGGACAGGACTATCTAATGATCAGAATCAAGGAACGATTATTGGAAAGTATCTTTATTTGGAAGTTTCGGGTGGTTGCAACAACCAGGTTGCTATTCTTCAAAGCCCATGTATAGATTTAAGTTCTGCATTTTCTCCTGAGTTAAAAGCTTGGTACCATATGAATGGACAGGATATTGGAGAATTGCATTTTGATGTTTTTCTTGGGGATAGCTGGTTAAATGATTTTGTGCCTCCAATTATTGGTGATCAGGCAAATTCCTGGCAGCAATGGACTATTGATCTATCATTATTGGCTGGTAATGTTATAGCCGTGAGGTTTCGCGGTATAAGTGCCAATGGGTTTATGGGTGATATCGCAATCGATAATATTAGCGTGACAGACAATTTCAATACAGCACAGGCCGATTTCACATTTACCCAACCAAATTGTGCGGGTCAATTAATCACATTTACTGACAATTCAAGCGGAACGGGAATAAATCACTCATGGAACTTTGGACAAAATGCCATTCCATCCACGGCTACCGGCGCGGGTCCTCATGATGTGATTTTTGGAAATTCCGGCCTTGAAAATGTTCAATTAATTGTGCAGAATATTGCAGGATCTGATACCAATACACAGAATTTATTAATTGATACGCTTCCGGAAGTGAATTTTAGTTGGAATACCAATGTGGATACTATCAGTTTTATAAACCAATCTTCAAATGCCACTAGCTATGCCTGGGATTTTGGCGACGGTAATTTAGATAGCACACTGCAACCGGTACATGTATACGCTAGTTCGGGAATTTATACTGTGACACTAACAGTTAGCAATGGCTGTGGAATAAATATTATTAGTAAAGATGTGACTGTTGGAATGGTAGGTTTTAAAAATGATCTTTCTTCTAATCTAAAAGCTTATCCTAACCCAAATGAGGGTTCACTATTTGTTGAGGGATTAAATACTACTTTAATCAAAAACTACAATATCAGGATTACTGACATGAAAGGAAGCATTATGAATTCTAAAATTTCAGTCGTTTCAGATCGAGAAATATTATTGGACATGAATACTTACCCACAAGGACTTTATCTACTCCGAATTGACGGTGAGAATGTCAATGCAATAATGAAAATTGAAAAAAGATAAATATTATAGCTTTTATATTCTTTAGATAGATAAGTATTTTATATAATTGGCAAAATGGACGGCGAGAACAAATTCAAAAATTCGGTATCGAAATATGTGGAAAAGGCCAAATCAATTGTTGCTAATCGTTCCCTTTTAGAAAATAAAATTGATACAGCCTGGGAAAAAGCTAAAAATCTCGATCCCGGATTAAGGGATTTAATGGAAAATGTGGAAACTTTCATTCAGATCATTAAAGCATACATTAACGGAACCTATAAGGATGTAGATCAAAAAACAATCATCTTCCTTATTGCCGGAATTTTGTATTTCATCAATCCATTCGATATTATCCCAGACTTCCTTCCTTTAATTGGATTTGCAGATGATGCGGCAGTCCTCATCTTTATTCTAGGGAAAGTAAAAAACGAAATCGATAAATTCAATTCTTGGAAAATCAATCAGGAAATCGAAATTTATGAGTCTGAAAGCGAAATATGAGTCTTTAAAGATTCAGCTTGAGGAAAGCTATGAATGGCCTTCGGAATACATATTTAAATTCATTTTAAAATCAGGTGCGAAGGACAAACAATTAAAAGTCAGGGAGTTATTTGATCAAAATGTTTCTTTGTCATTTAAATCTTCATCTAAAGGCACCTATATTTCGGTCACCATCAAAGCAACAATGCAAAGCCCTGAACATGTAATAGACATCTATAAGGAAGCTAGCAAAATAAAGGAGCTAATCGTATTTTAATTTGCCAATTTTTAGATTAAACGAGAATTTGATTTTTCCTGAAATTGAATTAGCCGAAGAAAACGGTCTCATTGCAATTGGTGGAGATCTCAGTTCGGATCGATTGTATCTCGCCTATTTAAATGGAATATTTCCTTGGTATTCAGAAGGCGAACCGATATTATGGTGGTCTCCTGATCCCAGATTTGTTCTAAAAACAAATGGAATTCATATATCAAAAAGTATGAAAAGAATTTTGATTCGGGATAATTGGGAATTTACGATCAATAATGATTTCAATAGTGTTATAAGTAAATGTAAGAGCATGCCTCGAAAAGGGCAAGATGGCACCTGGATAACCGGTGAAATGCTGAATGCCTATAAAGCCCTTTCTGAAGAAGGCAAAGCAGTGAGTTTTGAAATTTGGGAAGATAATGAACTTATAGGAGGTATGTATGGTGTCATAACGCCAGGATATTTTGCGGGTGAGTCAATGTTCAGTTTAAAAAACAACGCTTCAAAACTTGTTCTGATAAAAGCTTGTGAATATTTGCTGGAAAAAGGTATTGATTTATTTGATTGCCAGATCTATTCCGAGCATTTGAAATCCATGGGAGCATTTGAAATGCCGAGAAGCGAGTTTAAGAATTATCTTCCTGGCTAAATTTAACGGCGATCATACACATATCGTCAATCTGCTCATATTTGCCATCCATCATCCAGGCATTAATTTTTTCTTCAATTGAAGATTTTTGTTCTTCCAGAGGCAGATTTTGCATTTCTTTCACCATCTCTCGTAGATTTTTTGCACGAAATTTCTTGCCTTGATCTCCTCCAATTTGATCGGCAATGCCATCAGTGAATAAATAAATGGTGTCGTTTTCTTTGATCTCAATTTCAACACTATTGAATTTTTCATCTTTAACTTCAATCCCGCCAATTGATTTTCGATTTCCTTTAATTTCATAAAATGAAAAGTCTTTCCCTTCTTCATCGGGTTCTGTCCAGGATTTGTCTATAATAAGATTGCCCATTTTAGTTTGGCGGGTAATAAATATCGGGCTATTTGCGCCACAGTAATAGAGCTTCTTTTCTTTAATTGAATATGCACACAACGCAATGTCCATACCATCTTTAATTTCAGCATCCTTTTGTTGAAGTGTATTTTCCACTAGTTCATTTACCTTTTCCAGAATTTCTGAAGGATTGGTCATTTTGAACTCCCTTATGGTACGATTTAAGCTATTTAAACCCACTAAACTTATAAATGCGCCGGTAACTCCGTGCCCTGTACAGTCCACCACTGCAAAATATTTGTAATCATTCTCCTCCTCCATCCAATAAAAATCTCCAGAAACCACGCTTAATGGTTTGTAGAACAATAAATGATTAGGGAAAATATTATTGACATGATTAATGGAAGGAAATAATGCACTTTGAATTTTCTTTGCATACCTCAAAGAATCTACAACCCCTTCATTTTTAGCCTTGATCTGATCCTCTTGTTCTTCTATTTTGTTATTCTGCGAGCTAACTTGTCTTTCAGAAGATTTTAATTTTTCAAGCAATCCATTTATACGCTCTGCCAAAGATGAAAATGCTTGATTGCCTTCTATTTCAACACTTGATTCATCCCCATTAAGTATACTATCAAGTTTCTCATTTAATTGAGAAAGTGGCTTTAATAGAGTCCTTGAATTGATATATAGCATTAGTATTAAAAGCAATATTACTGCACCAAAAGTATAAAGCGAGCTGCGAATGGCACCTCTTAATAATTCCTCCTCTATACTTTTATTTGATTTTATTCTTACAACTGAAGCTAATTCTTCCGGTTCATCTTCCTCCTTGCTATAAATGTATTCGTAATGAATTTTTATACCGTCTTCAATTTCAATTAAAGTATGACTCGTTTTATCTGAAAATGTTTGCCTCAAAACCCTTCTATGAATTTCCTTTAGGTTTTTGGCTTTATTTAAGGTTAATGGATTATGATCGTCGACATAAAGCTCGACATCCAGAATGCCTTTTTGTATAGATGATATCGAATCTAAACGTTTATTGAAAGTGCTAATTATTTTGTCTGCTCTTGGAGAATAATGACCTATTTCTATTAAATAGTTGTTATCATTGGTTTTTTCGTAGGAATATTTTTTAAGATTATTGGTCTTTATCTCTACGCCAAATCTCGAACTGTAAAAATCGTCATCTTCAAAACGCTCTTTTAAGAAATTTGAGAACTCAGGACCAAATGAAAATAGATTGAGATTGAGATCGGACTTCATAGTTGTATTTACAACAATTCCATTGGTATCAACAATATAGAGATCAACCAAACTGGTGTCTACCCCAAGAATATTTCGGATGGAATCAAGATTTACATTTTCCAAATTCTCCTGTGCATTAAAATAGTAATTTATTAAGCGATTGCTAAGGCGTGCCATATTGTCTTCAAGTTCTTGTTCAAGGCCCTCCATCTTGAGTTCCTTTTCTTTAAAGACATGATGAATTTCATCTGAGATTAATTCACTTTTCTGCTTACTTGTACTAGAGAGTATGTTCCTTGTGTTTTCATAGCTCACCCATGCAGTAATTATCATTATTACAATAACTGGTATTGTAATTTTGGATAATATTTGTTTGAAAAAAGAGCTGTTTGAGGCCATTCTAAGTGTCTAAATATACTTAGAATATAAAAATAAATGCTTTTTATTTAAACGAATCCGTGATTGCTCGGAAAAATACCCTTAAAACCTCGGACAAGGGATTAACCTTTGATCTTTTGGAGGACGACCCTTAATAGGGTTGAAAGCATATTCGAATTCATATATCATTGAAATTTCATGTGCTCCACCTGTATTCAAAGTAGACAAAGGGGAAATTGTAATATCATAACTATAAGCAATGCTCAAACCCTTCCACCTGTAACCAGCCAATATGGAGAATGCATCATGATTGGTTATTGTTACTGTTTCTTTTTTTACAACCGGAATTCCTCTATACCATGCACCAAAAGTTAAGAAATCGTAATAATAATAGGCTCCAAGATCCAATTGCATAAATTTAGCTTGCTTTTTAAAATGAAATGCCGGTGAAATAAAGGAAGGTCTCACATCTGCACCTTTTCGATATTGCATTCCCGGAAACAATGGAATTTGATAACCCCCATGTACAGAAAGATAAAGTGGTAGTTTTTGAGCTCCGCCCGTGACTACGGTCATGTCAGGTTGATTGATATGTCTTACAGAAGTCCCAACCCAAGCTTTGGAAGAATAGAGCAAGCCACCGGCAACAACATCAAAAAACCGTCTGTTTTCAAAATTAACCAAAGAAGCAGCTGTATTAGAAATTGATCCTGTTTGGTTATCTATATTCTCTCGAAGCGTTAAAGCCGATCCGTCTATACTCAACCAGGAGTAACCTACACCAGCTCCTGCTCTAAAAGCCCATTTCCTATTTATGTTTAACCTGTAAGCATATTGGCCCATTACCGAAGTCGTAGACAAGCGTGCACTACCCTGTACATCTCGACTGACCAATAATCCTGCTCCACTTCTTATTTGAGGAATATTCTGATCAAAGCTTGCATACATTGTGGTGAATTTAGCAGCAGCTGCAGGCCACTGCATTCTATAAAGTACATTGGCTCTGGCCCAATCCGAAGAACCTGCAAAAGCCGGATTAAGGTACAATGGAGCTGCATAGAATTGGGTGAATTGATAATCCTGAGCTTTCGATATACCGCTTATGAGCAGTATTAAAAAGGCAATATGTGATAGACTTCTTCTCATACTATAAAACTTATCTAAGTAGAGTAACATCTCCTACTTTGGTTTCTTTAGAACCATCAGCGAACTCAACCTGTACTCTGTAAATATATACTCCCTGAGGTGCCGGCGATCCGTTTACATAGCCATCCCATCCTACATTTACAGTATTGGATTGGAAGATTGGCTCACCCCAACGGTTAAATACTTCAAATTTCAACGCTACAAACTCTTTTCGAATTACCGGGTAAAAAACAGTATTGTTAAATCTGTCAAATGGATTAACAGCACCTCCGTTTGGCCCACCTTCGCCCGGTGTAAATGCATTAGGTACGATAATATCTCCTACCGGCAATACATAGATGATTTTGTTTGCAGTATCTCTACATGCTATACTATCATTTACCACATTAATAGCCACCATGGTAACATCGTATTGACCTTCAAATCTGTAATTTTTCGTTGGTGACCTTTCATCCGAAGTGGTACCGTCGCCAAAGTCCCAGAAGAATTCAGATGCATTCCTTGACTCATTTGAGAAGTTAATCTCATTTAGACCAACAAATACAGAGTCTCTTGAGAAGAAATTAGCTGTCGGATTAGGAAATCCTGTGACTACTGCAAATCGCTCTACAGAATCTTTAAAGTTATTGATGCCTGTTGTAATAAGTTTTACATCATAAACTCCGGGATCAAAGAATGTTTTAGTCACATTTTCGCTAAAATATTCACTTCCATCACTAAATACCCATTTGTAGCTAATTCCAAAAGCAGATGTATTGGTAAATGTGAATTCAAATGGCACACAACCAGATGTTTCACCCACAAAATCAGCAGTTGGTAAACTTGGGAAAATGGTAACCAATCGCGTTGTGGAGTCTATACAGCCATTTTGGGTTGTTGCGACCATAGTAACCGTGAATGTTCCAAAAGTTCCAAAGTCATAGGTTGGACTAACCTGGTTGCTGGTTCCACTTGCAGTATCACCGAAATCCCAGAAATATGTATTACTATTTAGGTTTGGTGTACTATTGGTAAAAGTAACAGGACTAGGAGGCCAGTTTTGCTGAACCGGATTTGCATTGAATGAAGGTTGTGGTTTTGGATTTACCGTGATTGGGATAATCAATGTATCCGTACAACCGTACTGATTCAACGCAACATGATACACGTCAAAGACTACAGGAACCAAGCCCGTATTAGTGAAAGTATGCGTTACTGAATTATTGTTTGGCAATAACTGTGTTCCGTTATTCTCAAAATCCCATTCATAACCTGCCGCTATAGTATTTGAGTTAAATACTACATCCAATGGGGAGCAACCGCTGCTAACATCCGGTGTAACATCCGCTATAATTTCCGGTCTTACTCTCACCACTTTTTCTACTGAATCCATACATCCAATTGGTGAGGTTGCCACCATTTTGACCACATAATCAATTGGGAACATGCTGGTATTGGAATATTGGTGTGTTGGGCTTTGTTGAGTTGATGTACTCAATGTATCTCCGAAATCCCATAAGTAAGTATATACCTGTGATGGTGTAGTTTGATCGGTAAACACCACTGTTGGGAAACCGCAAACTTCATCAGAATTAAACGTGAAATCTGCATTTACTGCCGGCTGAACAACAACCGTGGCACTTCCCGTAACATTCGCATGTGTCGAATCTATTGAACACTGATTACTTGTTCCCTGATCTACTACATCAAATATGGTGTAGGTTGTAGTTGTACTTGGGAATACATCAATGGTGTAAGTTGAAATATTGGTCGCCTGTGTAGCAGAAACCAATGTTCCGTCAAAATATCTAAACGTCCATGGCCCAGTTCCTGTGAAATTAAAGGTCAAGGTTGATGGATAGCCGTCGCATATGGTATTGTCTCCGGAAATTGTGGCGGTTGGTAATGGTTCAACCGTAATATTTACAGGACTTCCCAAGCTTGTTGGAACACATGCAGGATTATTGTTATCAGTAACCTGAGTAAAGAAATACTGTGTAGTTGCACCTACAGGTGGTACAGGATTCACCAGCAGTAAGGTATCCAGATTACTTACATTATTCCTAATAAATGAGTTACCCAAATTATCATTTACAATGACATCAAATGGCCCATTTCCTGTTAATTGATATTGTAGGGCGATCGTGTCTTCTTCACAGAATGTAACACTGCTTGAGAAGAATCCATCTACTTTTAATGAAGCCGTTGGCAGTTGATTAACAACTATGGTTGCTTCCGTAGAATCGGATGGTAAAATATTATTTGTAGAACAGCCATTGCCATCTGTTATGCTAAGTAATCTGAACGATGTGGTAATCGTCGGACTTACTGTGAGCGTGAAGTTTGCGTTTGCTGAATTCACAGTTTGAATCCCCGTATTACCAATGTATTGTACTGAATAATTAGCCAATCCAGTAGCACTTAGATTAAGTGTTACAGAGCTACCGACACAAATGGTATCGTCATCCTGAATCGTAATAGTAGGATCTGCATTGACAAATATATCTGCATTGTTTACAATATTAAGCGCACATTGTGGGTCAGTGGAATATACCGATGAGGCAATGGTATAGCTGTTATTACCAACCTGTAATCCAGGAGCCTGAAGTATAGTACCGTTTCCAATACCAGTCAGGGTATCAACATTTACTCCATTTCTTTGAAGAATCAGATCGTAAATATTTGGTTCATCAAAATTGAATTGCAGGAATTTACCAACTGAATCAACACCACATATTACTGTATTTCCAACTACAGAAAGCGTAACCGTAGGAATAGGTCTTACCTGAACAATGGCCTGCCCGGTAGTAACCAGCGGCACACAATTGGTATTATCATCCACTACCGATGTAAATCTGTAAATATAGAAACCCGGTCCGGGATAAGGAATCAATACAGTGTCTTGCTGACTTAGACCGGTGAAATTGTAGTTATTGGTTCCATCTGTAATCGTCACATCAAACGGTCCATTGGTTACTCCAAAATCAAGATAAACCGGTAATGGCTCTCCATCACATATGGTTGTGTCTCCAGTTAAATTCGCCGTTGGCAGATCATTTACATATACATATGCTGTATCATTTGTTAATGAATCCGCCGGGCATGAAGGTACTGTACCATTATCGCTTATTGATACAATGGAATATACATTCAAACCTACAGGAGGATTAAATAATGATACTGTGGAAGGACTGCTTGAAACAAATGTTGGTAAAGTATCCACACCATTGGTATAAGTAACTAACCACGGCCCCGTACCAGCTGTTTGCAATTGAAATGAACTGTTTTCAAAAGCACAAATGGTATCAATACCTGAAATTCCAACCGTTGGACGGTCATTCACTGTAATTAAAACGGTTCCGTTAATGCTTTGTGCTCTACAGCTCAATGGTAAACTTCCGTCTACCACAGAATCGATTTGGAATGTACTTGTATTCTGTGGACTTACAGCAATAGTTCCAGTATTTCCTGATGTTATATCAAGTGAATCGACATAATTGGTACTTCCATCAGAAATGTATACCCTATATGGTAGGTCTCCTTGTGAAATCACAACTAATAAATCAGCGGAGTCGCCTCTACAAATAGAAGTCAGACCCTGAGGATTTAAACTTGCTGTTGGCAAATCATTTAAATTAAAGGTAACACTGCCTGTAAGCTGAGGGTCTCCCTGAATTACAGAACATGTCGGTGTATGGCCATCATCAAGTGTAAATAGGGAAATTGTATTTCCAAAACCCGGGAAACTACTCGACACATTAAATGTCGTGTCATTGGTCTGTACACCATTTAGAGACACTGGACCTGCATAATTGGTCAACAATGACAGATCATATGGCGCTCTTCCAGTAAACTGAATATTGATGGTAATGCTGTCTCCAAAACATTTTGTGTCAGGGCCTACCAAGGTTAAATTAGCTGTTGGTAAAGGATTTACATTAACCGTAAAGTTCGATTTCACACCCAAAGTGCCCACACAAGCTTCTGTGGTAGCAGTTTCTCTAATTTCTAAAATGGTATAAGTAGTTGTATCATTTGGTCTTACGATATAAATTGACCCATCTGCTATATTAACTAAGGTGGTATCAACTGTCAATCCATCTACAGAAATATCTACTTCAAATGGTGCTCTTCCTCCATTAATATCAAAGGATAGAATTGCCTGATCTCCCTCACAAATAGTTGTATCGAATGAATTAATTTCAATTTCAGGTCTGTCAAACACCTGTACGGTTACAAGGCCTGTAATATCTGTGGCTCTGCAATTTTCAGGTGAATTGCTATCTAACACTGAATCAATTTTAAAGAAGTATGGGGTGACAGTCGCCGGAAGTGTTAGCAAAGCAGTATCAGTTGGTGTATTAAGAGTTCGCAAATAATTATTGCTTCCATCTGAGAAATACACATCTAATGGACCATTTCCAGTTAAATTGAAGTTTAACACAAAGGGGTCCATATCACATAAGCTGGTATCACCACTAATTGATGCCGTCGGTAATGCATGTACAAATACCTCAACCAAAGAATCTGCAGGAGCAATATTTGCAACACAGCCCTTATCATCAATAGCCTCGATCAATTTAAAATCATGATCACCCACGCCGAGCACATAAGATAATGTAGTACCATTGATGGCATTAAATCCAGTTAATATATTTCCTGTTGTATCTATTTGATAGGTATAAGGATCATTAGGTCCAGTAAGGCTAAATGTGATTGTTGTTGTTTCTCCAAAACAAACCGTGTCCTTATTAATGGAAATACTTGCGTCGGGCAAAGGATTAACAATTAATGTTGGTGTACCCGAAATATTCGAACTTGGTGCCGTAACGGTACAACCAAATGAATCGCTAAAGTAAATAATGCTGTAAGTTGTGGTATCGGTTGGGCTCACCCAGATTGAATCGCCAACAGAAACAGATTGAATTGTATCATTTGGATCTGTATTCAATACGAGATCAAATCTTGGACTTCCAACTGGAACTCTCCAATACAATCTCGCAGAATCTCCTAAACATATTTCGTTATCATCCAGCAATAATTCTACAACCGGCAGTGGTGTTACAACCACCTGCACTGTATCCGGAAGATTTGGATGCCCGGCTACTACTGAACAACCATTGGCATCCATTATTGAAACAATATTATAATTGCTTGTTGAATTTGGTGCAAAGATGATTGTGTCTCCACTGTTATAATTATTGATTATTCCAATTCCTCCGCTTATTTCGACCGTATATGGACCGGGAGCATCACCCAGATTCGTGATATCTACGGTAAATAAAGCATTGTCACCAAAACAAATTGTATCTGTAGGTTCTATTACGCTTAGAGTTGTAATAGGAAGTGGGTTTACATTTACTAAAATAGTATCGCCAAAGTTTGGATTGATCGGTGCATTATTAATGCTGTCTGTACATCCCTGTGCATCAGTAATGCTTACTAAAGTGTAAAGTGTTGTGTCTAGTGGAAACTCTGTTACAGTTTTTGTAGTCAGGCCGCCAGTAGTAGTAATGGTAGAATCAGTTCCGGTTAGCTCATCTCTGTAAGTAAAGGTAAACGGTGCTGTTCCTGACATACTAAAGGTTAAAATCACCGGATCTTCCAGACAAATGGTAGTTGAATCTGTGATTTGTAATGTTGGCAGTGGATTGATGTTCAATTGTGGGGTTCCCGTAATGCTCGCGCTCGGTGCCACCGTTTGGCAACCATTGCCATCTATAACATACACGATACTGTAGGTCGTCGTCGCTCCCGGTGATACTGGTACCGAATCCGT
>JAVJQT010000009.1:0-139922 GCA_040218795.1 Cytophagales bacterium | reverse complement strand
TCTATCAGGGCGGGACAAGATGTTGTGGTGATTCTGCGAGGGGGTCCCACCTCTTCCCATTCCGAACAGAGCAGTTAAGCCCCTCAGCGCCGATGGTACTGGTCTAAAGCCGGGAGAGTAGGTCATCGCCACACTTTTATTATAAAGCTCGATTGAAACAGCGTTTTGATCGGGCTTTTTTTTTTGCCTGATGAAGATTCAAACTAAATATAAGATTTAGCAACTAAGGATCAATATAAATTATCTTTCCATCATCAATAAGATTGACATCTCTAATATTTGGATTTCCATACACTTCCAATACACCATTCCCAGAAATAATTCCTCCAATTTCCGTATCTACATTGACTTTTGATGTGCCCGGGCCCTGGTTGAATACATAAGCTTTTTTAGTATCACATTGGCTAAAATCAACTAAACCTACCCCTACTTGTTCAATACTAACGTTGTTTATCTTTCCATTAATTACAGCATCCCCGAATTCATTTGAATAAATAAAAACATTGTTTGACTCCAATGTAAGAAAGAGATCCCCGTTTGAACGTTTGGAGAGATTAATTTGCTCCAATCGAATGGTATCTACAGAACGAACTGTCCCCGAACTAAATACCTGAAGATTTTTAATACTATCAAAATATATACGTACCAAAGGTATTTTATCACTGTTTCTTAGTAATTCACATGTATTTTTATTTTCAATCTCTATTCTGTTACCTGAAAGTTTAGTTGTAATACCGGAGATGAGGTTTTCACCGGCTCGGATTTCCACAGTATAATGATCGGCTTGGATAATTTCTACATCGAGTTTGTCGTAAATCAGAATTTTAGAAAAATTATCAAAATGGCGCAACTCGGTTTTCTCTTTGCCAGCAACCTGAAAGCAATCCCAACTATCCGGACTGTTACACCCTATAACCAGAAAGAAAAGAAATACTAAATTAAATCTTATAGGTAATGACATATTCTACAAAATCTGCTACTCCTGCATGTGCCTTTAAATTCAAGCCCAAGTGGAATTGATCTATAAATCTAAATCTTAATCCAATTTTTTGATAATAGGGTCTGGGTGGATCTACAGGGGAATACAAATATATTCCCAATTGACCCAGCGCTGATAGTCGACCAACATTTAAAGAGTAGCCACCAAGTACAGCAATACGATAATCATTTTGAAATTCTTTATCCGGGAACAAATAATTTTGCTCTTTTTCTAATGATTCATTTTTATTGAAATCTATTCCGGCTAACCAGGAACCAACACCCTTGGTTTTTTTTTCGGCCTGAACTATTAGCGTGTATATGGAAAATCGATCGTCAGAAATTGGGAAAGAGGCTTTCCATCCATACCCGCTAACAATATTTAATAAATATTTCTTTTCAGGTATAGAGTCTTCAATAGCATTTTCATAAACTAATGGTTTTTTAGCAAGTCTGTAATAAGTACCAATATTAAAAGTTAATATGTTGGCACCTAGATTTGGTAATTTGTACGATCCGTTTGAATAATGCGATAATCCAAATGAATTGCTCAGAAATAACTGCTCAGATAACTGATAATTAAAAGCAAATCTTAAATACGCCATGCCACTAAAATCGGTACTGTATAAGTTGTTTTTCCGATTGGTCAGCAAGTCAAATTTCCTGCTGGCATAAGTTGCTCCAACACCCAATCGAAATTCAAAATCAAGTCTGTTTCCATCCTTGATGGGAAAAGTCAAATAACTGGTTAGATGATAGGAATTCCCTAAAACCTGAGGATTGTCCATGTCAGTGTATGTGAGCACAAGGCCTGCGGAAGGCAAACCCATTTTTTGTTGCCACATTTTATTACCCGGCAATACGTATCTCAAATGAAAATCAAAAGAACGAGGATTGGCATTGCTGATATGGGCTATTTGTTCTGAGTGTTTAAAAATAGCCCCGGTTCCCGCTTCAATTCCAACAAAGAAATTTTCTTTCTTCAATTTTTGAGCACCAGATTGATAGGCAATCAGGAAAAGACAAAGAAGTAAAGTATATCTCAGCATCAAATGGCAAATATAAATTTATTCACGAGCTGAATCTTTGAAATTTGGAGTAATTATTTATCCTTTTAAAAACATTTGGATTAATGCGATTAGAGACATCTGATTTCATAATTTAGACAATCACATTTATACCTCGATTAAATTGTTATTCTCAGAATTTAAGCAAACTGTAAATTTTAAAGAATCAAATATCAATTCTGATGTTGAAATCAAGCAATTAGTAACCGATACCCGCAGCTCTGATTTTTACAGCAATGCTTTGTTTTTCGCTTTAAAAACCTCTAAACGCGATGGCCACCAATACATAAAAGATGCTTATAATAAAGGAATCAGGAACTTTATAGTTGAGGATTTTAATGCTGTAAATTTTTCCACTGATATAAATTTTTTATCTGTTGATAATTGTCTGAATGCGCTTCAGGAAATTGCAAAAGCGAAAAGATCAAAATTCAACATTCCGGTCATTGGCATTACCGGTAGCAATGGTAAAACCATTATTAAGGAATGGCTGAGTCAAATTCTAGCCAAAAAGTATGTCATCGTAAAATCTCCTAAAAGTTATAATTCCCAAATCGGAGTGCCTTTATCTGTTTGGCAAATTGAGAAAAGGCATAAGCTTGGCGTATTTGAAGCAGGAATTTCTCAAAAAGGAGAAATGTCGAAATTAAATACCATTATACGTCCGAATATTGGTATTCTTAGCAATATAGGATCTGCCCATGATGGTGGTTTTTCAGACAGAAATCAGAAATTGAAGGAAAAACTGCAATTATTTAAAAATTGTGAAAAATTAATTCTCAGAGAAGATGAATATGCCTCTGTAGAAAGTCTGAAAAATGATCTCGGAATTAAAGAACTGATTTCCTGGGGGAAAAGTGAAGAAAATCAATACCCGGTATCATTTAATAAGAACACCTTCAATACAACTGTTCAGATCAATGGATTTGCTTACGCCATTCCGTTTTCAGACACAGCCAGCCTCGAAAATATTTTACATGTTATTATTTGTTCTCTGGAAATGGGAATGGAACCAGAAGGAATACAAGAGGGCATAAGCTTATTATCAAATGTTTCGATGCGGCTTGAAGTAAAAGATGCTGAAAATGATTGTATTCTTATCGACGATACTTACAATCACGATGAAGGCGGATTAAAAGTGGCTTTGGAATATTTGGCAAGCCAGTATAAAAACTTTAACAAATCTCTAATTATCAGCGATTTAAAGCAGACTTCGCTTAATGAAGAAGCACAAATAGAATTTATCAAGTCCGCTCTCTCTAAAATTAAACTGAATCACCAAATTCTTATTGGCGATTTATTTTCTAATAATTCAAAATCATTTAGCAAAGATTTTTTGATTTATAAATCGGTGGATGATTTCCTGAAAAACATTCCGAATTTTAATAAGGAGGTGCTTTTAATAAAGGGATCAAGACAAATGCAATTTGAACGAATTGTAAAACAACTTGAAAAACAGCTGCACGGGACCAGACTGGAAATTAATTTTTCAAATATTACACATAACCTTGATTATTTCAGAACTCAATTAAAAGCCAATACCAAACTGATGGTCATGGTTAAGGCTTTTGCCTATGGTGCAGGCAGTCGTGAGATTGCCAATTTACTTCAGTTTTCGCAAGTGGACTATTTGGGAGTTGCTTATGCTAATGAGGGTGTCGATTTGAGAAAACAAGGTCTTAATCTCCCGATTTTTGTAATGAACCCGGCGAGCGAAAGTCTTGCGCTTTGCTTCGAATACAATTTGGAACCAGAGATTTTCAGTTTCAAATCCCTTGAAGTTTATTCTAAAGAAGCGGCTTTGCACGATAAAAAAACACCTGTACATATCAATATCGATACAGGCATGAATCGTTTGGGTTTTGACTTAACAGATATATCAAGGCTATCCAAAATAATTAAAAGTGAAAAAATTCAGGTGGCCAGTATATTCAGTCATCTCTCAAGTTCTGATGATTTGAAGGAAAAGGAATTTACCTTGAGCCAGATTCAGAAATTTAATAAAGCTTATGATGAATTCTGCAAGGAAACCTCTTCCAGGCCCATTAAACACATTTTAAATTCAGCAGGTATTGTAAATTATCCTGAACATCAATACGATATGGTTCGCTTGGGTGTTGGACTCTATGGGGTCAATAATGCCAAATTAGCCTCCAATCCATTATTGCCTATTGGCCGGCTTATTTCTGAAATATCCCAGATTAAAGCTATTGCCCCAAATGAAAGTATTGGATATAGCAGGAAAGGAAATTTGCCAAATGGAGGTAAAATTGCAACCATACCAATGGGCTATGCAGATGGATTTTCAAGAATTTTTAGCAATGGAAAAGGAAGGGTTTATGTCAATGGAAAATTGGCGCCGGTTATCGGGAATGTCTGTATGGATATGTTTATGATCGATATCAGCAATGTTGAAGCGGAGGAGGGCGATGAAGTTGTAATTTTTGGGGAGAAGCCAACTGTTACAGATTTGGCCGAATGGTCTGACACTATTCCCTATGAAATTCTAACTAACATAAGCGAAAGAGTTAAAAGGGTTTATATTAATGATTAAGCTCATAATTAAATTTGATTTTTTCGTTTTGGATAAACGCTTTCTAAGATGCATTTTTGCATTGTTTATAATTAATCTAAATAAGCAGCATTGAAATCTCTGGCACAATTATCCATCAATGAACAAGGCGTAATTCAGTCGATTGCAAAATCGGAATTCTCTAATAAATTGATGGAAATGGGTATTTTACCCGGTTCGGAGGTAAAAATGTGTTCTAAAGCTCCCTTTGGAGGGCCAGTCTGTGTTGAAGTGTGTGGATATTGCCTTTCCTTGCGTAAAAAAGAGGCGGGCTTGATAATTATTTCCGAATAATATGCCATCAGAAGCTATATCCAGAATAGCGCTTCTGGGAAATCCAAATGCGGGAAAAACCTCTCTTTTTAACAGCCTCACCGGTTTAAATCAAAAAACGGGAAATTTTCCGGGTGTTACTGTTGAGAAAAAAGCCGGATATTTTGTTTTGGAGGGCCATGGAAAAGTTGAACTTATCGACCTTCCCGGTACCTATTCCATTTTCCCTAAATCATTTGATGAGGAAATTGTATTTGAGTTTTTAACTACAAATGATGAATCCAAACGTCCCGATGCCCTGGTATTAGTGGCTGACGTCACCAATCTCAGACGAAATTTATTTCTTTTTACCCAGGCCTACGATTTGAATATTCCGGTTGTACTCGCCTTGAGTATGGTTGATATTGCTGAAAAAGACCGTTCCAATATTGATTTGGCACTTTTGGAATCTCGACTTGGGGTGCCGGTAGTTGCGATCAATGCAAGAAAAGGACTTGGGATTAAGGAATTAAAGGAAAAGTTATCTTCTATAGATTATTCTTCCAGAAAAACATTGCTGGATGTTTCTAAAATCACGGATATTCCCATTGATGAAATAAAAAAAGCAGCCAACACGGATAACCCTTATTTGGCATTGACCAGATTAACTTATTCAGGGACCAATGTCCTCTTGAATTCGAGTCACAGCGAACTGGCTTTATCAATTCGCTCCAAAATTGATTCTGAAGAGCTAAAAACCAATGAAATTGTTGAGCGCTATAAATCCATCGATGCTCTACTTCAGGATGTGGTTGTAAATAGGGATGGTATTAAAAGACTTAGTCTTAGCTCAAAACTCGATAAAATACTTATTCACAGAGTTTGGGGGATCGTCATTTTTGCAATTTTGCTTTTAGGCGTATTTCAGGCTGTGTTTACTCTGGCGCAGTATCCTATGGACTGGATTGATGAGGGTTTTGCATGGCTGATTTCCTATTCACAAAATACATTGCCACAGGGCGCATTTTTTGATTTGCTTACCGAAGGCCTATTGGCGGGTATTGGAGGGGTGGTGATCTTTATTCCTCAAATAGCCATTCTCTTTGCTTGTCTATCACTTCTCGAAGAAAGCGGCTATATGGCAAGGGTGGTTTATATGATGGATAATGTCATGCAAAGATTTGGCCTCAACGGGAGAAGTGTAGTCCCGCTGGTATCAGGTGCTGCTTGTGCCATACCGGCAATAATGTCGGCCCGTGGTATCGCCAATTGGAAAGAAAGAATAATAACAATTTTTGTAACACCATTAATATCCTGTTCAGCGAGAATTCCGGTGTATACCATTTTGATAGCCCTGGTTATTCCTGAAGAAAGAGTATTGGGAATATTTAATCTTCAGGGGCTTACTCTTTTCAGCCTCTATCTTCTTGGCTTTCTTGCCGCCATTGGCTCTGCCTACGCAATGAAATTTATAATCAAAACAAGAGAGAAGAGCTTTTTCATCATGGAATTTCCCCGTTATAAAATTCCACAAATGAAGAATGTTGTTTTCACCATTTATATTAAAACACGGGCATTTGTTTTCGAAGCAGGAAAAATTATTATTGCTATTGCCACTGTATTATGGGTGTTGGCCTCTTACGGCCCAGGCGACCAAATGAATGATTCCGCAGAAAGAGTGAGAGAGGAATTTAGTCATTTGGAGGAAGCACAACTTCAAAAGAAAGTATCCGCGGTAATGATTGAAAACTCCTATGCCGGGCATTTGGGCAAATTTATAGAACCGGCGATAGAACCACTGGGTTTTAACTGGAAAATAGGCATTGCGCTGCTTACTTCATTTGCTGCAAGGGAAGTATTCGTTGGAACCATGGCGACCATTTACAGTATAGAAAATGACGATGGAGATAATTTGCCATTAAAAAGGAGAATGGCGCAGGAGCTCAATCCCGATTCCGGAGAGAAATTCTATAACCCTGCGGTGGGATTGTCACTTATGGTATTTTATGCCTTTGCCATGCAGTGCATGAGCACATTGGCAATCGTTTACAGGGAAACCAATTCATGGAAATGGCCGATGCTTCAATTGGTTTATATGACCGCTCTGGCCTATGTTTCCAGCCTTCTGGTATATAATTTGTTTAGCTAATTGCTAAATAGGTTTTTGGATACCTCAAAATTTCTATTTTTACAAAGAGTCTAAAATATTATGAAGAAGCTAATTTTTCTTATCTCCCTATTATTTGTTTTTGAAATTAATGCCCAAACGGTCGTGGTTGAAAAAAGCAAAGAGCTGGTCAATGGCTCAAAAGTTGATGTTGTAAAAACGATGCTTTTAATTGCAGACAGCAGAAAAGTAGAAAAGCAATGGTCAAATTTTCTCAAGGAATTTGGCAAGGTTCAATCGCAGGATGGAATGCTGATTGTTGAAGAGGCCATTGTAAATGGAATTTCTGCCTCTGTGACAAGCACAAGCGACATCACTTCTTATTCAAGGGTCACCTTAAAACCCGAAGGGACTGAAGTTTGGTGGGCCTTGCAGGACGGGGATCAATTTATTGGACCCGATCACAAATCAAATAAGTTTGAAAGGGCTTCAAATATGTTACATCAATTTGGCGTAGATGTTTATGTCAATGAAATAAATGAAGATATTGCTGAGGCCGATCGGGTGATCGACAATGCCGCCAGAGAATACGACAGATTACTGAGGGTTTCTGATAATCTTGATAAGCGACTTGAAAAAAACAGATTTGACAGAATTAAGCTTGAGGAAAAATTGGTGGAAAATGCCAATGATTCCACCCAATTGAAACTTCAGATGTATCAAAATACAACCGATCAGGAAAATGCTTTGAAAGAAATTGAGAAGCTCAAACAAGCCAGAGAAAGTATCAGATCCAAGCTTGAAGATGTAAAATGACAATCGATCTTCGAAGCGACACCCTGACCAAACCCGGCAAGTCAATGCTGGAGGCTATGTTCAATGCCGAACTTGGGGATGATGTTTACGGAGAAGACCCCTCAATAAATAAATTTGAAAAAGATATAGCCGATTATTTTGGTAAGGAAAAGGCTGTTTTTTGTCCTTCCGGAACCATGGCCAATCAAATCGCACTGCGATTGCTTACTCAGCCTCAAGATGAAATAATTTGTGATGAAAAATCTCATATTTACCGATATGAAGGCGGAGGGATATTTTATAATTCACTTTGTAGCGTAAAGCTGCTGAAATCTGAATATGGCATACTAAATGCAGAACAGATTGAAAAAGAAATCAATCCCAGGGATGTTCATTTCCCCAGAACGAAAGTAATTGCTCTCGAAAATACCTGTAATAAAGGGGGAGGAAGTTATTACAAACTCAATGAAATTAAATCAATCAGAAACCTGGCTGACAAACACAGCCTGAAAATGCACCTCGATGGAGCCCGATTATTTAATGCTTTGATTGCATCGGAAATAGATCCGGTTGAATTGGCCAATAATTTTGACACCATCTCAATTTGTTTTTCCAAGGGCCTGGGTTGTCCGGTTGGTTCAGTAATATTGATCGATGAAGCAATGGAATATGATGCAAGGCGATACCGCAAAGTGATGGGAGGAGGAATGCGGCAAGCCGGAATTTTGGCAGCAGCCGCTTCTTATGCATTAAAAAATAATATTGAACGATTAAAGGAAGATCATCTGCGATGCGATAAGATCGCCGATGCTTTAGAAAAGAATAATCTTATAAAAAAAATATACCCTCACCCGACCAATATTTTGCTGTTTGAATTAGAGAATTCAGACATGGCAAGCCGTTTTAAAGCTTATCTCGTGAACAAGAATGTTTTGATCTCTGCATTTGACAGTAATACGCTCAGGATAGTAACACACATGGATTTTGATAAGGAAATGATGGCACGGGTAATTGAACTAATCCAAGAATGGAAAAACTAATACTAGCTCTTTTTATAATTGCAATTACTAAGCTAAATATTATGGCACAAAATGATCCCATCAGATATGTCGCACTGGGAGATTCCTATACCATAGGAGAAGGCACCAGTCCCGATAAATCATGGCCCTCAATCATTGTTTCCAACTTAAAAAAAGAAGGCGTCGATATAGAACTGATCGCAAACCCTTCGGTTACCGGCTGGACTACACAGGATTTAATTGACAAGGAATTGCCCATTTTCGATTCTTCTAAGGCTAATTTTGTGACAATCTTGATTGGCGTAAATGATTGGGTTCAGGAAGTCAGCGCTGAACAATTTTCTAAAAATTTTGAATTGATATTGAATCATGTACAGAATCGCTTGAAAGACCCTTCAAAAGTTCTGATAGTCAATATTCCCGATTTTTCAGTAACTCCGGATGGCCCCAAATACAGTAAGGGGAGAGATATTTCGGCAGGATTGGAAGAATTCAATAAGATAATATCCAAACATGCCAAAGCGAGAAATCTTCAGGTTGTGGATTTATTTTCCGTTTCTAAAGAAATGAAGGATAAGCCGGAATTAGTAGCCGCTGATAATCTGCACCCCTCAGCTAAAACCTATTTGCGATGGGAGGAAGTAATTTTTCCTTATGCCAGGGATATTTTGAAAAAGTAAATCTTCGTACGTATTCGGACAAATTCGTACGTTATTAATACAAATATTTATACAAGCTATAATATTTGATTTTATTCCCCGTTCTTAAAACAATTACAAAAATTTGGCACGAGTATTGCTAAATAAAAAGTGGAGGTCGAATTAAAGCTTTTTAGAAACCGATTTCAGGTTTATTACCAAAAGATTAATCCGACAATAAAAAAATTAAAGATTTCGTTATCTGAAAAAGCAATAGGCTAGATTAAGATAAACGAATTTTGAAAGAGCAATTTAGTAGTAGTTTTCTCAACATATACATCAATTTTAGTAAAGGCTGGTTTTTTGAACCAGCCTTTCTTGTTTACAACTCTTCCTTGAGAAATTTAGCCGTATAGCTCTTTTTTACTTTAACAATATCTTCGGGCTTTCCTTCGGCAATTACATACCCCCCTTTTTGCCCGCCTTCAGGACCCAAATCGATAATGTGATCCGCCACTTTAATAACATCCATATTGTGTTCTACCACAAGGACGGTGTTTCCTTTATCCACCAATTTGTTTAAAACGGTTAAAAGCATTTGAATGTCCTGAAAATGAAGTCCTGTGGTGGGTTCATCCAATATGTAAAAAGTTTTCCCCGTATCCTTTTTAGATAATTCCGTGGCCAATTTCACCCTTTGTGCTTCCCCACCTGAAAGGGTGGTAGCGTGTTGTCCTAGTGTGATATAACCCAAACCAACCTCTTCCAAAGTTTTAATTCTTCGCAGAATTCTCGGTTGATTTTCAAAGAATTCTACGGCCTGACTCACTGTCATATCCAAAACGTCAGAGATGGATTTTCCCTTAAATCTTACTTCCAGCGTTTCCCGATTATAACGCTTTCCTTTGCATTCTTCACAAGGCACCAAAACATCAGGTAGAAAGTCCATTTCGATGAGTTTCATCCCTCCACCCTGGCAAGTTTCACACCTTCCACCTTTTACATTAAAGGAAAATCTACCCGGTTTATAACCTCGTATTTTGGCTTCGGGCAATTGTGAAAAAAGAGCTCTCACATCCGTAAATGCTCCGGTATAAGTAGCGGGATTGGATCTGGGCGTCCTGCCGATCGGCGATTGATCCACCTCTATAACTTTGTCGATATGCTCCAAGCCTTCTATACTCTTAAAAGCCAGCGGTTCTCTGTGCGATTTATAAATGTGTTTATTTAGTATGGGATAAAAAGTATCGTGAATCAATGTAGATTTTCCGCTGCCTGAAACTCCGGTCACCAAAATCATTTTCCCTAGTGGAAAATCAAGATTCAGGGATTTTAAATTATTCCCTTTTGCTCCTTTTAGCTTAATCTTTTTACCACTGCCTTTTCTTCTTTCCTTAGGCACATCAATCACCAATTTATGATTGAGATAATCGGCGGTTAGGCTTTTCATGCTGATCAATTCCTTGGGATGACCCTTGGAAACAACTTTTCCACCATGGCGGCCAGCACCTGGACCGAGATCCAGAATATAATCTGATGCCAGCATCATGTCGCGGTCATGTTCTACAACAATCACTGTGTTTCCAATATCTCTGAGCGATTTTAAGGCATCAATGAGTTTTTGATTGTCGCGTTGATGCAAACCAATACTCGGTTCGTCCAAAATATACAGCACTCCGACCAGCTGCGTTCCGATTTGAGTTGCCAATCTAATTCTTTGAGATTCGCCACCGGAAAGCGTTTTTAACTGTCTGTCCAGCGTTAGGTATTCAAGTCCGACATCACTGAGAAACCCGATTCGCTTTCTAATTTCTTTTAGAACTTCTTTGGCAATTATATTTTGGTTTTCACTTAATTTTTCTTCGATATTTTCAAACCACTCTTTTAAATGCCCGATATCCATTTGGGCAAGTTCTGAGATGTTTTTATCGTGGATTTTATAATGAAGGGCTTCTGCCTTTAATCTACCACCATTGCATTCGGGGCAAATGATTTTCTGCACAAAGTCCTGAACCCACTTCTGTGTTTTTTCAGATCCCGCGTCTTTCTGTTCTTCGAGGAAATTGATAATTCCACCAAAACGAACTTTCCAGGTAGAACCGGGATATTTCACAGAGGGAACCTCGATTTTGCCATCGGTTCCAAATAGAATTTTGTCGAGAATATCTTCCGGAATCTTTTTGACCGGTGTGGAAAGACTCAAATCGTAATTCTTTAATATGGATTCTATTTTTTTGAAAATCCAGATATCCCTGTATTCTCCAAGTGGTGCAATGGCACCTCGGCTCATGCTTAGATTGTCATCAGGTATAATACTTTCCTTGGTTATTTCTTCAATTTGACCAAGCCCATTGCATTTTGGACAGGCGCCGTAGGGAGAATTAAAAGAAAATGTATTCGGTGCGGGTTCATCATAACTCAGACCCGTTTTTGGATCCATTAAATATTTTGAAAAGGCATGACTTTTATCTTCCTGATCCAATACATAAATCACACCCTTGCCTTGTTTCATCGCCGTTTGCAGACTTTGTGAAATTCTGAATTTATCGTCTTTTTTTGCAATCAGCCGATCAACCACCAATTCAATATCATGCGTTTTATAGCGGTCGAGTTGCATTTTAGGTTCGATATCCAATACCTCCCCGTTGACTCTCACTTTGGTATAACCCGATTTTCTCAATTGTTGAAAAAGCTCCCGGTAATGTCCTTTTCTTCCCTTCACAATGGGGGCCAGGAGGATTATTTTTTGATCTTTAAATTTTTCCAGCACAGTGTCCAGGATTTGTTCTTCAGTTTGCCGCGTCATCTTTTCACCGCTGAGATAAGAATAGGCTATTCCGGCCCTTGCATATAGCAATCTGAGAAAATCATATATTTCGGTAAGTGTGCCAACTGTGGATCGCGGGTTTCTGGAAGTTGTTTTTTGCTCGATGGAAATTACCGGCGAAAGACCATTTATTTTATCTACATCGGGTCTTTCCATATCGCCGATAAAGGATCTGGCATAGGCCGAAAAACTCTCCATATACCTTCTTTGGCCTTCGGCATAAATGGTATCAAATGCCAGCGAAGACTTGCCGCTGCCGCTGATTCCTGTGATTACAATTAGCTTGTTTCTCGGAATGAAAACATCAATGTTTTTGAGATTGTGCTCCCTTGCACCAAAAACCTCAATAAACTCATAACCTGTCAGGTCGATAGGTAAATCCTCTACCTCTCCTTTTTTTACTGTTTCCGCCAAATTATTCCTGCTTGTCTAATTCATCCTCTGTTCCCATGAGGGAATCTACTATAATAATATCCGAATCTGTTAATGGTTCTGAATAGCTTAAAGTTTCTTTTGGAATCTGAACCTTGTATTTTCTGCGCTTCTTATTTTTTAAATATTTCTCCTGAATCCATGGATTGTACAGTCTTACATATTTATAAATGGTCCCATGTTCAAGGGCAAATTCTGCCCAGTCATTAACTGTGGAATCCACCTCAATGGTTTTGGTCTCCCAGGCTTGGTAATAGTCTTCAGGCTCGAGATAAAACCCATAACGCTCGGGACTCTCAAAAATCATTTTTACCGCAATAATTCTGAATACATACCGGGCTGTTTCTGAATTCATTTTCAGATCATAGAAATTATTGACGCGCTGATGTTCTATGGCCCTGGCAAAACCCGACATGCCGCGGTTATAGGAAGCTGCGGCATTGGTCCATGAACCAAACTTATTTTTTGCCTTCAAAATATACTTAGCTGCAACTTTCGTTGATTTCACCGGATCATAACGCTCATCCACTTCTTCGTCCATATACAATCCATTCTCCTTTGCCGAAATGGGCATGAGATGCCAAAGCCCTGCTGCTCCTACGGGTGATTCTTCGAGTTGTAATCTGGACTCGACAAGACTTATATACTTAAAGTCTTCAGGTACAGCCATAGAATCAAATACACTTTCGAAAAGTGGAAACCATCGTGGAGCAAGTTTCATTAAGGTCAACGTATTGGAGTGCCAATGACAATTGATGATCAATTCATTTTCAAGTCTTTCCCTTACTTCGGGAATCCAAACGGGTACTTCTTCGCCGGCAAAGAATACCTTTTCCGGCACAAATGGATTTTTTATAACCTGTTGTAAAGCGCTGCTGTCCACTTTTACTTCCTTCGCTGCTGTATTATTTCCAAATGAAATACCGGGAATTTTGAGATACCACAGGAATGGTACGGAAACGATAACTAGCGATAGTAATACAAATTTTAAATTGGCCTTCATTAAAAATTCGGCGATAAAAGGTATTTAGAATAAAATTCGTCAATAACCTTTACTGCTTCGGTTTCATCATCTACAAGATTAAAAAGGTTGAGGTCCTCGACATTTATGTTTTTTTCTTTTAAGACAACTTCCTTGAGCCAGTCAATCAAGCCTCCCCAATAGTCTTTGCCGTAAAGTACGATTGGAAAGCGACCGATTTTTTTTGTTTGAATCAGGGTGAGGGCTTCAAAAAATTCATCCATGGTTCCCAACCCACCGGGCATGACTACAAATCCCTGAGAATACTTTACAAACATTACCTTTCTGACAAAGAAATAATCAAATGTGATTAGTTTGTCTGGATTGATATAGATATTACTTCCCTGTTCAAAAGGCAATTCTATATTTAATCCCACCGACTTACCATTTTCAGATTTTGCACCTTTATTACCGGCCTCCATAATACCGGGCCCACCACCGGTTATAACACCATAACCGTGTCGAACGAGCTTGGCAGCAATATTTTCTGCGGCTTTGTAATAGGGATTATCCGGCTTTGTTCTCGCCGAACCAAAAATGGTAACACAAGGGCCGATTTTAGAAAGTTTTTGAAATCCTTCAACCATTTCGGACATGATTTTAAAAATTGCCCAGGAATCTTCGCTTTTTATTTCGCTCCAATCTCTGTCTTTAAAAGCACGTCTGATTTTATCTTCTACTTCTTTTTCAATATTGTCGTCTCTGTTCTCTGTATCCATAGAAATTTTATTGCATTGCAAAATTGATATAAAAAATGAAATATCCGCTCAAACCCTTCTTACAAGTATGTCATAAACGGCATCGGAAATATTGGGGTGTTTAAATTTAAAACCTGTCCGCATTATTTTTTCTGATGATACAACCGAGCCTTTGAGTATTATATCGGCCATTTCTCCAAACATGAGTCGCAGGACAAATTCAGGTACATTAGGGAGATACACCCCGCGGCGCATCATTCGCGCGGTAACCTTCGTGAATTTTTCATTACTGACGGGTTCAGGAGCCACAGCATTGTACACGCCATAAAGGTCTTTGTTCATCACGTGCATGAATATATTAACCAGATCATCGAGATGAATCCAAGAAACCATTTGTTTGCCGCTTCCCAATGGAGAGCCGATTCCATAAAAAATGGGTTGTTTTAATTTTTTAAAAGCGCCTCCTTTTTGAGTCAAAACCACACCGATCCGCAGTCGGGTATGTTTTAATTTGAGATCGGATATATTTTTGGATTCCTCTTCCCACTTTTCGGTGACCGTCGCAAGAAAATCGCTACCGGCCGGGTCATCTTCCTTAAATACCTTATCAGGCCCGCCAAAACCGTAATATCCAATGGCCGATGCAGAAATTACATGTTTGATATTGTAATTGTCTTTTTTCAGTTCATTGTAAAGCAGTCTGGTCGATTTGGTTCGACTTTCAAGGATTGCCTTTTTTCTTTTCGGAGACCAGCGCTTATCGGCAACTCCGGCACCGGCCAAATGAATTATGGCATCCGCCCAATGCAGAGCTTCGGGGTCGAGATAAGATTTGTCGATATCCCAGCGGTATTTTCTAATACCATCGTGCAATCCCTTACTTCGGCTCAAATAGGCAACCTCATATCCTTCATCCTGTAAGGCATTTGTCAATGCCCCTCCAAGCATACCCGTACCACCACTAATTAAAATGTGTTTTGCCATTTTATGCTAAAGTCTTTTTGTCCGCCATTTTAAAATTCGCATTTCTTTCAACATATGGACGTATTAATTCCTTAAAACTTTCTTTCTGGTATTTTTCCTCAATTCCGTCTATTCCTAATACTTCTTGCATTAAGCGATCCTGAAAACGGCCTTTTGCCAGCGCTTCTGCATAAGGCTTATGGCTAAAAGTAACCATGGAATAAAGAGGCATCCATTTGTTGGGGTAAAGATCGTTTATTCTTGCTTCAATTTTTTTCTGGAGCAAAAAGTCTTTGTTGGCCACAGAGTCTCTCATTTCTATAAAATTCTGTAAAGCCAATTCTGAAATGCCATCGGCATTTGGTTTTCTGCTTTTTTGAAACTTATCCAATATTAGAGCCCAATTATCATTTTTATTATTTTCCAGAATTTCCATCAATACGCTGCAATCCTCAAAACCCGAATTCATTCCCTGTCCGTAAAAGGGAACTATGGCATGAGAAGCATCTCCAAGCAGACAGACTTTTGAGTCAAATACCCAGGGATAGCATTTAACCGTAACCAAAGAGGACGTTGGATTGCTATTATACATTTCAAGCAGATCGGGCATCAGGGCTCTGGCATCCGGGAATTGTGTTTCAAAAAATTTTGTAATCGCTTCATCTGAATTTAGCGAAGCAAAGGAGGGTTCTCCTTCAAAAGGGAAAAATAAGGTGCATGTGAATGTTTTGTCTGGATTGGGAAGCGCGATCAACATATAATCACCTCTTGGCCAAATGTGCAATACATTTTCTTCCATTTGAAATTGGCCCTTTTGATCGGGTTTGATTTCGAGCTCTTTATAGCCATGACTTAAATATTGCTGCGAATAGGTAAAGCGATCGCGTTTTAGGAAGCTGGTTCTTACAGCAGAAAATGCGCCGTCTGTACCGAAAATTACATCCGCTTTTACCTTTTTAGGCTGCCCGGAATGGTCGCTAAAGTGAATGATTCCCGTCTCACTATCCACCTCTTCACATTGCTGTTCAAAATGGTAGCGAACACCAATTTTTTCAGCTTCTTCCATTAAGAGTTCATTTAGTCTTGCACGTGAAACGGAATAAATGGATTGCCCTTCTTTGCCATAGGCCTGAAAGGTCAGCTCTGAATCCGTGCTGTGCATTAATCGGCCTTTCATTGGAATAGCGATTTCTTCAATGGCACCGGCTATTCCTGCCATTTTTAAGGCTTTCCATCCGCGGTCGCTTAAAGCCAGATTTATTGATCTTCCACCTTTGGCGCCTGATTTTCGCATGTCAGGCCTTTTTTCATAAACATCTATGTTGTATCCTTTTTTAGAAAGGAGCAGGGATAAAAGAGAGCCAACCAATCCTGCACCTACTATAACGATATTTTTTTCGGGCATATTCTTAATTCAATTAAGCTTGAATATAAGAATAATTAAAATGCTTAATTGTTTAAAATATCGATGATTTCGACCATCAGGAAATCTCCCTTATTCTCGTATTCCTCTTTCCAGTTTTCAAAGAAGTCGCCGGAACAAATCCCATTTCGCTCTGAACGCTCAAGACTACAAATCTTGTTTTGCGAATCTTTCAATTGTCTGATAATATCAACTCTAGCCCAATTGATCTGAAAGTTCTCTTTTATAAGAAGTAATCTTTCATTTATCGCTTTTTCAATATTTGTAACTTCTGATATACCATTTGAAAAATGCTCATGTTCTTTGGTAAATTTCAAAAGTGAAGAAATTTTCTTCATGTTATCATTGAATCGTTTAGTTAATACTTCCAATTCATTTTGCAGGGTTTCGATTTTTTGATTTTTCATGACTCTCTATTTTGACCTGTATAAGGCAAATAGGAGTCCAACTGCGATTAAAGTCTGCAATCGGCATTTGTGATTTATAAAATGTCCCATATTGGGAATTTAATTCCCAATATTGTAATAGTTCTTTAATATGGAATAAAATCTAAAAGAATCTTCATAACTGTTGTAAAGAGGGGCGGGTGCTATTCGGATGACATCGGGTTCGCGCCAGTCGGCAATGACTCCTTCTTTGCTTAAATAGTCAAAAATGGCTTTACCATTTGCTTTTATTATCAATGATAGCTGCGCTCCTCTCTGATTGGGATCTTTCGGCGTAATGATGTTAATCTGTTTTTCGCCAAGACTGGAATTGATATCTTCCAATAGATATTCAGTGTAAGCAGTCAGATGAAGGCTTTTATTACGAAGATTTTCTATTCCTGCTTCTTCAAAGATTTCAAGAGAAGCCAAATGAGCCGCTGAAGTGAGCACATTGACATTGCTCAATTGCCACCCATCTGCACCGGGCATAGGGTCAAAGCCGGGTTTCATTTTAAAGCGTTCGCCTTCATTATGCCCCCACCAGCCGGCAAAACGAGGCAGTTCTTTATTGTGGGCATGTTTTTCATGTACAAAAATACCTGAAACACCTCCCGGGCCGGAATTGAGGTATTTATAACCGCACCAAACGGCAAAATCCACATTCCAGTTATGCAGTTTCATAGGTAGATTGCCTGCGGCATGAGCCAGGTCGAATCCTGCTATCGCACCGACAGAATGTGCCGCTTCTGTTATTTTTTTAAGGTCAAAATACTGTCCGGTATAGTATTGAACTCCGGGAAGCATTACTAAAGCGAGTTCATCTGCATGTTTTTCTATGGAGTTAATAATGTCTTCAGTTCTTAATGCATATTCTCCTTCTCTTGGTTTTAACTCAATCTGATGATCAGCCGGATTTAGGCCATGAAATCTCAACTGACTTTCTACCACATAATAATCAGAGGGAAAAGCACCCGATTCGATGATAATCTTATTTCTTTTACCCTCGGGCCGGAAAAAACTAACCATCATGAGATGCAGATTTCCACTGAGGTTGTTCATGGAAACCACTTCAAGTTCTTTTGCCCCAAAAAGATTTGCCAGAGCTTGTTTAGAAAATTTATGATAGTGAAACCAGGGTCTTTTACTGACTTCAAAATGCCCTTCAACGCCGTATTTTGCCCAATCTGATAATTCCTGCTCTAAATACTTTTTGGTTTTTTTAGGTTGCAATCCGAGCGAGTTGCCCGTGAAATAGACAGTATCCTGGTCCTTATGCTGTGGAATATGAAAATGATTTCGAAAAGAGCGAAGCGGATCTTTTTGATCTTGCTCTTTTGCGAATTCAGAAGTGGTATTGAAATTCATTGGACGAAATTAAGAATTTTTAATTGCCGAAGTTTAAACGTAGGCAGTAAGCTTAAGTATGGCGAATAAGCTTTAAATTCCCGATAAGGAGACATGTCTCAAAATTTAGATCAATAAAACCATACTTCTAAGTAATTCCAACGAATCAGATGCAGCCATTTTGGTTAAATTGGCATCCTCGTTGCAAACGAGGACGTGTGAAGGGGTAAATGTGTGGAGATATTATCTGGCTGAGTGAAGCTTAAATAGATAAAAAGGAACTATGTAGCGAAAATTCTCCATTCTCCATTTTTAATTCTTAATTTATACGAATCGCTCATCTGTTTCCATCACCGTTCCGCAATTTTCACAGGTACGCATTTTCTCTGAGCCATAGAATTCCTTAAACCTTGGAATAAAGTCCTTCTCAATATTGTGAAGCGTGAAATAAGTTTCATGCAATTTATTATTGCAGTTATCGCAAAACCATAACAAACCGTCTTTGGCATTTTCTCTTTTCAATTCTACGACCAAACCCACCGAGCCTTCGCTTCGCATAGGGGAATGCGGCACCTTGGCCGGCAGCAGAAACATCTCACCGGCTTTTATCGGAATATCAACCGCTTTTCCATCTTCCTGTATTCTGACATTAATATCTCCTTCGAGCTGGTAAAATAACTCTTCGGTTTCATTATAATGATAATCTTTTCTTGCATTCGGACCTCCGACGATCATTACAATGTAATCTCCGGCATCCGCATAAAGATTTTTATTACCAACAGGAGGTTTGAGAATATGCCTGTTTTCATCGATCCATTTTTGTAGATTAAAGGGTCTGCTAATAGCCATGAGAAATGAATTTGTATATCTCCAAAATAAAAAATAAATAACAATTAGATTTGAAATTGTAAAAGGAATTAAAAATGATTGATTTAAATCTTAAAGGCAAAAAAGCAATTGTCTGCGGAAGCAGTCAGGGAATTGGAAAATCAACCGCCATCGAACTGGCAGAAATGGGTGCACATGTTACACTCATTGCCAGAAATGAAGAAGCACTCAAAAATATGGTGCGGGGATTGCCGAGCTGCCCAGAATTGCCCCATAATTATATTATTGCCGATTTTATGGATCCATCGGGCCTGGAAAAAAATCTAAAAAACTACTTAAAGGATTTTAACAGCTGGGAAATACTCATCAACAATACGGGAGGGCCTCCTGCCGGCAAAGCCATTGATGCGGAACTCGAGGATTTTAGAATTGCTTTTAACGCGCATTTAATCTGTAATCAAATTCTGGCTCAAAACCTTGTACCCTTGATGCGAAACGCGGGCTATGGCCGAATTGTAAACATCATATCTACATCTGTAAAACAACCCATTCCCGGTCTTGGTGTTTCAAATACCATTCGCGGTGCTGTGGCCAATTGGGCCAAAACACTTTCGATGGAATTGGGAGAATATGGAATTACCGTAAATAATGTTTTGCCGGGCGCAACACAGACCCAAAGATTAGATGCTATAATTTCAAGAAAATCCAAAAAAGCTTCAAAACCCGAACAGGAAATTATGGATGAGCTAAAAAGTGAAATACCTGTGGGACGATTTGCAGAAGCCAAAGAAGTGGCTCAGGCCATAGCATTTCTTTGCACAAGTTCAGCTGCTTATATTAATGGAATAAACATACCCGTGGACGGTGGCAGGACTGGAAATTTATAAAAACAGATTTTTTGAAAATGTAGATATAGCACCTCTGGCACTTTTCAGAGTTGCATTCGGATTTTTATTGGCAGCTGAGGGTTTTGGTGCCATTCTCACCGGTTGGGTGGCCAGGGCTTATATTATTCCGAAACACACCTTCGTATTTATTCCATTTGATTTTCTTTCTCCTCTGCCGGGAAATGGTATGTATTATTATTTTTTCATCATGGGCCTCTTTGGGCTCATGATCATGCTTGGCTGGAAATACAGAATTGCAGCAATAGGCTATTTCCTGCTTTGGTCCGGCGCTTATTTGATGCAAAAGACCAATTATAATAATCATTATTATTTAATGGTTCTGCTGACATTTATTCTGATTTTTCTTCCTGCCGACCGCTCCTTTTCACTCGATGCAAAATACAACCCAAAGATTCGTTCCAATGTATGTATCCGAGGTATTATCTGGGTTTTTATATTGCAAAGTGCGATCTTTTACATGTATGCCAGTGTGGCAAAATGGAATACAGATTGGGTTGGCTACAATTCTGTAGAACAATTATTTCTTTCAAAATACGATTATCCGGTTTTAGGTCCATTGTTGAGTCAGCATTGGTTTCAAATAATTATTTCCTGGGGTGGAATAGTATTTGACTTTTTTGTTGTTCCCGCTTTGCTCTGGAGAAAAACCCGAAAATACGCTGTATTTGCAGCATTCTTTTTTCATTTGTTTAACTCCGTTGTTTTTCAAATTGGCGTTTTTCCATACATGGCTTTGGCCTTATTGCTATTTTTCTATAATGGCCGAGAGCTTCGCACATTTTTGAATCGAAAGCGCAATATTTACCCCAAATATGAAAAAAGCAATGATGTACAAATAAGTACTTCTAATCAAAAAATGATATTAATTGCATTTACAGTTTGGTTCGCAATTCAATTGATTTTGCCTATACGTCATCATTTTATTGAAGGGGATGTAAACTGGACAGAAGAAGGACATAGAATGTCATGGAGAATGATGTTGAGAACCAAACAGGGAAGAATGCATATCAATGTAATTGACAATGAAACCGGGCAAAGGAAGGTGGTTCATGCATTGGACTATTTAACACCGAAACAATATGTTCGCGTAGCGACCCATCCGGATATGATGTGGCAATTTGTACAGATCTTAAAAAAAGAATACGCCGGCCAGGACATCAGTATTTTTATCAGGGGCTGGGTTACATTAAATGGAGGTAAAGCATATCCCTTATTTAAGTCTGATTACGATATGGCGCATGTAGATTGGGATCATTTCAGACATGCAGAATGGATATGGCCTTATCCGGGAGCAAACATTGAAGATATGCGCTCAGCGAAGTAAATATGGCCTGGAAATACTTTCTTCCAGACTAATCATGGTTTCTGTTCTCTGAATTCCTTTTATAGACTGAATTTTGTCCTGTACAATTTCTCTGAGGTGTGCCGTGTCCCTGCATCGGATTAAAGCGAGTAAACCGTAAATTCCCGTAGTGTAAAATAGATTGGTGATTTCTTCGACTTTTTCGAGGTCATTTTTAACATTCTTAAACAATGCGCTTTTTTCAAGATGTATACCTATAAAAGAAGTAATATCTATACCCAATTTGGCATAGTCAATAAAGAGCTTTGAGTCCTTTACGATTCCCGCTTCTTCCATTTTATGCATCCTCACATGAACTGTTCCTGGAGAAACATGGACGAGCTTGGCTATTTCACTGTAGGGTTTGCGGGCATCCTTCATAAGAATATTCAAAATAGCCTTATCCGTATTATCGATTCTGTAAAAATCATCCATAATAAATTAAACAATTATATAATTAATAAATTATTACAATTAAATTTAAATATACTGTAAATAATTCATCAAAAAGGTAAGTAATATATAATTTATTGATGAATTTATTACTTTTACATTGATACTGTGGGGTGATGAAACAGGCAGACATGCCCTCCTGTCTCGGGGGTGAAGAGTTTCGGATAAACTCCGTAAGATCAATTTAAGATCATTAAAGATGCTAAATTGAGCTTCGGAGCTAACGACTTCTTGGAGGTTCGAATCCTCCCCCTACAGCTTTAAGCGAATGCAAAAAATATCAACCATACCAAAAAGAGGAGTGGTATGAGAATCGGAATTGAAAACCTAAGTATATAACCAAAAAACGAGGGCATTTTAATTCCGATTTGTTCGGAAATGGATTTTACCATAAAATTTGGCCCATTACCGATATAGGTTAGGGCACCAAAAAATACTGCCGCTATAGAAATTGCCTTAAGTTGAAGCGTGGAATCTGCAAATCCATTACGTGCAAATTCAACTACCGCATCGAAATCAGATATACTCGCTCCTTTCGAAGCCATTGCTGCTGCCAGGAAATTTAAATAAGTGGGGGCATTGTCCAGAAATCCCGAAAGAAACCCCGTACCCCAATAAAGTGTATTGTGGGTAATTAATTTTGCGCCAGCAGGACTTTGAGCAAATTCTCCAACCATTTGAAGGGCAGGCATCATGGTGGCAAAAATTCCAATGAAAATAAAAGCAACTTCCCTGATCGGTTCAAAGTCAAAATCATTTTCTTTCAAAAGATCAGTATTTCCAAATTTATAGCTGAAAAAGGCACATGACAACATTATTAATTCTCTGACAAATGAGAATGTTGCTCCGTTTATTTCTACTCCGGGCACCCATTCAAAACCGGGCAAATTGGGATCGAGAAATACAGCAATAATTATAATCGCTAACCAAACAAAATTCTTTTTCCCTCTAATACTCAATTTTCCACTATAGTTGAATTCCTCATCGGGAAAGTAATTTGAGGTATTGCGTCGATCGTACAGATAGAATAATATCAAAAGCAAACTTATTCCAAAAGCCCAGGGAAGTATATTATGAATTACGGTCCACTGGAATGGTACACCTTTTAAAAAACCGAGAAATAACGGAGGATCTCCAATGGGCGTCAATGATCCGCCAATATTGCTAACAATAAATATGAAGAAAACGATATGATAGGGTTTGACCCGATTTCTGTTCAGTCGAATAAAGGGTCTGATCAAAAGCATTGAAGCCCCGGTGGTTCCGATAAGATTGGCTATTACCGCACCGATAAGCAATAAGATTACATTGGTCAAAGGTTTACCTTCCTTATCGATATTGATAAGAATCCCACCTGAAGCAATAAACAGCGCAGAAAGTAAACTGATAAATTGAAAATATTCGAAAAAAGCATGGACAGGTTCATGGGTATTGCCTAAAAACAATAAATAATAGGCCAGAACTATCGCTGCCAGTGCAACCGCTATTTTGGGATAATTTTTATGCCAAAAATGTTCAAAAAGGAGCGGGCCGATAGCGATTAAGGATAAAAGAAGCACAAATGGTATAACAGCCCAGCCCGCCGGCTCAAGGGCGCTGTGATGGGCTTCTTCTCCGTGTTCGGAAGATTCTTCGTGAACTTGTAACCCTTCGCTCTCAGAATGCTCAGGATTATCCATAACCATTTCCTCAGCACTGATTTCATTCAAAGCATAAGCTTTGTCTATATCAGAAAAGAGAAATACGGATATCAGGAAAACAAACCCGAAAAGTGTTTTTAAATGCATTCTATGCTAATCAGGCTTTAAAAATAGATTTTGCCTTATCATTTATCAAAATAATGACTGTTAAATATAAAATATTGAATAATTATATCGCTGTCGATGCGATTTTATTATATCAATTGTCTAAGAGAAATCTCAAATGCTTTCTCTGCCAGTTTGGTTCGATTGCTGTTCTCATCGTGAACTGCCGCCAATGCTTTGTGAATTACTTTCCTTGTATCACTAAAAATCGACTGATCGGTAATCTCCTTGTCAGTTTCCATTAAATAGGCAAAAACCCGTGCCATACCACAATTTGCAATAAAATCGGGAATTAAAGCCAGATTCTGATCGGCGTATTTTCCAATTGGCCCCATAAAAATTTCAGTATCGGCAAAGGGAACATTGGCACCACTGGAAATAACTTCCAGGCCATTTTCAATCATTTTTTGTAATTCTTCCTGTTTGACCAATCTGGAACCGGCAGCCGGTATGAAAATGTCTGCTTTTTCATTCCAAATAATTTCATTGGCTTTCTCAAAAGGAATCAGGTCTTCACCAATCAGTGTATTTCCAATTTTATTGACAAAGAGTTGTCTAATCTCCTCATAATTTAAGCCATCACTTTTTATCACTCCACCTGCCTTGTCAATAATTCCAACAACCGAAACACCCCATTTGGCAAGAAAATAAGCAGCCGCAGAGCCCACATTTCCCCAGCCCTGAATAATTGCCTTTTTATTTTGGAGTTCTCCTCCCCATATCTCGTAATAGCTTCTCACAGCCTGTGCCACCCCAAAACCAGTGATCATATCTGCAACATGGTATTTTTTATTTCCCGGTGGAATAAATTCAGGATCTTCGATTACTTTGGATACCCCTTGTCTGAGCTGGCCGATTTTCCTGATTTTTTCTGGTTCATTTGGATTAAAATAACCATTTACCACACCTTCCTGAGGATGCCATAGACCCAGGTCTTCTGTAATAGGAATTACTTCGTGAATTTCGTCAACATTAAGATCGCCACCTGTACCATAGTAATTTTTTAATAGAGGAATAACAGCTTTATACCATCTTTCGAGCACACCTTGTTTTCTTGGATCGTGAGGATCAAAATTGATACCCGATTTTGCCCCTCCGATTTGCGGTCCGGAAATGGTAAATTTAATCTCCATGGTTTTAGCAAGCGATTCCACTTCTCTTCTGTCAAGCCCCGGTCGCATACGTGTTCCACCACCTGCAGCTCCATTTCTAAGGGAATTGATAACTACCCAGCCTACAGCTTCAGTTTCATTGTCATTCCACTCAAAAACGATTTCAGCCTGTTTATTTTCAAATTTCTTTAGAAGATCCCACATGTTAATTCTTATTAAAGTTACAGTTTCCAAAAAGCATCCCGCCAATGCTATCTCTTTTTGCCCCGGTTACTTGAGCAATGCAATTGGGCATTCCCAAAGCCTTTAGCAATGCCAGGTAGGCAAAGATAATGGCTTCTTTATTATCTGCGATTGAGGCATCGGGAATAATTAATTTAGACTTTATTTTAGATTTTAAGAGCTCAGTAAAAAAGCCATTATGAGCGCCTCCGCCGCTAAGCAGGATTTTATCATTTTTGTTCAGATAATCGTTTAAAACGCCTGCGATTTGAATTGCCTGATGATTATTCACGGTATGAATGATGTCTTCAAGCGCATAATCATTATAAAAGCGTTTAATAATTGGTTGAAATGTATTTTCATACCAGAGCCTGTCAATACTCTTTGGTTTTCTACCCTTGTAGAATTCAATGGCGTTTAGGTCTTCAAGCAATGGCTCTATAATTGATCCGCGCGAAGCCAAATTACCATTCTTATCGTACGCAAATCCCTTTTTCTGTGCAAGTTCATTCAAAGCCAGATTAAAAGGACAAATGTCAAAGCCTTTTATTGATTGCTCCTTTGTTTTGAAACTAAAATTTGAAATTCCTCCAAGGTTTAAGAATCCATCATAATCGGGGAATAGATCCAAATCACCTTTAGGTGATAGCGGAGCACCCTGCCCTCCGGCTTTGATATCGGCAGTTCTAAAATCAGTAACAATGGGCACTCCAATTTTGGAATGAATGATCCGGCCATTACCCAGCTGAAGTGAAAACCCTTCATTGGGTTTGTGAAATACAGTATGCCCATGAATGCCTATTAGGGAAATTTCTGATCGTCCTTGGATAAATTGCTCCAATTTATCAGCGATCCATTCACTGTATTCTATGTCTAGTAATTTTAAATCTTTAGAGGAAATTTGAGCTGCTTCCAATAAAGCATCATGCAATTCTTTTGGGTAAGGTAAAGTAAGCGCATTATTGATTTCAAATATTACCTTTTCAGGATTGATCTTGAAAGTACAATCGGCAATATCTATTCCGTCTAGTGAAGAACCGGACATTAGACCAAAAACTCGAACTTCCATAAACAAAAAAAGCTGCCTTTTAGAGCAGCTTTTAATTAATAATATTTTTATCTAGCGGTTTCTACCTGCGCTGATCATGGCACATCTAAATCCAAGTGTTGCCAATGCAGTATCCTGTTCCAGGTATCTTCTTGTACCAGGAGACATGAAATAAGCAGGATCATGCCATGAACCACCCTTATATACCCTTACTTCATTGCCGATAAGACTATTGGTAGGGTCGTAACGATCAGACTCATCTTTCCATCCGTTTCTTCTGATAGGGTTAAGATCATCCACCTGCTGAAAAGATAGTGGTCGGTAAACATCCCATACCCATTCTGATACATTACCGGCCATATTATAGAGACCGTAATCATTTGGAGGATTAGCATATACATGATCGGTGATCATTGCGCCATCATTTAATCTTCCTGCGATACCTGCATAATCACCTCTACCTCTTTTAAAGTTGGCAAGGAATGTTCCCATTTCGGCACCATAAGGATTTCTTAATGCATGACCATCCCATGGATAAATTCTTTTGTGAGATTGGTTTTCATCAAGGTATTGTGTTCCAATCAAAGCTATGGCTGCATATTCCCATTCAGCCTCAGTCGGCAATCTGAAACTTGGAACTACCACACCTGATTCCAAAGGAATTCTACCTTCGTATTGAATATCTTCTATTCCGCTTTCTTCTGCCAATTTTTGGTTTACCACTTTTGTTCTCCAAATACAGTAATCACTGGCTTGCTCCCATGTTACACCAACTACGGGGAAATATCTGAATCCAGGATATCTCAAATAGTGATCTACATAGGGGTCATTGAATGAAAGCTCACTTTCCCATACAAGCGTATCGGGTAAAGAGGCAACGTAAACTTCTTCTGATGAATCTCTTTTGAGATAAAACAAATACTCCAACCAGTGAATATTTGCAATCTCGGTCATATCCATAAAAAAGGAAGCAACCGTAACGGTTCTCTCCACATTGTCATGACGATTGAGAATATCTTCTTCAGACGAACCCAAGGTTGTTCTACCACCTTGTATAAAGACCATGTTTGGCGCTTCGGGTTGTCCGTTATAATCATTTACTTCAAATCCACCTTCTTCATTATAGCCCAAACCGGTTACAGAACTGTTGGAACCCGGATTACTCGCATCTCTGTATGCGCCTCCGCCTCCGCAGGCGTAAAGGAAAGATGATGCTACTATGGCCACTATTGCTTTAAAAGCAGTTGACTTTTTCATACCCTGATAATAAAATTCAAATGTGCACAAAATATTAAGTCGCTAATATATGTTTAATTGTAAATATCTACAAGACACACGTACCGCGGCTTAAAATTATAAAAATTAATTATTTCTATTGCTTTAGAACGAGAATAGAACGGCCAAGGTTGTAAAAAATTGCGAATTTTTCTTTGATTAGGCCAATGGGAGTGAATTTTGGCACTGAAATAAAATTTTTAAAAGGGATTGGACCCAAAAGGGCGGAATTGTTTCAAAAAGAGCTTGAATTATTCACTTTCGGCGATTTAATAACACATTATCCCTATAGATACGAAGATAGAACCCGTATTTATAAGGTTTCTGAATTGCAGGGAAATGAGGAAATCATTCAATTGAGAGGGCATTTAAAAAATTTTAAAACCGCGGGTCACGGAAGAAAAACACGTTTGATCGCTGATTTTAATGACAAAAGCGGAAACATCGAATTGGTCTGGTTTAAGGGCGTAAACTGGGTGTTAAATAAATTTAAGGTTGGACAGGAAGTTATCTTATTTGGCAAACCGACCCTTTATGGTAATAAATTAAATATCGCTCACCCGGAAATGGAATTAGCAAAAAATTTAAAATCCGGAAAAGACCAAAAACTAACATCCCTCTATTCCAGTACAGAAAAATTGCGAAGAAATTACCTCGATAGCCGGGCCATTGAGAACATAATTGACCAAAATCTTGAGCAAATTGAATTTGATGTTGAAATTCTTCCTGAGACTTTAATAAAAAAGTTTAAACTGATTCCGAGAAGAAGAGCGCTCATTGCCATTCACAAACCGCAAAGTTTTAAAGAAGCAGAAGAGGCCAGAAGAAGATTAAAATTTGAAGAATTATTTCTCATTCAATTGAGAATACTTTTTCAGAAATCTGAAAACAAAGAAATTTTCCCCGGTCAGATTTTCAAAAAACTGGACAAGCTCAATACATTTTATCGAGAACATCTTCCTTTTCAGTTGACAAATGCACAGAAAAAGGTAATAAAGGAAATCAGAAGCGATTTAATTTCAGGCTATCAGATGAACAGGTTATTACAGGGAGATGTGGGAAGCGGAAAAACAATGGTGGCTTTTTTATGCTCTCTCATGGCCCGTGATAATAAGGCACAAACCTGTATTATGGCGCCTACGGAAATACTGGCAGAGCAACTCTATAACGGATTATCTGATTACAGCAAATATTTGGGAATCAGAATTGCAAAACTCAGCGGATCTACAAAAAGCGCCTCTAGAAAAGAAATCTTAAAAAATCTCGAAGCAGGGAATATTGATATCATAATAGGCACGCATGCCCTAATTGAAGACCGTGTAAAGTTTAAAAATTTGGGCTTATGTGTCATAGATGAACAACATCGATTTGGAGTGGCGCAAAGGGCCAAACTTTGGCAAAAAAATAAAAGTCACTTCCCGCATATTCTTGTGATGACAGCCACCCCTATACCAAGAACATTGGCAATGACCCTATACGGTGATCTCGATATTTCAGTAATTGATGAATTGCCACCCGGTCGAAAAGAAATAAAAACAGTGCACCGCACAGATGCACATCGATTGAGCGTTTTTAAATTTTTAAAAGATGAAATCGAAAAAGGACGGCAGATATATATTGTTTATCCGCTTATAGAAGAATCAAAGAAATTAGATTATAAAGACCTTATGGATGGTTTTGAGAGCATCAGCAGGGCTTTTCCTGAATATCCTATAAGCATTCTACACGGGAGAATGAAAGCGGCTGACAAGGATTATGAAATGCAGCGTTTCGTGAAAAATGAAACCAAAATTCTGGTATCGACAACTGTTATTGAAGTAGGAGTTAATGTCCCAAATGCATCTGTGATGGTGATTGAAAATTCGGAGAAATTCGGTCTGTCACAATTGCATCAATTGCGCGGAAGGGTTGGGAGAGGAGCAGAGCAGTCCTTTTGTATTTTGATGACGGGTAACAAAGTGAGTAAAGATGCCAGGGTAAGGTTAGAGACCATGGTAAGAACTCAAAATGGATTTGAAATAGCCGATGTAGATTTAAAATTACGCGGACCCGGAGATTTGGCCGGAACACAGCAAAGTGGTGTTTTAAATCTTAAAATAGCTGATTTGGCTCAGGATTCGGGAATATTGATTGCTGCGCGTGATTCGGTCAAAGCGATCTTGGATAAAGACCCGGGTTTAAATTCCACTGCGCATCGCCGTTTGAAATCATTAATGCAAAGAAAAAACAGCAATGATCTCGACTGGAAGTTGATTAGCTAGCCTGAAAATTTCGGATTAGCTAAAAATTTAGCTTGGGATTCAAAAATGGGATAAGGGCCAATAAAACAGCCTGTTCATAATATTCTGTACGATTTAGCAGTCCATTGGTTAAAATCCCAACCGATCCGCTACTTTGTTTTGAATTTGATTTTCCAAAAACCATATCATCGGCATGACCCAGTTCATGACCTTCTCTCACAAGTTTTGAAACTTCTTTGGGGATATAAAAATTAGCTGTTTTAGCCTTGCCTTTCAATTTGAGAGATTTTATATAAACCCAGGCATAGGCTTCCATATCGTCTTCTTCATCGATTTCAATGCCGCCTTCAATACCAACCCAGTAATCTGCATTTGGATGTTTTTTAAAAATATATTCTGCGCGATTGACAGCTCCATGGAAAGTTTCCGAATCACCAACAGGTTGATCGGGAACTCCTGATTCTGAATTTACTCCTTCCACTTCAAACATTACTGTGGAGAAAGCTTTTGAAAAAGCCTGTTTTACAGAATTGATTTTTACCGGGTTTTTTGATCCTACAAGAATTTTCACCGCCGGCATTATTTATAAAGGCTATTCCACCAATCGTCTTTCTTCTTGAGGTGTTTATCGAACCAGGCGATTATAGAATATTTCCATTCAATGTATTGTTCATAATCCACCACCCAGTGATTTTGTCCCGGCACTTCGAGCATTTCCACTTCTTTACCCAAAATCTTGAGGGCCGTATAAAATTGGTAGCTCTCTCCCGGCGGTACATTTGTATCAGAGGTTCCGTGGGTTAGTAAAATTGGTGTATTCACCTTGTCCGCTTGAAAAAGAGGACTTTGATCGACGTAAATGTCTTTTCGGTTCCAGGGGAAGGCCGCCTCGGAAGCCACAGCAGAATAAGCATATCCCCAAAACCCTTCTCCCCAATAACTCGAAAGCGCCGATATCCCCGCATGGGAAACTGCAGCAGAAAATATATCAGTTTGAGTTGTGAGATACATGGTCATAAAACCGCCATAGGAAGCGCCAATACAACCAATTGCCGTAGTATCTATGAATGGATGTGATTTTGTAAACTTTTTTGTTCCCAGTATTATATCCTTAGCCGTGGTTTTTCCCCAATTGTTAACATGCTCCGCAGAAAAAGACTGTCCGTAACCGATGCTGCCACGCGGTTGTAAAATATAAACCACATAACCCTGAGCGGCATACCAGTTGTAGGGATATCGACCTCCAAATGAGCGGCTAACAGGTGTAGTTCCACCGTAATAATAAACGATCAGAGGATAGTTTTTAGTAGAATCAAAATCAGGTGGCAAATAAAAGCGCCCGTCTATGACATCGCCGTTTTCATTTTCAAATGTCCAGGAATTGATTTCCCCAAAAAGCTTGTCTTTCAGGATTGGGAAGGATGGATCATGGAGCGTTTCAAGTTTCATTTTTCGCGGGTCAAAAAGATACACTGCATTGTCTCCCTGTGCATTGGAAGCTGTGATAAGACCTTTTTTATTATCCCTATTTAAATCAAGTGAACGGATTAAATCAGGGGCATCCATTAATTTTTCATAACTCTTTTCTTCCAGATTATATTTGTAAAGTGTTCTGTAATCTTTGTCGGTGCAGATCAGATATACTTCCTCTCCATTGCCAGACACATCCATTGAGCTAATCGATGGATCGAATTCTTTACTGATGGCAATTGCTTCTTTGCTTTCCAAATCAAATATATAGGCCTGTCCGTCATAGCCATTGGGTTTTTGACCCTCTCGCACGTTTTCACCTATACCTTCAAAGAGTGATGGCCCCCCACTGATTAATATTTTTTTGCCATCGGGAAAATATTCACAGCCACCGCCCCAGTATAATGTGAATAAGGAATCCGTTTTGCCATTATTCAGGTTCATCTCCCAATATGTTGAGTAGGAATAGGGCAATTGCAAATAATCTTCATCATCGGTGGTGAATATAATTTTTGAACCATCTGAAGAGATGTCCTTTAAGGAAGTGCTATTTTCCCCGAATGTTAGCTGAGTGATTTTTCCTGAGCTTATATCGAGTTTGTACAGATAAGAATAATTGTCATAGCCCGGTAAACGCGATGCCATTCCATCAAGAAGATTGGTTTTTTTATCTTTCTTATCGGGTTTTTGTCTAATGGAATAAATGATAAATTCTCCATTGTCTGACCATTGATAGGAAGAAATATTTTCAATTTGGCCCAAAATAATATAGGGCTCAGCATTTAAAGGATGAATCCATATGGATTTCTTTTTGTCATTGGAACGTATATAGGAAATAGCCTCCTTTCCCGGCACCCAATCAATACTGGTCATTTCGGACAAACCTCTATAAGAACGGATGATTTTTTTTGACTTTAAATCCCAAAACTCAAGCCAGGATTCAGATTTGCCTTTTGGCGAGGCCTTTTTTGAAATTGTTATGGCCGCTTTGGTTCCTTCTGAATTAATCTTGGCTGAGGATACCCCTGACATATTGGCTAATGAGTAAAGATCGATGCTCGGTTTTTTTGATTCAGTATGAAATATTACCCGGTTTAAAGCACTGTCCTTTTCAATGATCAGTTTAAATTGGATTTCGCCCTGTGCAGCCGTATTCATTAATTTAATAGTTAAAGGATGAAAACCTTTGAGCATTTCTTTTTCGACGTCTTTTGAAACTGAGCTATCGGGGCGATTGAGATTTTCCAAAAGGGTTTGGCCATTTTCGGAAATTCTGAAGATCGCATTGGAATTCACTTTTAGTTTCAGCTTGGAGAAATCAGGGTTTTCCAGATATACATTTTGAACAAAGACGTGGTAATTTTGACTATCTGGGTTTTGGATTAGCAATCCTTTTTCTTTTTCAAATTTAGCTTTATAGCCTGAGAACTTATATTTAGGAAAAGCATTGAAATTATAAGCCTCTTCATCTACAGAGATATTATCCAAAAAACTACTCAGCTCAAAGCTTTTATCTTCAGGACTTTTATCTTCATCGGCAAATGGTTTGGCGAAAGTATAAGGCCCGTAAAAGGAGCTGTTCTCCAGCACCGTTTGAGAGAAGGCGCTCAAACTGAGAAGCAATAAAATTGTAGTCAGGATATGTTTCATGGTCTAAATGAATTTTCGATAATAAAGATAGAGGCTGTTGAGTACAACAGATATGGAACTCAAGGCCATTGCCGCTGCCGCAATCATGGGATTCAAGAAAATGCCGGTAATAAAATATAATAGTCCGGCTGCAATTGGAATGCTTATAATGTTATAAATAAATGCCAGAAAAAGATTGCCTCGAATGGTTGACATTGTGGCCTTTGACAAGACAAGGGCTTGAGCAATTTTGCGCAAATCGCCATTGACCAGTGTCACAGTAGCACTTTGAATAGCGATGTCCGTGCCTGTACCCAAAGCGATTCCAACATCTGCCTGAGAAAGAGCCGGAGCATCGTTGATTCCATCGCCGGCCATTGCTACTTTCTTTCCTTCTAATTGGATTTCCTTTACTTTATCTTGCTTCTGATGTGGTTTTACATCGTAATACAGTTCTTCAATTCCAAGCTGATGGCATAGTGGTTCTGCGGCCTGTTGTGAATCTCCGGTCATCATAATTACATCTATGTCGAGATTGGATAATTTTCTAATGGCTTCATCTGCACCAACACGGATGGCATCATATACTGAAATAATGCCGGCAACAATGCCTTCATAAGCAAAATATATCAATGTTTTACCTTCATCTCTAAGTTCTCTAGCCCTTTGAGAAATGAATTTGCTTATCATAACATCCTCTTCCTGCATAAAACGGTTATTGCCAACTAAAAAACTGCTGTTTTCGTATTCACATCGGATCCCTCTGGCCAGCACCACTTCAAAATGGTTTATTTTGGAGTCAAAGGCTTCGTCATATTCAGATTTCAAATGCTTGCATACGGCAAAAGCCAATGGATGATCAGTCCTTTTTTCAACATGATAGAGTAATTTTTTTAAGAAACTGTGATCGGATAAATTGTTTTCCCAGACAAAGTCAAATACTTCGGGTTCACCATTGGTTATGGTCCCTGTTTTATCCGTAATGAGGGCATTTATTTCACCCAGAGTTTGAAGGCTTTCTGCATTCTTAAACAAGACACCCAGTTTGGCACCTTTTCCAATGCCTGCAATTACAGCGGTTGGAGTTGCCAAACCAAGCGCACATGGACAGGCAATAATCAATACTGATATAGCCGGTGTCAATGCAAACTGAAATGTTCCACCAGGACTAATGAACCACCAATAGCAAAGTGTGAGAAATGAAATCAATAAAACGGCAGGTACAAATACAGAAGAAATTTTATCTGTGATTTTTTGAACCGGTGCCTTACTACCCTGAGCGACTCTCACCATTTCAATGATTTGAGCCAAAAGGGTTTGCCCTTCGGCAAGCTCTACCTTCATCTTAAATGAACCGGTTTTGTTAATGGTACCCGCATAAACTTTCTCACCATTAAATTTTTCGACAGGAATAAACTCTCCGGTAATCATAGATTCATCGACATAACTATGCCCGCTTGTGATAAGGCCATCGAGAGGCACTCTTTCAGCGCTTTTAATTAAAAGAATATCTCCGGGCTTGGCTTCACTAATACTTATCGTAATTTCTTTTCCATTTTCGATTTTAACCGCTTGCCGGGGTTGAAGTTCGATTAATTTTTCTATGGCTTCGCCGGTTCGTTTCTTTGCTCGCTCTTCAATGTATTTTCCAATTAAAATGAAGGTGACAATCATCGCCGCAGATTCGAAATAGACATATCCTACTATTTCTATTTCAAAGAGGTAAAGTCGAAGGGTTTTTATCAAACTGAATATAAAAGCAGCACCAGAACCCAAGGCGATTAAGGTGTCCATATTTGCTTTGAATATTAAGGCCTGACGGAATGCCGAAGTAAAAAAATTCAAACCGGCGTAAAATAATACAGGGATGGTCAGTAGAAGAAGTATCAATTCGGGATGTGGAATCCGGACCCAAGCCATGCTGATTATCATGATTATACCGCTAAGAATTAGTGCGATCAGTAGTTTGAAAAGTGTAATTTGTGGTTTGGAATCCGAGGCATCTTCCACAATATCATAACCGGCTTTTCGGATCGATTTTCGAATCTCTTTGTAAGAGGTTTTGTCAGCATCAAAATCTACAAAGAGCGTTGAAGCGGCATAATTTACATTGGCTTCATTTATACCTTTAATGCTATTGGCCGTGGATTCAATTGTCTGCGCACAAGCCGCACATGTCATACCATTGACATGGTAGGTTTTTAGATTTTTGGATTTTTCTTTTTCAATGGTATCGCTCATTCGCGATTATTATAGATTTCTACGCCTGAATTTAGAAAATCAATAAAATTCTGAATATTTAAATCATAAGCTTTTGGCTGCGCCAAAAGTTCGGCATTTTCGTCCAGGAGACAATAATATGGCTGTGCATTATTGTTAAATCTTACGATTTGTAAATCGGCGTTTTGTTTTCCAATTGTCTTTTTCAATTTATTATCGTATTCCGATCTGTACCATTGATTTTCAGGTAATTCTGTTTTATCGTCAACATAAAGCGCAACAATGACATACTTCTCTCTAAGAATTTTCAGAACCCTGGGGTCAGACCAGACATTGGCTTCCATTTCTCTACAATTCACACAGCCATGACCGGTAAAATCCACAAAAATTGGTTTTTGCAATTGTTGAGAACATTCCTGTGCTTGTTTCAAATCAAAATATCCTACGAGCCCATGTGGTAAATGAAGGAGTTCGGCATGTTTAGGGACATCGCAAAGATTACCGACTAGCTCATTTCCGGCAGAACCGGAACCACCACCATTTTGTCTGATAATTTTAGCCAAATCAAAGTCATGTCCATTTTGAGGTGGCAAATATCCTGAGAGTCCTTTTAGGGGCGCACCAAACATTCCCGGAATAAGATATATTACAAAGGCAAATGTCAATAAGGATAAAAGCAATCGAGTTACACTAATTTTTTGACCTTCGTTATCATGTGGTAATTTGATTTTGCCCAATAAATAAAGACCAAGAAAGAAAAAGGTTACAATCCAAATCGCTAAAAACACATCGCGGTCCAAAATCCCCCAGTGATAGGTTTGATCGGCAATACTTAAAAATTTAAATGCAAAAGCCACTTCCAGGAATCCAAGCACCACTTTCACCGAATTGAGCCAACCGCCGGAAGATGGCAAGCTTCTCAGCCATGAAGGGAAGGCAGCAAATAAAGTAAATGGAATGGCAAATGCCGTTGAAAATCCGGCCATTCCAACCAAAGGCATCATAACCTCTCCCGAAGCAGAAGCGACCAGAATACTTCCAACTATAGGACCTGTACATGAAAATGATACCAAAGCCAAAGTAAATGCCATAAAAAATACACCTACATATCCACCCTTATCGGCTTGTTTGTCAATTTTATTTACAAAAGAACTCGGAAGAGTAATTTCAAATGCACCAAAAAAGGAAATTGCGAAAATGATGAAGATCAGGAAGAAAGCAACGTTTGGAATCCAGTGTGTACTTAAGAAATTTGCGATTTCAGGTCCGAAAATTAGAGAGGTTATAAATCCCAGAAGTATGTAGATCAGAATGATTGATAAACCGAAAACCATACTCATTGAGAAAGATTCGGATTTGGATTTGCTTCCATGCGAAAAGAATGAGACCGTCATTGGAATCATTGGGAATACACAAGGCGTAAGCAAAGCGATCAAACCTGAACCAAAGGCAATAAAAAAGAATAAGAGTAAATCTTCTTTAGCCTCCTTTTTGTAATCAATGTCTTTTTCTTCAATTTTTCTCGGAAGTTTTTTATCAGTTTCGGCAAGTTCTGAATCAGCACTATCGAGCGAATCAGTATCGTCCAAAGTATCAATGCTTACAGGCATTGCATCGAGCTGTTCTTCTCCAAGCTCTGCGACCTTATCCTCTACCAGGGGTACTTTTTTAGTTATTTCTTCTTTTACATTATCAGAAATTACTTTGACCTTTATCTGATCAAATAAGAATTCCTCTGTAAAAGGAATGCATTTGCCATCAATATCCGTACAAACCTGGTAGGAATATTCGCCTTCAATTAGGGGCTTGGCCTTAAGAATTTTAACGGTTTGACGGAATTCTCCCTTTTTCTTAAAATAAGTATAATCACCTTCCCAGATATCATCGTATTTTTTTGAAGGATTAATTGGCCTTATACCTCCAATGAGTTTATAAGTATCGTTTTCCTTGAAAAAAAACTCCGTAACCTGCGGTCCTAGATTCGGATCGAAATCAGAAGAATACAAATACCAATCGGGGTCGATGGTGGCTTTGAAGATTAATTCAATTTCATCGCCAAGCTCTACATTATTTGCGCTTATTTCCGTTGTCCATTTGGCAGGTTCCAGAATTTGTGAAAAACCCGAAATAGCACTAAACAGAAAAAGGAAAAACAAGCTTTGGCGCATTAATTTTCTATGCATAATTATCTAAAAAGTGCCCGAAATTACGAAATCTTAGGACTATATAATGTCATTAAATAATCAAAGGTTCAATATCAGCTTTTGATAGTAGAGAAAGCCTTGTGAAATTCAACGATGGTTTCAATTCCTATATAATAATTGAAAAGTCCATAACTCTCATTTGGCGAATGGATGGCATCTTCGTCTAGACCAAAACCCATCATAACTGTATTTAAACCAAGTTCTTTTTTAAACATTGCCACAATTGGAATACTTCCGCCACTCCTCAAAGGAATCGGTTTTTTGCCAAAGGTTTTTTCATAAGCCCTGCTTGCTGCCTTATAGGCCTCGGAGTCAATAGGCGTAACTGCCGGCTCCCCACCGTGATGCGGTGTGACTTTTACACGAATGCCTTTTGGAGCAATAGACTTAAAATGATTGCTAAAGAGCTCGGTAATTTTTTTTGAATCCTGATGTGGCACTAGCCGCATCGAAATTTTGGCATAGGCTTTTGAAGGAATGACCGTTTTGGCACCTTCTCCGGTATAGCCTCCCCAAATGCCATTGACATCGAGCGCCGGTCTGATGCTGGTTCTTTCAAGTGTGGAATAACCTTTCTCTCCCACGAGATCATCAATTTTTAAATCGTTTTTCATTTTATTGTCGTCGAATGGGGCTTTGCCCATTTCCTCTCTTTCAAGCGCACTCGCTTCATCGACATCATCGTAGAATCCCGGAATATTTATATGATTGTTTTCATCCTTTAGAGAGTCTATCATTTTGCAAAGGGCATTTATTGGATTGGCAACAGCTCCGCCGTAAAGTCCCGAATGCAGATCCCTCGATGGGCCTGTGAGTTCAACTTCCATGTAGGAGAGCCCTCTTAAACCAGTGGTAATTGAAGGATTATCATTGGAAAGCATGCCCGTATCAGAGATTAAAATTACATCGGCATCCAGTTTATCCCTGTATTTCTGCACGAACCACTGCAGGTGCTCGGAACCAATTTCTTCTTCGCCTTCGAGCATGATCTTAATATTGCATGGCAGGTCATCTTCCTTATTTAAAATCTCAAGGGCTTTTACATGCATATACATTTGACCTTTATCATCGCATGCGCCGCGGGCATAAATTCTTTCATTTTTAATTACCGGCTCAAAAGGGGGTGAATCCCAAAGCTCAACCGGATCGGGTGGCTGTACATCGTAATGGCCATAAACCAATACTGTAGGCTTGTCGGAGCCTGCTTTTTTCTCAGCAAACACGATCGGATTTCCGGGGGTCTCGACTACTTCTACGGAATCTACACCCGCAGCAGTGAGTTTTGCTTTAAGGTATTCTGCAGCTTTTTGAATATCGCCTTTATAGTCTTTGTCCGTGCTTACAGAAGGTATTCTTAATAATTCAAGTAATTCTTCGAGAAATCTGTCTTTGTTTTGTTCGATGTAATCGTTCATTCGTATTCGTTTAGGTGCTTAAAAATAAAAAAACCGCTCTGGAAATCCAGTGCGGTTTTAAAATTGGAGGTCAAATTAAACTTAAAAAGTTTGCGTAATGCAAAAACTGTTGCTAAAGGTATGAAAATATTTTTAATTCGAAATCTACAATCTTGGAAATGTGTAATAAGTTTTATGTAAAAGTTTATATGGATAGTTTTTAATTAGTGATTTTGGAATATAATAACCATCAAAATATTAAAATCTATTATGCTATTTTCTTCTCAACTTTATATTCGCCTTACTCTCCTCACCTTTCAAAATCCTTCTGAGATTTTTCTGATGTGTAAGCATAACGATGGCGAACATCGCAAAGCCAAAAATAATGAGTGCCGGCTCTTCGGGGTTAAATCTCGGCAACATTAGCAATACGGGAAAGGCCAGGGTGCCAATCATTGAGCCAAGGGAAACATATTTGGAAAGAATTAATACAAGAATAAAGATCCCTACACAAAGCAATGCCACGTTGAGTTGAATGGCCAATACCATCCCAAAGAGTGTTGCAACACCCTTTCCACCTTTGAAATTGGCATAAATAGGAAACACGTGGCCTAATACGGCCGCTACTCCATGTAATAATTGATAAAGAATCAGGTCATCGGCAGGAATTATATCCCAGATCACCAGAAACCAAGGAAGAGAACTTGCCGTCCAACCTTTTAAAATATCTATGGCCATTACAATGGATCCCGCCCTTTTGCCCAAAACTCTAAACGTATTGGTGGCTCCGGCATTGCCGCTTCCATAATCACGGACATCAATGCCAAAAAAGGCTTGCCCATACCAAACCGCCGATGGAATCGAACCCAGTAAATAGGCTGCGATTATCGTCAGAATAACAAAAAACAGGGAATCCAATAGTTCGATATTCACGAAAGTAATTAGCGTTTTTTTCTCAGCGAAGTGCAATAATACGGATTTTGAGCATGTTTTCCCAAAACCACAAAATTAAAAACCATCCCAATCATCCTCTTCATCGCTTTCAAATGGGTCGGCTTCTTCCTTTTTCTTTTTAGCCTCTTCTTCTTTTTTCTTCTTCTCTTCTTCCTCTTTTTTCTTTCGTTCTTCTTCTGCTTTCTTTTTCTTTTCTTCTTCTTCTTTTACTTTCAATTCTTCTGCTTCTTTCTTCTTCCTTTCTTCCTCTTCCTTCGCTTTTAATTCCTCCTCCTCTTTTTTCTTCTTCTCTTCTTCTTCCTCTTTTTCTTTTTTATCATTGATAATCTCTACAGATTCATCATCTCCACCGAATCCCCAACCTGAATCATCTTCCTCCTCGATTACAATTTTTTTCTTTTCTTCCTCTTCCCGGGCTTTTTGCTCAGCGGCTTCTCTTTCTTTTTGCTCTTGCTCTTCCCGTACTTTTCGATCAGCTTCTTCTTTGGCTTTACGTTCTGCCTCTTCTCTTGCCTTTTTATCAGCTTCTTCTTTCTTTCTGAGTTCTTCGGCTTCCTTTGCCTTCCTTTCCTCTTCTTCTTTCAATTTTCTTTCTTCTTCCTCTTTGGCTTTTAAGGCCTCGGCCTCTTTTTGTCTTTGTGCTTCAGCCTCCTCTTCTTTTTTATCATTGACAATTTCTACAGACTCATCATCATCGTCAAACCCCCATCCCAAATCATCATCCTCTTCTTCCACAACAATTTTCTTCTGGGCCTCTTCTTTGGCCTTTATCTCGGCTTCTTCGCGTGCTTTTTTCTCCGCCTCTTCTCTGGCTTTACGATCGGCTGCTTCTTTAGCTTTGCGCTCAGCCTCTTCCCTTTCCTTTCGTTCTTTTTCTTCTCTTGCCTTTCTTTCGGCCTCTTCTTTGGCTTTGCGTTCCTCTTCTTCCTTATCATTAACAATTTCTACCGAATCATCATCGCCACCAAAACCCCAGCCGGAATCATCATCCTCTTCTTCCACTACAATCTTTTTATCTTCTGCTTTCTTGTCATTCTTCGACTTTATTTCTACGCTTTCTTCTTCTTCACCGCCAAAACCCCAGCCTGAATCCTCGTCCTCATCTTCAACTACAATTTTCTTCTCTTCCGGCGCTTTATCTTTTTTAGATTTTATTTCTACACTTTCTTCCTCATCGCCACCAAAACCCCATCCGGAATCGTCATCTTCTTCTTCAACTACAATTTTGTCTTCTTTTTTATCTTTTTCCTTTTTATCTGAAACAATCACGGGTTCTTCCTCCTTCTCACTTCCAAAACCCCATCCATCATCTTCTTCTTTTGGTTCATCGCCAAATCCCCAACCGCTATCTTCTTCCTTAGGCTCATCAACAAGAATTGGCTCTTTTTTGGATCGTTTTTCTTTGACTCTTTTTTCTTTTTTCTTTTTCTCTTCTTTAGGTGGTGCTCCGATTATTTCGGATTCCTGGGGTTCATCACCCCAGCCCCATTCTTCTTCTTCCTCAGGCTCAGATCCGCCAAATGGAACCGATTCAATGTTTTCTTCTTCTTGCTCAGTTTCTGTGGACTCAACTGGTTCTGATTTGTCTTTATCTTCTTCCAAAGGCACACCCCAACCATCATCGAATTCTTCTTCGGTATCCCATCCTGAATCTTCTTCGACAGGTTCTTCTTTCCAACCGTCTTCAGAACCGCCATCATTGAATTCTTTTCCTCCCACATATTTATCTTCAACTTCCGGTTTGCTCACTTTTAAATTTATATCCTGATCGCTTAGCATTCTACCTAAATAGGTTTCATTGTAGTATTTGATGTAATCGCTCACTTCGTATAAATCAGCAGAAGCCAGATATATTTCACCCTGTGAAGCACCACTTTCAGGTGTCTTGGATTTTGATTCTATTATTTCATTGTAAACATGGTTAGAAGAATAAGTAGCAAGACGGCCATCATCGTAAGAGAAATAATACCAGCAACCGGGCATCAATTCAATGAAAAGATTAATTATTTCATCTTCATAGATTTTCTTTATTTCATAATAACCCCTGATTCGTCCGTTAATATCGTTTTTGCCAATACTCGAAACACCTATGGTATCACCGGAATACAAGGCACCTTCTTCTTTATGCCATTTTAAATCAAGATCGGAAAATAAAATGCTTTTATTGAATTTGCCGGATACAGCATGAAGAGGGATGTATTCTAAATACAATTGCTCGTTGTAGTTTTCAGCAGCTTTTTCACCTATCATTTGACTCAGTTTGTAAATTACTTCATAGCTGCTTTCCGAAGCCTCTTTGAGATTGTCTACATATTGTGTGCTTTCCGACATGTCTTTACCCATGGCATTGAGAGCCGGTCCGGGAATTGGAAAATTCAAATAGGTCAAGGTATTAAAAGTGTAATTGCCACTATCGATATTAACACGGCCTTTCCCATATGATTTAGCACTTATCTCAATTGGCATATAGCCATACAGATTAAATTCACCTTCAAATTTCACGATGGAAGAGGAATCATTGAATGAAAATAAATTCCCACTATTGGTTTCTCCTGAAAGCTTTTCTTTACTTCCCACTTCAAAAACACCGGTTTCAGCATCGATGGCCAACAAGCCTGTCACTTTGAAAATATCGGGGTCTTCATCCATTCTTTTACTCGATAGCAGGGTATAATACATTTGAGATTCTCCACCATCGATATGGATACCCGTTGTAAGCATTGGTTCGCCTTCCTCCAATTCTCTTTCATCCTTTAACTCTATTTGAATGTCATAAGGATCGCCATTGTATACAAAAGGAAGCCAATCGTTAAATTCATCCGAATGGGTCAAATCCAACCTGATCTCCCCGTTAAAATTCAGAAAGGGCTGATTGGCATATACGGCAACATCTCCCTGGTAAAGAATTTTAGGAGCGATATAGAAATTGGCATCTTCTTCAATAAAACTTTCAGAAAAAGTGACAGAATCAGTTTTGCGTTTTCCTACTTCTGCAGGAATCTGAAACAATCCTTCAAAAAGAATATTCATGGTGTCTTTTGCACTGTTGACATAAACGTAATTGGCATCGGCATCAAATTTTGAGCGCGTATAAATGTCTACATCCGCCTTATTCAAATAGTGATATTTTTCATGGGCATCCATTACAATACTCGCATTGCTAAGCGGTTGAATCAGGGTGCTTTCATCGATAATGATGGTACTGTCTCCGGGAGTAATAAAGGCATCGGCCACATAAACACCCGGAACGCCCTTAACTGTCAACATTGAGGCCACGGCATCATAAACTGCTGATTCTCCACTAAAAGCCAGAGAGTCCTGATCTTCGAGTGTAGAATAGAAATAGGAATTTTCGATATCCACATAATCCGGTTTGACCATGGTAAATGTTTGATTATCCAAATCCCAGGTACCAACAGGTATGGAGGTTTTATAAGCCATCAAGGGCAAGGATATTACCGCATCTCCTTCTTTTTCAGGTTCAAGTCGAGCTGTATTTTTGTCAAAATCGAAAAACAGTCTGGCATCGTGTGCGGTGAGTGCAAATGTGTCCTGGTCATAGGCTTCGATAAAGAATTCAGCATCTCTTGCGGTAAAGCTGTTTTTTGAAAATTTGAAATTCCGTGATCGCGAGTCGGTTCCTTGTGTACGCACATCACCAATTCCAAACATCCCTTTTTTGGAGATCATGGCGGCACCTTCCAATTGGGCTTTTCCATTGTACAAATCCACCATTTCACGGCCCTTGGAGTTTATTATATATCTTTCATTTGAAGCCATTAAAACTGCTCTGGCATCAGCACTTTTTGCATCCGGATAATCACCATATTCCGTTTCTCCTGCTTTTACATCGACAACCGCATCCTGCACAACCATTGAATCCTGATAGAAAATGACATTTTTTGCATCTGTCGTAGAAGTGAGATAATTGAATGTACCATTGCCATTAAGACCATTGGTATTCATTTTTACTTCATTGTAATAGCGCGCTGCTTCGTTGCCGAAAACAGGATAACCCTCTTCAGGCAATTGATGGGTAAAACCAAGTGATAGGTCTTTATTTACGATTAATTCTGTTTCAAAATTTGGTATGATGCCACCCGAATGAAATGTTCCCTTTACATTAATCACACTTGGATTGTCACTTGCGAGAGTGTCAATTTTAAATTTGGGTATTTCAAAATATACTTTCCTGTCATAAGATCCCCCCAAAATATCCGGGTCATCAAAATAGACAAAAGAAGGTTTAGTAACATCCAGAATAGGGTATTGAGGCAAGTCATGTCTTCCCGACTTATTATTCGGTTCGTTGAGATAAAACATTCCGCCTGTGTTTTCTACTTCGCCACCCATAATTTTTCTTTCCGAAGACTCGCCTGTAGAATCATTGGATAAATTGAATCGAATGGAATCAATCTGGCTGAGATTCATCGTGAAATCGTCATAATTGAAATCAAAATTCTTTCCTTTTATACTGTAATTACCGGCGCGAATTTCCCCGTTAAATGTGAAATTCCGGTTTTCTTTTAACACAACTTCTCCGCTGTCGGGTTTGTAATAAACTTTCAATGCCTTACTTACAATTTCTCGGTCAACGCCTCTAATTATCAATGCATTTGAGTCCAATTGAAGGGTAATATTCTGACCTGTAGGAGAAATTGAATACCACTCCATATTATCGTAATCCTCTTTTTTAAAATTGGAATTGTAAGCGTGTTTGGTTTTAGAATTTATTTTTACCAAACCCGTATGCTCATCAAATTCCAGATAGCCTTTTCCTGCTGCCCTTTTTACCGCCGATTTCATTATTTCCGGTTTGATTTTATAGGCTTCGGCCAATTCAAAAAAGGAGAATTCCTCCATTCTTTTCTTCAAGGAGAAGTAAGCCGCAACCTGCACCGGATGAAATTGATTTATTCCTTTTACTCTGAGGTACTCCTGATCGTCAAAATTGTCCAGCGATCGCACGATTGCCGGCACTTCCGACCTTCCATTTATTATTCCAAAATTTATTTCCTGTGCATTCAGATCCCAGCTGAGTTTATCGGCTTTGATATCGACATTGTGGTAGGAATCGATCATGGGCCTGTCCTGGAAGGTTCCTTTTTCCCAATAGAGTGTTAAAAATGAATTGGACATGTCATAATTAAGTTCCATGGAAGGATGCGTGAGTGAATCCCTGTTTTGATATATTACCAAATCCACTTTGTGTGATTTGAGTAAAGTATCTCGCACATAAAATCGAGGCGAACTTCCTTTTAAAACAAGTTCATTATCTCTTTCTATTTCAATGTAGTTTTTACCGAGGTCAAGTCCCTGGGTGTTGATCTTATCTCCAAGCAAAGTAAAACCACCAATGAGTTTTACGCCTTCTCCAATATTTTTGTATTCGTAATTACTTTTATAAGATCTGAAAACGGGATATTTTCTTCCCGCTGCTTCGGGGGCTTTACTTTTAACGGTAAAAGATCCAATAATATCTTCTTCGAAAAGATCAGAAAAGGAGAGCAAGGCGTTTTCAGCGGATATTGAAGGTGAAATCGTATTAAAAGCAAATTTGCTAAAGGTAATTTCAGCTTCAGATTCGTATTCTCCCAAAGGAATAATAATCGCCATTGAACCGGTGTCGCCGACGAAATTTCTGCTTCCGAAAACATAAGTACCGCTCACATTTTGGAGTTCAAATGTGTCATAGGGACTAAAAAACTCAAAATCGGCGTTTTCTATTTTTATTGTTGCGCCTTCTATTGCCGGCAAATCTGCTGCGGGTGCCGGAGAAGCAAATGGATCAACAAAGGCTCCGTAATTATCCAGGTTTTCGTCGTCGTCGAAATTGGCCAATGATTCATCATTTTCTTCCCAGGAATCATCTTCCCAACTGTCATCATCCCAGGAATCATCTTCCCAGCTATCATCGCTCCAGTCATCCTCACTCCATTCATCATCGCTTTCTTCTGTTTCGCCAAAATCCTCATCAAAATCATCATTTAATGCTTCTTCGACTTCTGGCGGAATTATAGGATCGATAAAGGAAGGGGCATCTACGTATTCAAAAGTGAATTTACTTCCTTCGGGGACGGATAATACATTGTATTGGTGATAGTAAAGTGCGCCGTGCTCGAAAAGGTTTCTGGAAGTTATAAAATAGCGAAGCAGATCTTTTGGGTCTTCAGCATTTTCAACAAGTTGTTGGGCCACGTCAAGGAATTCGCTCAGATTTACTTTCTCTGAAAATTCACCATAAACGCCATTGTAAAGGGCATTATAAAATACTACGAAAAATGGATTTACAGGGTATTTTCTGTCTCTAAACGTTTTGGAAATAGCTATGACTTTTTCCTGATCCTCGTTATTCAGATCGAACCAAACCGAAGCGAAATTATTGGATGTTGAGTCGCCAATATTGCCCCATTGCTTTAATAGCGAGTCGGCTTGCTCAACAAACATAGTTGGATCTTCCGATAAGTAAATGTATTGTGCTTTAGCACTTATCGAGACCAAAACGAAAATTATCGATATGATCAGGGATTTTTTCACCTTATTTTATGAAGCTCCAAAGCTGCCCAGTTATTTTTAGTTTTCGTTTTTATGACCTCTAATCCAAGATTTTTAGAAAAATATACCATTTCTTGAATATCCTCCTCAAAAAATCCACTAATCATTAAAGTACCACCCGGTCGTAAACAGTTCAAATATACGGGAATATCTTCTTTTAAGATATTTTTAGTGATATTGGCCAGTATCAAATCATAGTCTTTTTGATCATAAGGCAATTTTTGGGCATCACCTTTAAAAACGTTTGTTTTTGTACATTTATTCAATTTCAGATTTTCAAGACTATTATTGAATGCCCAATCTTCAACATCGAAACCGCTTACTTTTTTGGCACCCAGTTTTTCGGCAAGGATCGATAATAGTCCTGTGCCACAACCAGCATCCAAAACATATTGACCCTGTAATTGCTTTTGGAGCATTAATTGTGCCATTTGATAGGTCGTGGCATGGTGTCCGGTTCCAAAAGACATTTTTGGTTCGATTATTATTTCAATAGCAAATTTATCGGAGGCAGGATGAAATGGAGCTCTTATTCTTAATCTGTTTTCAATTTCAATTGCTTCAAAGGAGGATTCCCAGGTTTCGTTCCAATTCTTTTCTTCTACTTTAGAAATATTTACTTGAATGCCCTCATCTTTTGTAATCTCCTTTAAAAAATCAGATTCTAAATCCTTTTTAAAATGCTCTGATCTTATAAAAGCTTCTATTTCATTTTCAGAATATTCGATAATGCCTTCAAAGCCGTATTTATCAAGATGGGTATATAAATATTGGGGGAGCGGATTATCTGATATAATCCGTAGACTATAAAATTCGGGCATCTTATTGACAGCCTGCAAAAGATGCAGTTTCGGTAAAATAAATACTGAAATCAGCCATTCCCGCTTCTTTTTCAAAATAAATGCTAAAGTCAGCCATACCCCTATTATTTACGAAATACCACAATCCAGCCTTATCGGCATAGGTGCGGCTGTATTCTTCATATATCAGCATTTGTGCAAAAGCTTCCGATTCCTCCTCATAAACAGTGTAATGCGCAAGATTGCGGTCTTCCCGCTCGATATACACGGCACCTTTTAACTCGCAAAATGTCTGAGTTTTTTGCTCTAGTATATCTGTCGAAAAAAAATTATGCAATATGAGAAGGTATATAAACATTAAAATGATTTTGCTATATCCACAAATCCTCTTGATTTCAAAGAAGCGCCGCCAACCAAACCTCCATCGACATCCTCACATGCAAAGAGCTCCTTGGCATTGTCAGGTTTTACACTTCCTCCGTATAGGATGCTAATATTCTGAGCAGTTTCTGTGCCATATTTTTTAGCAATCATTGAACGAATTTCGCGATGCATTTCCTGGGCCTGCAAGGGACTTGCCGTCAGTCCGGTTCCTATAGCCCAAATTGGTTCATAGGCAATTATTATTTTTTCAAAGTCTAGTTTAGATAAATGAAACAGGCTCTCTTCAATTTGAGAAGATACATAGGCATTTTGAGTCCCTTTTTCCCTAATTCCAAGAGGCTCTCCACAACAGAAAATTGGCGTCAGGTTGTGCTTTAAGACAGCATCTACCTTCTTTTTGATGGTTTCGTTGCTCTCATTAAATATTTCCCTTCTCTCGCTATGGCCCAAAACCACATGACTGAGATTTATCCCCTTGAGCATAATAGGTGAAACTTCCCCTGTAAAGGCACCCGAATCTTCAAAGTGGCAATTTTGAGCTCCGACATAAATATTTTTATTTCCGGTGGCCAGTTTCTGTACTTCAAAGGCATGGGTAAAAGGTGGAATTAAGATTAAATCAACCTCTGAATTTAATTCTGAACCCGCCATATTGATAATTTCAGAGCTGAGTTTATTTCCCTCTTCTCTATTGGTATTCATTTTCCAGTTTCCTGCAACAGTGTTTCTTCTCATAATTATCTAATAAGGCATCAAATTTAGTAATTTTGTGTTCTGACTAACAGAAGAAATTCAAAACAGAGCGTTAATTTGATAGAAACACCGGCAATAAAAGATAAGAAGGAGGAAAAGGCGGTCCTTGTATCTTTAATCGTAAGAAATGAAACGGAACTTCAGGCCGAAGAATATTTGGAAGAACTTGCTTTTTTGGCGAAAACTGCCGGAATTGTCAGCTACAAAAAATTTACACAAAAAGCGGACCTGCCACATGTATCTACCTATGTAGGCAAGGGAAAATTGGAAGAAATCAATGAATATATTATCGCCAATGAAATAGATACGGCAATTTTTGATGATGAATTGACACCATCGCAGGTACGGAACCTCGAGAATAAATTGAAAATCAAGATCTACGACAGGAGTTTGTTAATTCTTGACATTTTTATGCTGAGGGCCAAGACAGCGCAAGCTAAAACTCAGGTAAAACTAGCGAGATACGAATATCTGATGCCCCACCTTACACGCATGTGGACTCACCTTGAACGACAAAGAGGAGGAACCGGTACGAGGGGAGGAGCCGGCGAAAAGGAGATTGAAACCGATAGAAGGATGATCCGAAACCAGATTAGTCTATTAAAGAAAAAGCTCGAAAAAATAGAACAACAGGGGATAACACAAAGAAAAAGCCGGCAAAATATGGTTCGTGTGGCTTTGGTAGGTTATACCAATGTGGGTAAATCAACCTTAATGCGAATTTTGTCTAAGGAAAATGTTTTTGCCGAGGACAAATTGTTTGCCACAGTAGATTCTACAGTTAGAAAAGTTGTATTGGATAAAGTTCCTTTTTTACTCACCGATACGGTCGGTTTTATAAGAAAACTTCCCACCTCCTTGATAGAATCATTTAAGTCCACTTTGGATGAAGTAAAAGAGGCGGATATATTGCTCCATGTGGTAGATATTTCGCATCCGGGTTTTGAAGAGCAGATGGAAGTGGTAGACAAAACCCTACAGGAAATAGGAGCTGGTGATAAGAAAACCATTCTGGTTTTTAACAAAATTGATAATTATAAATACGATCCTGAGGATCGTCCTTTTGACGAAAACACACCTGTACCATTGGAAGAGCTGAAAGAAAGCTATCTCAGTAAATCGGACAAAGAGGCTATTTTTATTTCAGCAGCTAAAAAACAAAACATCAGAGAGTTGAGAGAGATCTTAGCTGACAATGTTAAGGAGAGGCATTATATGATATTTCCAAATTACGCTGGAAGTTAAAAGTTAGAAGTATAAAGTTAAAAGTTGCAAATATTCACTTTGAAGCTTTTACCATATTCTTTTTAGATGATTTAATTATTGCAATTAGCATATATATAATCTGTTTATTTTGGCTTTTCAACTCAGTATATTGACACTTTTCTAAATAATCAGCACATTTTAATAAATCTAACCAATATATAGTTTCATTTGCTTCCTTAAGGGCAATTGCAAGTTTATGTATAAAGTCTTTTTTACTTTCCGCAAATTCCGATTCTCGGATTAATGCGCCAATGCTAGTACTACTACGTAAAAACTGTTTTGAAATAATATATTCCTTGTTACTTTGAAGCTTCTTGAATGTCTTTAATGAATTTAAAGCGAAGTCAAAACTTTTTTCTTTTATCTTTTGCGGCATTTTTTATCTAATGACACATTTTTTTATTCAAATTGTAAAGACTAATGTGTGGACTTAGGAAATTAATTAGCGTTAGTGGAATTTCATTTAGTAAAAACTTTAAATTTTTCACTTTTCCCTTTTCCCTTTTCCTTTTTCCCTTTAATTCTCCATAGAAGTCAATTTCTAAATTTTGTAGCGATCTTTTCAATTAATGCATAGATAAGGAACCCCCAAGGTGCAGCATGAAATAAGAAATCAAAATAATCTTGAGCCTGCATGCCTACGGCTCCACCCATAATCCATTTGATCTTACCCCAGATATGCGGTTCGGGTGTAAAAGGTGCCAGGCCTAATGTAAGAGAAGAAAGTAAGCCGATTAATATTTTGGAATTATTTTTTTGATTCATTCATTTATAATTTGGAACAATTTTAATTCAAAAGTATTTCAATGAAGTAACAAAGGTTACATTTGAGATGCTGAAAGATGAAGACTTTTGCATCAATAATTTAAAAATCGAAATCAAATGAGCATAGAAAAAGCAATACAAGAAGGAGGCGCATTAGTCGATGTTCGCACATCCATGGAATTTCAATCTGGAAGTGTTGCAGGTGCGATCAATATTCCACTCAACGAGGTACCGCATAGACTCGAAGAATTAAAAGAAATGAAACAACCCCTGGTTTTATTCTGCAGAAGCGGAGCGCGAAGCGAACAGGCCAGAGCTTATCTTTCCGCTCAGGGATTAGACTGCTATAACGGTGGTTCATGGACAAATGTGAATCACATGATTTCAAATTTGAATTAGAATGGCAGGTAAAAGTTTTTCTGAACTGGTGAGCTCGGATAAGCCAACGCTTATTGATTTTTCAGCCGAGTGGTGCGGACCCTGTAAAATGCTGGCGCCAATCTTACAGGAACTAAAAAAAGACATTGGAGATTCGGCAAGTATTATAAAAATAGACGTTGATAAAAACCCTCAATTGGCCTCAAAATTTCAAATTCAGGGTGTCCCCACTCTGATGATATTTAAAAATGGGGAAATGAAATGGAGACAATCGGGGGTAATTCCTGCCCATCAACTCAAAAATCTTCTGGCTCAGTATCAATAATAGCACAAAGATATACCTTGTATTAAAGGACTTTCTGTATCGTTTTGCGATATCCGGAAGGGCTTTTTCCGGTAAATTTTTTGAATTGATTTACGAAGTGCGAGTAATTATTAAATCCACTTTCAAAACTGACTTCAGTAATTCCAATCTCTTTTTCTGTCAATAGTTTTGAGGCATGAACCAAACGGTATTCATTGAGAAACTGTGTAAATGTTTTATCGGTGATTTTTTTAAAGTAACGGCAAAAAGAGGGTACGGTCATGCTAACCAAATCAGCTATTTCATTTAATGTTATGGGTTTTTGAAAATTTTCCTTTACGTAATTCAATACTTTGTTTAAACGGTCATTATCCTGAGGTGATGATACGAGTAAAAAGCCATTGGCATTGAGTATTTTGTAATTCCTTGAATTGGATAGATCTCTTAAAATCTCGAGAAGCAATAGGATTTGCTCAAATTTATCTTTGTTCACCAATTGAAGGATCTTCTCTCCAATAATGTTTTTGTCCTCTTCACCAAAGGATAGTCCTTTTTTGGAGCGCTCAAATAGATTGTTAATTCCTTTCATTTCGGGGATGTTAAAAAAATCATCGCCCAAAAAGTTGGGAAGCATTTGAATCACGGTTTCACTTTCACTACCACTCAAGCGATTGGTAAAACCCTGGTGAGGCAAGTTCGAACCAATCAATACCAGCTCGCCTCCATTAAAATAGGACAGATGACTTCCTATATGTCTTTTGCCACTGCCTTCTTTGACATAAACCAATTCCAATTCCGGATGATAATGCCAAAATGGCCTTGTATTTCTGTTGAATTTATCAAAATGCCGTACGAGCATTGAGCCCTCATGGGGCATTACTACTTTTTCGAGTTGAGGATTGGTCAATTTGGTATTTATCATATTCATTTTATATACAGATAGCAGAATTATAATGCAATATTAATCATATTATATGTTATTTATTCCATATAATGTTAATATACCATATAAATTGGTGAATTGTCTCGTATTCAGGCACTCTAAGGCTTACTACCTTTGAAGAGTCAATTAAACTTATATACTATGAAAAATGCGATGAAAATTCTATCGATCTTATTGCTGGCAGGTTCGCTTTCATTATCGAATGCAAAAGCCAATAATAAATTTAATGTAAACATAAAAGATCAGACCAAGGTCCAGGTTGAGCTGACAGAATTTGGTGATAACTATTCAATTGAAATCAGAAATTCCATTGGCGAAAAAATTTATGAAACTCACAACCTGAGCATTGTAAATCTGAAGTTTTCCGTGGATCTTTTAAATCAGGAAAAAGGATTGTACCATTTGATTGTGAAAAATGATGTTAAGATGAAAAAGGTTCCAATACTAATTGGTGAGCAATTTGTTTCTATAAATACGAATCAAATTAAAACAACTTTTTTCCCTCAACTCGAAAAGAACGGTAATTCGGTTCTTGTAAAAGTAATCTCCAATGGAGAGAGCGATTTGCAATTGGATATATTGAATGACCTGGGAATAAATCTTTATCATACACAAATTGGAGGTCAAAATGGTATGGTAGGTAAGAAGTTCTGGTTTGAGCCCGGTGATTATATAGTCACGTTTAACAGCAACGATTACCAATTCCAGAAGGAATTGAACATTAAGTAAGTTTGTTTTTTATCATGATTGCGAAAGCCCTTTCATTTTTGAAGGGGCTTTTTTTGTTATAATACATCAATTCTATTTCTGAATTGTTCGATTTTCCCTTCTCTTTCCAATTGCTTTAACAATCTGGAAATTACGACTCTTGAGGTGTTGAGTTCATTGGCAATTTGTTCATGTGTTTTATGGATTTGGTAGGAACCACTGGCCTGTTTACTATCCAAAAGAAATTTGTACAAACGCTGATCCATCTTCATAAAAACCATTGAATCGATGGCATTTAATAACTCGTCAAAACGGAGCTGGTAGGCTTTAAAAATGAATTTCTTGAAGTTGGGGTATTTAATAAGCCAATCATCAAGATATTGCATAGGCACCATCCAAAGCACAGAATCTTCCTCTGCAACAGCTGAAAAATTACTTTTTTTTCCTTCGATACAGCAGGTGATCGACATGGCACATGTTTCACCACCTTCCAGATAGTACAAAAACATTTCATGCCCATCATTATCATTTCTGCTGATTCTAAGATTCCCGGATATCACGAAAGGCACATCTTTTGTTTCGGAACCCTGATCAATTAAAATCTGTCCTGCACGCACTTTTTTTTGTCGACCTACGGATTTGATTTCTTCAATCAGCGAATCACTAAAACCTGAATATTTAAATATATTTTCGATGTCTTTTGCCATAAATGGGTATGAATGAAGTTCAAAAATAGGCTTATTATGAATTTACACTTAATATTTAGAAATTTTGTTCTGCTTGTATGTGAATTGGCCTCATTCTCAATTGATATCTACATGAACCAAATGGTACATTCAGGCAGGCAGGGAAGTTTCCTTTGAAGGAAATGAACGTAGATTCGCTTCCTTGCTAAATGTAAAATATACTGTCTCCATTTAGTATACAACTTAAATCCGATCCCAAGGAATTCCTTGAGTCATCATTCCAAATGTTCTGTTGTCTGAAGAGCTCTTTTTACTAATTTTGTCGGAATAACATGGCCTCATAGTTCAATGGATAGAATAGGAGTTTCCTAAACTCTAGATCCAGGTTCGACTCCTGGTGAGGCTACATTTTAAATTAAGAATTAAGAATTGAAAATTAAGATTGGCGAGGTTCAATGCAATTTATCAGTTTCCTGGCGCTGAAGTGTACGAAGTACTACTCAAAAGCTGATCATCAGATTCAGTAAATTTCCCACCCACTTTGGAATACCCGAAAACAAAAGTGTAGTCACCTGTTCTTTCAATTCTTGGTTCAATTTTATCACCCGTTTCGTAATCAATACCTGATGAAAATTTTTCATCATTTTTAAGTTCTGTTTAAAGAAATAGCAATTTTTTTGCATCATTATTAACAGTAAATAGAATATAATGTGTTTACTCAACTGTTTCATTTAAAATAGCAGGTGGTAGAGGGGTGTAATGACTACTATTGCAACCGTTACTTTCAGATAGTGGAAAATATTTTACATTCCAAATATTCTCCAACTCCCAATAACTATAGTATCTCTTTTTCAATTTTAGAAATCCATAACCATATTTTGCTATTGTTGGCTCATTATGGTAATAACCATAATATTCGAAATGCTTTTGTTCATTGAAAAACCATGTTACCAATACCAATGTGGAATCCATATTAGTGGATATGGTATCTATTGTATAGCTTTTAGTGCATTGGGAGTACGATGAATATGAGACTAGGAGCAATATAATAATTAAAAACTTCTTCAAATTAGCTTATTTATTCGCTTTCATTGCTTTAAATTTCACTTTCCGATTTGCCACTTTCTTCATCTTAAAACGTCTTCGCTGTTTAGCAATTTCATATAACACTATAGCGGTTGAACTACCCAAGTTGAAACTCTCAATAATACCATACATAGGAATATTAATACACATTACACTGTTTTGAATCGCTTCTTCGCTAACACCCCTTGACTCATTGCCAAACCAAACAGCTAATTTCATTTTAGTGTATTTACCTTCATGAAGAATTATATTCTTTTTTCCTTTCAAATGGGGTGATGTTACCATTGATTTGAATCCGTTTTTATTAAGATGGTCAAGACATTCTTTTGTGCTTTTGAATTTCTTCACAAATGACCATTTAATCGCTGAGACTGATGCTTGATTTAGTGGTTTATTGGTTCTCATTTCATGCCAATCATCTGGCACTTTATCTCTACTGTCAATCAGGTATAGCTTTTCAACACCTAGTGCATTTATATTCCTAATTGTCTGTCCAATGTTTTTATAATCTTTTGGTTCTTCTAATACAGCAATAAGATTTTTACATCTATGTTCCTTTACAGCATCTGTTCTTTGACGAAGTGAACTTTTAGTTTTCATTCAGCTAGATATTATAATTTTAAAAGTAAGAATATAAATTTTTCTGCTATTGCAAACCCTCGCTCGAAATAGGACAGAGGAATCCCCTTAACACCTTCATCCAAATACCCTTCGACAATAGGGAGTATAAGTATCACATTCCTAAAATGTTTCTAATTTATTTTTCTGAATATTTATCGAAAATGCCATTATCGTAATGTATTCTGTTCTATTGAAAAAAAATTCGAGAGTTTTTCGACAGTGGTAAAAATGAATATTGCAAATCTTGCACTAAGGAAAGAGGTGGTTAACCTGTTGTCGCTATAAATCTAATTATCGTTTTTCAGCTTTCGTTGTTCGAGCAAATCGATAAATTCAATGGAATTTGATCTGATATTGCTTAAGAAGGGTATATAATTCTGATAAATCATGATGTACTGATAAGCCACTCTGTTTTTATAATCGTTACTCGTTTTAATATAATCGTAGTACTCCTGATTTGGACTCCCTGATTGAATGGTATAAAACCAATCGTAATTATCGCGCCAGTGTTTTAATACATCAAAAACGTCATCCTCTATACTTGACCTTATCACGGGAAGGGTTCTGTCAATCACACTGTAAAATTCCAATAGTTGGCTGATCACTGTGTCAGACTTCACGTAGTCTATGTCATTGTACTCCATTAAGCGATAAAATCCCCTTTGACTTACTTTAAATAATCTGAAATTGGTAATTAAGCCGCAGCCCGGGCATGGCAATGAATCGCTTAGTAAACTATCAAATAAAATATGATTAAATCGTTTTTCCTTCCTTTCATATACTTTCAATACATTATTTAAACTCGCTGTATCTGATTTTAATTCTTCAAGCACAATTTCCAATGAGTTCTCAACCGCCTGTTGTTCCTTAAGGCTTTCATTCCAGTTGTTTAGCGATACCGCTACCAAAATCCCGCATACCACGAGAGCAATTTCACCTACTGCGTAACGCAAAATTTTTAAAACCCCCGTTCCGGGTTTGAGAGAACGTAACAAATAGCCGGATTTGAACATGTATTATTAAAATGAGATTCCAATTAAATCAATTTTATTTATTACTCACATTTTGCCTGAAAGATTTTCTTCTAATGAGATGAATATGCAATAGAATTTGTTTTATAAATAGGGTCTAAAGTATTAATTCTAACTTATGAAAACTTATATATTAATAATCACATCTGTCTTTCTATTTTTTTCGTCATGCCAGACTAAAACCAAAAAAGAAAACCTTGAGTTAAAAGAAAGAATCACGGTATTAGAACAGGAAAACGAGGCTTACAGAAAAAAAGAAATTAAGCTAAATTCCTCAATAAAAGACTATAGGAAATTTTTAAAAGAAATAAACAATAACCTTAAGGAAATAGATATAAGCAGCTCTATTATTGGCAAACTCGATTCTGAAATAAATAAAGATGCGAATATCCAATCAGAAATAAAATCAAGACTAAAAGCAGTAGACGAGCTAATAAGAAATTCCAAACTTAAAATATTCGCCCTAGATGCTCAACTGAGCACATTAAGGAAAACGTCCAAAGAAAAAAGCGAAGAAATCCTAATCCTTGAAGCAGAATTAGGTGAGGCGATACTGGATCTTTTGAAAAGGGAAAATGAATATTTGGAACTTAATCATAAGCTAGACGAACAAGTCGCCTTAACAAAAGACCTCAATGCAATTTTAAACAGGGCCTATTATTTTATTGGCTATTCAAAAGAGCTAAAAGATAAGGGCATCGTAGAAAATGAAGGTGGCTTTATTGGATTGGGTAAAGTAAAAGTTGTAAATGCCAATGCCCCGGATTCATTATTTACTCAAATCAGAAAAGATGAGATGGACTCCCTATTATTCAGTGCTAAAAAAATTGAATTGGTAACGCCTCATCCTGAAAACAGTTATATCATAAAATCAAAGAATTATCAACACGCTCTGGTAATTACTGATAGAGAAAAATTTTGGGGAGCAGGAAACTATCTGATTATCCAGAAATATTGATAAAGCACAATTAATTCCAATTGAGCTTAGGACATATAATTTTTAAATGCTTGAGGTATAAAATCAGCTGAAGGATACTTCAATCCCAATTCCTTTTTTTCTTTGTCGCTCAATTTAAAGGCTCTGTGCAAATAATGATCGGATAAAGGACTCAATTCGGGAATCCATTTTCTAATAAAACTTCCTTTTTGATCGTAGGTCAAAGATTGTTTTAAAACATTAAAATAGCGGTCTTCCCGCGGATCAGCACCAACTCCGGCTACATATTGCCAATTGCCATAATTGCTACATACATCGTGGTCGATAAGCATGGATTCAAAATATTCGGCACCCCAAAGCCAGTTAATATTAAGGTCTTTGGTAAGAAAGCTGGCCACGTTTTGCCTTCCGCGATTCGACATGAATCCCGTGTGTTTGAGTTCTAACATGTTGGCATCGATGAAGGGTATACCCGTCATACCGTTCTTCCACATTTCAAACAACCCTTCATCAGTTTGCCAACTTTTTTGTAGCTCCTTGGCGCCCTCCAATTTGAAAAGTCTACTACCAAGTTTTTGAGCTTGTATATTGAAAAAATCTCTCCAGATTAATTCAAAAACCAGCCAATAGGTGGATTTGTTTTTAATTTTTTGAGATTCGTATTTTTTTACTTCCTGAAATATTACCCTTGGACTCAAAGCACCGTTGGCAAGCCATGGAGAAAACTTTGAAGAATAGTCAGGGCCGATAAGTCCGTTCCTGGTTTCTTTATACGTTTTAATCAGCTCTTTGTCCCAGATGTATGAATTGAGATGCCTCATACCGGCGCTTTCACCTCCTTCAAATGGAAATGCCGTCCTTGAGTCTTCCTGGATTTCTTCCAATCCCAATTGAAATAAAGATGGCACCTCCGTATCAGGCTGTGCATTTATGCCCTTTAATTGCTGAGGTTCGGGAAATACGGAGCGAACTGGTACTTCTTTTTCCAATTGTTTTCTAAATGACGAAAAAACATCGGGACAGTGATTTACAGGAAAGGGGAGATCATCTTTATGAAAAAGCGTTGAGCCCCAAAATTTGTGTGTGTTTATATTATTAGTGAAGAGTATTTTTTCCAAACTATCTACGATCTGCTGTTCTTCCGTTCCGGACTCTTCATGAAAATAGACGTCCTGGATATTTAAGGTTTTGCAAAGTTTGGGAATGATAGCTTCCGGTTTTTCCTGAACTATACAAAGCTCTCCGCCTTTGGAATTAATTGATGCTTTAAGATTCAAAACACTTTGAATTAAAAAATTGGCTCTGAATTTCCCTGTTCGTTTTAAACCGATAGAGTTATTTTCAAAATTTCTCGGGTCAAAGCAATACAGGCACAACAATTCATTGTGCTTTACTGAGGCTTTGTACAAAGCCTCGTGATCGGATATACGCAGATCATTTCTAAACCAAACTAAAGCTCTCTTATTCATTCTTTGAACTCAACTTATTCCTTTTACATCGTTCACTACAGTATTTTACCTTTTCCCAGTTAATTCTCCATTTTTTTCTCCAGACAAAGGGTTTTTTGCAAACCGGGCAAATTTTTTCAGGTAATTTTTCCTTCTTATGCAATTCAAATTGGTCTATTTACTTAATGCCATTAAGGGCCTTTTGTTCTTTACCGGTTAAAGATTATCTCTGTTTTCTAAATAAAAATTTGCTTGCTCAATAATTTTGGATTTCTCTTGATTGTCCATTTTATTAAGAAGATTATACATCATGCCCATGCGCGGATTTCCTTTGAGTTTATCTTTTTGCATGTCGAGGAAATTCCAATACAATGAATTAAAGGGGCATGCATTTTCACCGTACTTTATCTTGTGATCGTATTTGCAGTTTCCGCAATAAGCGCTCATTTTATTGATGTAATTGGCGCTGGAGATATAAGGCTTTGAAGAAAGCAATCCACCATCAGCATATTGACTCATGCCGCGTGTATTGGTTATTTCCACCCATTGAATGGCATCGATATACACTCCCAAATACCAGGCATCCACTTCATCGGGATCGCATTCCATAAGCAATGCAAAATTACCTGTAACCATCAAACGCTGAATATGATGCGCATAGGCAAAGTCCAGTGATTGGCCAATGGAATGCTCGAGGCATTTCATGTTTGTTTTTCCGGTCCAGAAAAATTTGGGCAATGAATTGCTGAACCCAAAAAAATTCTCCTTTTCATAAGCCGGCATTTTAGCCCAGTAGATTCCACGCATATATTCACGCCAACCCAAAATTTGCCGAATAAATCCTTCAACAGATGATAAATGTTCTTCATCCAATTCCTCATAGGCCTCTTCAATTATTTCGATTACCTCTACGGGTGAAATCATTTTTAAATTCAGGGCAAAGGATAAACGGGAATGAAAATTGGACCAGCTTTTTTCTCCCATAGCATCCTGATAAGGGCCAAAGTTTTTAAGATTATTTGAAATAAATTCCCTTAAGAGCTTTAGACCATCGTTTCTGTAAATTGGCCAGATAAAGTTTTTTTCGTCTGCATTTCCAAAATAATCCAATCCTGCATTGTCTATCTCCTCTTTTATCAAGGACAAATCGTATTGAAAAGTGTAGGGCTCCGGAATTTCCATGCCTTTAGGAATTTTCTTTCGATTTTGCTGATCGTAATTCCAGGAGCCGCCTTCAGGTTTGGCACCGTCCATGAGAATATTGTGTTTTTTTCTCATGTGTTGGTAAAAACTTTCCATCAAATAAGCTTTATTTCCAAAGAAGTCGGCTACCTCATTGCGCTCTGCAATAAAGTGTTCGGAACTGAAAACCCGTGTTTCTATATTCAATTTTCCTGACAAGGACTTTAATAAATGATCGAGCCGGTATTCATCTGCCTCCTGATATTCCAGCTTTTTTATGTTGTGTTTTTTGATCAGAGATTTAATATTTTTCTCAAAGCTGTGTTGATTGTCTTTATCGGAGATTTTAAAGTATTTCACCCGATGGCCATCCGCTTCAATTTTTTCACTGAAACTCCGCATAGCAGCAAAAAATCCAAGTATTTTCTGAATATGGTGTTTTACATAGTCTGATTCTGCTTTAATCTCCATGAGTACATAGAGCACAGAATCATCTTTATCTGCAAACCAGGAATGTCTTTCATTGAGTTGATCGCCAAGTATGAGTCTTAGTGTCTTCAAATTTTTAATTTATTGATAAACAATTACCGGGCGTTCATGTTTTTGAATTTGTATGGTATATACCTTAAGCCTTTTTATTCACCTTTTGAGCACAGCCCTAATGTTCGGGGTCATTTGGTTTGTTCAAATTATACATTATCCACTATTTGCTTTGGTAGAGGAGAAAAATTTTGCCAGCTATGAAAAAGAACATGTCAGACTAAGTTCTTTTTTAATTATGCCCGCAATGCTATTAGAGCTTGGCACTGCTGTGGTATTAATAATTATGGCTTCTTCCCATGAATTGCCTTATTTCTGGTTAAATCTGATACTATTGACTGGGATTTGGATAAGTACTTTTTTTCTTCAGGTTCCTTTACATACCAAACTCAGCAGAACAAAAACAGAACCGGATATAAGAAAATTGATCAAGACCAATTGGATAAGAACTATTCTTTGGACCATACGCATTATCCTTCTTTTTTGGGTATTTACTCTTTCAGCATGACGGAAACACAAGGAAAATTCATTTTAAGAATAGCGGGAATTTACAATATGCTTTTTGGATTGGTCACAATTATATTCCCCAATTTATTTTTTGAAATGGCGGGAATGGAACTTCCGCTTTATCCTATGATCTGGCAATGCGTTGGAATGATTGTAGGTGTATATGGATTGGGGTATTGGATAGCAGCCGGCGACCCCAAGCGGCATTGGCCAATTGTATTAGTCGGCTTTCTGGGCAAGCTATTTGGACCGATAGGTTTTGCCTGGTATTTAGCCCAAGAGGTATTTCCTTTTAAATGGGGACTTATTATAATGTTTAACGATATAATATGGTGGCTGCCCTTTGGAATTTTGTTGTATGAAGCTTACAAAGCATCAAAAAATCAGATAAGTTATGCAAGACGCTAAAAGCAATAAAGGAATATCTATTTATGAATATTCACATGACTCACGTGTGATGTTGGTATTTTTAAGACATTTCGGATGTACATTTTGCCGAGAAATGTTATCCGATATATCAAAACTTAGAAAAAGCATTGAGCAAAAAGGAGTCATGATTGTGCTGGTGCATATGGTAGGGGAGGATGAGGCAAAAAATGTACTTTCTGAATACGGTTTGGATGATCTACCAAGAATAAGCAATCCTGAAATGGATTTGTACACTGCCTGGGGTTTAGAGCAGGGTACCGTCAGTCAGCTATTTGGAATGAAGGTATGGTGGAGAGGATTAACCGCCGGTGTCATCAAAGGACATGGCATTGGCTGGCTAAAAGGCAACGGCTTTCAAATGCCGGGAATCTTTCTCCTCGAAAATGAAAAGATCATCGATCAATTTATACATGATTCGGCTGCGGACCGCCCCAATTACTGGGAAATTGCATGTTGCGAATAGAAGATTTATTTTTCAAAAACCAGGACATCCTGGAAATATAGCCCCGGAATTTCCTTCCAGTTGCCGGGATAGTACTTATTTAACTTTAATCCCGAAGTAGATAATAACTTTTGGAAAGCTTCCTTATTGATTCCAATTGCATCTTCAGGCGTATCAACCCATTCCGGGCAAAACCAATTTTTTGAATCGTAAGCGGCCTTATCAAAAATCCATTTTTTCTGCCCTGATGCGTGATATCTACCTGTTTTATTCTCTCTAATGTTTAGAGATTTTTTGTATTCATCATCCAGATAGAAGAAGGATATCATGGCTTTTCCACCGGGTTTTAAAACACGCTGAACTTCTTTAAAATAGAATAAGGAATCTTCTTCTCTTAAATGGGTCCAAACCGAAAGTGCGCAAATCAAGTCTTTGCTATTGGATTCTACCGGCCAGGGTTTAAGTTCATCGCTTTGCGTAGTGACATATGAGGGGTTAGAAAGATCAAAATGTACAAAAGAGAAATTATTTTGACTATAATGCTTTTTGTTAAATTCAATCTCATAAGGCATCACATCTAATCCAATGTAAGAGCCACCTTCTTTTGTAAAAGGCTCAACTGCAATGCCCAAAAGTCCGGTTCCACAGCCAATATCCAATACCTGATTCCCACTTTTTTTAGGTATAATATGATAAAAAAGTGTCTGAAATATTCCGATGACATGGGCCCATTCCGCATAGGATAATTTACCTCCCCGCCGATTTGGAAAACCGGGTATAAATTGAATATTTCTGGTTCTGCGTATGTGTTTTCTGTCTATTTTTCTAAACAGATTATCCAGGTAGGTGAAATATCTGAAAAACAGCTTGTCGCGCATTACATTGTCTATTGATTTGAAATCGCAAGTTAATAGCAATTAGCAATATGCCATCAATTCAGAAAACTAAAAATTTTTACTCATAGGAAATGCTATCGATAGGATTCAGTGTAGCGGCTTTATAGGCCTGAATACCTACAGTTGTAATGGCCACCATTAGCGCCACCAATCCGGCTATTGGAAATATCCACCATTGTATGTCTACGCGATAGGCAAAATCATTAAGCCATGCGTTTAATCCATACCAGGATATTGGGATTGAAATAGCAACGGCCACCAGGACAAGCGTAACAAATTCTTTACTGAGTAGAACTATGATATTTTCTTCGGTTGCTCCTAAGACTTTTCTAATGCCCAATTCTTTGGTTCTTTGTTCGGCGGCAAAAGCTGTCAGGCCAAGGAGACCCATACAAGCAACGACAATGGCAAATATTGAAAATGTCGTTATAACCTTGCTCATGATATTCTCGGTTTCATACAAACGGTCGAGATTGTCTTCGAGAAAGAAATATTCATAAGGCGTATGGGGAAAAAAATCAGCCAATACTTTTTTGGTATGACTCTTCACACCTTCAAAATCTTTGCCATCAAAGCGAACAGTCAAATAATTGGCGCCCATTCCAAATCGTGTTACCCTTGGACCTTCAACAACGATTGGAGTAACATCGTGATGTAAAGAAGCAAAATGAAAGTTCTTTGTGACTCCAACAATTTTGACAGTTCTATCCTGCGTTTTGTATAATTTTTTATTTATGGCATCTTCCGGAGATTTTAAACCGAGTTTTTGAACAAATGCCTCATTGACGATGCCGGGCGTAAATAAAGTATCCCCTCTAAACTCTTTGAGAAAATCTCGCCCTGCTAGTAACTCAACTCCAAAGGTGCCGGCAAAATTTTCTGAATAATTGATAAATGCGATTTGAAGATTTTCCTGTGAGCCTTCAAAACGATAAGAATCGGTTTGATGACCACTTCCCATAACATGAGAAGTTCCGCTCATATTGCTAATACTCGGATGATCTACAAACTCCTGGTACATGGCATCCCATCTGGCAATTGGAAGACCATTGTTAAAAGGAACGACTAAAACTTTTTCTTCATCGAAGCCCAGATTAGCTTTTTGCAGATATCTCAATTGCTGAAAAGCCACGATAGTACCGATGATTAAAATTATCGAAATGGAAAATTGCAATACGACTAAAACCTGTCTGAATCCAAATTTTCGCATGCTCAGGCTTATACCTCCTTTTAAAACTTTTGAAGGTCTGAAACTCGATAAATAAAAAGCCGGGTAAATACCTGAAATTATTCCCGTGATAAGTCCAATTCCAATAAAACTAAATATCATGAAAGGGTCCAGTACAAAATCGTGATTAAAACTTTTACCGGAGAAACTGTTAAAGGTATTCAGCAAAAGTTCGGCGAATATTATACCGATCAATAGCGCGACAAAACTTTGGAAGATCGTTTCGCCTAAAAACTGACTGACCAATTGGCCCTTGTGTGCACCCATCACTTTTCGCATTCCAACTTCTTTTGATCTGTTGGCCGTTCTTGCTGTTGCCAGGTTTATAAAATTGGTACATGAAATGACCAATACGAGAAAAGCGATAACCGCAAAAATGTAGACATAGGTAATATCACTGTTGGGGTGCATTTCAAAATCCAGATTGGATTTTAAATGGATATCATCGAGTGGCATCAAATACATTGTAGATACATCTATAATGTGATCAGGAAAATATTTTTTAACCAGTTCAGGAAAACGGGACTCAAGTTCTTTCGGATCAACTCCATCTTTAAGAACGATGTAGGTCCATGCGGGATTCCAGTAATAATTATCCAAAGTCCACTCTCTCAGGGCGGGGTAAATTGGCACCAATACATTAAAATCGAGATGCGTATTAATACCGCTGGGGTCGATCACTGCTCTCACGGTAGAACTTTGATCCTGTCCCTGTCCGCGCATTTCTTTTCCTATTGGATCCTGATCTCCAAAATATTTTTTTGCAGCTTCTACTGTCAGTACAACACTAAATGGATCTGACAAGGCTTTGTCAAGATTGCCTTTTACAACAGGGTAATCAAAAATTTCAAAAAAGGAAGAGTCGACGAAGAAGAGTTTTTTTTCTATATAGGTTTCGTCTTCTATCTCAAGTACAAATTTGGAAGACTGAAAATTAAAGAGCCGAACTGCATTTTCAATTAGATCGGGGTAATCGTTTAATAGTGTCCTTTTCATTGGAATAGGGACACTGGCCGAATTTTCACCGCCACCGGGAGAAGCGATTATTTCGCAAACACGATAGGTTTTATCGTGCTTTGAGAATTTTTTTTCATAAGATAATTCGTCTCTGATAAACAAGAGAATCAGTATAAAACAGGTAATGCCGATGGCCAGCCCAAAAATGTTTAAGAAGGTATAGAATTTATCTTTCCATACATGTCGAATTGCAACGAGTATATAATTCCTGAGCATAATTAGGATATTTATTCTATGGATTGTATCAATAGAAGTGCCATAAAAAATAAGCCCCTGAAATTCAGAGGCTTAATCTATTTATATGCAATTTTTATTGTTCAGTTTTTAATTGAAATGTTCTAAATCGGACATTATGGTTCGATTATGATTTTAAGCACTTCAGATGCATTGTCTTTTTTAAATCTCAGATATAATAAACCATTTATACCGTTTTGGCCAAGACTAAGAGGAAGCGTACTTACTCCTTTCTGAATAATTCTATTCTGAATTTTTCTTCCCATTACATCCACAATTTCCATTTCAATTTCAGATTCCAAAGCCTTATTAAATTTCAATGTAAAATCTCCTGAGTTTGGATTTGGATAGGCTTTAATTTCCAAAGAATTTAACAATGCCTTAGCTTCCAGTGCCACAGGTGATTGACTTGCCAGATCGCTCAGCCAAATACCTCTTCCAAATGTTGCTGCATATAATTTTTGATTTATATAATCAATCTCAAGATCGCTGACAATTACATTGGGAAGGTTAGTACTGAATAATTCCCAGCTTCCCAGCGTATCATTGGAATAGTACACCCCGACATCTGTTCCAACATAAATTGTATTTAAAGGTGATGATTCCTGATGCACAATGACATTCACAGGAACGTTTGGCAGATTGTAGGAAATGTTTTGCCAATTCATGCCATCGTTTGTAGTTACGTAGACTTTTTCTCCGTCTTCAAAACCACCAAGCGTTACATAAACAGCATCACTGCTACCACGTGCACATTCTACGCTAGTAAAGAAAAGGCTATCAGGTAATCCATTCGTTCTATTATTCCAATTGGATCCTCCATTGGTTGATACCCAAAATTTACTGAGCGTACTTCTAGAAAAATACAACCTGGAAGCCACATATATTTTATTGTCATTAGGAAAATCAAGATCAAAATCTGAGATGGGAGGTGCAACGTTGGAGCCGCTCATATTTGGAAAGTTGGAAATGGAAGTCCAGTTGTCTCCTCTGTCTGTACTTTTCCATAAATCTCCGTAGCCCAAATATAAGTTGGTCGGATTACTGATGTTAACCTCTATAGGAGTGGTCCAACCGCCTTCATCGCTGTTCGAAGGCGTACTGCTTATATAATTAAAATTTTGCCCCCCGTCATCGGAACGATAGAAATTTCCATATTGGGAAGATCCGTAAATGATATCCGGATTTATGGGATCCATGGCACAATCCATGCCGTCGCCACCGATTACATTTAACCAGGAACCCGGTGTCTTTACGGTAGTAGAATTATCCTGAGATCCGGCCACCAAATAACCCGGATTGGCGATACTTAGGCCGACGCGGTAATAGGAAGTGATCTGCATATCGCTCAAATCGGTCCATACGGTTGGCCATGTGGCACCGTTATTAATATTGGTCCATGTTTCAAAGCCCACCTGATAGGTTTTTGACAGCCCACCGTCATGACACATATAATAGGCTTGGTTCAAAGGGTTGTAGGCAAAGAAATGATGATCGGCATGCACGCTAGAACCGTAATAACCGAGCCAGTAACTGGCTCCTTTCCAACTTCCACCGGCATCGTCTGAACCCCAGATATTAATGCCGCCGGTCATAATTCTAAATTTATTTCCTGCATCAACAAGGAGGGAAAGATCATAAGTACCCTGGCCACCCGATCCGCTTCCACTACCCCAGTGCAAGATATTTGGTGCATTTGAACTGTTGGATTGTTGATTCCAGGTAGCACCGGCATCATCTGAAAAATACAGTGCATAATAGCCTCTGCTCATTCCACATGCAAGTGCATAAATGGCATTGTTATCACTCGGTGCAATGGCCAGTTTAATCCTTTGAACCGCATTTTTCCCGGGGATTCCGGTATTCAAAATGCTCCAGCTTTGGCCAAAGTCAACAGATTTTATAATTCCCGCCGTTCCGATATTTCTATTGGCTAAATAGCCTGTGGCTGCATAAATGACATTGGGGTTTACAGGATCCTGAACCAAATCCCAGATCAGGGAATCATTAATTTGCGTCCAGTTGGCACCGGCATCGGTCGATCGGTAGATACCATTGACACCTCCAGCAAGCAAATTTTGAGTATTATTCGGATCGATTAGCACTCTTCTTGTCAAAGAAACATCCAATTGTGTTTGATTGAAGGTCAATCCGGTTGGGGCCCAGGTATTTCCTCCATCCGTTGTCTTGTAAACACCCATGCCGTAATGCGTGTGACGCTTGCGATCGTCGGTATCCAGAGCTACCCCGATATAGGCGTAATCGCCGACACTTACATACAAAATATTGGGATTTACAGGATCAACGGCAATGTCACTGATTCTCATAATGGGCAAATTATCTGAAATTGGATTCCAGTTTTGTCCGCCATCTATGGTTTTCCATACACCGCCTTGTGCAACTCCGACCCAGAATATATTTGAATCCGATGGATGGAAGGCAATGGTATTGATTCTTCCCATTCCGTGTTGTCGGTCTGGAAAATTAGAAGGGTATAAAAAGTTGGGGCCTACAGGTGACCAATTACTTGATTTTTGAGCGCTTGAATTTTTCTTTATTTGACTTACATTAACAGCCTCCTGAAGAAAAATATCGGGATTGCTCATGCTGCCATCGGGATTTAATCGCTTCGATTGAAAGTCAAGCCATCGCGCCTGCCATTTCCAAGCTTTGACATTATCCAGATCGTTTTGATTTCTGAATTGATCGTATTCCTTTTCTAATTTAGAAAAATTTGATTCCTGCATTTTAGATTGCGCGGATACAGCGCAATGCAAAAAAATGAAAGCAAAAACCAAGGCCGACTGGAGTAAATACTTGTGTGTTTTAATCATAATTGTTAATCAGTATTTTTAAAAGAAGATTTATCAAAGATAAGTTCGGAATAATAAAAAATTACAAGTTTTGAAATTATTGGCAATATCACTATTTGTGGTCAGCTATATTTTATAAAAATAAAACCTCTTGAGCGAATTATTGTTACAAAAATAAAAGGACATGGCAAAGGCAAATCCGGAATTAATAGCTGCGATGAGACGAGCAGCAGACAGAATTGAAAAAGAAGAAAATTATCAATGGGGCCATATGGGCCATTGCAATTGCGGACATCTGGCTCAGGAACTCACCAATTTGAATCCGGGTGAAATTCACAGGATTGCCATGCAAAGAAGTGGCGACTGGAACGATCAATGTGAAGATTATTGCGAAAGCAGCCGTATGCCAATTGATCTGCTGATTTCAGAATTACTGGGTAAAGGACTGAGTATTGAAGATATGATGAATCTTGAAAGACTTAGTGATCCAAAAGTATTGGATTTAATGCCTGAGCACATGCGATATCCCGAAAGAAATAATAAAATTCATGTGGCGACCTATTTAAATTCATGGGCGAAATTGCTCGAAATGGAATTTTTACGTTCTGCAAAAGCACCGGAAATAGAGTCTTTCATTGAGCAAAATGATTTTTTTGCTAATTAATTTTTTTTCACGTCTTAAATATTTCTTAACATTGGAATCACACAATTTTTAAATGGGCATTAGTAGGACAGATCTTTTTGATTTTGAGCAGAACGAATTAGCTCAATTGGCTCGCGTTTTTTCCCATCCTGCAAGGATTGCAATTGTGCAATATATGGCAGATCTGGGTTATTGTACCAATGGAGATTTGGTTACCCATCTAGGATTAGCAAAACCAACAGTTTCTCAACATTTACGTGACCTTAAAATGGCTGGTCTTATTAAAGGCACAATCATCGGTAATACTGTGTCTTACTCAATAGATGACAAATTTTGGAAGGAAGCTAAAAAAATATTTGTTGAGCTTTTTGATAGTATTAATTCTGACGGGTCAATATCCAATTAATACAAACCGCCAATTTTCCTTTTATTCAAATTAGGTTTTCCTTCGAATACTGGTAGTTGAGTAGGTATTGAAGTCATCTCACTTGTATCTGTAAGTGAATTCATAAAAGCAATTATATCAGTTTGCTCTTTTTCTGACAGACCCAAATTGTCAAAAGGCAGAGTTTGATTCGGCACTTCATATCCAAGCCCTTCACCTCCACCATTATTATAAAAATCCATTACTTCTTCCAAAGTATTATAAACTCCATTATGCATATATGGAGCTGTTAGTGATACATTTCTAACGCTTGGGGTTTTAAATGAAAATCTATAAAAATTTATTTTCTCCTTAGCAATTCCTCTGTATCTCCCTTCATCAGGATCCAATTTAAAATTAGCAGGTTCATTTTCAGCAGGGACACCAAGAATTTCTGACTCAGACTCCCTGTAATAAGGAGGTACGGTTCCATTAAAAACAGGTGCAAAATGACAAGTTCCACATGCAGCTTTACCCATAAATATGTTGAAGCCATTTCTCACAGAAGCATCAATTTGGGAAATCTCTCCTCTTGCATACTTATCGAATTCGGAATTGAATGTATTTTGTGATTTGATATAAGAGGTCAGAGCAGCGGTAATCGTTTGTGAGTTTATGCCTTTCATTTCACTCTTTGCAAATGCTTCATCGAATAAATTTCTGTATTCTGTACTTTGTTTGAGTTTGTTTTCAAGTTCAATTAGACCTAAACTGAACTCTTTTCTGTTGGTAACCACATGCTCCAATAGGGTTTCCAGATTCATTGCTCTCATATCATGAAAGTAGCGCTCGGCAAAGACTGAATTAATTAAAGTTGGAGCATTCCTATCCACATTTCCATTGAAGTCTTTGGCCACACTTTTTTTCTGTCCATCGGTAAATGCTTTCTTTGGATTATGACATGATCCACAGGAACGTTCATTATTAGCGGATAAAATTGGATCGTAAAAGAGGATTTTGCCTAGTCTTTTTAATTGTTCAGAATCATCACTCTCTGTCAATCTTGTATAATAATATGGATTTAAGTAATCCTCGCTAAAAAATTCGGTAGCATAATAATTGGTACTTTGAACATGTTTTGAAACTTCGCGAATTGTCTCAACACCTGATTTCAAATGGAGGGATTGTATTTTCTTATCTAATGGTCTTATGTATTCCACATAAAATTCTAGCCTGTCAAAATTTTCAAAATCCTGATCTTTTTTCAAATGATTTATCGATTGTTCCAATAGATCAATAAGGCCTTTCCCCGATCCATTTTCGATAGAGTTAAAATAATTCTCATATATCTGTAAAGCTTTTTTCATTGCAATAAGGGCAGATTTAGTTTCAGGAATTGCATTGGCACTTCCCGGAGTATCAAAACCGGTTAAGCCTAGAGTAAATATTCTTATTAGTTCTTCCCTGCATGCTTCAAATACTTCTCTGTCATAAATGGGAATATTTTGCTGTGCAGATTTAAAGCGTTCAAAATCTTTTACTAAACCGGCAGATAGTTTGATTATTTCCTGTTTCAGTTCATATGGATTATCAGAGAATATGGACTCATCTAATACTTGCAGACCGACAGGATCCAATTTGGTAGGGACGGGCACCTTTTTCTCAAGTTTTGGCAAAGGAGCGCCGTTTAAATAGTCTTTAACATAATCATGATCTTTTTTCTCTGCCAAAAATTCCATGGCTTTAAAATTAAGTCTGGCTTCAACCATTGCCATACGAAGTTCCATGATTGATTTTTCATCATTTTGAAGTGTATAACTTAATTTGTTTAAATTCTTAAAAGCGATGGCTGTCCTATCCAGATTTTGTAGGTATTGTGTTCTAACGAGTTCTGAGGGTTGAAGATCTCGTATCTTAAAAGAACTGAAATAAATTAAAATGCTAGAAAACAGCAATACTGCAATAAGGGATAATCGTTTTCTCATGATTATTAATTAAATGAAAGAGCCTGAAAAAAATTCCCAGGCTCTTTAGGGTTAATAATTATAAATTATTTTACTCAACTACTAGCTTTTTAGATTGACCATTTTGGTTCATCACTAAGTAAACTCCCGATTCAAGGTCTGATACATCAACTTTATTCACACCTCTGAAAACTCTGATTCTTTTGCCTTCTACTGTGTAGACTGCTACATCACTAACTTCATTGAAAAGTAATTCTCTTGAAGTAGGATTTGGATAAATCTGGAATCCCTGACCCTCAAAACTTGGATTTGTCAAACTGGAAACTGCCTGATCCCACCCTGTGATAGCATATGTAAGAGAGTTATTATAGGGGAATTGATTATCAGTAGAACTTGGGTGTTGAGAATTAACAAGGATACTTTTTCCATCTGGAAGACCAATAGCTCCGGTGATTTCAGCACCAAATGGAGTGGCTGAAATTCTTACAAGGTCATTGTAAGTAGGATTTGCAATTGACTCATCTAAAAGATAAAGCTCACAAGTTCTTTGTCCACCTTCCTCAGCTGGCACTCTACCATAAGAAGAACCATTTAAATCTTCACAGATTAGTAAGAAAGTTTTTCCATTAACTGTCAGAGTATTCAATCCATCAGGATTTGTCAGATGAATATTTGGATAGTTAGCCGCCGTAGTTCCATCAGCAAGATCAGGACCACCTTCAATATGTACCCAAGCAGTATCGGTTATAGGATCGTATACCCAAACTCTACCATAGTAATCTACATAATCTGAACTATCGGGACTGGTGCTTTGAGCTGTAGCTCTAGCAAGGGTATTTGGATTATAAAGAGCTCCCGAAGCGGCCTCATCTCGCCATCTTGAACCGGGATTATCTCTTCCTGTCTCAGTAAAGTAAACTTTGCCTGAAGGAGCATAAGTTACCCACTCAATTCTGTTGAACATTGTTGCATTAGCTGCTACTGCCGCATCTTTATAGTTCAACATGTTATTCCAGTTGGTATTGTCTATTTGCACCCACTTGTTTGGATCATCATGTTTGTAAACATACAATGTACCAGAAGTGAAGTCACCTGGTGTGGTGGCAACAAATTTTGAAAACCATCCTGGTGTTCCATCTTCACCCAAGTATACTGTTTGATTATCAGGAAGTACACATCCTCCTTCAAAACCCTGACGTCCCCAGTTATATTGCTTTCTAACCGCCACCGCTTCCATAGGATCAATTTCAACCATCCAATTGTAGTTTTCGTATTTCTTTACCGTTTTTCCTTGAGCTACAGCAATACCAGGATCTGTTCCGTCTGCACCAATAATAAAATCTGATGTATCTCTATCATCAATACTTGAATTAGAAGTTCTGAACCACTCTTCAGCTGTCCAGATTCTTCCATCTGCAGATGAAGTTATACCACCACAATTCATACCAGTTTCTCCAACAGTGTTTGCGAAATCAACGTTGAAGAAATTACCACTTCTTCCGTCTGTCAAAGTTTGACTTACAATTACAAGTGTGTCAGTGTTTGGATCTCTGGCGATTTTGAAAACCGTCATACCTCCACCGTCACCGATAGAATCATTTTGAACGATCATTTCATGGTTGACTGAAACCCAACCAAGATCACTTGAATTGTTATCCGGTGTAAATCCAATGAAATCATGCCATTGCTTTGCAACAGCTTCACCAGCTCCGTTACCGTATGTCGCCGTGGTTTGTACTTTATCATGCCCTCCAATAAATAATACCTGAAACTTTAATGGGCTTGGAGGTAATAATACTGAAGTTCTTTCGAGCGAATCTCCCCAGGTCGGTGTTACTTCTACCGGGAAATTAAATTGAGCCTGTGTTGCAAAAGCAATTGACATGGCAATAATGAAAGTGTAAACTTTTCTCATTGTGTTATTTGTTTGATTTTAATTGTAGCGCAAAACTGCCATGCCACTTTTACCTGGTGTTTACAGGGGTGTTTTGATTTTGTTAATCTGATAAAAATTTATTTTGACTGTCCCTGAATTAAAATCCTGATTCCGAACCAATTATATATTCGAATTTTACGATGTAAATTTTAAGGATTAGGTTATTGTAAGATATTCATTAACCGAATGTTAAATGCCGTTCTTATTACTCCAGGTTTATGTTTTCATCGCCATCCAAATAAGGCAGATAGAGAAATGACAGGCGCATCATTTCTTCAGTATCCGCCATGCTTCCGCTTTCAAAGAATATGTTTCTGGGAGGGAAAAATGGATTTTCTGAATTCTTACTGGTATTATCATACGTCGCTATAACATGAAGAACACTGCCTTTTGGAATTTTTTGAATGGTTTTAAATCTGTAAAAATCCTGCCAGTTGAAATCCCATTTTGGAATATTGACAAGTGCTATTGTATCACCATTTGGTTTTATGGCAAAACTCCTGAATGACTTACCTAATTTGTGCATATGAGGATTGATGTTCAACATCGAAACATCAGAGCGAATTCTTACAAAAAATGAATGTGTGTAAATGGAATCAGCAGGAATGAAAAATCCTGATTTTACATTTTGAGGTTTAAAAGCTGCAAATTGTATTGTCCTTTCGATAGGTTTTTCAGCGAAGAATATATTGAAATAACTCTGATCATACTCATCAATAGGAGTAGGGGAATAGTGCAATGTTCTGATCAGTATTGCACCTTTCTTTGGCAATACAAATCCCATTCCCTCAGGATATTCTTGAGGACTCACTCCTGGCAGCCATCCACCGTGATAAGTTTCTTTTGGGAATGTTCCATCTTCTGAAACAAGATTGAAGTAATTGTATTCATGTTCATCATTTACACGGTCGTTGTCCTGATAGATATAATAGTATGGCTTTTTATAAACATCAATTTCATTTTCCACACCTAATATCTGATAGCTGGAGTGGTGAACAACATTTTTATTTCCGGGGATGAATTCAATTATTTCCACAAAAGTGTCTCTTTCTATTTCGTATGGAATTTTATAACATATATAATATTCTTTATTGTCTCCTTTTACTAAGAATGGTTCGGTCATTTTTAATCTTAGATCAGGCAACCTTCCCAATACCTGACTCCCTGAGGAATATTCCGGAAGCTTTGGTAGATTCTTCTTTTTACCTTTTGGCATTCCCGACTCAACCCAAAGTTTTATTTTTTCAATGTCATCCTGAGTCATTAATCTTTCATGTGCAAATGATCGATAATGGGGATCAGCTTGCCAGGGAGGCATATAGCGTGTTTCAGTGACATATTTAATGAAATCTCCCCGTTTCTTTACATCCTCATAGTTTTCAAGTCCAAAAGGAGCATAGCCATTTTCTCGATGGCAGCTCAAACAATTTTCAAGAATAATAGGAGCTATGTCCTTTGAATAGCTTAGTTCCTGAGCCAAAATAGGAACGTTTAATAGTATTAAAATCCAGCTGTAAATTATTCTCATCAATATTGAATCTTACAGCCTACAGCTTCAGTCTTTGAAATATTTATCATTTCACCCTCCTGATTTTGACGAAGAGCATCTCTTAGGTAATGCATTGTTATGACATCCCTGGTTTTTCCAAGTTCTAGGACCCAGTCATCAATAGCCCCCGTGTATAAAACCTCGCCATTTTCATTTGTCAAAAATACCTCCGGAGTAATGGAGGCCTCAAATTCTTTTGACAAAACATATTCATCATCGATCACACTTCTGAGTTTGAGATCATAGGTATAGAAAAATGTTTTAATCTCTTTTCTGCTGTAGAAATTACCTGGGAATACACCTAGCCAGTTGTAATTTGGAAATGCCTTCATTAGTTTTTTAATTGTGAGTGTATAATTTTTACAAAGAGGACATTCCGTTGATAGCATGATAAAAACTGTAGAATTGCTCATTAATTTCCCTAATTCTATTTTCCCCCCATCTATTTCTTTAAATCTCGTTTGAAGAAATTCTTCATCCCATTCGGCATAAAGGGAGGTAGTACCAATAGCAAAATAGATGAACAGTCCTAAAAGAGTATTTCTCAACATTTTGCAAAACATGTGAAAAAGTGTTATTTCGATGATGTTTCGGGATTAATTAACTGTTAAATTATCTTTTGTCAATGATCAGTTTTTGGGAGAATGTCTTTTACAAATCTGATATTATAATTGTAGGGGCTGGCATCAGCGGTTTGTCATTGGCCAATGCACTCGTCGAAAAATTACCCAATCTATCCGTATCCGTACTTGAAAAAGATCCTATCCCCTCTTCAGCCAGCACCAGGAATGCCGGATTCGCATGTTTTGGTTCATTTACAGAACTAATCAGCGATAAAGTCAATATGGGCAAAGATCAAATGCTCAAACTGGTAGAGCAACGATGGAAGGGTCTAGAACTTTTGAGAAAAAGGCTGGGTGATAAAAATATCGATTACAGAAATTATGGCGGCTACGAAATACTCAATCAAGATCAAATCCAACATTTGGATAGACTGAAAGAAATCAACGATGATTTAAAAAGGATTTTTGGAATAAAGGTATTTAGCGAAAAGATTAATTTGATTTCAGAATACAATTTTAACCCGGACTGGTGTAAATCTCTACTTTTTAATCCTCTTGAAGGACAATTGCATTCGGGTTTAATGATCAAAAGATTGAGGGAATTGGCGACGGAAAAAGGAGTTCAGATTTATTCCGGAATTGAAATTAACAATTTTAAAGATCTGGGAGAGGCGGTTGAACTTTATTCTCTCGAAGGGCATCGATTTCTTGGCAAGAAAGTGGTTTTTTGTAATAATGCTTATTTAAAAAAATTAAATTCAGACATTGATGTTAATCCTGGCAGAGGCCTGGTCATGATCAGTGAAGAAATGGATTTACCTTTTGAAGGAAGTTTCCATTTTGATGAGGGCTTTTATTATTTCAGAAATGTAGGCAGAAGATTTCTAATCGGTGGCGGAAGAAATGAAGATTTTAAAAAAGAGGAAACATTTGATAAAGAAATCAATGAAAACATCCAAAATGCCATCAGAGAAAAAACCAGCTTGATTTTAAATGGAAAAGAATTTAAAGAAGAAATGTGGTGGTCGGGGATAATGGCATTTGGGGCCTCAAAAAACCCCATTGTAAAATCCCTATCGCAAAATGTAAAAATAGGGGTGAGACTAAGTGGAATGGGTGTTGCTCTGGCTTCGCAAATGGCCGAGGAATTATCACTTGAACTTGTAAACGAAATGTAATCCGATGAGACTATTTTTTTTAGCCTTTATTTTTCTTTCTACATTTTCGATTTCACTGGCAGAAGCTAAATTAAAAGTGAAAGCTCCGGACTATGTGGTGATGGAGGATTCGGTGACAATTGAATTAATTAAATCCGAAGCAGAAATTGGCAGGTCGCAAAGTGTAACTATCAAAGACAATAAAGGCAATCAATACACCTTTTCTCTAAATCAAAAAGAAACGGAGGTAAAAATTCCAATTCAGGCCTCCTCAAGTTTTGAAATAAGCAGTACAGGGTTTCAACAAACAATTCACATTAACAAGGTTCCGGGCTGGTTCAGTATCATTCCTCCATTAGTAGCGATTGCTTTGGCACTTATTTTTAAAGAAGTAATTCTCTCACTCTTTGCCGGTATTTTTATAGGTGCCATTGGTGTATATGGTTTTTCTCTGTCGGGGATTTTAAAAGGTTTCTATGCTTTGATAGATAAGTACTTTTTTATTGCACTTAGTGATAGCGGGAATTTATCAGTAATAATCTTTTCTGTGGGCATTGGTGGGATGGTGAGCATCATTTCCAAAAATGGCGGAATGCACGGTATTGTAGATAAACTCTCAAGATTCGCGCGATCGGCCAGAAGCGCCCAATTGGTTACCTGGGCCATGGGCATTGCCATTTTTTTTGATGATTATGCCAATACCTTAATTGTTGGCAACACTATGCGCCCTGTTACCGATAGATTTAAAGTTTCAAGAGAGAAATTATCCTATATCGTAGACAGTACGGCAGCGCCTATTGCAGCACTTGCTTTTATTACAACATGGATTGGCGCAGAACTTGGCTATATTTCAAAGGCAAGCGAAAACCTGGGAATAAATGAAGGGCCCTATTCGATGTTCTTAAATTCTTTGCAATACGCCTATTATCCTCTGTTAACTATAATTTTTATGTTCATTATTCTTTGGCAGCAAAAAGATTACGGACCCATGTTCAAGGCCGAAAAGGATGCACGACAAAGTAAAACTGAATACAATGAGGTGGAGACGAATGGCGAAAGCGAAGAAGAACATTTTAAACCTGTAGATAAATCCAAAGCGAGATGGTACAACGGATTCATCCCCGTTATGATGGTCATTGCGGTTACTATTTTTGGCCTGATGTATACCGGTTTGGATCTTATTCGATCTTCCATGCTGGAATTGGAAACTATCACTAAAAGCGATGGATTTTTAAAGGTCTGGAATTCTATTTCAGTTAATAACAATACAGACTTGAGCACTTTCAGAAAACTGGGTATTGTTATAGGTGAAGCCGATGCTTACATAGCGCTTTTATGGGCAACATTTAGTGGAATAGCCATTGCAGTGGCATTATCGGTAACACAAAAAATTATGTCCATTACAGAGACAATGAGCAGTTTGATTGAAGGCTTTAAAACCATGGTGCCACCAATGTTGATATTGATCCTGGCCTGGAGCTTAACGGAGGTTACGCATGAACTCCAAACTGCTGAATTTATTACTTCGGTATTTAAAGGAAATATCAATCCGATTTTTATGCCGGCCTTAACCTTTTTATTGGCTGCTTTTATTGCATTTTCAACCGGTTCTTCATGGGGAACAATGGCCATTCTTTATCCGCTTGCTTTACCCGCATCCTGGGTCCTTTGTCAGGAAACCGGCATGGGAATGGAGGAATCCATGTCTATTTTTTATCATGTGATTGCCGTCGTTCTGGCGGGTAGCGTACTTGGAGACCACTGTTCTCCAATTTCGGATACCACCATTTTAAGCTCGCTCGCTTCACAGTGCTATCATCTTGATCATGTTAGAACCCAAATGCCTTATGCCTTAACAGTGGGACTCATCAGTCTTTTAATTTCTTCTCTGGCGCATATAATCCCAATACACTGGTCTTTATTGTATATTTTAGGTATTGCTATGATCTATCTGGCAGTTCGTATATTTGGAAAGAAAGTCGAAGCACTTTGATAAGGTCAGATATTTAAAGCACAGTCAAATGAGAAAAAACATCAGTTCGGGATCCATGTGGGAAAATCGATATGGCTATTCCAGAGTGGTGACCATGAATAAAAGAGCCTATGTTGCGGGCACTGTTGCAGTAGATGAAACAGGCAAAATCATGGGAAAGGGCCATGCCGGTGAGCAGACTGCCTATATTTTAAAGAAAATTAATAAATATATTCTCGAAGCAGGTTTTAAAAAGGAGGACATTGTAAGAACAAGAATTTTCACAACCGATATTCGCTACTCAGAAGATATAGGTAAGGAACATGCAGTATTTTTTAAAGACATCAATCCTGTAACTTCAATGCTTGAAGTAAAGGCGCTTATCCATCAGGATATGCTGGTTGAAATAGAAGCTGACCTCGAGAAAATATGACCGGAACCATAATTAATGTCTTACTCGTACTTTTGGGTTCTACCATAGGTTTGATCATTCACAAACGATTTCCCGAAAGAATACGGATAATAGTATTTCAGGCTATCGGGCTTTTTACGGTTGTATTAGGTATTTACCTAAGCTTAAAATCACAGGCTTTTTTGGTCATTATTTTCAGCCTAATCTCAGGCGCGCTGATTGGTGAGGGCTTTTATTTACAGGAGAGGATTGAAAAAGGCGCTGATAACTTAAAAAATTGGTTGAAAGTCAAAAATGAAAATTTTACCGAAGGACTCATAACGGCATTTATGCTTTTCTGCATTGGATCATTTACCATTTTGGGTGCAATTGAAGAAGGACTGACAGGAGATTTTACCCTTTTACTTACCAAATCGGTAATGGATGGTTTTTCTTCTATTGCACTAGCTTCGGCCTTTGGTTTTGGGGTGATATTCTCGGTGATTCCACTTTTCATTTATCAGGGCTCACTTACCATTTTTGCTTCCTACATCGCGCCCTATCTCGATCCGGTATTGCAAAATGAAATTTCAGCAGTAGGTGGGATATTAATAATTGGCCTTGGCATTACAATTCTGGAAATAAAGAAAATTCGAATATTAAATTTAACGCCTGCCTTGATTACCCTCGTACCAATCCATTATCTGGAGGCTTATATTCGTTCATTCTTTTAAGTCAAGCCGGATACCCAGATATTCCAATTCCCTCATTTTGGAAATAAAACGCTCTGCTAAAGACCTGCGCAATTCAACTTTCAAATAGCATTTTTCATCGTATTGCTGATCAATTATGACAGCTTCAAAATCAGCAATCAGTTTCATCACATGCGAAGAATTGCTGTAATTAAAATATATCTTGAATTCTTCTGAAATGATGAATTCTTTAATTTGGGCCTTGTTAATTGCTTCCAATGCAGCCGTCTTGTAAGCATGTTTTAAACCACCTACACCAAGTTTAGTACCACCGAAATAGCGCACAACAAATACTGCCACATTTACTAAATCGGCGGAGATAATCTGTCCTAATATGGGGTCAGCTGCAGAATGCATGGGTTCGCCATCATCGCTCTTGGCAATAAATTCATTTTTAATACCTATTCTTAAGGCGTAACAAACATGTCTGGCATCGTGATATTTTTGTTGCAGCTTTTCAATCGCCTCTTTGAATTCCTTTTCAGTATCAACCCTCATTGCATGGCCGATAAATTTGCTGCCTTTTTCTTTATAAAGTCCTTCGCCTTGCTTTAATATACTCCGGTAAACATCAGGTGCCATTTGAAAAATAATATAAGAATTCCTGGTAGGCCAATAGAAAGAGTGCCAGGCATGACAAGATCAACCCTGATAATCGTATTAAATTCAATTTTTCCCGAAAAAGAATAAAGGCTCCCAATGTGGCAAGAACGATCGTTCCCAAATTGCTAAATGGGAAAATAAATGCACCGTCCTGATTAAATATTTTAAGAGTGTCCAATAAAAAATAAAGAGAGAAAAAATTGGGAATACCAAGGTATATGCCCCCAAGCACCGATTTTAATTTTATTTTCCCCGGTATTGATTTATTTGTCAGTGAATAAAGAAATCCAAAAGTAGCAGCACTAAAAAATACGAGAACGGGAAAAAATATAAAAGACGGGTCATCTTCAAACAAAGCATTGAAGTAATTCAGACAAGTATCGATTATTCCACTTAAAATGAATACGGAAAGTGGAAGCGCAATTCTTTCCATTAGTTTTTCCTGTTTTAAATTTTTTTCGGGCCAGGATGCCAATAAGAGAGCAGGAATGGTAAGAACTATTCCTGTATAATTTATAAAGTCATAGTCTTTTGCGCTTCGCTGAATTATTAAAAGTGAAAATAAAACGGGGATGACCAAGGCGAGTTTGCTTGCCATGCTTGAAGCAGAAACACTTATTTCCTGCGCGGTGCGCGACATTCTTAAAAAAGTGAGTATGAACAAAAAACCCAGTGCCACACCTAGAAAATGCCAAAGTTTGAAACCACTGGATTCAACTAAATAATGCATATCCGCGCTTAGAAAAATAAGTCCGGCAATTACACAAACAAGGTAATTCACGATGATTGCATGCAGAGAGTTCATGCCAAATACCTTAAAGGATTTAAAGGCAAGAAAAAGACAGGCTGTGGCAATTATCGTGAGCAATAAAGATAACATCTGTGCAAGGTTTGGATTATCTTAATAAATTGCTGCAAATATGATGAAAGCAAATCGATTTATTGGCTGCTAAAATTTCATATCGCAAGGAAAAATGGCCTTTCGATGTCATTAATACCACATGTATTTTCAATACTACGGAATATATGGATTGCACGCTGGACGATCATTCCGGACTCAGAAAAATGACCATGTTAAAAGATGATGAGGAAATAATTTCACTTATCTATTTTATTCAAAATGATCAGGCCATCATCGGTCATCGGGCATCATTCGGCTATCCTGAAATTGCGGAAGGTACATCTTTCGAAAAAGTACAGGCTTTTATGGATGCACTCTATCAGGATATTTATAATGAAAATGTAAAAATAATTCGATGGCTTCATTTTCCAGAAATTTATAATTCTTATTACAATTCTATCATTACGCAAAGCTTGTTAAACCTGGGTTTTGTAATCGAGGATAGTTTTATTAATCATCATATGCCTGCGGATCAGGAATTTGAAAATACTTTGAAAGATGACACAAGAAGAAGATTAAAAAAACTCATAAAATCTGATTTTACTATCGAAGTCAGAGAAGAATTTAACAGCTCTCTTTTTTACAATAAAATCATTAAATGGAGAGAGAAAAACGGTTTTCCTATTAACATCAAAAGCGAAGTTTTAGATGATTTAATTGAGCGTTTTAATGATAAATACGTTCTCTTTACTATGCGCAATTCCGAAGATATTATCGCGAGTTGTCTGGGAATAAAAATAACCGAAAAGACGCTTTATTATTTCATACCTGCACATGATCCAAATTTTGATGCTTTCAGTCCGGCAATAGGATTGATTAAAAGAATGCACGAATATGTAAGGGAAAAAAATATGAATTTCCTTGATCTTGGCACAAGTAAGGCAAAGCGTGAAGCTGAAAATTTTGGACTGACAAGATTTAAGGAAAAATTAGGAGCGAAAACCGGAATTAAATTTAGCCTGGTGAAAGAGATAAGATGAACATACCATTTTTTGATATTCGGTTTTCTAATGAGGATAAATTAGCCTTAGATCGCGCTTATAATCGGGTGATCAAAAGTGGGAATTTTGTAAACGGCGAGGAGCAACAAAACCTGGAAAAGGAGATTTCCGAATTTATGAAATCTCCCTTTGTATTGGCCGTAGGAAATGGCTACGATGCGCTCTATGTCATTTTAAAACTGATTTCCGATCAAAGCTTAAATGTGCTGCTTCAGGCCAATGCGTTTCCGGCAACAGTCAATGCCGTTTTAAATGCGGGCCACAAGATTGTATTTGCAGATATTGACTATTTAAGTGATGGCTTTAAGGATTTGAATGATGACTATTATACAGCGAAAAAGATCAACCTTGTTTTAGCCATACATTATTTCGGTTCAGCAAATAAAATCATTGATAATTTACCCGATTCAATTCCTCTGATCGAAGATTTTTCGCAGGCATTTGGTACCACTATTAAAAATAAACAGTTGGGCACGTTTGGCGTCGCCGCTGCTGCGAGTCTTTACCCGACAAAAAATTTGGGGGCTTTAGGTGATGCCGGGATAATTAGTACTTCTGATAAAAAATTGTTTGAAAAAGCAAAAATGTATTGCAATTACGGCCAATCGGAATACAATAACATGCATTTCTCCGGAGTAAATTCCCGGATGGATGAAATTCAGGCCGCTTTTCTCAGGGAAAACCTCCGTAATATTCCACAAAAACTCAATGAACAAAGAAAAATATCCAAATTCTATTTAGAAGGATTAAAAAGTATTCCGAAACTTATTTTGCCAAATTCAGAGCTCGGAGAAAGCACTTTTCATCAGTTTACAATTAAAACTGAAAAAAGAGACGAATTGAAAGCGTATTTGAGTAAAAATGGTATTTCTACCAAAATTCACTATCCAAACCCACTATTTGATCAGAAAGCTTATCAAAAACTCGATTTTTCCACCATTGACAAACAAAATACCCGGAAATGGCATGATTCAATCCTATCTTTGCCTTCTTTTCCCGGATTAATGCCTTCAGAGCTGGATTTTATTGTTGAAACGATAAATTCTTTCTACGCCTAGAATTTTTCGGTTACCTTTTTGAATTTCAGTGTATATACCATTGTATACGAAAAGAATATTTTCATACACCTGTTTAATTTATTCAAAAAGCACTTGTGGAAAGCCTCTCAATTTTTGGGGGGCTTTCTTTGTTTTCCTAAAATTGAAGAAATTCTTAGTTAAATTTGAAAAATGGGTTTCATTAAAAAAGAAATATTCAATAGCAATATTGCTGTTCTTCAATTAAATCGACCAAAAGAGCTAAATGCCTTAAATCTTGAGCTCATGCAAGAGCTCAAACAAAATCTTATTGAAATTGACTCTGATGATGCCATTCGCGTTATAATTATAACCGGAAATGAAAAAGCATTCGCCGCAGGTGCGGATATCAAACAAATGTCCGGTAAATCGGCCATTGACATGTTGAATGTGGACCAGTTTTCTACCTGGGATCAGATAAGAAAAACCAAAAAGCCAATTATTGCTGCAGTTTCTGGATTTGCCCTTGGCGGTGGATGTGAACTATCAATGCTGTGTGATATGATTATCGCTTCTGAAACAGCAAAATTTGGACAACCTGAAATAAAAATAGGAGTGATGCCCGGCGCAGGTGGAACCCAAAGACTTACCAGGGCTATTGGGAAGGCCAAATCCATGGAATTGGTGTTAAGCGGGCGGTTTTTAAGTGCGGAAGAGGCAATGTCTTACGGACTTGTTAATAAAGTTGTGCCTGTTGAAATGTACATGGAAGAAGCCATTGAACTGGCCACTGAAATAGCGAATATGAGCCCGGTGGCTGTAAAGTTGGCGAAAGAGTCTGTCAACAGGGCCTTTGAGACACATTTGGATGAGGGCTTACATTTTGAAAGAAAAAATTTCTATTTAACATTTGCCTCAGAAGACCAAAAAGAAGGAATGCAGGCCTTTATTGAGAAAAGAAAGCCTGATTTTAAAGGCAAATAAGATACTCTGGCTTATCTCAGTGCTATTTTGTCTTCGAATTATTCAAATTTGTTTTAAAATCAACTCAAATTTCGTTCTTTTGTATAGTTGAGATTTAATTCTCATAGATTAACCTTGCCAAAGTCTAAGAAAAATACTAAAGCCAAGAAAGAAGTCATCGAATATTCGGTGATTCCCAAAAAGAAATCAGAAGAGCTTAATGGACTTTTGGAGGTGATTGTTGACACCCTCAATGGAATGGGCAGCGACAATAAAAAAGCCTCAGTCTAGAATAAATACTCCATCCCTAAAAATGTAAATGCGCCGGAGAAATAGCCAATAATGGCCAAAAGGCTAACCTTGCGGATGTACCAGAAAAAATCAATTTTTTCCATACCCATAATTGTCACCCCGGCAGCCGATCCGATAATTAGAATACTACCACCTGTGCCTGCACAGTAAGCCATAAATTCCCAGAAACGATGATCAGTGGGAAACATTTCGAGCGAATACATTCCCATGGAAGCTGCCACCAGTGGGACATTATCCACAATGGCACTCAATACGCCAATGCTCATTACAATTACGTTCAAATTGCCAATTTCCTGATCCAGAAAAGTACTTAAATGATGAAGTATTTCCGTGGACTCAAGACAGGAAATGGCCGCTAGAATACCAAAGAAGAACAACACGCTTGAGAGATCTATTTTTGATAAAGCAGATGATACCATATACTGCTTTTTGCTTTCGAAATTTTTTCTTCTGTGGATCAATTCTGTAGCCACCCAAATGACACCCAAACTAAAAAGCATTCCCATAAAGGGAGGAAGATGGGTTGTAGTTTTGAAAATCGGCACAAAAACCAAACCTGCGATTCCCAGTGTCAAAATCGATCTTCTTTCAAATCTTGTGGTTCGAAGATCGCCGCTGTGTCTGCTTTTGTAATCAGGAAAATTGCCTTTGATTTTGTTTGAAATTACAAGTAAGGGCACAATCATACATACTAAACTGGGTAGAATCAGCTTTAACATGATATTGACTGTTGTGATTTGCCCTCCGATCCAAAGCATAGTAGTTGTTACATCCCCAATCGGTGTCCAAGCACCACCTGCATTAGCTGCTATGATAATCATGCCGGCAAAAAACCAGCGCTCTCTTTTAGGCCTGATTATTTTTCGCAAGAGGGAAATCATGATGATGGAGGTGGTCAGGTTATCCAGAGTCGCTGAAAGAAAAAAGCTGACAAAGGAAAGTATCCACAAAAGCTTTAGCTTATTCGTTGTTTTTATCCTGTTCATGATGGCATTGAATCCCTCATGCGCATCAATTAATTCAACAATTGCCATTGCTCCCATAAGAAAAAAGAGTATGGAAGAAATATCGCTTAAATGCTCAAACAACTGACTGTTTACCAGCTCTTTGTTATTTGCCCCAATAATGTACAGGGTCCAGCAAAGTATACCTGTCAAAAGTGCAGAAGCTGTTTTATCAACATGGATGACATGCTCCAATACGATTCCTGCATAACCTACTACAAATACAAATATCAGTAGGTAGTCCGAACTAAAATCCATAGGAAAAATTTAAGAGATTGTCTTAAAAAGGCTGCAAAACTAAAACAGTTTGAATAGGGTCAAAAAATTTAACAGAAAATATTTTTAAAGCGTGAAATTTGAGGCCTAGAAAGCGAAAATGAATTGCTTCATTCTTTTTGTATCTGGCCGAATTGAAATTAATTCTACTATTTCTTTGAATTATTTTTTATTGAGTCAGAATATTGCTGCTCTTTTTATTTCTTTGACTTAGAATGCGAATTCTTTACGATTTTTTCATATTCATTTATAGGTTAGCGATACATCTGGCAGCATTGCGTTCTCCCAAAGCGCGATCTTTTGTAGAAGGAAGAAAAAACTGGAGAAAAAAACTCAATGTTGAGATCGAACTTTCAACTAATAATATTTGGGTTCATGTCGCGAGTCTTGGTGAATTTGAGCAATCCCTACCTGTCCTTGATAAAATCAATAAATTTTATCCGAACTATAATATCGTATTAACTTTTTTCTCCCCATCCGGATACGAGAATGCAAAAATTCCGGAATACATCTGGTATGTTTATTACCTGCCACTCGATACGGCTTCAAATGCCAGGTATTTTCTGGACAACGTCAAGCCCAAACTTATTCTCTTTGTTAAATATGACATTTGGTATCACTATTTGAATGAGGCCAAAAAGAGGGGCATTAAGACTATTCTCTTTTCCTCGTTGTTCAGAAAAGACCAGATCTATTTTAGGTTTTACGGTTCGCTTATGCGCAATGCGCTTAAAGCCTTTGATAAAATTTATGTCCAAAACTCCAATTCAAAAAAAATTCTAAAAAGCATTGGGTTAAATGCTGAGATTAGCGGAGATACCCGTTTTGACCGCGTGAAATACCGAATGAGAAAAAATAGAATCCATCCCACCATAGCGAAATTTGCAAGAGCTGAAAGGATATTAGTTCTTGGCTCAACCTGGCAAGATGATTTGAATGTAATACTGGATACCGTCAATCAGATTGAGGATTTTAAGATCATCATTGCCCCACATAATATCGGAAAAGAAGAGATCGAAGTCACAATAAAAAATATCCGCTTGAAATCCATATTGTTTTCAGTTACCAATGAGCGTATGGATTTAAAGGATTACAGGGTGCTGATTATTGATAATATTGGCATGCTCGCTTCGGTTTATGCCATGGGAAAACTGGCCTATGTTGGCGGCGCTTTTCACGGCAGTTTGCACAATATTCTGGAGCCGGCAGTTTTTGGTATTCCAATTATATTCGGCCCGAATTACAAAAAATTTCCAGAGGCACAGGCCATGATCGATGCGGGAGCGGCTTTTTCCATTCACGATAAAGAAGGTTTCGAAAAAACCTTAAAGATTTTGAGCAATGAAGACTACCGTATAAAGTGTGGTAAAAATGCTTATCAGTACATCTCCGGAAATTTAGGCGCATCCAATAAGGTGCTGGATGGAATTAAAAGCATTTTGGAGAATGGCTAGCACCGGAATTAAAGCAGAAGTATATAAATCAACCGGCTCCTGGTATACCGTTAAATCTGAAAGTGGAGACTATTTTCAATGCAGATTACGGGGGAAGTTTAAACTCGCTGATAAAAAAGTTACCAATCCAATTGCAGTAGGGGACCAGGTTATTATAGACCTTGAAAAAAATCACGAAGGTCCCAATGCAGCTAATATTGTCGAAATTCTTCCAAGGGAGAATTACATGATCCGCAAATCACCACGTAAAACCGCACATTCTCATATTGTGGCCTCAAATCTCGATTTAGCTGTTTTACTTTTTACAATCAAAGAACCCAGAACTTCAAGGGGATTTCTGGATCGCTATCTCTTAGCGGCAGAAGCATTTGGAATTAATGCCACGGTATTGATTAATAAAATTGATTTGCTACGCGAAAAGGATTTGATGAAGCTCGAAGAAATAGAACTCATTTACAGGGCCATTGGATATCCTGTATATTCCTTTTCATTAAAAAGTGGTGAAGGATTGGCACAGGTTGATGCTGTTTTTAAGGGAAAGAAATCATTAATTTCGGGACATTCCGGCTCGGGCAAGTCAAGTTTATTAAATTATCTCAAGCCCGACCTTGATTTGCGAACAGCGGAGATTTCAAAATTTAGCAATAAAGGAAAACATACCACCACTTTTGCAACCATGTATGACCTCGGTGAACAAACTAAAATAATAGACACGCCGGGAATAAAAGAATTTGGTATCGAGGATCTGGAAGCCTATGAAATTTCAATGTTTTTCCCCGATCTCAAAGATTTTGCCCTTGAATGCCGTTTTAATACCTGCACGCATGTCCATGAACCCGGTTGTGCGGTTATTGATGCGCTTGAAAATGCGCAAATTGATCCGGACAGATATAAAAGTTATTTAAGTATCATTCAGGATGAAGAAACTCATCGATGATCGTTGATGTACATTTTGTAAAAAGGGTAAACCGGCCACTGCAATAGCGCAAGCCCGAGAAAAATTCTGTCTATTATAAATGGCTTCCCGATGGATTTGATCAATGCATAATACTTTTTGCCCAAACGAAAATGTTCGGTAAGTACAGCATGCCGCATATGATAGGAGCATCGTTTGTGAAGTGCCATATTTTCTTCATCTGTACGGTTGAGCTCCTTTGCTTTAAGACAGACTTTAAAAGTGGACCACATCATTTCCTTTTGATTTTTTTTATAGAAATTGCTTCCGAGATTTCCTCCATGTCGGCGAACTTTTACGCCAATACTATCCAGGTATTTGTATTTCCAATTTCTACTGCTTCGTAGCCAAAAATCAAAGTCCTCATAATACAATGACTCATCATAGCCTCCCAAATCGTTTAAAACCTCTTTTTTAAATATCATTCCGGGGGAAGAAATTATATGTTTTGCCAGCAGCTCTTTATAAATAAAACCGCTAGGAGGTGGAAACTGATATTTTGAATCGCCTTTCTTGCCAAAATGGAATTTCAGATGTTTGCCCTGATTGTCAATGTATTCCACGTTGCTATAGAAAACGCCGTATTCTGCCGAAAGGGAATTGGATTCTGCCAGGGCTTTCAATGCAAATTCCGGTGTAAGGACATCGTCACCTGATAGATCAATAATAAACTGGCCTTTGGCTTTTTTATAGGCCAAATTAAAAGCCTGACAGTAGTTAAGCTTTTTATCCGGTAAAATTAATTCAATGAAGGGATGTGTCTCTTTTATTCTTTCAAGTAATTCCCTGCTTGAATCCTCACTTCCATTATCAATGACAATTATTTGCTTCTCTTGTATTTTTTGATGAATCGCTGAATTAATTGCTTCTTCAAGATAATTTTCGTGATTGAAGCAGGTAACAATAATTGTAAGGATCATTTATTCTATTTCAACTTCATGAAATTAAATAATCGCTATAGAATTTTAAAAGCTTTTTTTCTTCTGCCTTCCAAATAAATTCTTTTTGATTGGCCCGAATATTTTCGGTGAATAGATTCCGATCCTTTTCGATTGTAAGTATTTCATTCACAAAGTTTTCAATGGTGGCTGTTTTTAGAACTTTACCAACTTGATATTTTTGAATAATCCTGGAAGTTTCAGGAATATCCAGAGATAAAACAGGAATTCCGGCTGCTATGTAGTTAAATAATTTATTCGGAGGACCTGCGAGGTAATTATTGCTTTCAAAAGTGGAGGCGATTATTCCCAAATTATACCGCTCAAGAGCCAGGGCTAAGTCCTCATACTTTAAATTGCCTTTCAAATTAATATATTGATCAAGCTTATGTGTTTTTTGATATTGTTTAATAAAGGCCAATTCCTTGGAAGGAATATATCCTAAAAAGTCCCATTCAAAATCAATGCCTTTTGATTTTAATATTTTGATGCTTTCTAGCATCATTTTTAATCCTCGATTAAATTTTAGCGTCCCTTCATGAACAATTCTGAAAGTAGAGGAATGATCATTATTAGTTTCTACATCGTTTTGAAAAATGGCAGCATTATAAATGACTTCAGATTTTATTCCATAGTTAAGATTGAGTAAATACCCACGTGTCAGTTGATTAGCGGATATAAGATATTTAAGTTTAGGAATGATTTTATCCTTTACATAACCCGACTTAAAACCCAATTTGACCCAGGATTCATGTGCATCTAAAACCAACTTATCTTTAGATAGTCTTTTGCAAATTTTGTAGCCCAAATACAATGATTCCGGTTCATGACAATGATATATGTCTGCATTTAAATCAATGCCGGTTTTTATAATTTCTTTTTGAAAAGAAGAGAGAAATATTTTGTTCAAATATTTGTCTAAAATATTAGATTTTCGTTTTACCAGAATCACCCGGATATCGTTTAAATAAAAATCATGGTGACCATCGGGATTTAAAATATTGCCACTCATATCTCTTGCAAAGCCATCAGGACTAACAAGAAATAACATATGTACTTCATAACCGGCGCTTTGCAATGAAATAGCCTCTTTAAAAAAGATCCTGTCATCTTTTACAGAATGACCGGTTGAAAGCATGCATACTTTTTTAGACATTACTTTGACTGATTTCTTTTAAATAAAGACGATAATAATACCATTTCATTCCGAAATGAACCATTCGCGCACATAATGTTGTAATTAAAGCTCCGTATAAACCTATTATTGGAATTAGAATAAAATTACCTGAAAGGTTTACTCCGGATTCTACAAGCGCAGTATTTCTAACCACTTTGCCCTTTCCTTTGGCGGTTAAAAAATTGAAAGGTTGATAAAGAGCCATAAATAAAAAAGCTAATGAAAAAAGAAATATATAATTATTTACTTCAGCGTATTCACTTCCAAATATTTCACTGACAATGAAATCAGAAATTAGATTTATAATTATTAATCCTAATAGTCCGAAACCTGCATTTATAATAAATATTTTGCCCGGAATTCTTTTGTACTTACTGTAATCCCTAAACAAGGCATTATTTAACGCACTGGATGCCAATCCTATTGGCGAGCATAATAACCTCGCAAGTGCGTAAAAACCCAATTGAACAGGTGAGACAAAAGCGGAAATTAATAGGTCATCAATTTTAAATGTACTTTGATTGGTAATAGACCCTAAATAGTAGTCTTTGCCAAATTTTCTTTGCATATCTTTTACTCTTTCCCATGATGTCTTTAGATCTTGAAAACTTGGTTTAAGTATTAGAAAGAACAAAAGGATAGAGAAAATATTAGACAGTATGCTGAGGATAATTACTTTTAAAACACTCATTTCTCCCAATATGAAAAAGTAGTACAGAGTCAAAGCGAATACACCTCTTGAAATCAATTCAAAGTAAATTCCAATACTGGGTTTCCCCTTTCCAATTCCCACAGCATTAAAAAAGTGGACAAATAGAAATGAAAAAAACAAGGGTGAACAAAGCAGAAATATTTCCGAAACATTTGTGTTAAAAATATCATCAACAAAAAAAGAGGATAATAAAATAAATTGACTAAAAACGATTCCAAGAACCATTGTTATTATAAATCCTATACCGAGAGTTTTTTTCTGACTTTCAGGGCTTTCATTGCTGATAATTAACTTCAAGCTTGGAATGAATCCCATTTGAAAAAATAGGACAGTAAAACCAATGAATGAAGAAATAAATGTGTAATTACCAAAATCCTCAGTGCTAAGACCATTGGTTTGCAGATACTTAAGTACAAAGCCTATTGCTAGTATAGCTAATGTACCAAGTATGTAAATGAATGTTTCCTTGGTAATTCTTTTGTTCAATCAGGAAATCATTTTTCTGTAAACGTAAAATACAAAAATTAAGTACAATGCTTGTTTAAAAGCATAAGCCATCGGAAAACCTTCTATTCCAAATACCCCAATCAAATAATAGGTTGCAGATAATAGAATAATAGCAAATACAAATTGAGAGGAAACAAAAAGTCGCGTTCTTGATTGCGCTAAAATTAAAAAAGCCAAAATCCAACTTGACATTTTGAAAAAGTCACCCAGCAATTGATATGGAAATAACCAGGCGGCCTCAGTGAATCCTTTATTAAAAAAAAGAATTAAAAATTCACTCCTGAATAAATAAACAATAATTAGAAAGGGAATGGAAAGCGCACTGGCCTTCCAAAAGAAAGCTTTAACAAAGGCCTTCAACTCATCTGCTTTGTTGATGATAGAACTAACTCTGGGATAGTACACCATGCTCAAAACAGCTATGAATGCCATCAAATATAAATCCGATATTCTTACTACAGATTGCCAGTGGCCCGTTTCAATGGTATTAAAATTGGAAATGGCGTATTGACGGATTACAAAATCAACCGATTTACTAAAAATGACAATACTCAGCGCCATTAGAATAAAATCGCTTAATTTCCTGAGATAAGCGAAGGAGGGAAGAATAAACAACTTGAAGATAGAAAGCTTTTCTTTTCTAAGCAGATATATGAAAGTAAATACCAGACTAATGGCGGGACCAGAAGCCCAGCCTAAGAGCGCTTCCTGAAAACTTGCCATTTCAATTAAAACCCAAACCATAGCCAGGGAAATTACATTTCCGATGACCTGTAGAATTACAAATGGCTGAAGTTTTTCTTTGGCCAGTAAAATACTCAGTCCGAGCAGGTTTATCAATTGCATTAATGCCAGAAAAAATACCAGTATTAGCCAAACCGTATTTGTGCCTGTAAATGGATTTTCAAAATTTCCTTTTAAGAGAAAAATACCGATTACACATATTAGAAAAATGGACAAATTGAGTACCAGGCCTGCATTCAGAATGGGATAATAATTTTTTTCATCCAGCGTAGAATCAGCGGCGTATTTAATGACCCCTTTATTGACACCGTCATTGGGAACGGTAAGAAATATGCTCAGTAAATTTTGAAAATGGGCTAAAAGCGTAATCCCTTGTGGTCCGTAATTGGCGGCAAATAGTTTATTGACGATAAAGATTATGACGGAGCGTATTCCTACCGAAGCAACCGACCAAATGGATGATTTTAAAATTTTCAAATAATTAATGCTTTGCGCAAATGACGTTTTTAAAGATAGATTTTCAAATTTATGATGGTTGAAAGAATCGGACTATCAAGAAGATGGTCTGTTTATTAGAAATAAATTGTGTACGATTTAAAAATGAGAAATAATATTTCCCGGTAAAATATATTTTAAACAATAGATAAGCGCCGTTTATCAAGTAAAGCCGATTATTTCTTCGATTTAAAATAAATTTGAACAAAACATTTGATATGATCCGACTAGAGGGAATCGAGAAATATTATTCCAATGCTTTTAACAAAACATATGTACTCAGAAATATAAATCTGCAATTCAATGAGGGTGATTTTGTATCGATTATGGGCCCATCTGGAGCGGGGAAATCTACTTTACTCCACATTCTGGGAATGTTAGATAATCCATCAGCGGGTTCTTATTATTTTCTCGAGGAGGCCGTTCACCAATTGAAGGAAAGAAAGAAATCTGAGCTACATAAAAATTTTATCGGATTTGTATTTCAAAGCTATCATCTCATCGATGAACTCACCGTTTACGAAAACATTGAAACACCCTTGATCTATCAAAATGTACCTTCTCGTGAAAGAAAGAGCAGGGTAGCCGATGTTCTCGACCGCTTTAATATTGTGGCCAAAAAAGACCTATTTCCCGATCAACTCTCAGGGGGTCAACAACAACTGGTAGGCGTAGCGCGTGCGATCGTTGGGAAACCTAAATTGATTCTGGCCGATGAACCCACGGGAAATCTTAATTCGACACAGGGTGAGGAAATAATGGATTTATTTAAAAAACTTAACCGTGAAGATGGAGTAACCATTATTCAGGTGACACACTCGGAGAAAAATGCAGAATACGGATCGAGAATTGTAAATCTGGTAGACGGTTGGCTAAGTGACTAATGCACGAGAGTAATTTGCCCTTAACTGAAGTCTTTGCGTATGATTAAATCGTTTTTCCCAGCATAGGATATGAGCTCCATTTCAATTCCATCAAAAGTCGCAAATGTGAAATGATTCACCCATTCACCTAGATTAATATATCGCGAATTTTCTGAAATTTTCAAATCAAGGGGAAGATGCCGATGACCAAAAACGAAATAGTCAAATTGATTGCTTTTCAGTGTATTTTTACAATAATGTAAAAGCCTCTCATTTTCTGCATGAAAGGATTCATCATTTTTGGAATTTGACAATCTGCTCCTTCCACTCCAAAATTTTCCCAGTGCCATTCCAAGATTTGGGTGGATCCATTCAAACAAAAACTGACAGATTTTATTGGCGAAAAAAGCTTTTAAAAATTTATAGAAATGATCACCGGGGCCAAGCCCGTCGCCATGTCCTATGAGCAAATTTTTATCGGCGACTTTTAGGATTTGATTTTTTCTTAACACAGGGATGCCGTATTCTTTTGGGAAATAATCAAACATCCACATGTCGTGATTTCCGGTAAAGAAATATATTGGAATACCGGCTTCCCGAAGCTCCGTTATTTTTGCTTTGAAGAGATGAAATCCCTTGGGAATACAATGTTTGTATTCAAACCAGAAATCAAATATATCACCGAGCAAAAAAATATGTGAAGCTTGAGATTTGATTTCATCGAGCCATTTTACAATGAGTTTTTCCCTTTCCAGACTCGATTTTTCGTTAGGTGTCCCTAAATGAAAATCGGAGGCAAAAAATATTTTTTTACCTCCGTCAAGATTTTCAAGCTCCAGGAGCAGTGGAAAATTAGATTTCATTATTCCTTGTTTCTATCAGTATTATGGTCCTCTGAACCAGAATTTTCTGAAAGTTCGGAATCTTCATCTTCCTTATTTTCTTGTTTTACAGTCCCGTTGGTAGAAGCTGAAGTCTCGGAAATTGGACTGTTAGGCTCCTTGGCCTCCTTGATTTCTGCAGATTCTTCAGAAGTATCATCCTTTTTTACCTCTTCTTTTTTATCCTGCTTATTGATAAACTCCTCGTAAGTGGTCGGTTGGGCAAATGGCCTTTTTCCTATGAGTTTTTCAAGATCAGACTGGAATATTATTTCTTTTTCAAGAAGTTCTTCAGCAAGCTTACCGAGTTCTACTTTTTTCTCAGTCAATAATTTCTTGGTTCTTTCATAAGCTTTGGAGACAATTTTTCGCACTTCTTCATCAATTGTTTCAGCAGTTGATTCTGAATAGGGTTTTGAAAAATTGTATTCGCTCTGCTTGGAATCATAAAATGAAATATTTCCAATTTTATCGTTCATTCCGTAAATGGTAACCATTCCATAGGCCATTTTGGTAATTCTTTCCAGATCGCTGAGTGCGCCAGTGGAGATTTTACCAAAAGTCAACTCCTCAGCAGCTCTTCCACCCAGAGCCATACACATCTCATCAAACAATTGTTCGGTTGTATGCAGAAATTGCTCTTTGGGTAGATATTGCGCATAACCCAGTGCAGCAATACCACGTGGTACAATACTTACCTTAACCAAAGGATCGGCATGCTCGAGATACCAACCTGCCACGGCATGGCCGGCCTCGTGAAAAGCGACAATCCTTTTTTCATCAGGAGAAATGATTTTGGTCTTTTTCTCCAATCCACCTATTACCCTGTCAATGGCATCGTGGAAATCGTCCATATGTACTTCAGTTCTTGATTTTCTTGCTGCAATAAGAGCCGCTTCATTACAGACATTGGCTATTTCTGCTCCCGCAAAACCTGGAGTCTGTGCTGCCAGTTTCTTTGGATCAATTTCAGTATGCAGTTTTAAAGGTTTTGAATGCACTTTAAATATGGCTTCTCTTCCGGCAATATCGGGTTTGTCAATGCTTATCTGACGATCAAATCTGCCCGGTCGTAATAAAGCCGAATCCAGGACATCAGGACGGTTGGTCGCTGCGAGAATAATAACACCTGAATCAGTAGCAAAACCATCCATTTCAACTAAGAGGGAATTCAAAGTATTTTCTCTTTCATCATTGGAACCCGGCATTTGTCCTCTACCGCGGCTCCTTCCAATTGCGTCGATCTCATCAATAAAAATGATGGCCGGTGCTTTTTCTTTGGCTTGCTTAAAGAGATCTCTCACTCTGGCTGCACCAACGCCTACAAACATTTCCACGAAGTCAGAACCCGACAATGAAAAGAAAGGGACACCGGCTTCTCCTGCTACTGCTTTTGCAAGAAGGGTTTTACCCGTTCCGGGAGCCCCCACAAGCAATGCACCTTTTGGTATTTTACCACCCAGTTTGGTGAATTTGCCCGGGTCCTTTAAAAACTCTACAATTTCCTTAACTTCTTCTTTAGCCTCTTCAACTCCGGCAACGTCTTTAAATGTGATCTTAACTTTGTTCTCAGCATCAAAAAGCGCTGCTTTAGATTTTCCGATGTTAAAGATTTGTCCTCCCGGGCCACCTGCACCCGTCATTCTCCGCATTAAAATCCAGAACACGAAAAGAATTAAAAACAAAAAGCCCCAGTTAAACACCAAAGAGGTGAAATCTGAACGTGTATCGGACTTATACCCAATTCGGTCTTCTTCGGGTAGTTTATCCATGATTTCATTGAAATCATTATGAAAAATTTCGACAGAAGTAATTTGAAATTGATAATGCGGTCCGGAGGTATTGCTTAGAACTCCGCGGTTTTCAAGTTCTTTCCTGTATTTCTCGTTGTCTACGGATTCGGGTTTTAAGGTGACCTCAACTAAATCCTGATTTTTAATAAGCACAACTTCTTTGACGTCATTGGAAACGAGCATTTCGTGAAAACGTTTTTCAGTTATCGTAATGGTCGAACCGGCTTTGCTTAAATAGGTCACGAGAATTACCATGAGCAATAGAGCACCAATTACATATATCTGTATATTGGGCTGCTTGCCATTTCCTCCCGGCAATAATTTTTTATTATTTGATTTTTTTTGATCTGCCATTCCTTATGGATGATTAATTATTTAATTCTTTTACTTCAGCCTCATCTTCGAAAACTGTGATTTTGCCATCCCCCCAAAGTTCTTCAAGAGCATAAAAATCTCTCATCTTTTCGGTGAAAACATGGGCAACTACATTTATATAATCTAATATTACCCACTCAAAATTGTTCTTTCCTTCCGTTCTCCAGGGCTCTTCTTTTTCGTTTAAAAAAGTAAACTTTTCAATGGATTCCGAAATTGCATCAACTTGTTTGTCCGATGTACCGGAACAAATAACAAAATAATCGGCAAGTGGATTTGAAATTTGTCTGAGGTCAATTAAAACAATCTTTTTGGCCTTTTTTTCCTGCATACCGGCGATAATTGCGTTTACAATTTCATTAGCATTATCGTTGGTAGATTTCTTTTTTGTCAATGTTTATAATTTTATACTAAAGTAACAATTAAAATTGCATTAGTTTGACTCCAAAGAGCCATATAGGTATAGATACAATTTTTCTTGATGAATGCATATCCACCAATGATTATGCCAAATCGCTTATAAAATCTGACAAGGTGAAAAATGGTCAGGTAATCCAGACCGATTATCAGTTGGGAGGCCGAGGCAGATCGGGAAAATATTGGGAATCCGAGCCGGGATCCAACCTGCTTATGTCGATAGTATTAATACCTGAAAACCTTCCGATTTCCAATCAGTTTTTTTTAAACCTTGTTTTTTCTCTGGCCATTTTAAAAACGCTAAAGGAAGTCACCCGTTTAAAAAATTTCAAAGTAAAGTGGCCCAATGATGTTTATTTCTCCGACAGAAAGATTTCGGGCATTTTAATTGAAAATTTTCTTTCCCCAAAAAAAGTGGACGAGGCTGTAATTGGCATTGGCTTAAATGTGAACCAACACTTTTTTAAAACTGAAAATGCCACATCATTATTTCAGATCACAAGAATTCACTACAATCTTGCAGAGCTCAGAGAAATTCTTTTCAAAAACATCAATAAGGAATACAATCGATTGATAAACAACGATTTAGAGGAAATTAGAAAAGAATACAACGAAGCACTTTATTGGAAAAATGAAAAACATATCTTTCAAAGTGTTAGCCAATGGGAAGGAATAATTCGCGAAGCAGATGAAGCCGGACGTTTGGTGATTGAAAAAAATGGAAATGAAAAACATTTTGTCATAAATGAAATTAAATTTATCAGATAGCTGAGAAAAAATTTTAATCACAGTCTCTTTACCTTTGTCCGATGATTGCCTTAATCATAATCCTTTTGCTAATACCACTTTTTGCACTGGCAGCTGTTTATCTGGAGCGAAAAATATCAGCCTTTATTCAGGATAGGATGGGCCCAAATAAAACCGGGCCTTTTGGACTTTTACAGACCCTGGCAGATATCCTGAAACTTCTTCAAAAAGAAAATATCGTTACGGCATCGGCCGACAGAATATTATTTCTTATCGCACCGCTTTTCGTTTTTGCTGCTATTTTGACAGGTTATGCCACATTGCCATTAAGCCCTACACTTTTGGCAGCACCCATCTCCACCGGAGTTCTGTTTCTGATGGGCATCGTTTCACTGGATATAATTGGTTTAATAATGGCGGGATGGGGTTCAAATAACAAATACAGCATGCTCGGCGCAATGCGGACGGTAGCGCAAATTATATCCTACGAAATCCCATTGGGAATTTCGATTTTGACTGTAATTATGATCAGTGGTACATTTGATCTTGCCGAAATAGCTGCTCAACAGGGGAATAATCCCGAATATTCAAATCCTTTATTTGGGATTTCAGCAATTGATGTGAATATTAACGCCGTTGGTGGATTTTTGGCCTGGAATATTTTTCGGATGCCCATTCTACTATTCGCCTTTGTAATCTTTTTTATAGCATCATTGGCAGAATGTAACAGGGCTCCTTTTGACCTTCCCGAAGGAGAATCTGAACTGATCGGCGGCTTTCATACGGAATACGGAGGATTCAGATTTGCATTGCTATTTTTATCCGAATACGGTATGATGTTACTGGTGAGTATTCTGGCAGTGATATTATTTTTGGGTGCCTGGCATTCTCCTTTACCGAATGTGGGTACTTTAAAATTAGCGGAATGGAGCAATGGAAGTGCCGGAAGTCTCGGGGGCAATTTATTGGGTGTTTTTTGGTTGTTTTCAAAGACAATGCTTTTGATTTTGCTTCAAATGATCATACGCTGGACTTATCCGCGTTTGAGAATTGATCAAATGATGAGCCTGAGTTGGAAATACCTGACACCGGCAGCATTGCTTATTGTTTTTATTGTCGGACTCTGGAAAATTGCCATTTGATAGATTATTTTAAAAATATTGTCAATACCATACAAACGCTTTTTGTCGGAATAAAACTCACAGGTAAGCATTTGTTTCAGGCCGGAAAACGCAGAAATGAATCCTATGTCGATCAGAAAGACTATTTTCTTCAGGATACCGGCCGTGTAACATTGGATTATCCCAATGAAAAACTCGAAGTCCCTGAAGTTGGCAGGTATAAATTGCACAATGAAATTGACGATTGCATTGTATGTGATAAATGTGCAAAAATATGCCCTGTCAATTGTATTGATATTGAGGCGATCAAGTCACCCGAAGTCATTGGCACAACCTCAGATGATACACCAAAACGCCTCTATGCCGCGAAATTTGATATTGATATGGCAAAATGTTGTTTTTGCGGACTTTGTACGACCGTCTGTCCAACAGAATGCCTAACCATGACGGAGGACTATGACTTTTCCGTATTTGATATCAGTAAACACAATTTTGGTTTTGGAAATATGAGCGAGGAGGAAATAATCGAAAAGAAAAAAATTGCAGAATTGGCGGAGGCTCAAAAAATAGCCACAAAAAAATCAGGGGAAAAAGAAAATGTAGATTCGGGCTCGGCCAAAGTGTTGCAAAAACCTGTGTTTCGTCCAAAATTTGTTAAACCACTAATTAAAAAACCACCGCGAAAAGATTCGGACAAGGATAATACTAAATGACATTTTATATAATTATAGCATTAATAGGCCTGGCAGCTTTGGGCTTAATTTTAAGCAAGCAATTATTGCATAGTGCCCTCTTTTTATTGGTAATCCTTTTGGTGGTAGCCGCTATTTTTATTCTTGCGGGTGCAGAATTTCTCGGAGTAGCGCAGTTGATAATCTATGTGGGAGGCATATTAATTCTGATACTGTTTGGAATCATTGTTACTCAGCAAAAAAAGGTTCAGGATTATAGTATTATCGCGGAAATTCCGGCACTGATATTAATATCCGTATTAGCTTATTTCTTTTATCAAGGCATATCAAAATTCAGAAATTTAGAGGAGCCGCAGATAACTAAAATGACATCGAATTTATCCAATTCAGAACAGATTGGCATATCATTAATGACCAATCATATTGTGGCTCTTGAATTTATGGCATTATTTTTACTCATTACACTTATTGGCGCCGTTATTATTGGGGGTAGAAATACTAAATGATGCAAAAATTCTTTTTTCTGTTTTTCCTTTTCATATCAACAATTCCGGTTTTTGGTCAAAGCGGCCTTGAAGGATCCGAGAACTACGCAGTGAATGATTTTGGAGATACGATAAGGGGATTCATAGAAGAAATTGGCGAATCCAGAATTACAATCGCCTCAATTGTGAAAAACCAATATAAAGTACGCCGATTAAGCACAAAGACGGTGTCAGAGTATCATTTAAACGATACAGTGTACAAAAGAGTCTCAATAAATCTCAAAACACCGGAGGATACCGAGGCCCTGATAGCTCTGGCTCAAACATCTAAAGTCTTTTTAAAAGTAAAAATTGATGGCCCTGTTTCTTTATTTGAAAGAAATGTAAAGAGAATAAAACTGATGGATCCTGATATAAATTCGGATGCAAAAGGATTCCTCAACAAAGTTCCAGAATCTCAATTATTTCTACATTTTAATCCAAATCTTCCGGCGGTATTGATCAATGACAAAAACTTCTACGAAGTTTCCATTCGTGCACTTGGCGATAAAAAACGTGTAAGAGATCGTCTTAATTCTGGCTATTATACCTTTGAAAATTTAGAACAAATGCTGCTTGATTATAATTATCTTGTCGAACATAACATCGAATAAATGAGCGCCTTTGAATATTTAATTATTGGATGCTTTCTATTTTCCATTGGCTTGTTCATTGTTCTCACGAGGAAAAATGTAATTCTTATACTGATGGGTTTGGAATTAATTTTTAACGGAGCAAATGTCAATTTAATTGGTGTTTCAGCCAATACTGATTTAGCCATACAAGGACAAATGTTTTCATTATTTGTGATGGTTGTTGCGGCTTGCGAACTGGCCATCGCCCTGGCCTTGATTTATAAGTTGTATTTTCATTTTAGAGAAAACGATCCAGATGTTTTTCAGGATTTAGGAGAAAGCTAAATAATGGATACAAGTCTTATACTCGTACTTTTATTATCACCACTCATTCCTTTTCTCCTCTATTTGGTCGATAAAGGAAGGCTGTCAACAATTTTAGTATCAATTTCAGGAATTGTAGAATTGGGCCTTGCTGCAGTTATTCTTATCCAAAATTGGGGTAGTGAAGGCCTTTTCAATTGGCAACTTTTGAGTATTGCCAATAAAAATATACTTGAATTCGGAATTTGGATCAACAATTACAGTTTGGTGTTTTTGTTGGTGGTTTCTACCGTCTCTTTAATGGTGCGGCTGTATTCCTCGGGCTATCTCAAGAATGATAGTAGAAAATCCTGGTTTTTAGTACTTATAGGATTTTTCACTTTTGCCATGTACGGCATCGTGTTGTCTTCAAATCTTCTTGGGATTTTCTTTTTCTGGGAATGGGTAGGCCTGGCTTCGTATCTAATGATTGGATTTTGGTATAGCAAAACACAGGCAGCAGAAGCAGCCAGAAAGGCTTTTATGTATAATAAATTGGGTGATTTGGGTTTCTTAATGGCGCTGGGCATTTTCTATTTTCACTTTGAGAGTTTCAATATTCCTTTTATCCTACAGAATTCCACCGATGCGGTTAATAGTTTAAATATCCTTTTCAGCATAGGAATTATAATAGCGGCATTTGCCAAATCAGCTCAACTGCCTTTTTCAAATTGGCTGGCCGATGCTATGGAGGGTCCCACGCCGGCCTCAGCATTAATTCATTCTGCAACAATGGTCACAGCAGGTATTTACTTACTGATCCGTTGTTTTCCGTTTTTAGATGCGCATGTTTTAGAAATCTGTATGTATATCGCAATTCTAACTGTGATTTGGGCAGGTATTACTGCATTTAAGCAAAATGATATTAAAAAAATATTGGCATTTTCTACTGTTTCTCAACTCGGATTTATGTTTCTGGGAATTGCGAGTGGTAATATTCAGGCAGCATTTTTTCACCTTGTTACCCATGCATTTTTCAAATCTTCCCTTTTCCTTTCAGCGGGACTTATAATAAATCAGCAAGCCATAAAATTGAAGTCTCAGGATTCCAATGAATCGCCCGGTGATATTCGCTTTATGCATAACTTTTGGAACACATCTCCCTTCTTAAGCTTATTGGTGATAATGGGTGCAATGGCTTTGTCCGCACTGCCATTATTTTCCGGTTTTCTTTCTAAAGAGGCAATCATTGCAGGATTGGAAGGGAATAATTTAATTTTCAGCTTCGCGCTTATTGCTACTTTGATTACAGCGCTTTACACAGGAAGAATGGTGTTTCATCTCTTAAAACCGACTGAGAAAGAATATCTAAAAATTACTTTTAATTCAGACCTGCGTTCAAACCTAAGCACCTATCTCCCAATAATCATACTTGTCATACTCTCATTATCAATTGTTTATTCTATAAACCCTATTGATTATTCCAATTCATGGCTTTACAAAGGGCTGGAACCAGATGCAATGATTATTGAAGGCTCAAGTCTCTTGCTGGTTCTATCGGTATTTTTAACATTGGGAGGATTTTTGTTATCCTATGTATTTATAATTCGAAATCATAAGGATTTTGATTTTACTAAACCTTTAGATGAAGCGATTCAAAATGGATTTTATCTCGACAAATTACTCAGCTATTCCTTTAGAGGCTTAAAAAGCTCGGGAACGGGCATCGTTTTATTTGTTGAAAATAGTATCATAGAAAGAATCATTGGCTTTCTGACCTATTCATTTGTAATGATGGCAATGATTTTCCGTCTTTTTGATACCAATATTGTGAATGGTCTGGTAAAAGCTATGGCAGGTACTGCAACATTTATTGGTGAAATAACCAGGCAATTTCAGGGAGGCAAACTCAGAAATTATTTGTTCTGGCTAATACTTTTTATCATAATAGCTTTTCTTCTCATTTTCTAATATGTCAAAGCAATTTCCTAAATCAATTGCACTGGAATATAATGAACATGGGAAAGACTGGATAATTACAGATATCCATGCATGCCTTAATACCCTCAGTAGGCTTTTAAAAAAAATCGAACTCTCAAAAAAGGATCGCCTTTTTCTTTTGGGAGATCTGGTAAATAAAGGCCCGCGAAGCTCTGAAACTTTGGATTACCTTATTGATTTGGAAAAGCAAGGCTTTATCATTTTCAAGGTAATGGGCAATCACGATTTGATATGGCTGGATTTATTGCAAGGAAAGATAAAAGCCGATGACAAAAAGATCATGAATCAACAAAATCTTAAATCCGAAAAAATTAAAAATGAAGAATACATTGATTTTTTAATGCGCTCCTATTATTACATTCTTTTATCTGATAATTACCTTGTGCATGCCGGATTTAATTTTCAATCCAATTCGCCATTTGAAGAATATATTGATATGACATGCATTAGGGAATGGGAATTGGATGATCGCTATTTGGAGGGCAAGCGAGTGATCCACGGACACATTGCACATCCTTTTGTAAAGATCTTTGAAGCAGTAGAAAAGAAAGCCCAAAGGATACCCCTCGACAACGGTTGCGTCTATATTGGAGAAAGGCCGGGAACGGGTAGATTACTGGCATTGGAGGCTAAAAGTTTTGAATTGATTTCTCAAAAAAATAAGGATCAGAATCCAAATTCTATTTTTGATGAATTTTAAGTTTATTTTGAGGCTTAATAAAGATATTCGTGGCTAATCACCTTTTAAGTTCTTTAGTTTTAATCCCACTGATCGGAAGTCTATTATTTCTGATTTTACCTTTGAAACAGGAAAGGGCAATTCAATGGCTTAATCTCGGGTTTTCACTCTTACTTTTCATTCTAATAGCATTTATTGGTATAAGTGAGTATCAAAATCTTCAGGAACTAAGTAAATACGGCGATGTACTTTTAATTGAAAAGTGGGAATGGTTTCGGTTTTCTGTCGGTTCATTTGGTGAGGTCTCCATTGATTATTTTCTCGGGCTTGATGGTATAAACTTTCCACTGATAATCCTGAGTGGAGTTATTTTGGTCATTGGTGCCATTTTTTCTTTTGAAATAAAGAATCAGGTCAAAGGATATATGGCTTTATACCAGTTGATAAGTGCTGCGATTATCGGCAGTTTTCTCGCACTGGATTTCTTCCTTTTTTATTTGTTTTTCGAATTCATGCTCTTGCCGATGTTTTTTTTGATTGGAATTTGGGGTGGTCCAAGAAGGGAATACGCATCGATCAAATTTTTCATTTATACGCTTTTTGGCTCACTGTTCATATTGGCTGCGATGATCATATTGAATATTTCGACTTTCGATATGGGGAAAACAGCGTTAGAGTCAGCTTCATTTTTGGAAGAGGGACTTATTCACGGTTTTAATCTTTTTGAATATTCCGATCAGAATAGCATTCTAAAAAACAGTCCACTTGATGCAAAATCTGCTTACGGTTTTTGGTCTGAATCTATTCGATATTGGGCATTTTGGGCTTTAATTCTTGGATTCATGATTAAACTTCCGGCCGTACCTCTGCACACCTGGCTCCCGGATGCCCATGTAGAAGCACCCACTCCGGTTTCAATTATTCTTGCTGCTTTGTTGTTGAAAATCGGCGCTTATGGAATTATCAGAATTGCCCTACCTGTATTCCCGGATATTTTCATGAATAGTCTAACTGTTCTGGGGATTATCGGGGTGATTTCCATTGTATATGGAGGGATGAATGCCCTGGCTATGAAAGACCTGAAAAAAATGATTGCTTACTCATCGGTCTCACACATTGGTTTTGTTTTATTGGGACTGGCCGCTTTCAATATTGAAGGATTAATCGGTGCCAATTATCAATTGGTGTCACATGGATTGATCTCTGCCATGCTCTTTATTTTAGCCGGGGTGATTTACAGAAGAACGGGAAGCAGGGATATTAGTCATTACAGCGGTTTAAATGCTAAAATGCCAATTTATGCGAGTTTCACCTTACTGGCCTTTTTAGCCGGCATGGGCTTACCCGGTTTTTCGGGTTTCATTGCTGAAGTATTGATCTTAATTGGGGCCTTTGGAGCCTCAATGCAAAATGGCATTTCCATTTGGCTTCCGATTCTTGGTTTGCTTGGGATCTTTATCTCGGCGGCTTATTTTCTCTGGACAATGCAAAGAATGTTTTTTGGTAAATTTTCACTCATTAACTCATCCTGGGTAGAGAAAATAAAGGATCTTGAAAATTATGAGAAATTTTCGCTTATGGCATTGGTGTTTTTCGCATTGCTCATCGGTATTTTTCCTTCATTGATAATTGATATTTCAGAAATATCAATTCAGAACCTTATCAATCAAATACAATTGAAATAGAATTAATGGCAGAAAACATTCAGTTATACCTATCTGAATTTAAATACATAATTCCCGAATTAATTATTGCTTTGGGGATTATAGCCTTGATTGCCTTAGACCTGATATTTTATAATAAAAAGGCCTTTTTAAAAACTGCCTTTGCTGTAATCATTGTATTATCAAGTGCTTGCTCGCTTTTGTTTTTGGAGCACAGTCATTCCCCTGTATTTTACAATTCCCTTTTCCCCAATCAGCCCAGCGTATTATTCAGACTACTGGCCGATTTTACCATGCTGGCTGTATTGATTTTTTGGAAAACAACAGAAACAGATAAAAGGAATGATACAACGGAACTACCATTTTTATGGCTTTCAGTACTTTTTGCCGCCCATTTTCTCTGCATAAGTAATAATTGGTTGATGGTATTTCTATCCATAGAAATGCTTTCCATCAGTTCTTATATTCTTTTGGGAATAGGCTTTAAAAAGAAAAACATAGAAGCTGCCTTCAAGTATCTTGTTTTTGGGGCTTTGTCTTCCGGAATAATGGTATTCGGTATATCACTCATACTTGCCGACGTTCAAAACCTCTATTTCTCCGGCTTTGAATTTTCATATCATGCGGCTTTTGAAAATCTCGATTTAATGAGTATAGGCTTGCTAATGGCTTTTGCAGGAATATTCTTTAAACTCTCTTTGTTCCCATTTCATTTCTGGGTTCCGGATGTGTATCAGGGCAGTTCTTTGCCATTCATGTTAATGGTATCTTCTATACCTAAAATCGCAGCTTTTGGATTTTTTTGTTCCCAATTTTTAATTATCTGGCCCGGGGATGTGGATTTTACCCAATTCTCTAATTTGATTGCTTCTATTGGTATTATAAGCATTATTTGGGGGAACCTTTCCGCTCTCCGACAAGATAGTTTTGCACGTCTTTTTGCCTATAGCGGTATCGCGCAGGCCGGGTTTATGATTTTGGCCCTGGTGAATGGTTATGATGGTATTTTAAAGCTGGAGATATTTCTGAGTCTATATGTTTTCATGAATATTATTGTGTTTATATCGGCAAATCAAATTGATTCTAAATCCTCAAATCTGAAAATCTCCGATTTTGCCGGTTTGGGCGTGAAAAATATATTCTTTGCCCTGGCATTTTTAATAGCGATGATAGCCTTAATCGGATTACCACCTACCGGAGGATTTACAGCAAAGTTTATTATTCTTTCCGGGCTTTTCGAATGGTACAGTTCGGTTGAAATGAATTTTAGATTAATCATCTTTATCCTGGCAATTATCAATGTGGTTATTTCCCTTTTTTACTATTTGAAAATTCCTTACTTCATGTTTTTTAAGAGCAGTCAAATGCCTTTTAAAGCAGTTTTGCCAATTAATTTTATACTGATTCTAATTTCTACGGCAATACTCATTATATCATTTGTATTCTTTAGCCATTACAAGCAATTGATCATTGCTATAGGCGCCGACATTATATGAAAACTAATTTTTTCATTTTTGTGTATTAATCATATCAAGATAATTTGAGTAAATTCGATATTATAAAATCGCCCAATGAGTGAGCAAATAAAGCATGAGTGTGGCATAGCCCACATACGTCTCAAAAAGTCTTTGCAATACTATATTGACAAATACGAGACGCCTCTATACGGATTAAACAAGCTTTATCTGTTGATGGAAAAGCAGCATAACAGGGGGCAGGATGGAGCAGGAATTGCCAGCATTAAGCTCAATGCAGAACCGGGCATCAAATATATTGACAGAACAAGGTCCATTGCAAGACAACCCATTCAGGATATTTTTGGAAAAGTTCAGCAAAATTTTAGGGCCGCTTTCACTGAGAATAAAAGTAATTTTTTCAATGAAAAATGGCTGAAAAAGAACATTCCATTTTCAGGGGAATCTCTTCTAGGGCATTTGAGATATGGTACACATGGCGATAATTCCATAGCCGTTTGTCACCCCATGCTCAGGGAAAATAATTGGAGAAGTCGAAACCTGGTGGTCGCCGGAAATTTTAACCTTACCAATGTCGACGAGCTTTTCGATTTTATGATGAGCATCGGTCAGCATCCGCGTGAAAAGGCTGATACTGTAACCGTAATGGAAAAAATTGGTCATTTTCTCGATATGGCGAATCAGGAGATTTTCGATGCCAAAAAGGATAAATTCAATCATCAGGAAATTTCGAGGATCATAGAAAATGAACTGGATTTAACAAAGGTATTGACCAAGGCCGCACGAGACTTTGATGGTGGTTATGTCATGGCGGGAATCACAGGATATGGCGCTTCATTTGTGGCCAGGGATCCTTCGGGAATACGACCGGCTTATTTTTATGAAGATGATGAGATAATTGTTGTCACTTCAGAAAAGCCACCTATAAAAACAGCTTTCAATGTAGATTTTGACAAAATTCAGGAATTACCACCCGCCCATGCGCTTGTTATCGACAAATATGGCAACTCAAAGCTAGACCGGTTCACAGAAAATCGCGAAAAAAAATCTTGCAGTTTTGAAAGAATATATTTTTCAAGAGGAACCGACCCCGATATTTATCAGGAAAGGAAATCACTCGGAAAACTTCTTGTCCCTGAGATTCTGAAATCCATAGATCTTGATTTTGAAAACACAGTCTTCTCTTATATTCCCAATACGGCCGAGACAGCATTTTTAGGAATGACTCAGGAAATTGATGATCATATTGTTTCCAGAAAGAGAAAAATTATTGAAGAAGGCAAAATAAAGGGAAAAGAACTCGATAAGGTTCTCAAGTCTAAAATGCGCGTTGAAAAACTGGTTTTAAAAGATGTTAAAATGAGAACTTTTATTACCAAAGATGAAGAACGCGATGACATGGTAGCCCATGTATACGATACTACCTATGAGCTGGTAAAGAAGGGACTTGATACTATCGTAGTTATCGATGACTCTATTGTAAGAGGTACGACCCTTGAAAAGAGCATCATTAAAATGCTCGATAGACTTGGTCCCAAAAAAATTATAATTGTTTCCTCAGCTCCTCAAATACGTTTTCCTGATTGCTATGGAATTAACATGTCCAGAATGCAGGAATTCATTGCTTTCAGAGCAGCTTGTCAATTGCTAAAAGAGGCTGGCAAAGAGAATAAACTCGATGATGTAATGGAAAAATGCATTAACTCAATGGATAAACCTGTTGAAGAAATCGAAAATTATGTCAAAGAGCTTTATGAGGAGTTTTCCTATGTGGAAATTTCAAATAAAATAGCGGAAATAATTACTACCGATGATGTGGATGCTGAAGTTCAGGTTATTTACCAAACGGTTGAAAATTTAAATAAAGCCATCCCAAAACATTTGGGCGACTGGTATTTTACCGGTAATTACCCAACTCCCGGAGGGAATAGAGTGGTTAACCGTTCCTTTATAAACTTCATGAAAGGGAGTCTGGAAAGAGCGTATTAAAAAAGCCCCAATTTAGGGGCTGATTTTTTAATTCTTAATGATTTTCTTGGTTATAAATTCATTTCCGTCAGGAATTTTTAATAGGTAGATCCCTTTTTCAAGATGCCTCAAATCAAGCTCCACAACATTTTGATTTGGTATATTTTTACGACCGACATCCATTGCACTTCCGATAAGATTATACAGAGAAATCGCCTCAATAGAATTATTCATTTTTCGGTCAAACTCTAAATTGACGAGACCCGAACTCGGATTGGGATAAACGGCAATGCCGTCTGAAAAATTATACGGGCTTTTTAAAGACGATAAATTTCTAAAATATTGAATATCAATAGGATAATAAACAATATCATTATAGGCAATTGAATGCATATCACCAGCCACATGCATACCTACCTGAGCATCGGTTTGAAAAATCATATGCAATTTATCGTCGCTTCCCACTCTTTTTATAGTAGAAGGAAATACTTCTTCTTCTGCTAATGTGCCGCCGCTAAAACCATCATCGGCAATTTCAAGTGCTGCAATGCTCACAGGAGCGTTCCAGGATAATCCCGCATCAAATGAATAAGCAAAGAAAAGGTCTCTGTAATTGTCAGGTAACAAGTTTTCCGAAGTTTCACCCACTTGAGACCAAAGTATGAATATTCCACTGTCCTGATCAATCGATATGTTGGTATGGCCGGCAAGACCGCTATTGTAAATCCCTATATCATTGGAATTCGTAGGAATGTCATAATTGCCTTCCCCGGTGTAGTCATAAAAATAACAAATGGGGTAAAAGACATTTCCTGATGGGGTGTCGGTGCTTATAAACTCATTATAAATATGATTCATACTACCCATATTTTCATTCCAGTAATAAGTACCAAGGCTAGACAAAGGATTGTACTGCCGAATTCCGGCTGAGTTTTGTGGCCTGTCCTCACCGAAGTACCAATTTATAGATAAACCGGTAGTTGAAATATGGGTTAGACCATTTTTATCAATAACTACAGACATTTCACTGCTCAGTGAGGGCACTACATGCCTGCTGTTAATTATATCTGTGAATCCGTTTGTAGAATCCGGAGTATAAATTACTGTTTTGGTCCAGGAGCCGTTTTCACCATAATTATCTGATTTATACAATACCAGGGGATCCCAGGCACCACCGATAACAATCGAGACATAATTTTTAAAAGCATCGATGGCATAGGCATCTGCACTAATTTCCGAGAACCAAAAAGTACTGTCATTATAAGATGGAAAATTTACAAATGAAGTAATCGCCCAGCTCTGTCCTGCATTGTCAGAACGAAAATATTTAAGCGGGTTATTTATTCCATTGTGAGCACCGTTCTGATTGTCTATAGCAATCATGTGAATAGTGTCTCCAGCATTTACGGCTCTCGGCCAGACTGCGTCAAAGGAGAGACCCTGGCTTATTCCCCAGAAACCCTGACCAATGGTATCGCGACTGTTGACAACAATATTCGAAACACTAAAGTCGTGTTGAATCGTGTATTCTTTTGAGCCGAGGTTTAACAATTGCGGCCAGCCGGTTCGAACGGTGTTGAGACCATACCAACCTGTTTCACCAGTATCCCAACTCTGACTAATGGGGTCGAAAATATTGTATCCTGTTCCCCTGTCGCCATGTCCGCCAAATAAGTTTAGCGATTGCATCCAAACGGCGGCAACCTTGCCATCCGGATATTGCTGAATTCTCGTCGTTCCCGTTCCAAAATTACTTTGAAGATCATAGGTAGTTTGGCCTATTACTGTTCCGTAAGATGTAGTAGAGCTTCCGGAATAAATTTCCGGATCATTTTGCAATAAATAATTTTCTGAAAGATTTAATTTTTGTTTTTGATTTTGGATGGACATTTTCTCAATATCCTGAGAATGCACCCAAAGGCCAGAGCATAATAATGCCGCGGCCATGTAGATTTTTTTCATGACTAATACGTTTAATTTGACAACCGAACTTAAGGTAGAATCAAATTTTAATTAGTCATTACCAAAATTTATAAGTGGGGTATTTAAAATTTAAACGGGTTTATTATACTGCGAAACTTTCGCCGCAGCCACAGGTTCTTGTGGCATTTGGATTGATAAATTGAAAACCTTTACCATTAAGGCCATCTGAAAAATCTAGCGTAGTACCAAGTAAGTAAAGCAGACTTTTTTTGTCAACTAAAATTTTCACGCCCTTATCTTCAAATATTTCGTCGCTCTCATCTAGTTCATTATCAAATATCAGATCGTACATTAAGCCTGAACATCCGCCTCCCTTAACCAATACTCTTACATTGTGATTTTTTGAATGGCCTTCTTCCGATCTAAGTTCGAGAATTTTGCTTTTTGCGTTATCTGTAATTGTGATCATGATACAAAATTAAGAAACAGGATTTAAAACTATACTATATACACTGATGGTATTCATATCTCTTCCAAAATACAATTTGTCCAAAGCCTCATACATATTTTTTGCTTTGAAATAAGACGTGTGCAATTCTTTGTCACCTTCTGCAATCCATTGGATGGTATAGGAGTAATTATTTTGATTGTGGAGTCTAACGTAATCCCACATTTTTTTTGCAGCATCTACTTTATCCGTTCCTGAAATGCTGTGAAATAAGAATGATTGATTATGCCTTGGATTGATAGTAATCAGATTCAGTATGATCTGGTTATCATTCATTTTATAATCAAATACCAAATTTTCAGATCTTAATCCCAAATGATTCTTAATCTGTTTTTGGATTTTAGCGAGTTCTACGTGATTATCGACTTCGGTGGTCATAATTTAAAAAATTGCAACTTTGCATCGTGATAACTAATTAAGTGTAAAAATAGTTTGTCTGCAATTTGAATAAAAATGAAGAAAGTAGAACATATTGGAATTGCTGTAAAAAATATTGAAGATGCCTCTCTGGTTTTTGACAAAATTTTTGGTAAATCAGCCTACAAGGATGAAAGAGTGGAGTCGGAACATGTGACTACACGTTTTTATAAAATGGGTGAAACGAAAATAGAATTACTTGATTCGGACAATAAGGATTCGGCCATTTCTAAATTTATAGATAAAAAAGGAGGGGGAATGCACCACATTGCATTTCATGTTGAAGATATCTATGCAGAAATTAAAAGACTAAAAGATCTGGGATTCATCATTTTGAATGAAGAACCAAAAGAAGGCGCTGATAATAAACTCATATCATTTTTACACCCTAAGAGTACAGCAGGTGTATTGATAGAACTATGTCAGGAAAAAAACGACTAGCGATATTGAATACTGTTGTAGTATTTCTTTTTGGCCATACCTTTTCTCGTGCTACACTCTTTTTGAGGACGGCAAGAAGCAAATATGAATGCTAAGGCTAAAACTATTAAAAGGACTTTTTTCACAGTGTGAAATTATAAATAAATATTTACCCAAATAAGTTCCAAAGATGACAAAAAGAACAGAAATAAGTGAATTAGGGGAATTTGGTTTAATAGACCGCATAACTAAGGATTTTCCGGTCGCAAATAAAAACACAATAAAGTCTGTTGGCGATGATTGTGCCGTATTGAATGCCGGTGATCAGCAAATGCTACTTTCAACTGATTTGTTGATTGAAGGGGTGCATTTTGATCTTACATATATGCCACTTAAACATTTGGGTTACAAAGCTGCAGTAGTAAATTTTTCTGATATCTGTGCAATGAATGCTGTACCAAGTCAGATTATGGTGAGCTTTGGATTAAGTAATCGCTTTTCGGTGGAAGCAGTAGATGAATTAATGGATGGCATAAGGGAGGCTTGCAAAAATTATAAAGTAGATCTGATTGGAGGCGATATATCATCTTCTGCAAGTGGTCTTGTTATTTCAATAACGGCAATTGGATATGGGGAAAAAGAAAATATAAGCTACCGATCAGGCGCAAAAGACAAGGATGTTATATGTGTTACGGGTGATCTGGGTGCAGCCTATATGGGCCTACATGTTTTAGAAAGGGAAAAACAGGAATTTAAAGCCAATCCGGAAATGCAACCGGACATTCAGGATAAAAGTTATGTAATTCAAAGACAGCTTAGGCCTGAAGCCAGGGCGGATTTTATTCATTCTTTAAAAGAATTGGAGGTAAGGCCGAATTGCATGATTGACATTTCCGACGGTCTGGCTTCAGAATTATTTCACTTGCATTTTCAATCGAAAATGGGACTGAAAATTTATGAAGACAAATTGCCTATGGATGAACAAACCCGGGAAACTTCTCTGGAATTTCACATTGACCCGAGTACGAGTATTTTAAATGGCGGGGAAGACTATGAATTATTATTCACTGTAAGCCTTGAAGATTTTGAAAAACTTAAAAATCATCCGGATGTAAGTTCAATTGGTTATGTAACCGCTTTTGAAGAAGGTGTAAAAATGGTTTTTCGTTCCGGCAATCTAAAAAACCTGGAAGCCCAGGGCTGGCAACATTTTAAAATCTAGAAATTATAGATTAATAATTGAAGATCGAAGATTGATTCGGAGATAGCGCTATCAATTATGCTTTTGCCTGAAGATTACAATCAATCAACCGGATAGGGAATGTAAAGGAAATTCATAAATGCTTTGTCAATTACAAGCAGACAGGCGAATTCTTCAGGATCCTTATAGGTTTTTAAAAATTCATCCACTTTATCTTCATGTATAATTTCCATCGAAATTAAGTTTTCGAGAAAGGAAAAATTGATGTTCCATTTCAGCTCAGCTTCTTTTTGCCCCAGCAGTAACTGTCCGATTTTCATCGGATTTTTACTTATAGGAAAAATCGGATATTCGCTGATTTTTCTGACTTTTAATTGATAAGCCGCCTCTTTTAGCGTGTCAGAAACTTTAATGAAATCCGATGTAATGGTGCCTAAATATTTACCGTCCAGTTCCGGATCATTGCTTAAATCCATTTCAACGTAAATTTAATTGTAATATATTCTCTACATGATGGGTTTGTGGAAACATATCCACAGGTTGAATTTTACCCACATCGTATTTTTCAGATAGCAAAGATAAATCTCTGGCTTGAGTACTTGGCTTGCAACTGATATAAATTATTCTTTTGGCTTCAATTTCCAATAAAACTTCAATGATGTCCTTGTGCATTCCATCTCGTGGCGGATCACATATTATTATATCGGGAAATCCATTTTTTTTACAAAAATCGACTGTGAGCAATTCGCGCATATCACCACAGAAAAATTCCACATTTGAAATTCCATTTTGAGCCGCATTAAAATTGGCATCCTCAATGGCCTGATCTACAGATTCTATCCCAATTATTTTTTTGGCTGATTTGGCCATGGTCAATGCAATAGTACCTGTTCCAGTATATAGGTCATAAACCGTTTTGTCTTTGAGGTCTCCACACATTTCGGCAGCGACAGAGTACAGTTTTTCAGCTTGATCCGGATTGGTTTGAAAAAAGGATTTGGGCCTTATTCTGAAATTCAGGTTGTGAATATTTTCGCTGATTGTTTCCTGGCCCTGGAATAAAATGGTTTTTTGGTCGAGGAAAGTGTCGTTTACTTTTTTGTTGATCACATAAAATATCGAATTAATCCGGGGAAACTCTTGCTTTAAAGCTTGCAATAACTTTTCCAATTTTTCATTTAGATCGGTACCAAACTGAATGATGAGCATCCATTCGCCTGCCCTTGTATTTCGGATGGTCAAACTGCGCAGCTCGCCTTCCTTTTTTCTCAAAAAATAAAAGCTGATGCCATTGCTAAGTGCATAATCCCTGATCCAGTTTCTGATTGTATTTGAAAAATCTTCCTGAAGATGGCATTTGTTAATGTCAAGGACTTTATCAAAATGCCCGCTGATATGAAAACCTAAACCGGGACTTTTTTTTACATCAGCTTGATTGAGTTCTTCCGGTGTTAACCAACGCTGTGAGGCAAATGAAAATTCCAGTTTATTTCGATATGCCACTTGATTATCACAGGCAATGATTTCTTCAACTTGTGGATCTTCCAGAGCGCCAATTCGCATTAATTGCTGTCTGACCTGATCTTCTTTGAATTTGAGTTGTTCAGAATAGGGAACATGTTGCCATTGACAGCCACCGCAGTAATCGTAATGTTCGCAAAATGGCTCTGTTCTAAGATCTGATTTTCTGTGAAAATGGATCGCTCGGCCTTCTGAATAGCCTTTTCTTTTTCTGGTGATCAGAATATCCACATTATCACCGGGTGCAGTATTTTTTGTGAAGACCACCTTTTCCCCCTGTTTCGAAATGCATTTTCCTTCAGCGGCGAAATCGAGAACCTCAATATTCTTTATAATTTTCTTCAAAATATTCTTAAAATTGCCTCAAACTTAAGCCAAAGCGAGTTAAGAAAGCATATTTTTTAGAATTTCAAAAAGCCGAAATAGCCTTTAATCGATACACTTATTAAAAAAAGCTCCCGTTTGTTAAACGGCCTTATCAGGAAGAGATTAAATTCATACTTTTACATTCGATATTAAATTAAAAAAGAACCATGAAGAAATTATTGCTACTCCCATTATTTGCACTACTATTTGTTTGGGGTAAAGTTGAAGCCTCACACATTGTTGGTGGTGAAATAATAATCACACATGTTCAGGGATTCCAGTATGTTATGACGATGAACCTTTATCGTGATGCCAGTGGTATACCTGCACCGGCTACTGCTGCCATTACCGCTTATCAGCGATCGAATCAGCAAACGGTAGGAAACTGGACCTTGCCAAAGGTATCTTTTAATGTGGTACCACCTCAGATTGCAGGTTGTGCCGGTCAGCAATTGACGATTGAAAGACATTTTTATCAGGATACCATTCAATTGCCTCCTACAACTTATAATCATGCAAGTGGATATCTTTTTACCTGGAGTTCTTGTTGCAGAAATTCTGGTGTCATTAATCTACAAGGTTCCGGTGGACAAGGACAAACTACGGCGACCTTATTTCCGCCGGTAGTAGATGGTGCTGGAAACCAAATTGTAAACAGCACTCCTCAGTTATTCCCTCCTTTGGCGGATTACGGTTGTGTAGGGCAATTGTATTATCAACCATTTGGTGGTATAGATCCGGATGGTGATTCCTTGAGCTATGTTCTTTATACTCCTTTTGAAAGTCCGGGAGCACCAGGTCCTGGTTTAGTTAATCCAATTTCAGCCCCTTATCCTGATCCGAGTACGCAATTTACTCCAGGAGCATGGGCCAATTGCTACAATCAGGATAATCAGATCAACGGTTTTAGTAATCCGGCTTGTGGCTCTTTAACTGAACCTGACAGATTAAAAGTAGATGTAAATACAGGATTTGTAACCGTTACTCCTTCTGTTGGAAATGCTTATTTCGTAATTGGTGTTTGGGCGCAGGAGTGGAGAGATATTGATAATGATGGTCAAAAAGACCTAATAGGAAGTGTTTTTAGAGATTTCCAATTACAGGTTTCACCGGCTTCTTCATGTTCGCCCCAAGTTCCTGTAAATCCGCCTTTACCTGTCGATTCAAGTATAACTATAACAGATACTGTTTTTGTCCCCGGAATTGTAGGTCAAAGATGTGTTCAATACAAAGTTTCTGACCCGGGAGCAGGTTCTGCTATTCCAAATGGTACAAGTAATGTAGAAATCATTGTAGATGCAGTGAATTTTCCTGATTCAACTATCAATTTAACGCCTGCGAATCTAGCCTTAAACAATCCTTCGGATACATTCCTTATTGATCTGTGTTTTGGTGATTGTGCATTTTCTGTAAATGGTGAGCCATTGGAGTTGAATATCATTTATAAAAAAGAACACTGTCCGCAGCCATTCTTTGATACCATAAGGTTGTTTTTCTTAGTTGAGGAAATTCCTAGTCCGGAAGCAAAAGTTGAAACCAGGAATGTGGATTTCCCCTCACAATTCTTTATAGAAACAGCAGATGCGAATAATAACATCTCTGAGGTTGAATTTTTTATCCGACCAAATTGGGAAATAGAATTTAGCATGGGTGTCATTGATAGTACTTATGATTCTCTGTTTCAATACATAGTATATAACAACGATACATTGAATTATCTGGATTATGGCATGGAATTTTTCCAATATACCGCAGATTCCCTATTGCCGGCGGATTCGGTCGTTCAAACGGATACCATTAAAGGTCTTGGTGAAATGGAAACCGTATTTAGATGGGTGCCTGATTGTTCTTTATTCAATTCGGGTCAGATCTTTAGAGATACCATTTATTTGATAACTGAAGATAGATATTGTGGACAAAACATTTCTTCAAAACGAATGATATTTAATATCCTGAATACTAATGAAAGGCCTACTTTGTTGACGGCCTTAGGCGAAGAATCAACGGAAGATTCACTGAGTATATCAGGAACACAGATCAACGATTCAACCTATTTCTACAGCTTTACTCAAAGAGTAGGTACTGACCGATCCATTGGGGGTAGTGGTAAGAAAAAAGGAGAAAGCCTGATTTTTGATGTAGTAGGTACAGATGCAGATTTTGATGAGCTTTTTACGGAATATTATATCTTCGATAATGACCGTGGTGAATACCTTGACTTATTAGAATCAAGAGACAGAATTTCTGAATTGGGAATTAGCACCGGTAGAAGTAATAATAATATTGGCGATGAAAATCTAACTTCAACCTTCTTTTGGGAAAATAGATTTATTACCTGTGAGGCTTTGGAGTATGCGCCGATTATGTTAAGAGCTGTAACGACTGATTCAAGTTGTTTTGCTGCTCAGGCCGTTGCTGAAATTGAAATTCAGCTAGATAATGGTACACCTCCACTATTGGAATTGTATCAGGATCTTGATGGTGGAACAGAATTGATTCCAAGAGATGCAGAAGGAAACGTGGAAATCACATTCTCTTCTAAAGATCTTTCATTCTATGTTACAGGTTTTGACCTGGACACCGTTGAAATAGATTCTGCTGAATTTGAAAGTGATAAAGTAAGATTAGGCCTTACGCTTGAAGATCTCGATATCAACGATACCGAAGATGTATTCCAGTCTAAAAAAATAGAGGCGACTTACAGAAACCCATTGCAATACGTGGAGAAAAATGACACTATTTTCTTCTTCTGGGATCCTGCTTGCGAAGACAGAGAAACACCACTCGACAGATTAAATTTCAGAGTTAGAGATAATGCATGTCCTGTTGATCCGGATGACACTGAATTAGGTCTGATTGATGATATGTTTGTGAATATCGTACCTGTAGGTGAATTCAACGCCATCAATGTAATTACACCAAATGGTGACGGATACAATGATAGACTTGAACTGTACGCTTTTGGTGGCTTCGATGAAGAAGGAAGAAATCTAATCGTTGAACCTTTGCAATGTGGATTTGAAAGCATTAAAGTGTATAACAGATACGGTCAATTGGTATTTGAATCTGAAGAAAAAGACTTCAGTTGGGATGCCGCCAATGTACCTTCGGGTGACTACTTCTATCAAATGAAGTTTGGAAACCGAACTTACAAGAGTTATATCAAAGTGCTTAAATAAGATAGCATTTGAATAATTGAAGAGGGGATGCATTATGTATCCCCTTTTTTTTTCTTCGGTCAGATATGTGACTGAATGGAGACTGTTATTCTCCGATATGTGTTAAATTAGTTGTAATGAAATGGAAACACCTCTTAATACCTTTCATCTTATTTCAAACAAACTTTTCATTTTCCACTCATATTGTTGGCGGTGAAATAGAACTTGTTCACGATACCGGCTATTTCTATACCGTAAATCTTATCATGTATTTTGATGAGTTCAACGGAAACCCCCAGGCCAAAGACAATTTCTTGAGAATTGGCATATTTAGACAGCTCGATGATGTTTTCATGGATTCGGTTTTTCTGCCTAAAGTATCTGAGACAAGCGTTCCATATTCCTTTCCCGATTGTTCAATTCCGGAGCTAAATACCAGCAGAATTATTTATAGCGCTCAATTGGAATTGGATCCGAATATATACAATGATATTAATGGCTATTATATGGTTTGGGACCGTTGTTGTCGAAACAACAACATATCAAATTTATTATCTCCCGGTGCTCAGGGTCAGGCATTTTATCTTGAATTCCCACCTGTTAATATTGGAGGCACGCCTTTTATAAACTCTTCGCCCGTATTATTTCCACCTGTGAGTGATTACGCCTGTCTTAATGAGTTCTTTTATTTTGATTTTAGTGGTACTGATCCGGATGGCGACTCTATGGTGTACTCAATGGCCGAACCGATTCGCGGATGGAGTTCCGTGAATAATCCCAGCCCCTTTCTTCCTTTTCCCGGCCCCTATCCAACGGTAATCTGGCAAAGTGGATTTGATCTGGATTCCATGATTCCCGGAAATCCCCCATTGAACATTTCCCCGACCGGATTTCTTACTGTAAAGTCAAATACAAATGGATTATTTGTGTTTTCGGTAAAATGTGAGGAATACCGAAACGGAGTAAAAATCGGTGAAATTCGAAGAGATTTCCAGATTATAGTTCGCACCTGTCCGAATAATCAAAGTCCGGTCGTATCTGTACAAGATCCCGTAGACAGCACAAATTTTAACAGGGATGATACGATGTATATCGATCTGAATCAGCGCTGTTTTGATATCTTTCTAAAGGACCCCGATCCCAACACAGCATTTAGTGTTGAGATAAATGCTTTAAATTTTGACCCTACATTTATTACTGTGAGTCCTGAAAATGGATTGATACAAAATTCCGGGGATTCATTAAAAGCTACGGTTTGCTTTAATAAATGTGCCAATTCTACAGTCAACGAACCCTATCTCTTTGAAATTATTATGGCTGATGACGGATGCAGCCTGCCAAAGAAAGACACATTTTTAATTACAGCAATTGTTGATGCAATTACGGATAACCCACCAATGATAAACAGCAGTTTTATTAGTGATAGCATTATTCTTGAAGTAGGGGATACCCTTATTATGAATGTAAATGGATTTGATACTGACAACGATACCATAATTCTTTATTACGGTGATATGGAATTCAATCCGCAGACTTATGGCATGCAGTTTTCCAGATCAACAGGTGTCGCTCAATTGAGCAATGAATTTTTCTGGGTGCCCGACTGCAATGCCCTGGATTTAAATGGAAAGGATCTGGTATTCCGCGTTTCGGATTTTTTCTGTTCAAATTATGAAGACTTTTTAGCTTACCCCTTAAAAATTACCACAGATAATAAAAAACCTGTATTGGAAAGCGATTTAGGGAGCACTGATGTAGATATAAACATAAGAGATGTATTTTCTTTTAATCTTTCTGGCATTGATACCAATACAAATGATGTTTTATTAATTAGACCAAAATTTTTTAATACTGATGGCAACCCAATACAAAATCTGAATTATACTTTAACACCCACAAGTGCCAGAAGTCAATTGCAAAGCACATTTACCTGGCAAGCCGATTGCAGTTTTTTAAATACCGAAGAGATATTATTTCAGTTTGAACTGCTGGATAATGGATGTGAGAAAAAATCGGACACAATTTCTTTTAATGCGGAGCTTTTTTATGAAAACGAAAGACCAGACTTAAGTATAATTTCAGGTATAATTAATGGTAAAAAAAGCTTCACCATCAATACCTTCACCGATTCTGTCCTTACTCTGGAATTTACCGGCGAAGATGCAGATCTTGATCTTCTCAACATGCGTTGGGAATGGGAAGATTCATCAAATTTATTTTTGCCCATCACCTTTAACAGTAGTGATGGAATAGGGAAATCAGATGGGGAAATGATTATAGGACCGGCATTATGCTCAGAACTTGAAATTTATCAAACCAAGATTAATGTAATTCTTAAGGAGGAGTCCTGTCTGAATCTTGAAGATACCATCGAGTTGAGTATAAATGTTGAAGAGTTTTACAAAAAGATAAAAGTACCGGATGTATTCACACCAAACGGAGATGGATACAATGATTATTTCTACCCACAACAATTGCCAAAACAATGTCAGTTTGCTGATATTATCATTTACAACCGATGGGGCCGGGAAGTTTATCGCAGCGAAAATGCCGACTTTAAATGGGAAGCTGCAAATGTTCCTGCGGGTGATTATTTTTTCCAAATACGCTTCGATGGAGCGAGCTATAAAGGCCCGATAAAAGTAATAAAATAGCCCGATGCGCTTTAAATCATATTTTCTACTCTTTTTGATTTCCGGCATTTGCTCAATTACGCAAGCTTCGCACATAGTGGGTGGGGAGATGCAAATGATTCATCAAAGAGGGGAGATATATTTGCTTCGCTTAATACTTTATTATGATCAGGCCAATGCAGAATTTAACCTTGTGGATCGCAATATTGAAATCGGTATTTTCAGGAAATCCAACAACACAAGGATAGATGACAGAATTCTGGACGTAAAAACCAGTACAATTGTAGATTATGCGAATCCCTATTGTCTTGAAGATTCTCTAAAGACGATTAAAATTACATACGAGGGGCTGCATCGTTTTTCATCTGAGCGTTACTATGAAGATCAGGGCTATTATTTTACCTGGGAAAGATGTTGTCGCAATAATATCATTTCAAATGTATTTCAACCCGGTAGACAAGGCATGGTATTTTTATTGGAATTCCCCGATATGGACGATTTTCCCTTGAACTCAAGGCCACTATTTAAAGAAATTCAGGGCGAATACATTTGCCGGGATCGTTATGTTGAACTTGATTACAGTGCCATTGATATCGACGGCGACAGCCTTTCCTATAGCTTGGCCACGCCCATTGCCGGATTTACAACGCCCGATGATCCCATTTCTGCTTTGATTCCCGGCCCTTATCCTTTTGTAGAGAACTATTTTTTAATGCCCGGTACACCAAATTTAAAAATCGACAGTCGCACAGGGATTTTGAGTGCAAGACCAAGTCAAAATGGACTTTATGTATTCAGAGTGATTTGCAATGAATTCAGAGATGGTAAAAAAATCGGTGCTGTGCATCGCGACTTTCAAATTCTGGTTGATCAGTGTGTGGATAATACAAGTCCCCAAACTCAAATATTTAATCAGAATTCAGAAACCTATAATGAAAATGATACTCTGGTTATTTCATCCAGAGATGAATTGTGTTTTGATTTAAAAATAACGGACAGCGATAATGAAAGTAGAATTAGCTATGAAATTGTTCCGGTAAATTTTGAGTCAAAAGTGGTGGACTTTAGTCCGGAGAATGGAGCACTCGTCGGTGATTCTGATACTTTAAAAGTAAAAATGTGCTGGCCCGATTGCATCGAACCTATAAATGAGGATTTGTTTGAATTTTGGCTTTTGGTTAAGGATAATGCCTGCCCAATGCCCAATACCGATTCGACAAAAATTATTTTAAAGGTTGAAGAAGAAAGTAATTCCAAACCCCTAATTGAATCGGAATATAAAAACACAGAATGGCCTGTGGGAAATCCCTTCAATATGTGGTTGAGCGGGTACGACAAAGATTTAGGAGATTCCTTAAGTTTTAGTTTTAAATTGAAAGAAGGAGATTTAATCCCATCAATAAAGCAAGATAATTTTGGCAGCAATATTGACGGAAATTTTTCATTTCTTGCAAAATGCTCAGACTACAGGGAAGAAGCCTACGAATACACTTTGTTTGTAAGGGATAACAGTTGTGCCTCTAATAATATGGATAGTTTATTTTTCACAGCAAATGTCAACGATTATATTCCCTATGAGCAAAACGTAATAGCGCCAACAAACGTAATTACACCAAATGGGGATGGTTTAAATGAATATTTTTATTTTCCCCAACCCTTATCGCAGTCTTGTGAATTTCAGAATTTTGAAACTGTCACTATTTACAATAGGTGGGGGAGAGAGGTATTCAAATCCGATGACAGGGAATTTAAATGGTATGCAGAAAACTTAAATTCCGGACAGTATTTTTATTTAATTCAGTTTGACATGAGTTTTTACAAAGGATTTATACATGTCATTAAATAAGACATATCTCATAACGGCCTTTTTTGTGATTTGCAATGTGCAATTATTTGCATCGCATATCATTGGCGGTGAAATGACGATGCAGCATGTTATAGCTTCCCGCTATGAAGTAAGCCTTAAACTTTTTTACGATGCAGCGGATGGACAGGATGTAGTGGAGGACTCTATTATCATTTCCAGTTTCCGAAAGACCGACAACCAGAAAATAGAGGATTACTATATGACCAGGAGCCTAAATTATGAAAATGCAGAATTGACCAATACTTTGTGTTCCGATGGTTTGAATATTCGCATATATACCTATACATCAACTGTTTTTATCGATGAAAACCTATATAGCTCATCAGGAGGTTATTATTTTTCATGGCAAAGGTGTTGTAGGGCAAATAATATTTCCAATATTTCAAATTCTGGCACTGCAGGTTTTGTGTTTTATTTTGAATTTCCCTCACCAAATAATGTTGCAGGCAATTCATCTCCACAGTTTAGTTCTATTTCCGGTGATTATTATTGTGTCGGTGAAGAAGTACAAATTGATTTTGGAGCAATTGATCCTGATAATGATGATTTGATCTATTCTTTGATCACACCTATGGCCGGCTTTTCAAGACCCGATGATAATGTAATCATAGGTCAATCAGGGCCTTACCCATTGGTCAATGGATATTTTGATGTTTCCCCCGTCAACGGAGTACTATTATCTTCAACAGGAATTTTATCTTTTACCCCTGCACAAAGCGGTTTGTATACCGCAGCTGTATTATGTGAAGAATTTAGAAATGGTGAAAAAATAGGAGAGGTTATTCGGGATTTGGCCATTTTGATCAGGAATTGTGAAGACAACCAGAGTCCGGAAATTATTTTTTACCCTTATGGAGAAAGTCAGCCCTATGTTCCCGGCGATACCGTTATTATACGCAGCCAGAACGATTTATGTCATTTAATTGAAACCAAAGACCCCGACAGTAATTCGCAGAATGGCGAGGTAAATTTTGTAACATTTGATCTTTTGGGTTATAATGTTTTGGCTCCAGAGATAAGTATAAACCAAAATGCCCCTATTCCTCAATGGGAATTGTGCTTTCCAAATTGCGAAAGTCCGGAACAGAATTTTTTCACTATAAGACTTAGTGTAGCCGATGATCATTGCCCTGTACCTGCAGAAAATTTAATAGAAGTTAATTTTAAAATAATTGAATCAGAGGACGTGCCACCCATTATTAGCACAAATTATATTCCTGAAATGCATAAAATAGGAGAAACAATTAATTTTCAGGTTCGTGTCAGCGATGTGGATTCTTCCGGAATTGATATTCTATTTAAGGGAGAGGGATTTAATCCGGAAATGCTAGGCATGGAGTTTAATTATAATTTGGAAAATTGCTGTGAAGCCAATGGAGATTTTACCTGGGAGCCACAATGTTCAAACATTCTGGAAATCGACAAATACAAATTGTATTTTACCGCCAGCGGAGAAAATTGTGGAATAAGCGGAAAAGACAGTCTAAGCCTTGATTTATTTATTGAAAACCCACAGGGTGAATTTACTGAGGAGCTTTCATTTCCCAATGTGATAACACCAAATGGAGACGGTATTAACGATTCATTCTATTTTCCAATTCTTGATGAAAACTTATGTCTTGAACGCTCTTTCAGATGGATTAGCATTTATAACCGATGGGGAAGGGAAGTGTTCCATTCCAATAAAAGTGATTTTAACTGGAAAGCACAAAATGTAGCAGCCGGGCAGTATTTTTACCAGGTGTCATTCGAAGAAAAAACCTTCAAAGGTTTTCTTCATATTTTGAATTAGCATTTAATAGTATAGAGCTTTTATTTGAAATAATATCTGCAATAAAAATTTCAAAGGCTGACTTTAAATAATCGTATTCCCTTATTAAAACTTCTTTACCTTTTTCAAGGCCTGAATCAAAATTTGTTCTGCTGGAAATACCTTTTAAAGATCGTCCCACTGCTTCGGGGAATTGATAATTAAACAACCAATCATCTCTTTTCATGTACCTGAGCATATGAAGTGCGCGAGGCGGGCACTTATCCTTGTTTGCATTTACAATTGCATAGGTTGAGCGTGTGTAGTCTTTTAATGCGATTTTTGAATATTCAGACCAGTTTTTACTTAGAAAATGATCGAAATATACATCCAATGCCACACCGGCGTATTTCCCAAAATCATTTCTCAGCAAAGACGTACTTTCCCTGGTAATGCTGTGATTATCAGTGAACCAATCGATTTCTCTATGATAAAGAATGCCCAATTGTATATCTTTTTCATAATTGAGAAATTTATTTCCCTTTACGAAATCAGCAATAAAATTTCCAAATCTTAGGGCTTCATTTTCTCCTGATAAATATTGGTGTGCTAGAAAATTCAATTGCTGAGAAATAATTCTGCTCCCGGGCCAATAGGTATGCCGAGCGCGATCCACATAATCAATAATATAATCCAGACAAAGAGAAAAAAGAAGGTATAGGGCAACATGGTTGAAATGATCGTACCTATCCCTGCATTTTTATCATAACGCTGCATAAATGCCACAATGAGTGCAAAGTAGGACATCATAGGGGAAATAATATTTGAGGCGCTGTCTCCGATTCTATAGGCCACTTGTGTGAATTCCGGAGTAAATCCTAATAACATATACATTGGAATAAACACCGGTGCCATAATGGCCCATTTTGCAGAAGCACTTCCCATTACAAGATTAATCAGAGCAGCTACAATAATAAAGGGCACCATTACCACAATGGCCTGCAAAAGTTGGTTTTCAATTCCAACCAGATCTATAAAGGCTTTTAATCCATTGGCCCCTTTTACGGCTGTTATCAAACCAATATTGGTCCATTTAAAATAAGCCACAAATTGAGCAGCAAAAAATACCAGCACTATATAAAGGCCAAGTGTTTCCATGGATTTTCCCATGCCATTCATTACATCTTCATCGCTTTTGATGGATTTAGCTCCTATTCCGTAAGCCACGCCACATATTCCGGCAGCCAAAAATATGAAGGCTACTATGCCCTTAAAAAATGGGGATTTCAATATATCGGGATTATTTGGGTCTCTTAAAAAACCATCCACAGGTAAAAGGCCCCATAATACAAGAGCAGTAAGAATTAAAGCAGCTATTAAGGCCCATTTTAAGCCCTTTTTCTCTTCCTTGCTTAATCTTTTAATTTCTTCGGGCTGGGCATCACCTTTGTATTCACCCAATCGGGGCGATACAATTTTCTCGGTAACCCATGTCCCTACAGCAGCAATAAAAAAGGTAGAAACAAACATAAAATAGTAATTACAGGTCGGGTTGATTACGTATTGCGGGTCAATAATACGAGCGGCTTCCTGAGAAAGATCCGAAAGCAAAGGATCGATGGTTCCCAAAAGTAAATTGGCACTATAACCCCCTGAAACACCGGCAAAAGCTGCAGCCATACCTGTAATGGGGTGTCTTCCGGCGGCTAAAAAGATGATTGCAGCCAAAGGCACGAGAAGAACATATCCAACTTCGCTGGCTGTATTCGATAGTATCCCGGAAAATACAATAACAAAGGTCAATAATCTTTCCGGTGCTTTTAAAACCAAAAGCCTTAATCCCGTTCCAATCAAACCACTGCTTTCAGCAATACCAATTCCCAACATAGCCACCAAAACAGTTCCTAATGGTGCGAAACCGGTAAAATTAGTCACCATTTCAGTTAAAATTCTGTGCAAACCTGTTTCAGACATCAGGTTAATTGGCTGTATGGATTCACCGGTGCCCGGATGTTGGACCGTAATATCCATCAGACTGAATACCCATGATAAAAAGACGACAAGAATGGCAAATAATGCGAATAAGGTGGCCGGATGAGGAAGGGCATTGCCCGTTTTTTCAACAATGGTCAGAAATTTCTCAATCGTTCCGTTTTTCTTTTGGTTTTCTTCAGTCATAGCATTTGTTAAAGCCTCGAATTAACACAAAAGCATTCATTTCTGAAATTATTTTTTTCAAGTTGACCTTCAAACAATTTAACCGGGGTTCTATTTATCTAAAAAACAGGTCGAATTTTTGGATTGTGCTGATTGTCTTAAGATTATCTTGATGAAATGTATTATGCAAGACAAATATTTTTTAGTGAAATCAAACTAAAATATATGGATGGGCGTTAAGATGTTGATAGTTAATTATTTATTTAGTTCACTATCTGGAAGGTCAGGCTAAAGTTAAAATACTATACCAATAATTAACTCAGGTTGACTTAAAATTCGGTATTAATCATTAAAGTAAATTAGAAACGATGGAAGTTCTTGTAAAAAACAATCACAACGAAGAAGAACTGGAAAAGACAGCCACATTCTTGAAAGCAATAGCGCATCCAATGCGTCTGGCTATATTGGACCTCTTGAGCGATGGTTCGAGCAAATCAGTTACACAAATTTATCAACGTCTGGGCCTTGAGCAGGCTGTGGCCTCTCATCATTTGGGATTATTAAAAACCAAAGGTGTGTTGAATTCAAAAAGAGTAGGTAAGAATATTTATTATTCTCTTGGCACTGAGAAATTAGTTGATTTAATAAAAGTAGCAGAGTCGTGTCTGGCTTAATCCAATACTAATTCAAACAAAACGTCCTTCGGGGCGTTTTTTTTTGCATGAGCTTAAGAAAAGGAAGTAAAGCACCGCTATTTTCAGTTCCATCCACATCGGGACAGGATTTTAGTTTAGCCGACCGTAAAGGGAAGATTACAATACTGTATTTCTATCCTAAGGATTTTACTTATGGCTGCACCAAGGAAGCTTGTTCATTCAGAGATGAATTTGAAAGTTTCAGAGAATTGGATATTGATGTCTTCGGTATTAACAAAGACAAGATTTCCACGCATAATAAATTCAGAGAAGAGCTCAATTTACCCTTTCATCTACTGAGCGATGAAAACGCAAAAGTGGCTAAAAAATACGATGCTGTTTTACCGGTTATTGGTATGATAAAGAGAATCACCTATTTAATCGATGAGGAATTGAGAATTATTGGAAAATTTGAGAGCCTTACAGGTTTTGATAAACATGTCAGAAAAATACTAGCGCTCAATAAAAATTAGCCTTATTTCTTTTGGCCAAAGGTCTTGTCGAAAGCACTTTCAAGGTCTTCTGCTACTTTTTTGATATTGCCCTTGAACTTATCTATGGTTTCCTGATTATTGTCCACGAAGCCGTCTACATCCTCTTCAACCTCTTTCATTTTTCGCTTAAGTGACTGAAAGGCTTGATTTATCTCACCGTCTTCTTCAGTGGCATCTTTTTTTAACTCATTAAATAAGTCTTCAAATTTCCCTCCGATATCCGAGAGAATTTTCTTAATGTTCTCTGATCTTTCCGACATTTAGCATTTAATAATGGTTTATATTTTCAATTTAATGATTTTTGAGTAAAAATTTGACAGACTAAGCCGTGAAAAAAGAAGATCCCATAGGAATTTTTGATAGTGGAATTGGAGGACTAACCGTAGCCCGGTCAGTAAAAGATGCGCTTCCCAATGAACAATTGATTTATTTTGGCGATACCGAACATCTGCCTTATGGCGACAAATCTACCGCAGCTATACAAGCGTTTTCTGTCAAAATATGTGATCTTTTACTAAAAAAAGGCTGCAAGGTCATCCTTATTGCCTGTAACTCTGCATCGGTGGCGGCTTACGATTTAATTAAAGAATATGTGGCCTCAAAAGCCCTGGTGATCAATGTAATAGATCCTATGGTAAATTATGCTTCAGAGTATTTGAAAGATCAAAATATCGGATTGATTGGAACAAGACAAACCGTGGCCTCAGGTGTTTATCAAGAAAAAATTTCCGAAAAAATGAATGGCCTCAAACTTCAGGCATTGGCTACACCATTGCTCGTTCCAATGATTGAAGAGGGTTTTGTATTTAACAATATCAGCCACGATATCATTTCCAATTATCTATCCATGCCTGAGCTCAAGGATATTGATGCTCTGCTATTGGCATGCACGCATTATCCTTTGATCCAAAAAGAAATTAATGATTTTTATAAATCAAATGTCAAGGTGATTAATTCTGCAGATCCCGTAGCCTTATCGTTAAAAAATTTACTTGAATCAAAATCATTATTAAATGAATCACCTGCCGATGAAGATTCCTTTTATGTTTCGGATTACACGGCTTCCTTTGAGCGATCCACTAAACTTTTTTTTGGTGAAAAAATTAAACTGGAAAGCTATAGGCTTTGGTCCTAATTGAGGTCTATTGCCTTAATTACAAAATTCCAGAGTTCTTTACCGTCTTTATTAAATAACTTCAGCTTGAGCAATCTTTCTTTGTAAGCGCCGGATACTTCTATCGTTCCAAAACATCGTTCGCCAAACATACTGCCTGGTAAAACAAGCGTATTTCCTTCATCTTCGATTTCGTATGCGGTGGCAGTCAATGGGCTGACGGTCCAGTCGTAAATTGGATATTGATCTTTTCTATCCAGTTTGGATAATTCGGAGTGGTGGCGATCACCACTAAGGAAAATGACTCCCTTGATATTTTCTTCACTGATAAGCTTGATGATTTCCTGTCTTTCTTCGGGAGCGAGATTGATGTGATTTTCATGAATTGCAGCATTGCTGATAAACTGACCACCGATTACGATAAATTTAAACCTGGCCGGACTCGATTTTAAAGCATTGATCAACCAATCGATTTGCGCTTTACCCAAAATCTCTTTTTCTCCGGTTTTACGACCATTTGCTGTTCTGAAATAGCGATTGTCAAGCAGAAAAAACTGGCAATCGTTCCAAAAAAAAGTTCCTGTTATTCCCCCTTTTCCCGTTAAATTGTAATTCGGATTCATCCAGAAATCCCTGAATGCATTTTCGGTTATTTTTTTATTCCAAAATGATTTATCCGAATTGTTGGGACCATAATCATGATCGTCCCAAATGGCGTAATTATGCGATCTTGCGAGTAAGGCCTGCATTTCTGTAACATCCCTGCTATGCGAATAGCGATGATATATCCCCGTTTTGCTGTTCCAATCCACCTCCCGCAGATAACTGTTATCACCCATCCAAAGCATGAAATCGGGATTTTCATTATTTATTGAAGTAAATACCTCATAATTCCCTCCATAAGGCTGGCCAGGTCTGTCTACAGGGGGTTCATTGATATAAGTACAACTGCCAAGCGCAAACTTAAAATCGGGAGGGTCGGTGCGGTGCTGCCATAAGGATTGCGATTGAAATTCTAGCGGATAGTCAAAGGCTATCTCTTTTTCATTTATAATGATCGCGTAATTGTATTTTATTCCGGGATTTACTTCTGCTATGAGTTGACAAATAAATGAATTTCCGCTTTGGCTTTTTGCTATTGCAGTTTCCTTTTTATCCTTCTCATTTGACACGGGCCAATAGCGGACTTTAACTTCGGCTTCTTTTTCAAGTTGAATCCAAATACCTACTTCTTTCATACTAGAATAGCCCAGCATGGGGCCCGATCGCACAAGAGCGTTTTGAGCAAAAGCAATACTTGATAAATACAAAAAAAGGATAAAGAGAAAAGGCCTTTTCATTTATAAATTTTTATAGAATAAAAGTATTAAAACTTTTTTATCGCGCATTGCTTATTTTTTAATGAAATGATATAGAATGGATTATTTGAAAGCAATCTAAGTGGCTTTTTGCTTGCTAATGCAAGAGAACTTAATATTGCAATACCCAAATGAAAACCTCAATTAAAACGATACAAGCGCCAATCAAAGAGGAGATGAAAATTTTTGAAAAAAAGTTTCAATCATCCATGAAAACTAAAGTCGCGCTTTTAGACCGGATCATGGGTTTTATCGTGAGCAGAAAGGGAAAGCAAATGCGCCCGATGTTTGTTTTGCTTATGGCTCAAATGAATGGTGGTATTCGCGAAGAAACCTACAGGGGAGCCGCTTTAATCGAGCTGCTTCATACCGCCACATTGGTGCATGACGATGTGGTTGATGATTCCAATTACCGAAGGGGATTTTTTAGCATAAATGCGCTCTGGAAAAACAAAATAGCGGTTCTGGTCGGTGATTATCTTCTTTCAAGGGGCTTGTTACTTGCCATTGATAATGGTGATTTTAAATTGTTGAAAATCGTTTCCGACGCTGTTAAGGAAATGAGCGAAGGCGAATTACTCCAAATCGAAAAAGCCAGGAAACTCAATATTTCGGAAGAGGTATATTTTGAAATTATTAAACAGAAAACCGCCACCTTGATTGCATCCTGTTGTGCGGTTGGAATCGCCTCTACGGATGCAAGCGAAGAAAGCATAATTAAAGCCAAAAAATTTGGTGAAAAAGTTGGAATGGCCTTTCAAATTAAGGATGATCTTTTTGATTATGGGTCAGACGATATCGGAAAACCCCGAGGCATAGATATCAAGGAAAAAAAATTGACACTGCCTTTAATTTACACCTTGCAAAAAGTGAATTATTCGGAGCGAAGAAAAATTATCAACACTGTAAAAAATCATTCTACGGACAGCAAAAGAGTTCAGGACGTAATAAGAATTGTGAAAGAAAGCGGTGGTTTGGACTATGCAACAAAGATCATGCATCAGTATAAAGACGAAGCACTGTCACTTTTAAGAGAATACCCCGATTCGGAAAGCAGAAGCTCAATTGAAGCCCTGGTCACCTATACCATTGAAAGAAAAAAATGATCAGTGTTCGTCATTTTGATCGCCTTCTTGATCAATTTGCTGATGTTCTTGCCTGAGATCGGGTCTTCTTATTTTCCCTCCTTCATGCGCCACATTGGCCATCAAAGCAAAATTGCAAATGGCGAGTACCAATACAGAAATTGAGGCGATTCTTGCTCTGGGATGTGATTTAACTTGAAAATACAGGGCGACTGCCGCTAAAACACCCATGACCAAACTAACAGGCATAGCGGATTCAGCCAATTCTTCATGTTCATGGATTTGATCATGCGAAACGCCCGGATATTCTTCTACCACATGCTCTGCTTCCTCTCCGCTTTTGCTTACCGGAATGGCAGAAATTCCAGAAATAATCAGAATAATCAAGGCGGTATTAATCAGGGATGAGTTAGTTTTCCAAAGTGCAAAAGCCAGAATAATAATTCCGGTTAATGTACCCAAAATTGGAAGGTGATTTAAAGCAAGATGAATAAGTGTGGCGTTCATGGTTAAATTTTATATCGACAATATTAGAATATTTTTATTTTTCTTCCAGCAATTCTTCGCTGAGTATTTCGAATTCCTCTAAAAATTTTTTGTAGTACATTCCTGTACCGGGACCCGAAAAACCCGTATGAATCTTGCGCACATTCCCTTTTCTGTCTATGAAAATCAAAGTCGGAAATGACATGACCTGATTGAGCATAGGGAAAGCTTCAGAAGCCGCTTGTTTATCTGAAGGCCCTCCGAAGAGAAACTTGTAATCTGCCCCCAGTTTATCCTTCACTTTTTGAACTCTTTCCGCTGCGTAGTCGAGATCATTTTTTCTTTCGAATGCCACAGCAAGAATTTCAAGGCCTCTTTCTTTATTTTTTTTATACCAATCCGCGAGAAATTTGGTTTCATCCATACAATTGGGACACCATGTTCCAAATATTTGTACAAGCAACACCTTTCCCTCATACAATGGATTGGGAAACACAACTGTATCGCCATTCATATCAGGAAAGGCAAAATAAATACTGTCATAGTCTTCCTTTAAATAGGTCAATTGATAAGCATCTTTTAATTCTATGCTGTCATCGCGATGCGCTGTCCAGGTTTCATTCCAACTTAAACCCGATTTGAAATAGCCTTTCAATTGATCATTTTCATCGAGCCTTGCTTTAAAAAGAAAAGCGTGTTCACCGTCAAAGCAGGATAATTTTAGTTCATCCGCATCGATTTCACCCTCAAGGAAGCGATAATCCCCGGTTAATGTTAAAAATGTTCCTTCCACAAGACTGCCATCCTGAACAAATTCTCCAATGGCGAGCGTAGAATCTTCCAATTCGGATTCAAATTGCACGGCCCATTTTCCATCTATACTAAAATTGGATTTTGGATTATCACTAAATCTGAATTTAGGTCCTTTTTGAGCAGAAAAAGGAAGTAAATAGCCTTGGGAATACTTTTTTTCAAAAACACCCGACATGGTATTGCCGATAATTTTAGCTCTCAATTCCGTATCAAATATATGCATGCTTGCTATGATAGAATCACGTTCAATCAATACTTCTTCCACCAAAATTTTCTCATCACCATTTACCAGGCTCAATTTCAGATCTACGGAATCCTCTAGTATAAAATTAAAAGGGAGGGTATCATTTTGAAGATAGAGTTCTGCCCGCCAGTTTCCGGAATAGCCTGTATCTTCATTATGACAAGAAAGAAAAGCCATAACTATGCCTATGTTCAGAATTGATTTTATACTCATTATTCAAACTTAAGATGAATTTCAATTCCTACCCGAAAATGGCAGGGTTAAACCAAAGAAAAAATTTTATTTGCCCCGATTTCCTCAAATAAATTAAATTCACGTTTTAATTATTTCGCTTTTATATGACCGAAAAATCTGTATCGCTTTGCCTTAGTGGAGGGGGGGCAAGGGGATTGGCACATATTGGTGTCATTAAAGCCATTGAAGAATTTAAAATGAATGTGAAGGTGGTATCCGGAACCAGCGCCGGATCAATTGTAGCCTATATGCTAGCCGCCGGGCTTAAAAGTCATGAAATGGCTGACATCGCCAAAAAACATAAGTTTTACTCGGCTTTTAAAATGTCGCTCTCAAAAATTGGTTTGGTAAGCATGGAAAACCTAACTACGATTTTCAAGAAATCTATTGATGTCGAGGATTTTGAAAATCTTAAAACGCCACTTTATGTCGCGGTCTCCAATTTAAGGACAGGCAATGTGGAATATATTCACAAAGGGAATATTCACAATGCGGTAGTGGCTTCCTGTTCTATTCCAATGATTTTTTCTCCGGTGAAAATCAATAATGATTTATACGCCGACGGAGGCTTGACAGATAATCTGCCAATTAAACCCCTTGAGGAATTTGATTATGATATAATTGGCGTAAACATCATGGGTGATGGATCAGGGAAAAGGCCCGATTCCTTTGCCCAATTAGTCGATCGGACGATTGATATTGTAGCATGGCAAAACACCAAACATGCACTGAATAAATGCAGATATCCTATAAATATTATTGAAGCTCAGAAATATGGTATTTTTGATTTTAAGAAAGTCGATGAATTGGTAGAATTGGGTTATAATGAAGCTTTGAAAATATTTAAAAAGGAACCTGATTTTGTCTGATTTGTTGGCCTATTAAAGATTAATCCTCTTGCATATTTCTTATGAATAGGCTTTTATTCATTTTCGCACTTATCGCAATATTTTCCTGTAATACGGAACATAACAAAGTTCCGAATGACCTTGATTTACCAATTATTTCAGGTGAAGAAGCCTGGCAGGACATCGCGAACAACAAAGTAAAAGTTTATTATTTTTTATCACCTGAATGCCCTCTTTGTCAAAATTATGCGGTAGCCATGAGGGAATTGAAGAATGAATTTCCACAGATAGAATTCATTGGCATTGTGCCGGGAAAAGAATACAATAGCGAGGAAGTCAGGAAATACCTAATACGTTTTGGATTGGAATTCAATACATATTTCGATCCTGACTTTGAGTTGAGCAATGCCTTGGGTGCAGAAATTACGCCTGAGGCCTTTTTATTGGATCAAAATGGAAAGGTGCTTTATTCAGGGGCCATAGATAACTGGGCCATTTCGCTTGGGCAAAAAAGAACCCTAATTACAGAAAGATATCTTGAAGATGCCATTGCGGCAAGGCTTGAGAATCGCGAGATTAAAATTAAATCTACCAGTGCTGTGGGATGCTTTATTCAATGAAAAATTACGCTTCTTTTCTTATCATCTGTTTGTTTTTTCTTTCCTGTTCAGAAAATGGAAAAGACAAGAAAATGCCTGACTCAGAGAAAACCGAAAAAATAGCCCAAGTCATTGAAAACCCAACTTTCAGCGAGCATATTGCCCCGTTTTTTTATAATAATTGCATGCCTTGTCATCGGCCAGGGGAAGCCGGTCCTTTTTCATTGATTACTTATAAGGATATTAAAAAAAGATCGGAGACCATTCAGTTTGTAGTCGAAACGCGCTATATGCCGCCCTGGCCTGCAGATCCGAATTACAGACATTTTTTGGGTGAGAAATATCTGGAGGAAGAGGAAATTCAAACGCTTGTCAACTGGATATACAATGGAATGCCAATTGGAGACAGTACTGCAATTCCCGAACCACCAACATTTCCCAGAGGCAGTCAATTGGGTGAACCCGATCTCGTTATTGAAATGGAGGATTCATTTTTAATTAAGGGCATCAATGTAGACCATTTTGTTTTTATTAAAATACCTTTTGAGCTTGAAAAAGACACATTTGTGAGATTGATGGAATTTGTGCCGGGCAACAGACAACTGGCGCATCACATGAACGGCCATTTGATTAATTTTGCTTCACACAAAAAATCAAATCATTTTGCAGGTAAAAAAATCGTTTTCCCCGACTCGCTGGGAACACGCAATGCCTATAAAGTGATGGGTCTTCTTAACGATGATGGAACCATGCCTGAGATACGCACATTGGTTTGCAATTATTTACCCGGAGTTTCTCCCGTGGCCTATCCGGAGGAAATCGGAGGATTCAGAGTCAGTAAAAAAGCCACATTTTTTATGCAGGACATGCATTATGGTCCAACGGCCGTGGATCAATGGGATAAATCAAAGGTCAATATCTTTTTTTCCAGAAAAAAACCCGATAGGATTCCGCATGAAACGCAAATGGGCACACTGGGCATATCTCCTGTAGAACCCGAACTGATCATACCACCTGATACCATAATGACTTTTTATACAAAATATCAGGTACCGCAGGATATTTCACTTCTTATGGTGAATCCGCACATGCATTTATTGGGCCGAAAATTTAAAGCCTATGCAGTAACGCTAAAAAAAGATACCATTCCACTGGTTAAAATCGACAGTTGGGATTTTCGCTGGCAGTTTTATTACAAATTTCCTAAAATGATAAAAATACCGGCTGGGGCTACCTTAATTGCCGAAGGATTGTTTGACAATACAGCGGATAATCCTTTTAATCCTTATTTTCCTCCACGGGAAATCAGGGAGCCGGATCACAGTATGAAAACCACGGATGAGATGTTTCAATTTATATTTACTTATTTACCTTATCGCGAAGGAGATGAAAATATCAGTCTGGAAGTAAATAATATATAAACCAATAATAATTACCTATGTCACTTACCGATTCTAACATGATGCCTTTGAAAACAGGGGCTCCTGAATTTGATTTAATAAATACCCTGGATCAAAAAAAATACACATTTGAAAGTTTAAAAGGAGATAAGGGGACACTTGTATATTTCATCTGTAATCATTGTCCTTATGTTATTTATGTGATTGATGAATTGGTGAAAATTTCAAAAGAGTACGAAAAAAGGGAAATCAAAACCATCGCGATATCTTCCAATGATATCGAAAAATATCCTGAAGATTCACCGGCAAAAATGAAGCAATTTGCTGAAGTGCATCGATTTACATTTCCCTATCTCTTTGATGAATCACAGCAGGTGGCCAAAGCATATTATGCCGCATGTACGCCTGATTTGTATTTATTTGATGCGAATAATAAATGCTTTTATCGCGGCAGATTGGATGAAGCAAGACCGGGCAATGATAAACCGGTGGATGGCAAAGATTTGAGAAATGCTTTGGAACAGCTACTCAATGGCAAGACTCCGCCAATGGATCAGTTTCCAAGTGCCGGATGTAATATCAAGTGGAAATAATTCAGGATTTCAATTCATTCAGAGCAACTTTGAGTTCAGAAAAAGCCAGCTGACAAAGCTGATCTAACTCGTTAATTTGCTCTTCGATTTTAGCGATATCTGTGCCTTCGTTGGCATAATCTTCCAATGCAATGGTTATTTCCTTACCATTTTTAATTCCCATGAATGTCATGGAAGGTTTCATTTTATGAGATATTCTGGCAACCATGGAATAGTCCTTATTTTCAAAAGAGCTTTTCATTTCTTCTAAGAAGGAAGGCGTTGAACTCAGAAAGAGCTCTACCATCTCCATGACAAAATCCTTGTCGTTAGAACTATATTGGTACAAATAGGCTAAATCCGTTATTGCCATAATTTTAGTTTTGATCTTCTTCCATTTCTTTTAGATAGCGATACAATGTTGACTTACCGATGTTTAATTTTTTAGCCACCAACAACACATTATCATCGTATTTTTTCAAAAAATGGCGAATAATATTAAAAGTGTAATCTCTTAAACTTTGTTCTTCCAATAAGAAGTTTTCATTCTTATCAATACTTGTAAATGTAATATCTTCTGCTTTAAGTTTGTCTCCATCTGACATTACGGCTGCCAATTCTATTACCGCTTTTAGCTCTCTCACATTCCCGGGCCATGAATAGGCCATTAATTTCTTTCTGGCGCTTTCTTCAATGTTAATTGAGCCCATGTTGTTTTCCTTGGCAAAAGAGTTGAGAAAATGCTTGGCCAGTATCAGAATGTCGGAACCTCTGTCGCGCAGTGGTGGCAACGTAATCGGTAAACCGAGCAAACGATAATAAAGGTCTTCCCGGAAATTTCCTTTTTTAATTTCCTCGGCCAGATTCCGATGCGTGGCAACCAATATTCTGACATTCAACTTTATCGTTTTGCTTCCGCCAACGCGTATAATTTCTCTTTCCTGTAATACCCTGAGCATTTTCGCCTGGAGATTGATATCCATCTCGCCGATCTCATCGAGAAAGATCGTTCCGCCATTGGCTTCTTCAAATTTTCCTTTTCTCTGAGTAATGGCACCCGTAAAAGCTCCTTTTTCATGACCGAATAATTCACTTTCGATCAGGTCTTTTGGTACCGCTGCTATGTTTACAGCTACAAATGCTTTGTTTCTCAATGCCGAATTGTAATGAATGGCCTTGGCAACAACTTCTTTACCTGTACCCGTTTCACCGCTAACAGAAACTGTAATGTTTGTATGAACAGCCTTTTCCAATAATTTAAAAATGGCCTGCATCGAAGGGCTTTTGCCTATAATGCTTTTTTCAAACTCGTATTTATGCGCAATTTCTTCACGTAAATGTTCAATTTCATGTTCGAGTTCATTGGTTTTTTTGGCCTTGTTAATGGAATTGAGCAATCTGGTTCTAAGGTCCTCTTCTTTGCTTATGTAATCGAAGGCCCCTTCTTTTATTAAGGCCACGGCAGTTTTTACATCTTCCTGTCCTGAAATTATAATGACAGGAATTTCCTTGTTATAATAGTTTATTTTTTGAAGCAGTTCGCCCCCGCTAAAATCCGGAAGTGAGTAATCCAAGGTTATCAATGAGGGTTTTTCCGGTAGTGCATTGAGTAAATCTTTGCCATTTTCAAACATCCGAACCTCGTGCTCGGGATCTAATTTTAGGGTGTACTCCAATACTTTGGAAAAGTTGGGATCATCCTCAACCGCGAATATTTTGAATCCCTCGATATTTTTCATAATGGGAAAGAAACACAAATTTTCCCATATTGGGAAGTCAATTATATATTTTTGATTTTATTATTGAAATCTTTAGCGAAAAAGAAACGCTGTTTAGAAATTCTTGTTAATTACTCATGCTAAAAATTGCCTGGTCAGAGGAATACCATCATCCCTTACCCAAAAATCATCGATTTCCGATGGAGAAATATTCTCTCATTCCGGAGCAGTTAAAATACGAGGGTACGGTTTCGGATTCTAACTTTTTCAAACCCAAACTGCTTTCTGAAAAAGATATTTTGGCTGTTCATTACGACTCTTATTGGGAAAAATTAAAAAACCTGAAGCTAAGCAAGTCGGAACAAAGAAAAACCGGTTTCCCTCTTAGCGCAGAATTAGTAAGGAGGGAATTAATCATTACACAAGGGACACTCGATTGTGCTAAATACGCATTGAAATACGCTTGTGCATTTAATGTAGCCGGTGGAACGCATCATGCTTATAGAGACAGAGGCGAGGGTTTCTGTTTACTCAATGATGTAGCGGTCGCCTCTCAGCATTTACTCAATTACAAGATTCTCGGGAAAATTCTGGTGGTCGATTTAGATGTTCATCAGGGAAATGGAACTGCAAAAATATTTGAAAATGAAGAGCGGGTTTTCACTTTTAGCATTCACGGCGAAAAGAATTATCCCATGAAAAAAGAAGTTTCGGATTTTGATATAGAATTACCTGATGGCACAGGCGACAGGGAATATTTAAAGGCGCTAAAAGAAAATCTTCCAAAACTCATCGACTCGGTTCAGCCGGAAATTATTTTTTATCAAAGCGGCGTCGATATTCTTTCGACGGATAAGCTAGGTAGGTTGGGATTGTCAAAGGAAGGATGTCGGCAAAGAGATAAATTTGTGTTTGAAATAGCCAGAATAAATGATATTCCTATTGTCGTAACAATGGGCGGTGGTTATTCAGAAAAAATTTCCGACATTGTAGACGCACATGCCAATACCTATCGTTTGGCTCAGGAAATATATTTTTAATTGATCACACGCAGACAATATTTCTTTTTTCGATGGCTGGGACTCCCTCTTTTGCTTATCGGAATAATGTTTTGGATTAAACTATTTGAAACAAAATTGGGGCATTCTTTCACCGAGTATGGTATTTATCCCAGATCTTTTTCAGGATTAAAAGGACTTTTCTTTTCGCAATTTATCCATGGGGACTGGGAGCATTTGTTTTATAATTCGATTCCTTTTTTTCTGGCCACATTGTCATTATTCATGATGTACTCACGTGCTTCAATAAATGCATTCATGCTCTGTTTCTTTATGCCGGGGATCTTTGTATGGTTATTTGCCAGGGAATCTTACCATATCGGTTTGAGCGGTGTTAATTATGCATTATTGGCCTTTCTTTTTATTTCCGGTATCATTCGAAGGGATCAAAGACGGCTGGCGATTTCGATGCTTGTCGTTTTTTTATACGGATCCATGATTATAGGGCTTTTTCCTGTTAAGGAAGGCGTTTCTTTTGAAAGTCATATTTCAGGTTCGATTGTAGGTGTAATCCTGGCTTTTGTTTTCAGAAAATCGGATCCCAGAAAAAAATACAACTGGGAGATTGAGGAGGAGAATGAAGAAATTTTTAATTAACAATTAATAATTTCTATTTATCCAAAAACAACTTCCTCGTCCAGCTTTTTGTGTCAGAATCAATACGGATTAGATATAATCCGCTTTTGAGAGAATTGATATCCAGTTTTTTATTCGCTGATTTAATTCTGTCTTGAAATTGCAATCGCCCATTCAAATCATAGATTTTTAATTCAAATTCACTCAGAGAGCTTTCTACGTAGAGTTCTCCCTTATTGGGATTAGGGAAAAGATTTATCCGATGGTTTTGATCTTTGATTTCCAAACCGACATAAGTGCCTCTGTAAATGCTTATCTCAAAGGGACCGTTTAATGATGATCTACTGTCTAAACTAGTTTTGGCTTTAACTTCCCAAAAGCCATTAAAAGTATCATTTTGATTTAATCCGATACTTGTGAATATGGAATCAATCTGAAATTCGGATAAGAAAGTGCTGTCCAGGGATAACTCCCTATTATATTTTTCGACAAATGAGCCCGCCGAATCTTCCAGAAGTTTAAATTCGTATTTTGTTTCGAGTCCCAATTGATCAGTGCTGCTTTCCCATTTGAATAGATTATTGTACAACATTCCATTATCTATAATCAGTTTTGATTTATCATTTGGTTGTAAAAGGTCAAATGCAGAAAGTTGAGAA